>CALCXK010000030.1 GCA_937905835.1 uncultured Ilumatobacter sp. | reverse complement strand
GTCGGTGAGGTGGAGGTCGGTGAGGTGGAGGTCGGATGCGTCTGAATTGACGGTCGCCTGAGCATCGGGTCTGGTTCGCTATTCTCCCGCTGGGGCCATCGCGGGCCGCTGGTGGTTGTTTGACGTGATCTGCGTGGAGGGGTTGTGATGAGTCGCGGAGAACTGGTTCCAATGGCTGCCCTCATGGGCTTGCTGATCGGATCACTCCTGACCGTTGTTGCTGAACGTGTGCCGCAGGGAGGCTCGGTGGCGCCGCCGAGCCGATGCGGCAACTGCGGCCTGCGCATCGAGCCGCTCGTCTTGGAATTGGCGACCGCCTCGCTGTTCGTGATCTTCGCGCTGAAGTTCCACGACGATGGCGTGCTTCCGGCGTTCTGCATCTTGGCAGCGACGCTCGTGGTGCAGAGTTGGATCGATCTGAACACCCAAACATTGCCTCGGCCAATCACATTGTGGGGTACAGGGCTGGGTGCGATTGCACTGGCCCTTGCGGCGTTGGTCAATGGCGAGCCAGAACGCATTTGGATGGCAGCGCTCGGGGCGGGCATCGCCCTGGCGCTGATCGGTGGGATCTACTGGGGCAGCAGCCTGTACTACGGCAGTCCGAAGGGCATGGGTTGGGGCGATGTCGTGCTGTCACCGCTGCTCGGGATGTATCTCGGCTACCTCAACCCGGGCATCGTGGTGCCCGGCATCTTCTTTGGCTTCATCCTTGGTGCGGTGGTTGGTATCGGTGCGATCATCGGGGGCAAGGCGGGCAAGCAAACGGCACTGCCGTTTGGGCCTTTCTTGGCATTCGGCACCGTCATTGCGGTGTTCATCGGACAGCATTTCCTCGACCTCGTTCTTGCTCGCTGATCCCGGCGGCCGGGTCAGCCGATTTCCTTGACGCCACCGAGGACGCCATACCTAGCCGAGACCAAAGCGACGAAGCCGAAGGTGACACCGACGAACACGAGGACTGTGCCCATGGCGACCATCGGGTCCAACAGTGCGGGCGCAACCTTGGCCCTGGTGTCGATTTCACACTCGAGATAGCCGGTAAGCGCTCGAATGCCTTGGGCCACTGCCGGACGACGAGGTTCTTCGGTGGTTGCCCAGCCGCAGATGAGGCGGGATCGCCGAGGTGATCTTCAGGAGTTGGTAAGTGCCGGTCGCTGGTGCCTAAGCAGTAGCTGCAACAGAGATCAACGGACATGCGGCGTACCGCTACCGTGTCGTCATGCGCGTTCACCTCGTCGATGGCACCTACGAGTTGTTCCGTCAGCACTTCGGATCTGCGTCGCGCCACGGCAACGGACACCCCTTTGCTGCAGCGGCAGGCGTCGTCGCCTCCACACTGGCCCTCATTGAAGATGGCGCCACGCACGTCGCTGTCGCCTCTGATCACACGATCGAAAGCTTCCGTAACGACCTCTACGCCGGATACAAGACCGGCGAGGGCATGGACCCCGAAATCACCTTGCAGATTCCGGTCGTCGAACGTGCCCTGGTCGCCGCCGGCTTCACAGTCTGGCCAATGGTCACCCACGAGGCCGACGACGCGCTCGGTGCAGGTGCTGCTGTGGCAGATGCCGACGAACGGGTCGATCAGGTCTGGATCGTCACCGCCGACAAGGATCTCGGCCAATGCGTCAGCGGCGAACGCGTCGTGCAGTTCGACCGCCGCAAACGCGAGATCATCGACGAGGCTGGCGTCATCGAGAAGTTCGGCGTTTCCCCCGCCTCCATCCCTGACTATCTCGGCCTTGTCGGCGACACAGCCGACGGTTTCCCTGGCCTGCCGGGGTGGGGGGCTAAAAGTGCTGCGTTGGTGTTGGCCAAGTACGGCCATCTCGAGAAGATTCCAAAGTCGCCAGGCCAATGGGACGTGCCGGGGCTCCGCGGCGCCGCGAAGCTTTCCCAAACACTCAACGCTCAGTTCGACGACGCGTTGCTGTTCCGCCAGATTGCCACGATTGACCTCAATGTCGAGGTTGGCACCGTCGACGACTGGGCGTGGAATGGACCAACGGCAGAATTCGAACGAGTGGCCGACGAACTCGGCGCTCCTGGTCTCGCTGCCACAGCACGACGGCTCGCAAGCGGCGTCCCGCGATTCGCCGACTGAGGTAGTGACCAGGCTGTCTGCGGCACACCGACGATGCCGATGAAGGCTGCTACCTTCCGGTCCTGACCTGGTTCACGGGTGTCGATTGCACAGGACCCGGTCACCACCTCACTCGGCGCCTATGGGGCCGATGTGATCATGGTAGCCGCGAGACGGCGGCAGCAACACGGTCTCGATCGATCAGCTCCGGGTTTGTTCAGGGCGGCGGCCCGATAACATCCTCCACTGGTCCCGACCAACCCTGGAGGGGTGCGAGAGCGGCCGAATCGGCACGCTTGGAAAGCGTGTGAAGGGCAACCTTCCGAGGGTTCGAATCCCTCTCCCTCCGCCATGACTACCGCAGCGTTCGAGCCGGTTGACATCGACACCATGCAACTGGCAATCGACGAAGCGCGAGCTGCGCTTGAACACGACGACGTCCCCGTGGGCGCCGTGGTGTTGCGCAACGGCCAGATCATCGCTGCTCGACACAACGAGCGTGAGCTGACCGGCGACCCCACAGCCCACGCCGAACTGTTGGCGCTACGCGATGCGGCCCGCGAAGTCGGCCACTGGCGCCTCAACGACTGCTCACTGTTCGTCACGCTCGAACCGTGCACCATGTGCGCCGGAGCCTGCGTCAACGCTCGCTTGGGGCGGCTGGTCTATGCAACGCCCGACCCCAAAGCAGGTGCGTGCATGAGTAACTTCGGCATCCATGACGGCCAGGTGTTGAACCATCGCGTGCCGACAACAATCGGGCCGTGCGCCGATGAGGCGGCGGAACTGCTGCGCTCGTTTTTCCGCGCTCGCCGTTGACGGCCTCTGCTGGTGCGCTGGCGGGGTCGACCACGCAGATCAGCTCATCAAGAACGATCGCCAGCAGCGGCACCAGAACCCCGGGGCCGAGCTCGCAGCGAGTGGTGATGAAGCCAACGGTCCGCAGCGTTGCCAGCTTGAACGGAAGGTTCCGTGGGGCATCGAAATCACTGGTGGATATTCGCGCGCAGATTCCGCTCCAGAATTTTCACCGCTAACCTTGATAACGGAAGGCTGCCAGAGCGGACGAATGGGACAGTCTCGAAAACTGTTGAGGTCTTCTGGGCCTCCGTGGGTTCGAATCCCACGCCTTCCGCGCTGACGTTTGCGGGCGTCCACGGATCACGTCTGTGGACGCCCGCCGATGGCCAGGGTCGGCCCCACGCCGCTGCAATCACCCTCGGACCGAACAGCGAGGTGTAGATAGCTCATGCGGTCGTTCGTCGCAGCTGTTGTTTCCACGACGGATGACCGCGCCCTTTGATCCCCTTGTCAGCCGCAGACGGTCTCGGTGTCGGGGGCCTCGAGCTGAATCAGGTAACTGTGGATGGTGTCTTCGATGCAGCTGTTGACTCGGTAGCCGGTGTGCTGGTTTGCCTCGACGACCACGAGGCGACCGTCTTCGAGCGCTGCTGCCATACGGCGGCTGCTGTCGAGGGGCGTGCTCGGGTCACCGGTCGTGCCGACGACCACGATCGGGCCTGCGCCAACGCCAGTGACGTCGACCCGCGGATCAATGGCAGCAGGAAAGAAGCTGCACGTGTACGAGCCCGTGCTGTACGGGAACAGGCGGGGCGCCGCTCCAATCAGGACCTCAGCCTGTTGATCCGCTTCCTCGACGGTCAGCCGTTCCGGGTCGTCGGCGCACGAAATCGCCTGAAATGATTCGAGCAAGTTGCTGTAGGTCCCGTCGGCACCCCGCTGGTAGTAATCATCTTGGAGTGCAAGCAGCCCAGCTCCGTCGCCAGATTGGGCGTTGTTGAGTGACCGTTCGAGTTCCGGCCAGAACCGGTCCGAATACATTGCCCGAACCACACCGGTGACCGCGACGCCGAGGTTGATGTCAGCACGACCGCCCGGTCCCGGAAGCGGCGACTTGTCGAGTTGTACGAACAGCGCGTCAAAGGCGCTCTCCGCGTCACCGCCGTTGTGGAATGCACACGACGCAGTGGCGCTGCATTCGGCGAGGAACGTGTTCAAGGCATTCTCGAAGCCGATCCACTGTTGCAGCGTGCTCTCGGTCGAGTCGGCGTTCGGATCAGCGGCTCCGTCAAACACTGCTGCCCGCACCGTCGTTGGGAACAACGTGGCCCACACAGCCCCAAGCTCACTGCCGTAGCTGAATCCAAAGTAGGACACCTGGCCTTCGCCCAGCGCCTGACGAATCGCATCCATATCGCGCGCCGAGTTGTTGGTCCCGATGTACTGCAGTGCCCGGCCAACTCGTTCTTCGCAGCGCATCGCGAACTCTTCGGCAAGCCGAACGAGATCAGCCTTCTCGGAACTGTCGTCCGGGGTGATGTCACCGGTCGCGAAAAACTCGTCGTACTCCGCGTCGTCGATGCAATCGACGGCTCCGCCGCTCACCCCGGTGCCGCGTGGATCCCACCCGACCACATCGAATCGTTCCGTGATCGCTGGAAGGAACCAGCTCGTTGCGTTCAGCCCCATCGTGCTTGCCGGCGAACCGGGGCCGCCGTTGTTGACCAGAAGGGAACCAATCCGACCGTCAGGATCAGCTCGGTGCCGCGTCACATACAGCTCAATGGTTTCGCCCTGGGGATTGGCATAGTCGAGGGGCACTGTGAGCCGCCCCTCATCAACGTTCCCGCCCAGCTCAGTCCACTCAATTTCGTAGTCGAGCGGCTCCAGCGGAATGGCCGGCGGCGCCAGCGTGTCGCCCGGCTGTGCCGTGGTGAACATGGGCACCGTGGTGCTCGTCGGGATCGCGTTGATCTCGCGAGTCTTTGGTGCTGGCGGAGTATCGCTGCCAGTGCAACTGGTGATCACGAGCGCACCCGTCAGGAGTGCAGAGGTCCACCGCATGAGTGCACAGCGTACGAGCGGTTCCGCGGAGCAAGATCTTCGGTCAAATATCATTCAGTAAACGACAAGGACTATCAAAAACTGAGGCGCTGGCCGGCGGGGCGAGTCGTCCGACAACCCTTAGCGTGGTCAACATGCGGATGTCTCCCCACCACATGATGCCCGGCGACAAGGGCTCCCTCGACGGCGTCAAGCTGGCCGACGGCACGTTCCAGCGCGTCTGGGTATTCGCTCGTCCTTACCGTCGAACGATTGCCCTGTTTCTGACCGCCATTTTCGTTGCTGCGCTTCTCGCCTTGGTGCCTCCGTTCGTCGTGCGGGAAATCATCGACAACGCAATACCGAACAAGGACCGCGACGCCATCAAGATGCTGGCGGCGATCGCTGTAATCGCGGCGCTCACCGACGCTGGGCTTGCCATCGTGCAGCGCTGGTGCAGCTCAAGAGTCGGTGAAGGCCTCATCTATGACCTGCGCGGCGCTCTGTTCGCGAAGGTCCAACGCATGCCGATCGCGTTCTTCACGCGGACACCGACCGGATCGATCACGTCCAGATTGAGCAGCGATGTCGTCGGCGCCCAGTCGGCCGTCACAAGCACACTCGGCAGTGTGGTCAGCAATGTCATCGTGTTGACAACCACGTTGGCCGCGATGCTCGCCCTCGAGTGGCGGCTCACGCTGCTGACGCTGATCGTGTTGCCGCTCTTCATCGTTCCAGCGCGTCGGGTCGGCAGGCGGCTGCAGGGAATCTCGCGCGAGCAGATGGGCCACAATGCCGCGATGAACACCCAGATGACCGAGCGCTTCAACGTCTCTGGTGCCACCCTTGTCAAGCTGTTCGGCTCCGGTCCACGTGAGCGTGAAGCCTTCGAGAGTCGTGCCCGCGGTGTCCGTGACACCGGAATCCAGTCAGCGATCTACGGGCGAGTGTTCTTCGTTGCTCTCGGGCTGGTCGGGGCAATCGGCACCGCCGCCATTTACGGCATCGGTGCACTTATGGTCGTCGACGGCGACATCACCGCCGGCACGCTCGTCGCACTGGCCGCACTCGTCACTCGCGTGTACCAGCCGCTGACTGGGCTGACCAACGCACGCGTCGACCTGATGACATCAATGGTCAGCTTCGAACGTGTCTTCGAAGTGCTCGATGCGCCGGAGGCGATCCAAGAGAAGCCAGGTGCGATCGACCTCGTCGCCCCACGCGGTGGCGTCGAGTTCGACAACGTCATCTTCCGATACCCACCAGCTGCCGACTCGGCGATTCCCACGATGGAGCAGAACGCCGGCCTCGGCGGTGACACGGACCCGGACGTCGACGTACTGCACGGGCTGTCGCTGACGATCGCACCGGGCGAAACACTCGCCCTTGTCGGGGCATCTGGTGCCGGGAAGTCGACCACGATCTCGCTGCTCCCCCGCCTCTACGACGTTACGAGCGGAGCGGTTCGTATCGACGGACACGACGTTCGCGACCTCACGCTCGATTCGTTGCGAGCCACAATTGGCGTGGTGTCACAGGACCCGCACCTGTTTCACGAATCGATCGGCGACAACCTTCGCTACGCCGACCAGTCAGCCACCGACGGCCAGGTCATCGCGGCGGCCAAGGCCGCTCGGATCCACGACACGATCGCCGCACTACCCGACGGCTACGACACCATCGTCGGCGAGCGTGGCTATCGGCTGAGCGGCGGCGAGAAGCAGCGGCTGGCGATCGCCCGCCTGCTGCTGAAGGATCCCGCCATCATCATTCTCGACGAAGCAACAAGTCACCTCGACAACGACAATGAAGCGCACATTCAAGCCGCGCTCGAACACGCGATGGAAGGACGCACTGCGCTCGTCATCGCGCATCGCCTGTCAACAATTCGCAGCGCCGACCGCATCGCATTCATCGAAAACGGGCGGATCGCCGAGATCGGTACACACAACGAACTGCTTGCAGCCGGCGGGCGCTATGCCCACCAATTGCAAGCAGGTGATCTCGTCGTTCCGAACTGAGCAATCACCGCTCGATCAGCGATTCAGCTTGCCGAAAGCGCTCATTTTTATCATCTGATGTTCGACCAAATCCAAGCGTCCTGGGGCCACAACGTCTGCATTCGATGTCAACACTGTGTACAGCCGACCTGGCAGAAACACGCTGAGGGGCAGCTCCTTCTCATTTCGCACACGGCCCGCACAGCTGCCACACTTCACGTGTGATCCAAGCAGCGGTGCGCGCCGCACAGGTCCCGCCATTTCATGCCATGGCAATGAGTCGAGCAGCAGGCGCCCGCGAGGCAGCCGGCCATCGCGTCATGCACCTTGAAGTCGGTCAACCTGCGACAGGGCTTCCCGAGACCGCCCGCCGGGCAGTGATCGGCGCCCTCAACAGTCCGCTCGGCTACACGAACGCAACCGGTTTGTCAGAACTCCGGGAACGTCTTGCCGATCGACACAACGGACTCGGTGCATCGGCGGCGCGGCCGCTCGATCGGTCCCGAATCGTGGTCGTCGCTGGGGCGTCCGCCGGATTCTCACTGGCCTTCCTCACGCTGTTCGAGCCCGGCCAGCGGGTCGGGGTCATCGAGCCGGGCTATCCCTGCTACCGGAACGCACTCATCGCACTTGGCATTGAGGCAGTGCCGATTCCCGTCGGACCCGAGAGCCGGTGGGCCCCGACTGCGAGACATCTGAGCGAAGCAGGTCATCTCGACGGGCTCGTGCTCGCCTCACCGTCGAATCCGACCGGAACGGTGCTGTCTGCCGACGCACTCGCCGAAGTCGCCCGTTACTGCGCCAACCACAACATCGCGATCGTTGCTGACGAGATCTACCACGGCATCATCGACGACGGGATCGCCCCGCCGATGCTCGACCACGCGCCCGACGCCATCGTCATCAACAGCTTCTCGAAGTACTTCTCGATGACGGGCTGGCGGATCGGTTGGATGGTGGTCCCCGACCATCTCGTCGCCGTCGTCGAACGCTTGCAACAGAACATGTACATCTGCGCTCCACACGTATCGCAAGTTGCTGCGCTGGCCGCCCTTGACGCAACTGAAGAGTTGGAGGGCCATGTTGCTCGGTACCGGGCCAACCGGCGAGTGATGCTGTCTGGCCTGGGTGCGGCAGGAATCACCGACATCGCACCGGCCGACGGCGCGTTCTACATTTATGCCCACGTCCCACAGTTCACGACCGACATCGGGTTGTCGTCGATGGACCTTTGCCAGCGATGGCTCAAAGAACTTGGTGTGGCCTGCACTCCCGGTATCGACTTCGACCGAGCTCGCGGGCACCAGTACATCCGTTTCTCCTACGCCGGCGAGGCCCCCGACCTCGACGAAGCGTGCTCGGCGATCGCGAGCTGGACACCATGAGTCGACCGCCCGGCGAACGGACCGGGCCACTGGCCGACCTGCGAGTCATCGACATGTCGACGGTGCTGGCCGGGCCGAACTGTGCGCGCTACCTCGCCGACTTCGGCGCCGACGTGATCAAAGTGGAGCGACCGGGCGGCGACAGCCTGCGCAACATGGCCTGGCGCGACCCGCGCGACGGCGAGGGCTTGTGGTGGAAGCTGGTCAACCGCAACAAGCGGACGGCCGTGCTCGACGTGAAAGACGACGCCGACCGCGCCACCTTGCTTTGGCTCCTCGACGAGGCCGACGTGCTCGTAGAAAACTCACGTCCGGGAACGCTCGAGCGGCTGGGCATCGGGCCGGATGTCTTGTTGGCTCGCAACCCAAAGCTGGTCATCACACGAGTGTCCGGGTTCGGCCAAGACGGGCCGTACGCCTCCCGTGCGGGCTTCGCGACAATTGCCGAGGCCATGTCCGGGCTCGTCGCCCTGTCCGGTGAGCCGGGAGGTCAGCCGCTCCTCCCACCGATTGCGCTGACCGACGAAGCGACGGGCCTGTGCGCCGCATTCGCCACCATGGTCGCACTGCACTCGGGTGTCGGCCAGGTCGTCGATGCAAACCTATTGGAGACGATGTTCCACATGATGGGGCCGCTTGCCTCACTCTTCGCGGTGGCAGGCGAACAACAGCCTCGGCTCGGCGCGGGCCTGCCGTACACGGTGCCGCGAGGGACGTATCAGTGCAGCGACGGCAAGTGGGTCGCGGTATCGACGAGCAGCGATTCGGTGGCGGCCCGGGTGCTGGACCTGCTCGGTGTCAAAGACGACGAGCGATTCACGACCTTTGTCGGACGCACCGAGCATCGTGCAGATCTCGAGGCGATCATGACCGACTGGTGTGTACTGCGGACGCAGGCCGAAGTGGTCAATGCATTCACTGCAGCCGATGCGGCGATCGGCCCAGTTCTCGACATGGCCGAGATCGCCAGCGACCCCCACTATGCACATCGGGGCACCATCGAAACCGTTCCAGACGGCTTGGATGGCACCCCGATGCAGAGTGTGATCGCTCGATTGTCTGCCACACCCGGATCGCTCAGGTGGGCGGGCCGAGGCCTCGACGCTGATGGCGCCGAGATCGCAGCACGCGGCTGGGACAGTCGCTAGGACCGATCAGCCGCAGCGACTCATTCGCTCGGTGCGTCTTCGCCCGGAATGATCGTCTCGGCGGCTTCGCTGACCTCGTCGTACTTGCTTTCGACGTCGTCAGGGATCTTGTCGCTGTTGGCCTCGACGGCGTCGTCGGTCTTGTCCTTGGCCTTGCCGAACATACCTTTTACCTTGTCAAACAAACCCATGGTGTTCTCCCTCGTCGTTGCTCAGCCTCGCAATTTGCGGGGTTGCGGCTATGACTGTACCCCGATCGGGCAGCTGACGCCCGTGCCTCTGATCCCGCAGTAGCCGTTCGGGTTCTTGGCGAGATACTGCTGGTGATACGGCTCGGCGTAGTAAAAGTCTGTTTCGAAGTCGATCGATCCGACTTCGGTGGTGATCTGACCCTTGCGCATCGCGTCAAGGCCATCCTGCATGCGAACCCTGGTCGCTTCGATAACCGGGAGCTGGCTCGGCTGCGTAGCCCACACACCGGTGCGGTACTGACTGCCGATGTCGTTCCCCTGGCGCATTTCCTGGGTGGGGTCGTGCTCTTCCCAGAAAACCTGCATAATCCGCTCGAAGCTGATCACTGCCGGATTAAACACAATGCCGACGGCCTCAGCGTGGCCCGTACGGCCTGTGCAGTTCTCTTCGTAAGTACAGTTCGGCGTGAAGCCACCGGCATACCCGGCAAAGGTCGAGTAGACGCCCTCGAGCTGCCAGAAGAGCCGCTCGGCGCCCCAGAAGCAGCCCATTCCGACAACGGCAATCTCCATGCCGTCGGGCCAGGGACCCGCGAGCGGGTTGCCGTTGACGAAGTGTTCCTCGGGCACCTGCATGACTTCGTCACGGCCGGGCAGGGCCTCGTCAGGGGCGATCATGGCCGAGTGCATGGCATCAGGATACGCAAGTCCAGTTCGCCAGACCTGTTTGCGTGACGAAATTGGTTGGGATGAGCACCAATTTCGTCACGCAAACAGCTGGCGGCACTCGTTACGGTCTGCAGAGTGACGATTCGGGACATGGTCGAGGCCGATCTGCGGCAGGTATTCGAGATCAACCAGGCCAATGTGCCCAAGGTCGGGGACCTCGACCTCGGGCGACTGCGATTCATCGTGAACGAGTGTGCTGCGCGACTCGTCGTCGAAGCCGACGGAGCAGTTGCCGGGTTCTGCCTCGCGCTCGCGCCCGGTTCGTCCTACGACTCCATCAACTACGCGTGGTTCATGGAGCGCTACCCCACCGACTGGTATCTCGACCGCGTGGCTTTCAATGCCTCGGCACAAGGCAAGGGTCTCGGGAGTTTGCTCTACACCGAGGTCGAGCGTCGGCTGACCGCTGCTGATGCAACAGGGCTCACGCTCGAGGTGAACATCGACCCGCCGAACGAACCGTCACTTGCGTTCCACAAGAAGCACGGCTTTGTCGAAGTCGGCCAGCAAACGTCGCACGGCATCGAGGTCAGCCTCATGCGCAAGCCGTCAAGATAGTTACGAAAGGGGCCTGACCCCATCCGTAACTATCTGCGGTCTTGGAGGAACTTGAAGTGCGCGCGGGTCGATGCGACGTGGTCGGTGTCGATGTCGGCAAAGATCGTGGTTTCGGTCCCGGCAGCGTGGACGAGTACTTCGCCAAGCGGGTCGACGACCATGCTGTCGCCGCAGTGGTCGAGTTGCCCGGTGCGCTGGCCGTCGGCATCGACGGCGCCGTCACGGCCGACCCGGTTGACCGCCACGAAGTACGCCTGGTTTTCGATGGCGCGGGCCCGGGCAAGCGTCTGCCAGTGGTGGCGCCGCTTCGCCGGCCAGTTGGCCACCAGGAGATATGCGTCGGTGTTTTCGGCCAGCGCCCAGAACTCGTTGGCAAATCGCAGGTCGTAACAAACAAACAGGCTGACTCGGACGCCTTCAATCTCGACGGTCACAAAGTCGGTTCCGGGCCGGACGTAGGCATCTTCGCCGCCATGTGAGAACGGATGGATCTTGCGATAGCGGTGCACGGTGCCGTCAGGGCCCGCCAGCACAAACACGTTGCTGACGCGTTGATCCTCAGCCGGTGCGTCTGGCGCGATCTCGGCGCACGACCCTCCGACCCACACACCATGCGCGGCTGCCTGAGCGACAAGGAACTGGCTCGACGGGCCGCCCTCTGGTTCAGCGATTGCCGGGTCACTGAAGAAGAAGCCAGTCGAAAATGTCTCGGTGAGCAAAACGAGACGTGCTCCCCCGGCCGCCGCCGCAGCAATCCTTGGCGCGAGCATCGCGAAGTTGGCGTCGCGGTCGAACCAAACAATGTCGTGTTGGATGGCAGCGACCCGGAGTGTGGTCATGAGGCAAATCCCTTCGCAAGAGCATCGGCCGCTGCATTGATGATGTGCATCTGTTTGCAGTAGGCAAACCGCACCATGTGGCGGCCGTTGTCAGGCCGAGCGTAAAACACCTCGTTCGGTACGGCAACGACGCCCGCTTTGGCGGGGAGCTGCCGACAGAACTCGTAACCATTACCACGCGGGTCGATCGGGCGGATGTCGACCGTGGCGAAGTAGCTAGCCTCCGGCTTGAACACGGTGAAGCCGACATCGGTCAGCGCATCGCAGAGCCGGTCCCGAGTAGCCTGCAGACCGGCCCGCAGACCTTCGAAATAGGAATCGGGGAGACGCAGGCCGACGGCCGTGGCGGGTTGAAACGGCCCGCCGTTAACGAACGTGAGGAACTGCTTGGCAGTTCGGGCTGCGTTGACCAGGTTGGCCGGACCGGTCATCCAACCAATCTTCCAACCAGTGGTATGGAACGTCTTGCCGCCTGACGAGATGGTGAGGGTCCGCTCAAACATGTCGGGCAGCGTGCACATCGGGACGTGTTCACGACCGTCGAACGCAAGGTGCTCGTAGACCTCGTCGGTGACGACCACGAGGTCGTGCTCGATCGCAAGGCCGGCGATCACCTGGAGCTCCGAGCGGGTAAACACCTTGCCGCTCGGATTGTGCGGCGTATTGAGCATGATCAGCTTGGTCTTGGCGCTGATCGCGCTGCGTAACTCATCGGGGTCGAACACGTAGCTGCCGTCGGCGTCGGGCGACAGCAAAACAGGGACAGCGACGGCGCTGGCCAGAGCGATATTTGCGCGGTAGCTGTCGTACATCGGCTCGAACACGACAACCTCGTCACCCGCGTCGAGCATGCCGAGGAGCGCACTGGCGATTGCCTCACTGGCGCCGGCAGTGACAACGATTTCGGAGGCAGGGTCGAGTTCGATGCCGTAGAAGCGCTGCTGGTGTTCCGCGATTGCCTCGCGCAGCACGGGCATGCCGGGCAACGGCGGGTATTGGTTGCCACCCGAGTTGATCGCGTCGATCGCAGCGTCGAGCACGGCGCGCGGCCCGTCTGTGTCGGGAAACCCCTGTCCGAGATTGATCGCTCCGGTCTCGGTGGCGAGTGCCGACATCTCGGCGAAAATTGTTGTGCCGAATCCGTTCAGCTTCGAAGTCATCACGTCAACGGGAGCAGCCACGTTGAAAGTGTAGGAGAGCTGCCTCGGCGACTCGGCGCTCGGCTCCGAGAACTTCGTCGTCAGCGCGAGACTGACGTGCGACGATCGGCCGGAAGCTCCCTTTCGGCATCGATAATCGAAGCCAGCCGGTGCGCGACACCAATGATTCTGACCTCATCCATCTCGGCCCCGGCTGACACGCCGACGGTGGCCAGTCGTCCGTCCGGAGAGGTGTCGTCACCGGAACCGCACGGCGTGAGAAATTCAACAGAAATGTCTGTGCATCGGACCAACTACCCCTCGTTTGGCCTAAGAGACGAGCCGAAAACGACCGCGGCCCCCGATGAACGGGGGCCGTGGCAAGCGCGCCCGGAGAGAGTCGAACTCCCAACCGCTTGATCCGTAATCAAGTGCTCTATCCATTGAGCTACGAGCGCATGTATGTGAGTGAACAGTCTAAGCGGAAAGTCAGAAGACGCGACCAGAAGATTGTCTGGGCCCAATCACGGATTTCGCTCTCAAGAATCCGCCGGCACCGTCGATCAACCCTGTCGATAGCTCAGAAGCCCCAGGGGGCCCAGCCGCCAGCACGCTGGTAGAGTTCGTAGGCCGCACGGGCATTGGTCGCCGGGTCGTACAACTGCTGGCCGTCGGTGACGCCGATGTCGTCGAGCCAGCTCCGATGAACCTTCCAGTAGATCTGGAAGAGGCCGTAACAGCAAGCGTTCTTGGCGGTCGGCACGAACCGGCTTTCGCGATATGCGATCGCGATCGCACGCTCTTCGAGTTCGTCTGGCCAGACGTCGCGGATGATCTGCTTGACCTCGCCCGGCGTGGAGTGCGTACTCGACGGCGTCGTGGTGGTCGGCACAGTGGTGGGTGGCGTGGTGGTCGGCGGTGCCGTAGCCGTCGGTGGCACAGGCGTGGTGGCGCCGGCCGGCAAACAGATCGACGTACCGGGGTAGATCGGTGTCAACGACGTCGCTCCGTTTACTTCGAGTAGTTCAGCGAGCGGAACTTCAGCCGCGTCGGCGACACGGATCCAAAAGTCACCGGCGACGACCTCGTAACCGATGGCACAGATCCGCTCGACTCGCTCAGCCGGTGCGTGAGCCCCGGCTGCGTCGAGCGCGGCGCTGCCGTTTGTGGGCGTCGTTACCGGGTCGGCCGACCGTGCGGCTGCGACGGGTTCGGTGTTGAGTGCAGCGGCTCCGGCCACCGCTCCCGTCTGCGTGTTCACTGGAACGGCAGGCGGCAGATCGTTTGGATCGAGTTGGCCAGTCGGCACCTCGGCGATCGGCCCGTCGGCGGCCACAGCGTCGACTCTCAGCGGGTAGAAGGTCGCTGTCAACTCGCTCGACGATGACGACTTGATCAGCGATTCTGTACTACTTCCACGGAAGCTCGACAGGACAGGAACCAGGAGTGCGGCAACGAATGCCACGACACCGAGGCGCGTCAGCAGCGGATCAACGCCGGGCGATTTGGTCCGGCCGGTTACGACGGGGGCTGGAGCAAACTCGGCGTCCCAGCCTTGCGGATCGGCGTCGGCGACTGGATCCGTCCGAGGCGTCGTCGGCGTCATGGCCGTATCGCCGTAGGTGTAGTCGAAGTCATCGAGATCGTCGAACATGTCGGCTGACGGTTCAACAGGGCGGGCGGGTGCAGAGCGCGCGGGTTCGGGTCGGACGATGCCGTGCTCGCGAGTGGGGTTGGCGCCGCTCGACAACAACTTCGACCAGCGACGCTTGATGCGTTGGCCGGGCCGCTCGGCTCCCAGGTCCAGCGGCACTGTCGACTGATGGATCGATGCGTCAGCGCGCAGGACGCGGGTGGTCGGTTGCGTGTCGGCGCGGTCCGACCAGTCGGACTGGCTGCCCCAGAAATCGTCATTGCTGGCACTCATCAACGGACTGTCTAGCCGGTTCGTCATCAAACCGCAACGTTGCTGTCATGTCGACGACATGCTTGTAACTTGTCCGATGCGGAGCCCACCCGGCGCGTCGATCCCGCAACCCCGGGAAGAAACGGAGCGCTTTCCGCCTCAAATCGCGCCGAGTTTGGCGAATGGACTCCGAGGTCAATGCCTGAGCAGGGTGACCTCGAGGTCGAAAACGCGGAAAGCCGGCCCGCTCGCACGCGCCGGTCTTCCATGGCGGAGAGGGTGGGATTTGAACCCACGGACCCCGGAGGGTCAATGCCTTAGCAGGGCATCCCATTCGGCCGCTCTGGCACCTCTCCTGGGAGAGTCGAGCATAGCCCGATATCGTGAAACGCGGAACGGTGGCAGAGCGGACGAATGCACCCGCCTTGAAAGCGGACGAACTGAAAGGTTCCGGGGGTTCGAATCCCCCCCGTTCCGCCAAGACAGAGCACGCTGACCTCGTGTGTTTCGGTTCGCAGGCTGTCAGACGTGGCACTATCTGACACCGTCTCGTGCCTGAATCGACGACCAGAATCTCTTTTCAACTTTCAATTGCAGCGCGCTCACAAGCGTGACAATGCGACGTCCACGCAGGGGCGTGCCAGCGCCCGAGTGTTCGATTCGTGGGAAACCGAAAGTCAATTCCCTCCTCAGATCTGACGGGCTCTGATGTGCTCTCGGATTATTGGATGCCATCCTCGGTCGGGGGCGAGGACCTCGAGGTCGCGCTCACCAGCGAGGCACTTCGCCAGTTCGTCCTCGCGGGTGGAGATGTCGGCGGGCGGCGTTCCGTCCGGGAATGCACGTCGCCATGGATACCGAGTGTCGACGATCGAGACGTGACGCCTCCCACGCTGCCGTCGGTGCTGTAGGACAGCTCGAAGGGCTGCCAGGCTGCGACCGTGGTGTCGGGAACCGCGACGACCAACCCGAGAGGAGCGCGAGTTCCCGACTCTTCGAACACTTCCCACACGACGTGCGCAGTGAGCGCATCGGTGTCCAAGTCGACCGCTTGCGCCTCGTCGGCGATGGCCCGGCCCCGCTGCGTCAGCGCTGCAACACGCGCACAGCGTCGGGCGGGATTTCGATGCCGACCTGCGTGCCCGGTGTGGGCACCGTCATCGCTCCGTCGTTCGCAACGACCACCTGCAACTCGTGGCCCGACACGTCGACGCGGATTTGGGTGGTCGCTCCGATGAACACGACATCGGTGACCGAACCGGCGACGACACCGTCGTCGACCGACGTGAAACGGATTCGTTCGGGGCGCACGAAGGCCGTGCAGTCGCCGGTCACGTCGCCCGTCGGCCCCGCGATGCTGCGACCGCTGATCTTGATGGTTCCAGGCGTCGTCACACGCGCCGGGAACAGATTTGCGAGCCCGAGGAACTCCGCGACGTAGGTCGATGTCGGTGAGTCGTACACCTCGCGGGGCGTGCCGACCTGCTCGATCTCGCCCGCATGCATCACGGCGAAGCGGTCGCTCATGGTCAGCGCCTCCTCCTGGTCGTGCGTGACATAGACGAAGGTGATCCCGACCTCGCGGTGCAGCTCCTTCAGTTCGAACTGCAGGGCGCGTCGCAGTTTTGCGTCGAGCGCACCGAGTGGTTCGTCGAGCAACAGCACTCGCGGCCGGAGAACGAGCGCCCGAGCGAGTGCGACCCGTTGCTGTTGTCCGCCCGACAACTGGTGCGGCTTGCGTCGGGCGTACTCGCCGAGGCGAACGAGATCGAGCGCATCGGTCACCCGCGAGGCGCGTTCGGATTTCGAGCAGTGCTGGAACCGGAGTCCGAAGCCGACGTTGTCGGCGACCGACAGGTGCGGAAACAGCGCATAGTTCTGGAACACCGTATTGACCGGACGTTTCTCCGGCGGAACGTTCGCGATGTCCACCCCGTCGATTCGAACCGAACCCGACTCGTTCGACTCGAACCCGGCAATCAGCCGCAGTGTGGTCGTCTTCCCGCAGCCCGATGGTCCGAGCAGTGAGAAGAACTCACCGGATTCGATCGAGAGGTCGATCCCCTTCAGGACCGGCTGCTCACCGTACGACTTGGTCAGATCGACGAGATCGATGCGGCCGCCGCGCTGTGTTTCCGTCGGCGACTCCGTGAGCATCGGAATTGTCTACCGCGTCCGCTCGTCGGACGCCAGGGCCGATCGGAGATTTTCGTGCACGAAGTAGACCCCGCGTTCTTCGAACGTGGCGAGCACTCCGTCGGCGTCGAGCCCTGCGTCGTGCGAACGCTGCACCGCCTCGCAGATGTCGACGTCCTGCTGATGCACGATCGCGTGGGCCCGCAGGTTGTCAGCGAGCCCGTCTCCGCGACGGCCAGGGAGGGCGTACAACCGCCGCTCGACCACCGTGCGATTCGGCCCCACCGGCTCCATCCACATGGCGAGGATTGCGTCGGGGAAGATGTTGATCATCGCATTCGGCCAGATTGTGAGGTACGAGCCGACGTCGTAGGGGCGCGTCGTGTCGGCGTCGAAGAGCCGCTCCCAGCCGGGCTCCCCGGGGAGCAACGAATACCGAATCCGCTCGTCGTCGGCGGAGCCGGGCCGCAGGGGACGATCCCACGCGTACAGGACGGGTCCGTCGCTGACCATCGGATAGTCCTCGGTTGATGTCGTGTCGATCTCCGGATGCACGAAGGGCGTGTGGTAGTTCTCCGAGTAGTTCTCGAGGAGCGCCTTCCAGTTGAACCGGCGTTCGTCCGTCTCGCTCAGCACGAGCGTCATCTCCTCGATGGGGCACCGGTCGACCGCCGCCGCCAGTGGACCAAGATCGAGGGTCGCATCGGGATCGGCGAGGTTGACGAAGACCAGGCGTCGCCACGTCGCGACGCCGATCGGTTCGAGTGAGTACTCGTCGAGATCGAAGTCGGCGGGCGCGCCGACGCCCTGTGCCTTGGCGAGCGACCCGTCGAGCCGGTAGAGCCACGAGTGGTAGGGGCACCGAATCAGTGGCCCCTCGTTCGTTTCACCCTCCTCGCACAGCGGCGCCGCGCGATGGCGACACACGTTGAGGAAGCCGCGCAGTGCACCGTCGCGGTCCCGGACGAGCAAGATCGGGATTCCGCCGACCGTGCGCCCCGTCCAGGAGCCGGCCGGTGGGATCTCGTCGGTGACCCCTGCGCAGACCCAACCGCTCCGGAACACTGCGCGACGCTCGGTTGCGAAGAAGTCGGGATCGGCGTACCACGCGGCGCACAGCGTGCGGGCGTGGGCGATGCCAGGCGGGTCGGGGATCTCCCGCGGCATCGTGACATCGCTGATCGTCACGTCACCCCACCGACTTCGAAGAGCGCCGACACCTCGTCTCCCCGTCGGCTCAGCACGTCGGCGAGCTGTTCGGTGTTCGCGACGAGGCGCTCGCAGTCGGCCGAGGTGTGCGCGACCGAGAGAGTCCACGACTCGCTCTTCGCCCATGGTGCGATGAAGACACCGTTGTTGTGTTGGATCAGGTAGTTGAGGTGGCTAATCGCCGTGTCGATCTCGAGAAACTCGCGGTAGTTGGTCGCCGGCTTGTCGTGCACGACCACAGAGCCCTTGAACCCGTGCACGATCCCGTACGACTGGATGCCGTGAGCGCTGAGCGCTGCCGTGCAGCCGTCGAACAACTGGCGACCTAACGCCTCGGCCGCGGCATACGTGTCGGGCGTCAGCACTTCGGTCAGGACCGCACGGGCCGCCGCCATCGTGAGCGGGTTGCCGTTGAACGTGCCGACCTGGTCGTAGCGGCCGTCGGAAATCGCGCTCATCACCTCGGCGGTGCCGCCGATCGCGCCGCACGGCACACCCCCGCCGAGCGCCTTTGCCAGACAGATGATGTCCGGGCTGACACCGAACAGTTCGGTCGCGCCGCCCCATGCGACCACGAGCCCGGTCTTAACCTCGTCGAAGGTGAGCAGGGCGCCATGGCGATGCACGAGGTCACGGAGCCCCGCGAGGTATCCCGCGTGTGGGGGAATGATTCCGGCGTTCATCATCATCGGCTCGATGATCATCCCTGCGATCCGACCCGGGTGGTCGGCGAAGACGCGCTCGACGGCCGCGAGGTCGTTGAACGGGACGATCCGAACCAGGTCTGCAAAGGCCTGCGGGATCCCCGGGCCGGCCTCACGACTGGGGTCGTCGACGGGTCCGAGGTCGCCGAGCGAGCGCCAGAGCGAGACGTTCACCAGGTCGTGATGACCGTGGTACGAGCCCTCGACCTTGATGATCAGATCGCGTCCGGTGATCGCCCGCATCAGGTGGATGGCGTCCATCGTGGACTCGGTCCCCGAGTTGTTGAACCGCCACAGTGGCAGCCCGAACCGGTGAGCGAGTTCCTGTGCGACGACGATCGAGTCCTCGGTCGGTTGCGCGAAGTGCGTGCCCATGGTGACGCGGCGCTGCACGGCATCAACCACGGCGGGGTTGGCATGACCGACCACGTTGACGCCGTACCCCGCGTGCGTGTCGACGTACTCGTTGCCGTCGACATCCCAGACGTGGCTCCCTGCGCCGTGACTGATCCACACGGGAAACGGGCGCGTGCTCGACCAACTCGACGTGACGCCGCCTGGCATGACGGCGAGCGCCTGTTCGTACAGCTCGTTCGAGCGTCGATTCCGCGCCATGAACGTCGCCTCTTCGGCGAGGATCCGTGCGTCGATTGCGGTCGTTGCGGTCGTTGCAGACATGTTGTCTCCTTGTCCTGACTGATCAGTCAGTCTAGACTGTCTGTCGAGATCGAGCAACGAAATCCCCGAGCTTGCGGACCCACCACGCAGCCGGACCACACAACGGATCAGGAAGTCACCACGCAGATGTCGGCATCATCACCAACACCCACACTCACCCGTGCCGACTACATCTCTGCGGACGTCTTCGAACTGGAACGCCGGCGCATCTTCCACGGGGGGTGGTTCTTCGTCGGCCACGTCGCGTCGATTCCTGCCGGATCGTCACGCGTGCTCGACGTCGCCGGTGAGCAGGTCATCGTCACCTGCACCAGGGCGGGACAGTTCCACGCCTTCGCGAACGCCTGCCGCCACCGCGGCGCGATGTTGGTCGACCCGACCGACCCGACGGTGGTCGCTCCCGAGTGTGGGGCAGCGTCCATCCAATGCCCGTATCATGCGTGGACCTACGGGCTCGACGGTCGACTCCTCGCCACCCCACGGGTCGACCGCGACGACGTCGACCGCGACGCGACCGGGCTGTGGGCGTATCGAGCTGACGTCTGGAACGGCTTGGTCTTCGTCTCGCTCGCCCACGACGTGGCCCCGTTACGCGAGTGGCTCGTCGAGTCGAATCCCGCACTCGTCGGATTCGAGCACCTTGCGATCGCGGACATGGCGTTGGTGCAACGGACCGCATCGTCGGCTGCAGCAAACTGGAAGATCGTCGTCGAGAACTACCAGGAGTGCCTGCACTGCCCGGTCGTGCACCCCGAACTCGTCGAGGTGATCCCGCACTACCGAACCGGAGAGGTGGTCGATGCGGCGCGTCCCGACGGAGCTGTCGAATTCCTGAACGGGGCCAACAGCTACATGCAGGCGAGTACGGGAGCTGCGGAACTCCCGCTCCTTCCCGGTGTCGCGCCATCCGACGAGGGCGTCTACAACGGAACGAGCGTCTTTCCCAATCTGTTCTTCGACCTCACGGCGTCGGGCCTTGTGCTCACGACGCTCTTCCCGGTCGATCCCGACCGCACCCTGATCGTCGGGGAGTACCTGTTCGCGCCCGAGGTCGCAGCGTCGTCCGAGTACGACCCGACCGACGAGATCGCCTTCAACGAACTGATCGGCGCACAGGACATCGCCGTGTGCGAGCGGGTCCAGCGCGGGGTCGCATCGCGTGCCTTCACGACCGGGATTCTGACCACCAAGGACGATGCTGTCGTCGACTTCGACCGACAGTACCGGTCGGCGATGGACCCGCTTGCGCACCCGTTCCAAATCACCTAACGTCACTGCAATCATCTGACCCGGCGGCGGGTCAGATCAACTGAAACTGGGGAATCCATGGCCACTGACCGCCGACAGTTCATTCACCGCAGCGCCCAGTTCGGCGTGCTCCTCGGGGCCGGGGTCCCGCTGCTCCAGGCCTGCGGGAGCAGCGACAGCGGCGGCGACTCGAAGGCCGTGACCGACGCGATCGAGGACGGGCTCAAGCCGGAAGGCGGCCCGCTGCGAATCCTCAACTACGCCGACTATGTCAACCCCGACACCGTGGCCTCCTTCGAAGCGCAGTACGGCGTGAAGATCGAGATCACCACCTTCGACGTCGACGCCGAAGCGGTCACGAAGCTGGCCAACGGGTCGGTCGAGGTCGACGTGTTCCAGTCGGCGGCACCGAACACCCTCGGCCGGCTGATCGCCGGCGGCCTGCTGCAGCCCCTGAACGCGTCGTACATCCCGAACAAGGCCAACGTGCTGCCGACGTTCGACAACCCGTGGTACGACGAGGGCTCCGCGTACACCGTGCCCTACACCGTCTTCTCGTCCGGCATCGGCTACCGCACCGATCGCATCGACCCCGCCAAGGTCGAGGAGTTGGGCTGGGAAATCCTGTGGGACCCCGAGTACAAGGGCGTCACGTCGATCCTCGACGACTATCGCGAAGGGCTCTCGATGGCGCTGCTCCGTCGGGGCATCACCGACGTCAACACCACCGACAAAGCGTTGATCGAGCAGGCCGGCGCCGACCTCGGCGAGCTCACCGGGCTGATGAACATCAAGGTCAACATCGAGGGCTACAAGGACATCCCCGAAGGCGCGACGACGCTCGCGCACACGTGGAGCGGCGATCTGTTGGCGGGCGCCTACTCATACCTGCCTGAGGGCACCGACCCGTCGGTGCTGGGCTGGTGGTATCCGTCGGACGACGTCGGCGTCGTCAACAACGACTGCATGACCGTGACGGCGAATGCGAAGAACCCCGTGCTCGGCCATCTCTGGATCAATCATCTGATCGATGTCGCCAACGCCGAGGAGAACTTCAGTTGGAACGGCTACCTGCCTCCGATCACGGGGCTCGACGCCGACTACCTCATCGAGAACGAGTACGCACCGGAGAACCTGCGCGCCGCCGTGCTCGACGACGCGATCATCTCGAAGGGACTTCGATTCGAGCCCCTCGACATGGAGACCAACCAGCTCTGGGAACGGACGTGGTCAGCGTTCACCGCCGGCTAGCACACCCGGCCTGCGATGGCTGACGCCACCACCGCAGCGGTGACCGGCGGAGACGCCACGGCGCCGGGCGGGCATCGGTCGGGCACGGCGTTCTGGGCGGCGCTCGCATCGCCCGGCTCGCTGCTGCTCGTCGCGCTGTTCGTCGTGCCGGCCTATGCGATTCTCGCCGTTGCGTTCGGTGGCATCGACCCGATCCTGCGCACGACAGTGCCGGCCTGGAATCCGCTCGACTGGGATCTCGAGCGGTTCGGCGACGTGGTGAGCCGGGTGTTCGGCGGTGATCTCACCCGGGTGTTCCTCCGCACGGGGATTTTCGCCGGGCTCGCCCTCGTGGGCTGTTTCGTCATCGGCTACCCGGTCGCGTACTACGTCGCCCGCAAAGCCGGTCGAAATCGTGGCCTGCTGCTCGGACTGCTCGTGCTGCCGTTCTGGATCAGCTATCTGATGCGGATGCTCGCGTGGGTGAACCTCCTGCAGACCGACGGCTTCATCAATCGCATCCTTGGGTGGCTCCACCTCGGCTCCGGCAACCGGAACTGGCTCGACGGTGACTGGCCGACCGTGGTCTTCGGCCTCGTGTACGGATACATCCCGTTCTTCATCCTGCCGTTGTACGCAGCGCTCGAACGCCTCGACGGTCGACTGATCGAAGCCTCGCGGGACCTCGGTGCATCGTCGGCGTCGACGTTCCTGCGGGTGACGCTGCCGCTGTCGATCCCCGGGCTGATGGCCGCCTCCGTAATCATCCTGCTGCCGATGTGCGGTGACTACTACACGAACACCTATCTGACCGGTGGTTCGCCGCGGACCGAGATGGTCGGCAACCAGATCGAGTTCTTCCTCCGTGGATCGAGCCAACCGCAGGCCGGCGCGTCCCTCGTGATCATCCTGATGGCGTTCCTCACGATCGCCATGGCGTACTATCTCGCCTCGGTCGCGCGCAGCCAGCGAGAGTCGGCGAGTTGATGAAGCAGCGTCGGTTCGGTCCGCTGGCGATCGTCACGTGGCTCTACGTGCTGTGGTCGCTCGTGCCGGTGCTCATTGCCGTGCGCATCTCGTTCAACTCCGGCAAGAGCCGCTCGGCCTTCCAGTCGACGTCGTTCCGGTGGTACTGGGATGACCCCGCTTCGGTCTGGCAGGACGACGCGCTGCAGACAGCGCTCACCAACACGCTGAAGTTGGCCGGCCTCACGATGTTGATCGCCACCCCGGTCGGTGTGGCGATGGCCATCGGGCTCCAACGCTGGCGCGGTCGTGTGTCGCGCGGGGCGAACAACCTGATGTTGTTGCCGCTCGTCACGCCCGAGATCGTCGTCGGCGTCGCGCTGTTCCTCGTCTTCAGTCAGATCTACACCTCGGTTCCTCGTGGCTTCACGACCCAACTCCTCGGGCACATCACCTTCACGATGTCGTACGTGGTCATCATCGTCCGCGGACGCCTGATGTCGATCGGCACGCACTTCGAAGAGGCCGCCCGCGACCTCGGCGCGACTCGGACCCAGGCGCTGCGGATGGTGCTGTTGCCACAGCTCGGGCCCGCCATCTTCGCCAGCCTGATGGTCGTGTTCGCCACGTCGGTCGACGACTTCGTGATCTCCTCGTTCCTGTCGACCGGCGCGTCGACCGAGACCGTGCCGATCAAGATCTACGCGAGCGCGCGCGCCGCGGCTACGCCGTCGGTCAACGCGCTGGCAACGGTGATGCTGGTGATCACGCTTGCTGCGGTGGGTGTGGCGGCGCTGGTGATGCGTCTCCTGCGACGTGCGGGCGTCGGTGACGGCTCCGGCCTCTCCAGCATGACGGGCTGAGGCCGCCGGCCGGTGAGCAGCGCTGTACCGGTGGGTGGCACTCGGCGACGTCGTCAGGCGCGCGGCCGACGTGCGCGGAGATGGTGCGGACAGTGCTCACCCGATTCGAGCACGGGGATCATCGCCTCCCAGGTGCGGATCTGTAGGGCGAGTTCGTCGGCTCCAATCGCGGCCTCGAACGTCGCTCGTTCACTTCCCGTCAGCCGCTCGAGCTCTTCACGTGCGACCACTCGATACCACGGATTCCGATCGACGAGTTCGATGTCGACGAAACCTGCGGCACGCAGCGCCCGTCGGTAGCGTGCCGGCGACGCCATTCCGAAGTCGAGGTCCTCGGCCGCGACGTACGCCTGCATCTCCGCCGACATCTCTCCGTCGTGTGACGTCAGCCAGTCGGAGGCGAGGAACCACCCGCCCGGGCGGAGGACCCGGAAGACGTCGATGGCGAGGGACTCCTTGTCGGCGATGTGCACGATCGAGTCCTTGCTGAACACGACGTTGAAGCTCGCATCGTCGAACGGGAGCGGACCGGGCTCAACACGTCGGATCTCGACGCGGTCGCCGAGTCCCTGGGCGTCCAGTCGGCCGCTTGCGATCTCACAGACCGGAGCTTCGACGTCGATGCCGATGACCTTACCCGCGTGCCCGGCGCTGACCAACACGCCCGTCGCGCCGCCGATTCCGCACCCGATGTCGAGCACGGTCAGCCCGGTGAGGTCAACACCCGCGATGACTCGCATCACCTCGTCAGCGCCTCCCGGGGACAGGAAGCCGTCGCCCCAGAGTCCTTCGAGGAACGTGATCATCCGCTCCGGGTAATGCAGTTCGTCCGAGCCGGCCACGTCGTCGTTATTCAGGCCGTTGCGAGGTCGCGCAGGATCCGCTGACTGGCGAGCCACCCGGGTCCGCCGCTCACGCAACCGCCGGGATGGGTGCCCGATCCACACTGGTAGTAACCCTCGATCGGGGTTCGGTACTGACTCCAGCCGGGTGCCGGCCGGAAGAAGTACATCTGCGGTGCAAAGAACTCGCCATGGAAGATGTTGCCCTCGGGCAGGCCGGCGACGGTTTCGATGTCGAGCGGCGTGACGATCTCGCGTTGGAGGACCAGGTCGGAGAAGCCGGGGAAGAACGATTCCAAGGTGGCCTGCACGTTGTCGGCCATGTGCTCGCGCTCGGTCGGCCAATCGCTGCCCCTGAGTTCGTACGGCGTGTAGTGAATAAAGCACGACATCACGTGCTTTCCCGGTGGGGCCATGTCGGGGTCGATGGTCGACTGGATGGCGCCGTCGATGTACGGTCGGGTGGAGTACCAGCCGTACTTCGCCTCGTCGAAGGCGCGTTCGAGGTACTCCATCGTCGGCGCGATGTTCGTGAACCCGCGGAACATGTCGGTGCGCTCGCCGAGCGAGGGGTAGGTCGGCAGCCCGTCGAGTGCGAAGTTGACCTTCGACGACGTGCCTTGGTAGCGGTATCGGCGGAGGGCGTCGACGAGATCGGCGGGCAGTTCGCGTGGGTCGACGAACTTCGTAAACGTTCGGCGCGGGTCGGCGGCCGAGACGATCACCTTCGCCGACAACTCGGTGCCGTCGGCTAGGGCGATGCCGGTTGCGCGACCGTTCGACGTGATCACCCGGTCGACCTCGGTGCCGAGCTTGATCTGCGCGCCGAAGCTCTGGGCGGCCCGGGCGAGCACCTGCGTGAACTCTCCGTTGCCGCCTTTGTGGAAGGCCCACGAACCGAGGCTGCCGTCATGTTCGCCCATTCCGTGGAACAGCAGCACGAGCCCCGAACCCTGCGACATCGGGCCGACCTTGGTGCCGATGATCCCGGACGAGGCGAGGTAGCCCTTCAGGATGTCCGACTCGAAGTAGTCGTCGAGGAAGTCGGCGGCGCTGCCGGTCAGCAGGCGCACGAGGTTGTGGAGCACGCCCTTGTCGACCCCGCGGAGATGCTGTGCGAGTTCGGCCAGCTCGGCCACGCCGTCAGGAGAAGTCGCGAACAGGTCCGGCGGCGCCTTGTCGAACAGTGGCTTGACGGCCCGCACGACCATCTCAATGTCGTGGCTGTACTGGTCGTAGGCGTCGGCGTCGTGCTGCGAGTGTCGGGCGATCTCGATGATGTTCTCGTTGCGATCGGTGCCCATCACCAATGCGTCACCGTTTTCCATCGGGCAGAACGAAGCCGGCATCAGCAGCGGCATGAAGCCGTGTTTCACGAGACCGAGGTCGTGGATGATGTTGGGGCGGAGCAGGCTCAACGCGTAGGAGAAAGTGGTGAACTTGAAGCCGGGGCGCAGCTCCTCGGTGATCGCTGCGCCACCGACGAAGTCGCGGCGCTCCACGATCAGCGTACGCAGCCCCGACTTCGCGAGGTACGACGCGTTCACCAGTCCGTTGTGGCCGCCCCCGATGACGATCGCATCGAACTCTCGGCTTCCAGCATCGACCGTGGGAGTCGTCACCCCGTCCTGTAGCGCGCTGCTGTCGGTCATGGCATCGACGTCTTTCTCTCGGGGGCGAAGAACGGGGTGTGGGTCACCTCGGCGGCGACCTGTTCGTACCGATGGTTGATGGTGAACTCGAGGAACGCACGGGTCCCGGTGGTGGCCAGGTCAGGTCGGATCCGGGCGAGCGCGATGTGGCGCTGCAGCACCGGCGAGTAAACGAAGCTCGTCGCATAGCCGACCCGCTGGCCGTCGTCGTCGTACACCATCATGTCACCGCTGACCGGCGTGTGATCCTTGGGCGGAACCATGCCTGCGGCGGTGAACTTGCGGTCGTAGTCGAACGGGTCGACCATCAGCCCCGTCATCTTCCAGCGTGACGTGCCATCGGCTCGCTCGCGACGAATCGCTCGGCGGCCGATGAACGGGCGGCTGTCGTCGTCGATGCCCTTCAGCATCCAGCCCAGCCCGAGCTCGAGGGGGGTGGATCGATGCTCGTCGTTCTCGGCGAGTCGGCTCGCCTCGAAGTCGACGTTGATGAGCAACAGACCCGCCTCGATGCGCGCGATCAGCAGGGCGGTCTGCCCAAACGGCACGATCCCGTGGGGTGCCCCGGCCTCGGCGACGGCGTCCCAGATCACGCTGGCCTCGTCGGAGGCGGCGAAGATCTCGAACCCCAGATCGCCAGTGAAGCCGGTCCGTGAAATCGTCACCGGCACCCCACGAATCTTCGCGGCAGTGTGCTCGAAGTAGCCGAGTGAGTTGATCTCGGGCGCCAGTTCGCCGAGGACCGCTCGGCTGCGCGGGCCCTGCACCGCGAGCGTCGCGTAGTCGTAGGTGACCTCAGTGACCTCGACGGCGAGCCCGCCGACCAGATCCTGGAAATACGCGAGGTTCGGCTCGGCGGCGGTCAGCAGGAACTCCCCGGGCCCGTGACGAAACACGACTCCGTCCTCGTTGACGTATCCGCGGTCGTCGCACCAGATGGTGTACTGCGCCTCGCCGGGGCGACAGGTGCGGATGTCGCGGGCGAGTACGCCGCCGAGAAAGCGCTCGGCGTCGGGGCCGACGATCCGGTACTTGTACAGCGGCGACGAGTCGAACATCGCCACGGCGTTGCGAATCGACACGTACTCGAACTTCTCCGAGGACTGGTACTTGTCGACCACGAGGTGGCCGGACCAGTGGCTCCAGAGTGAGGTTTGGTTCGCCGCCGCGACTCGATTGTGAAATGGCGACTCACGCAACATGGCAAGAGAGTAGCAACCGGTCAGCGGCATGCGACGACCTGGTCGGGGTCCTCGTGAGTACCCTTGCACGCGTGAGCAGGCCGACTTCTGATCAGCGCAAGGCGGCGATCCTCGATTCCGTCGTCCAGGTGATCATCGACGTCGGTCTGACCTCGATGACCGTGGCTGACGTCGCCCGGCGCGCCGGGGTGTCGACGTCGCTGGTGCACTATCACTTCTCGTCGAAAGCCGAACTGATCCTCGCCGCACTGCAGGTTGCCTCACTCGACGACAAGGAGTTCCGCGACGAGGTGGCTTCGGGGCCGAAGACACCGCTCGAGCGCTTGGAGACCATGCTGTGCGGGACGCTGCCCGTCGACGCCGATGACGCGTCGTGGTTGCTGTGGATCGAATCGTGGGGAGAGACGCGTCGCGCGCCGAAGATCGGTGAGGTCATGGCGGATCTCGACATGCACGAACGTTCCGCGATCCGCAAACTGCTCGCCGAGGGCGTCGCGGTCGGCGAATTCACCTGCCCGGACCCCGAGAGCGTCGCGGCCCGGCTCACTGCGTTGCGCGACGGTCTTGCCATCCAGTACACGCTGTTCGGCGCGGAGCACACCGCCGACGAGTCCGCCGACCTGTTACGCGGTGCGATCCGCAACAACCTCGGCCTCGGCGAATTGGCAACCCACCGGTGACCGGACCGCGTCGGCTCAGCCGACGCGGATGAGCTTCTTGTTGACGAACTCGTCGGCGCCCCATCGGCCGAGTTCGCGGCCCGAGCCGGACCGCTTGACGCCACCGAAGGGCAGCTCCGGGCTGTCGGCGCCGACGATGTTGACGTACACCATCCCGGCCTGGATCGCGTCGGCGACGCGCTCCGCCTGCTCGGGATCGGTCGTGTAGAGGTACGAGCCCAACCCGAACGGGGTGTCGTTGGCCAGCTCGATCGCCTCGGCCTCGCTGGTCACGCGGTGGATCATCGCCACCGGTCCGAAGAGCTCCTCGTGGTACGCCGGGTTGTTCCGATCGACGTCGGTCAGCACCGCGGGTGGGAAGAACGCGCCCGATCGCTCGCCGGTGGTCACGATGGTCGCTCCCGCTGCGACGGCGGCGTCGACCTGCTGGCTGAGACGGTCGGCGGCAGCCAGCGACGACAACGGCCCGATCACGGTGTCGGGGTCGGTCGGGCTGCCGACCGGTGTGTTCAGCGCTGCCGCCGTGAACTTTTCGACGAACTCGTCGTACAGCTCGTCGATCACGATGAATCGTTTCGCCGCGTTGCAGGCCTGGCCGCAGTTGTCGAGGCGAGCCATGACCGCCGCCTCGATGGTGGCGTCGAGGTCGTCGGTCGACAACAGGATGAACGGGTCGGAGCCCCCCAGTTCGAGGACGACCTTCTTCAGATGCCGTCCGGCGACTTCGGCGACCGCGGCACCCGCTCGCTCGGAGCCGGTCAGCGACACCCCCTGGATGATCGGGTTGCCGATGATCGTCGCGATCTGATCGTTGGTCGCGTAGATGTTGGTGTACGCGCCGGTCGGGAAGCCGGCATCGGTGAACATCTGCTCGATCGCCGCAGCTGACTCGGGGCACTGGGGCGCGTGCTTGAGCAGCACCGGGTTGCCGATGATGAGGTTGGGGCCGGCGAAGCGTGCGACCTGGTAGTACGGGAAGTTCCACGGCATGATGCCGAGCAGCACGCCGAGGGCGCTCTTGCGCACGATGGCGCTGCCTTCGCCGCCCAGCAGCTCGATCGGCTCGTCGGCCAGGAACTCGCTCGCGTTGTCGGCGTAGTAGCGGTAGATGTCAGCACTGAAGTCGACCTCGCCGAGTGAGTCACCGAGCGGCTTGCCCATCTCGCGGGCGATGATCGCCGCGAGTGCATCACGCCGCTCCACGTGCAGGTCAGCGACCTTCGAGATCAGCGCCGCCCGTTCTGCGACCGTGGTGATCTGCGACCAGCCGCTGAAGGTCTGCTGGGCGCCCGCGACCGCGTCGTCGAGGCCGACGTCGGTGATGGTGGGATAGGACTGCACGGTCTCGCCCGTGGTGGGGTCGACGACGGCGTATTCGGACATGAGGTCTCCTTGTTGTGCGTTGGCGCCACGCTAATTCGCCGGTGGCGGTCAGGCGGGGAAGCCGAACCGCTCGAACGCCTCCGTGTCGAGAAAAGCGTGGACCGCCTCGATGAGGTCGTCGCGTCTGTGCAGCCACATCGCAGCGGGCGGCATGGTCTGCGCGACGTCGTCGTGGAGCGGCGCAGCAAGTGCGGCTGCAGAAGGGCCCCACCAAGTTGCAGCTCCGGTGCGAGACGGCCCCGTTTGAGGGTCCAGTTGACCGAGGCGCAGTCAGTGAGGCGACCCAGTCACGCACCGCTTCACCCGGTAGCGAATCATTGAGTTCTGCGAGCGACAGGAACTTGGGCAGCGCCATCACCCAACCGCGTGTCGAGCATCACCATCGTCATCACAAAACGAGTCCGGTTGTGACTGTAGATGGTCAGGATTTTGACCGGAATGACGGTGGTCAGCTCGGCGTGTGGATGTCGACGCCGAAGATCTCTTCGAAACGCGTCATGTAGGCGTCCAGATCGTCAATCCGACCCAGTTCGAGCCAGTCGGCGTGATCGATGCGGTCGTGGAGCGCGGCCATCTCGGGGCCAGCCCAGCTGACCGCGTACCGCAGTTCGGGTTCGTTGGTCACAATCGAGTGATGGATCACCTTGGCGACCTCGAAGGGGTCGGTGGCGCTCAGATATCCGGCGGTATAGAACTGGAACATGTTCTGGTAGTGGGCGTCGTAGGCGCCGGTCGAGTTCGGCGCATCGATGTTTTTGGCGAAGATTGCTGACTTCGTCACTCCGGGCTCCACGATCGCCACACGCACGTCGAACGGCGCCAACTCTTGGGCCATCCCCTCGCTGACACCTTCGAGCGCCCACTTGGAAGCGACGTAGGGCGACTGAGCGAGTGCCGCAATGCGGCCAGCCACCGAGGTGATGTTGACAATCGTGCCGGAACGACGCTCACGCATGCCCGGCAACACCTGCTGGGCGCAGCGAACAGCGCCGGTGACGTTGATGTTGAAGACACTGTTATACAGCTCCGACGGGCACTCCTCGGCAACGGCGTTGCCGCCGACTCCGGCAGAGTTCACGAGGTGATCGACACGACCCGCAGCGGCAAGAATCTGTGCGAAGCCCGCCTGCACCGACTCGTCATCAGCGACATCGAGTTCGGCGAGTTCGACGGCGACACCGGCATCGGCAGCCATCGCCAGCAGCTTCTCGGCCCTGGAAGTAGAGCGCACCGTTCCAAACACGCGCATCCCTTGCTGAGCAAGGTGGACCGCGGCCGCGCGACCAATCCCTGAGTTGGCACCGGTGACGACTGCGACAGGCTGTTCCGACATGACGCCGAGACTAACGGCGCGGTATGTCCACTTTTGACCCGAGGGGAAGTGGACGGGGAAGTAGCGAGTTAGTTGATCTGAGCGCGGATGGCCGCAAGCCAGGCGTCAGCGACATCCCAGCGCCCACCCGCGTCGGCGCGGGCGACATCGGCATGCTCGCCGACGGCCGGATACGAGCCCAGAAACTTCACGCGGCCCTGTTTCGCGTGGAGCGACCGCATCGTGTCGGCGAGGAGTTCATCGGACACGTGGGCATCGGCATAGACGATGAAGCAGTAGTCACCGAGGCCACCGTCTTTCGTCGGACGGCTGAACAGGTTCGACAGGTTGATCCGGCGAGCGGCAAACTCCTGGAGAATCGAGATCAACGAACCGGGTTCATCGGCACGTTGATAGATGACCAGCGCCGTCTTGTCGTGGCCCGTCGGCGCGGGGACACCGTCGCGCGCGACGAGCAGGAAGCGGGTCTGGTTGCCCGCGTGGTCAGCGACGTCGGCAGCAACCACGTCGAGGCCGAAAAGATCAGCAGCGACCCGCGGAGCAAGCGCAGCGATGTTCGTAGCGTCCGATTCGGCAACGGTTTTGGCAGCGTCAGCTGTGCTGTTTGCCGCGCGAATGTCAGCCTCGGGCAGGGTTTCGCGGAGGTAGCGGTGGCATTGCGCCGTGGCGACGGGGATCGAGTAGATCGTCGAGATGTCGGTGAGTCTGACGCCCGGGCGGGCGACGAGGCAGTGCTCGATGTCGATCACAACTTCGCGCTGGATAACGAGGTCATGGTCGAAGGCGAGCGCGTCCTGCGTGAAGTTGACCATGCCTTCAATCGAGTTCTCGATCGGCACGAAGCCGACGTCAACCACGCCGGCCTGCACTGCATCGAGAATGTCGGGCACCGTGCGAAATGGAATCTGCTCCGCTGCAGCCAGGTCGGCCTGGGTCTGGAGTGCCTGCTGCGTGAACGTGCCGAACGGACCGAAGAATCCCACGCGTCCAAACGCCGTTACCTGTCCACTGCCACTCTCGTTCATCTGGCTGAGCGTAGGCCATAGGCCCCGAACTGTCGCCCAGAGAAACCGACCGGCATGGCGTTGCCCATTCCTTCTGGCACGATGTGCCCAATGGACGAACAGGCGCTCCGTGAACTCGTCGACGGTATCCGGGCAGGAACAACTCACCCGGACGATGCGGTGAAGCGCCTCCGCCGGCTTCCGTTTGCCGATATCGACGGCGCGCTCGTCGATCATCACCGCACGCTTCGGCAAGGCATGCCCGAGGCGGTGTACGGACCAGGTAAAACCGTTGAGCACTGCGTCAAGATCGTCGGGGAACTGTTGGAAAACGGATCAGGCCCGGTGCTCCTCACCCGAACCGACAACGATCAGCGCACTGCATGCCTCGCAGCCCACGGCCCAGCGATCGAAGCAAACGGATCACTGCTGTGGCGCACACCCGAGCCAACTCGGACTTCCGACATACTCGTCATCACTGCCGGAACGAGCGATCTCGCTGTGGCCCACGAAGCCGAGCTGACCCTACGTGCCTACGGCTTCACACCTCGGCTGATCGCCGATGTCGGCGTCGCCGGCCTCCACCGGCTGCTGGCGCGCCTGGACCACGTCACCGCGGCCGACGCAGTGATCTGTGTTGCTGGCATGGAAGGCGCATTGGCGAGCGTTATTGGTGGGCTCACTTCCGTGCCGGTGGTCGCCGTCCCGACCAGCGTCGGCTACGGCGCCGGGCTCGAAGGTGTCACCGCGCTCCTCGCAATGCATGCCTCGTGCGCGTCAGGCATCTCGGTCGTCGGGATCGATAACGGGTTCGGCGCAGCCTGCGCAATTGCCAGGATGTGCTCGTGACACGCACCGCATGGTTCAACTGCCACGCGGGTGTCGCCGGCGACATGGCGATGGCAGCGCTCGTCGATGCCGGTGCTGACATCGACACGATCGCCGACACGATCGCCGGGCTCGGCGTCGACGGCTACGCCATCTTCTTCGAGCGCGTTCAGCGATGCGGGGTCGGCGCGACGTGGGCCAACATCGTTACCCACGACGAGTTACACGCCCACGACAGTGAGCACTCTGAAGATGCGGCGCCGCATGTCCATCGCCCAGCGAGTGAGATCTTTGCGCTCCTCGACGCAGCCGACCTCCCCGACCGGGTGCGTGCTCGGGCCCGCGCCGTCTTCGAACGGTTGGCTGCCGTCGAAGGTGCGATTCACGGCATCGATCCGGCCGACGTCGAGCTGCACGAAGTCGGTGCGCTCGACTCGATCATCGACGTCGTCGGCGTCTGCGCCGCACTCGAATCGTTGGGCATCGAACGTGTCGTGTGCTCGTCGATCGGCCTCGGCAGCGGCATCGTGCAAACAGCACACGGAGCGCTCCCCCACCCGGCCCCGGCAACACTTGCGCTTCTCACTGCAGCTGGCGCCCCGACGCACGGCTTGCCGATGACACTGGAAACCGCGACGCCGACAGGTGTTGCATTGATGACGACCCTGGCCACCAAGTTCGGCCCGATGCCGTCCGGGACCCCGATCAGCGTCGGCTATGGCGCGGGAACTGCCGACCCGCCCGGACGCGCCAACGTGGTCCAGGTCACCATCGTTGAAGCCGCTGTGTCGGTTGCTGCTGACGATGGCGCTCCGATCGTGCAGCTCGACGTCAATGTCGACGACGTGACCGGCGAGATCATCGCGCACACCATCGATCGGCTGCTCGCTGCGGGCGCCCACGATGCGTGGGCCACACCGATCATCATGAAGAAGGGCCGACCCGCCTACACCGTGAGCGCGTTATGTGAGCCCACCATGCGCGACACCGTGCGCGACGTGCTGGTGCACGAAACCGGTTCGCTGGGCGTACGTGCAACTTCGCTCGTGCGCTGGCCTCAGCAGCGCGAGATGACGAGCGTCGTGATCGACGGTCACACCGTCGGGCTCAAGGTCTCAGCCCACCGCACCAAAGTCGAGTTCGACGATGCTGCACGAGCGGCCGAGGCGCTCGGTATACCGGTCCGCATCGTCATCGAACGCGCTGTCGCCGCTGCCGAACATCTGCGGCCCTGACCGATCCGTCGACGCCAATTACACGGTCAGGAGTGCGGCGTTGATCCACTCGAGGATCTGGTCGGCCGATTCGCTGCCGCTCTTACGGGCGTTGACGGTGCCGTCGGCGTTCAGCATCACGGTGAACGGGAAGCCCGTGCCGCCATACAGTTGAATGGCTTCCGAGTCGGCCGTGTCGGCAAGCACTGGCCAGGTCCAATCCTTCTCGCCGATCCAACTCGACGGCGGGAAGTTGTCACGATCGGGCTGCACTGCGGTGCTGACGCCGATGATCTTGAGATTCTCCGGCAGGTCGCCGCGGTCACGCAAGGTGACGATCTCGGGGATCTCGTCGTTGCAGTGCGGGCACCAGTGCGCGAGGAACACGAGCATCGTCGGCCCATCGGTCGGGCCGCCAATTGACACCTCGGTGCCGTCGAAGGTGGCGCCGACGACGACCGGGGCTGCCGTGCCGACCGCCGCGTCGTTGTTCGGATCTTCGAGCGGCGGCAGGGCCTCGCCGGTGACGTTCAACGATGCGGACCTCTCGAGGATCGCTGCTGCTGCAACTATCGGCTCGGCTGCTGGCTCGGCTGCTGGCTCGTCAGTTACCGGGTCAGTGGCAGCGGTGTCCGGGGCGTCTTCGCTGCCTCCACATGCCGTCAAGACAAGGAGCGCGCACGCCGCCAGTGCGGCAACAAATCGATTGCGGGTCGGTGTCGTCATAGGGGCTCCTCATGGTCCGATGTTGTGATCGGAGTCGTCCTCTGCCCAGTTTGCTGTACAGAACGTGTTCCTCCTCGGCACTGGCCAGTTTTCACAGATGTCGAAAGCGAGTCGGTGAGCACGTCGAGGGATAGCGTCGCCGGCGATGGACATCGACACGGCAGGAGCGTTACGCGACCTGCGTCGCACTCGTCAGAGTCGTCGACTTGGTGGTGCCGAATGGTTCGACGTGGCCTACCGCGTCTACCTCTTCGCTCTCGTCGGTCTGACTGGCGTCGTTCTCACTTCGGACGCCATCGATGGAGTGGTCGGCGACGGTATCGAGACCTCCGACTTGTTGGCACGTGGCCCATCGATCATCGGCCTCTTCGTGGTGGCCGCCTTTGGACTGGGCCTGCGGAGTGGTGCCGATGGCGGGCCAGTTGCGATCGAAGTCGCCGACATCCGTCATGTTCTGCTCTCACCGATCGGCCGACGACGCGCGCTGCTGCGATCGGTCGGCCAGCGAATTCGATCAGTGACGTTCTCGATTTCATTGGCGACCGCCGTGCTCGGACAATTCGTCGCCCGAGAGGTCGAAGGATCGCGAGCAGCGTGGGCCGCAGCGGGTGCGCTCTTCGGTGCCGTCACAGGCGCCGTGTTCGTGGTGTCAGCCCTGATTGCCCACGTCATCCGTTTGCCGCGCTGGGCCGCCACAGCCCTCGCCACCATCGCGCTCGCCTGGCAAGGCGCAGCCGCGTGGATCAACTGGAGCGGCCCAAGTACCAGTCTGCTGCGTTTCGGCCCCGCCGATCTCGACGGGAGCCTTGCCTTCTGGGGCATCCGTCAGCAAGGCATCGACGTCGTCGCGATCGCCATCACCTTCGGAGCGATCGTTGTCTCCCTTGCGCTCTGTGGCGGCCTACGCATCGAACCACTCGAGCGCCGTGGCTCACTGGTCACACAACTCCGCTTCGCAGCGACCGTGCAGGACTTGCGGACCGTCGTGATGCTGCGCCGCCAACTGCGCGCTGAAACGCTCCGTTCGACACCGTGGGGAGGCTCGATGAGAACACCCCTTGGCGAACGCCGTGGGCCGCGTGGTTCCGTCCGCTCAATGATCTGGCGACGCGGATTCCGGTCACTGCGCCGGCTTCCGGCATCGCGGCTCGCGCGCATCGCCAGCCTCGCCCTGGTCGGCGGCGTCTGCGCTTCGCTCGCGGCCAACTCCAGCCTGCTGTTTGTCCTCGGAACACTCGCCGCGATCTTCCTTCTCGGCATGGAAGTCATCGAACCGCTCTCGCAAGAGATTGATCGCCCAGACATCACCGACGGGCTCCCCATCGAACGCGGCCAACTCTTTGCCCATCACCTCGTAGCTCCTGCGGCCCTGCTCGCGATTGCCGCGCTCCTCGGTGCCGCAGCTGCATCGATCGTCGAGCCGAGTCACGCTGCAGCCGCATTTGCAATTGCACTGCCGGTCACCCTCGCCGGGGCCATCGGCCCGGTTGTCGGAGCGGTGCTCGATGCGCCAACCCCCATCGCTGCGGCCGACACAAACATCATGGGCACGCCCCGCGACACCGATCAGTCGTTCGTCCCGCCCGAGTTCGCCGGCTTCAGCAACGCATTTTCCACCTTCTTACCAATCATCCTCAGCAGCCTTGGCCTCGTCCCGATCGTCGCGATGCGTTTCGATCCGAGCGCTGGCACAGCAGTCCGGGCTGTCATCGGCGTGGCATTGGTCCTCGGCGTTCTCGTGCGATGGGTCCAACGACGCGATCATTGGGGCACCGCAATTCGATCGTTTTTCGAGGCTGGCCGAGCCGAACGGCAAGCAACCTGAACCCGCCATGATGGGAACCCGATGAAGACGACACCAGCAATAAGCACTGTCGCATTGACCAAGCGCTACGGCGAGGCCCAGGCACTCGCACCCATCGATTTTGAGGTACGCCCGGGTGAACGGGTGACTCTGATCGGTCACAACGGCAGCGGCAAGACCACGTTGATCCGCATGCTTGCCGGGATGCTCGAACCGTCAGATGGCACCGCCGAGATCGCCGGCAAAGCGCTTGGTTCATCCGATGCGCGTGCCGCGCTCTCCTACCTGTCCGACGAGCCCGTGTTCTACGACGACCTGAGCGTCTGGGAGCACCTCGAGTACATCGCGCGCCTCCACGGCACCGACAACTGGGAACAACACGCCGTCGACCTGCTCGATGCCGTGGGGCTCGTCGACCGTGCTGACGATCTTCCGATGACTTTCAGCCGTGGGCTCAAACAGAAGGCCGCGATCACGATGGCATTTGTCCGGCCCTTCGACGTGATGATCGTTGACGAGCCGTTCGTCGGGCTCGATCGCACCGGCCGACTTGCCCTCCTAGAGCTGTTTCGGCTCGCCCATGCCGACGGCGCAGCGCTCGTTGTCGCCACACATGAACTGTCGAGCGTGATGGAGAGCCAACGCCTCGTGGCCCTCAACGGTGGTGTTGTCATCTACGACGGCGATCCCCAACACGCCGATGTCAACGCGCTGACCGAGGGTGTGCAGCCGTCCGACGAGTGACAAAGATTCCTCATCAACGGACACATTTCAGCCGGTTCCGGGCGGGTCGTGGACTATTCTGCTGCCATGCAGGAGTTTTCTTCGATCGCCGCGTCGTCATACGACGCTGAATCCCTCGCCCCCATGCTCACCGAGAAGTCGGCTGAGGGTTGGGCTGTCGTCTCCATCGTGGCTGCGGGCACGAATATCGTGGCCTATTTGAGCCGCGAAGGCGCTGAAACCCCTGATTCTGGGCCGGTTGATGACGAGGCTGCCGACGACACAGATACTGCTGGCGAGTCCCCGGCAGCGGCCGAAGTCACCGACGCCGATAGCGATCCTGCCGCGGCAGCCGGCGAGGCGGCCGGTTGGGCCGCCGCTCCTGACACCGACGTTGCTGATCTCACAGCGCAGGTCGGCGCCGACGACACAGCTACCGGCACGGCCGACTCTGGCGACCAGGTCGGCGACGCTGTTGTTGAAGCAAACGCAGCCGCCGAGTCAAATGTCCCCGCCGGTTGGTACGCCGACCCGTCCGACCGTTACGAACTCCGTTACTGGGACGGCAACGCCTGGACCGAACACGTCTCCCGTGCAGGGCAGCAGTTCACCGACCCGCCCGTTGCCTAACCCCTATCCTGACCGAGTGCGTGCGACGTCGATTGGCCATGCGGGAATTCTGATCGAAACGTCGGCGGGCTCAATTCTGTGCGACCCCTGGTTCGAGCCGGCATTCTTCGGTGGGTGGTTCCCGTTCCCGCGCAACGATCAGCTGAGCGAAGATCTGCAGGAGCGGATCGAGCAGGCCGACTTCCTCTATGTGTCGCACCTGCACGGCGATCACCACGACAAGGCGTGGCTCGATCAGCATCTGCGTCGTGACATCCCGATCCTGCTGCCTGGCTTCCCGACCCGCGAGCAGCGGCGCACGTTACAAGAGCACGGGTTCACTAATTTCGTGGAAACGAACGACACCGAGGAACTCGAGATCGCCCCGGGCCTCAAGGTCGCCATTCACATCGAGTCGTCGATCACCGACGGCCCGGGCGGCGACTCAGCGCTCGTTGTCATCGCCGACGATGCCGTCCTCGTCAACCAAAACGACTGTCGCACGAACGACCTCGGCCAGCTCGCTGCGCACGGTCCGGTCGATCTGCACTGGCTGCAGTTCTCTGGCGCGATCTGGTTTCCAATGGTGTACGAGATGGACAACGATGAGAAACGTCGGCAGTGCACGGCCAAGGTCAAGGCCCAGTTCGCCCGCGCGATGCGGTACGTCGAAAAAATCGACGCACGCGCGGTTGTGCCGAGCGCCGGCCCGCCCTGCTTCCTCGACCACCAGTTGTTCGACTTGAACATGATCGACGGTGACGAGCTGTCGATCTTCCCCGACCAGACCACATTCCTCGCGATGCTCAACGACAGCGAACGAGATGGCGTGATGAACATCCCCGGCACCACGATCGAAATCGGCGATGCAATCACCTCGACCCACCCAATACCCAACGCTGACGTCGACGCAATCTTCACCAACAAGCGCGCCTACCTCGAGCAATACCAGGCCGACTGGACGCCGTGGCTCGACGACATGAAGGCCAGCTGGAAGGCGCTCGATATCGACCTGCTGGCCGAGCTGCAAAGCTGGTGGCAGCCGCTCCTCCAGATGGCACCGACGCTGTGCTCGATGGTCGGCGCGAACGTCTTGCTCAACGCTGGCGACATGCCGATTCTGATCGACTTCCCGAACGCCGAGGTACGCCGCCACGACGGCGAGCACTACTGCTTCCGGTTCGACATCTCTCGCGACCTCGTCGAAGCTGTTACCGCTCAACGCGCGGTCGACTGGAGCAACTCGCTCCTGCTGTCGTGCCGCTTCACGGCGTGGCGTGAAGGCGAATTCAACGAGTACGTCTACAACTTCTTCAAGTCATTGTCGCGCGAACGGATGAAGCGCACCGAGGCCGAAGTGGTGCGCAAACTCGAAATCGCAGGCGGCGGCGGCAACCATGTCAACGAGGCCGACATCCAGATCGGCGACTACGTCGTCCAGCGGCGCTGCCCGCATCGTGACGCCGACCTCGAAGCCTTCGGTGAAATTCAAGACGGCGAGTTCGTCTGCACCCTGCACGGCTGGCGCTTCGACTGCGACACCGGCGCCTGTATCACCTCGCCCACCGAGACGCCCCTCCGCATCCGCCGCGCCTAACGGTCGGCCACACGGTGCCCGACGCGGTGTGACTGCACTGCAGGTCAGCGACATCGCCACGACGTCCGAGTCCTGGGACTCCCGCCGAACTCGCTCCGCTGAGGCGGCGGAGTAGTGTCAGGTCCATGTTGTTGGCCGTATTAGACCTCGGGATCAACCTCAACTTCTGGCCGTGGGTCTGGCTGATTGTCGGCGTCACGTTCGCGATCATCGAGCTGACGCTGCTTGCTGGCGCATTCGTCCTCCTGCCGTTTTCCGTCTCCGCCTTCGCTGCCGCACTGCTCGGCTTCTACGACGTCGCCATCGAAATCCAATGGGGCGTCTTCATCTTCGGTGGCGCAGCATTGTGGATCCTGCTGTACAAGCGTGTGGTCAAGTTCGCCAGTGAAAGCGACCTCGATGCAGGTGTCGGCGCCGATCGGCTCGTCGGGATGGCTGCGATCGTCACCGTCACGATCGACCCCGACGACACCGAACGGCGCGGCCGCGTCAAAGTCGAGGGCGAAGTATGGAGCGCGCTGACCAACGACGGCGTCGCGATCGCCGACGGTTCGAAGGTCATGGTCACCGAAGTGCACGGCACTCGGGTCATCGTCGCACCGCTCACCGCCCCACCTCCTACGGCACCTCCCACAGGCCAGCCGCTTCAGAAGCCACCCCCATCAACAGACAGGGAGCAATCATGAATCCCATTGCCATCGTCGTCGGCGTCATCGCACTTGTCGGCATCGCCGTCCTCGTCAGCGCCGTCAAAATCATACGCCCCTATCAGCGCGGTCTCGTCGAACGCCTCGGTAAGTACAAGGCCACGCGCGAGCCGGGCCTCAACCTGATTCTGCCGTTCATCGAAACGATGCAGTTGATCGACATGCGTGAGCAAGTCGTCGACGTGCCGCCACAAGAAGTCATCACCGCCGACAACGTGGTCGTGTCCGTTGATGCCGTCGTCTACTACGAAGCGACCGACCCGCAGCGCCTCGTCTACAACATCGCCGACTTCTTCTCCGCCATCACGAAGCTCGCCCAGACCAACCTTCGCAACCTGATCGGCGACATGGAACTCGACAGGGCACTCACGTCGCGTGACACGATCAACACCCAGTTGCGCGAGGTGCTCGACGACGCCACCGACAAGTGGGGCGTGCGAGTGGTTCGTGTCGAGATCCAGCGCATCGATCCGCCGCCGGACATCGTGTCAGCCATGCATGCGCAGATGCGCGCCGAGCGCGATCGCCGTGCAACAGTCACCGAGGCCAAGGGCTACCAGGAGGCAGCGATTGCTCGTGCCGACGGTGAACAACAGGCGGCGGTGCTTTCAGCAACCGGTCGCAAAGAAGCAGCGATCCTCGACGCTCAAGGTGAGTCCGAAGCGATCCAGCTTCGTGCACAGGCCAACAAGATCCGTCTCGAACTGATTGGCCAGGGCGAAGGCCTCGCGGCCAAAGCACGTCTCACCGGCATCAAGGAAGCCAAAACCGACCACAACGTGCTCACCGTCGAGTATCTGTCGGCACTTGAAAAGATCGGCGACGGTCGGGCGACAAAGCTCGTCATTCCCGCCGAATTCTCCGGCCTCCTCGGCACGGTCGCTGCATTTGCCGAAACAATCCGTCCCGAAGATTCCAACGACGAGGTCCGCCCGAAGAACGGCTTGCCGATCCCGGCCGACAACGATCGTGTCGAGCTTCTCGAGCCGAATCGCTCTGAGTACCGCGACGCTGACGGAACCTGATCATGCGCATCATCGATGCACCGCGGGAGGGCTGGTACCCCGACCCTGATGGCCGCCAGCGGCTGCGCTGGTGGGACGGGCTGGATTGGACCGACATCCGTCGGGCACCCCCAAGTAGCGCCGAACTGACGCGAGCTGAAGCGCTCGTTCCGCGTGAGCCAATCGCCGCCGACCAACGGACGTACACCGATCGGCCACAGGGCTACTCACGCCAGGAAACACAAGAAATCATCGCCGAGGTTCGTACCGTCGCGCGGCAAGAGCTCGATCGAGCGGCCGAGCAGTTCGCGCAGCGCGCGAGCACCGCGGTCCGAAGCTTCACGCCGTTGATCAGCGAATACACGAGCAGGTTGCTGCGCTGGGTGAGAATCGCCCTCGGCATTGCCACCGTGCTGTTCATTGCATGGCTGCTCTTCCAGACAATCGCGTCGCAGGGCTTCTTCCAGTGGCTCAGCGACCGCGTCGACAACCTCACCAACGAAGCTGTCGCCACACAGTTGCGTATGGGGTCAGGCCCCTTTCGCAACTCTATGGTCAGTCACTGATCACTGTGTACGCCTCCATCTCGACCAGAAGCTTCGGGTCGATGAGCCCAGCAACCTGCACCAGCGTGCACGCTGGGCGAATCTCGCCGAACATTTCCCCGTGGGCGCCCGCGGCGCACCGTCGGTGTCGATGACAGAGATCCGAGTACGAACAACGTCAGCAACGCTCGAGCCCGCTTCGGTGAGCGCTACTGAGATCGTGTTCAACGCATCGAAGGCCCGGCCGGAGGCGCCACAACACCGACGACGATCGGTGGCTGCGCACACGTGCCCGCCACGTGCACCTGATGACCGACCTTCACTGCCCGGCTCTGCCCGTACGGGCCGCCTGATGAGACGTTCTGTCACGTCATGAGCGAGGTGGCCATCGACCCGGCTACGCGGGTGGCCGCGATCGCCTCACGACGACCACCGGCAGCACTGCCGAAGAGTTGCGAAAGGGGCCTGACCCCAACGCAACTATCTGACGGAGAGCCGGTAGCTGAAGGCGTGCTTGCCGGTGGGTACACGGTACTGCTCGAGGATGTCGGGGCCGCAGCTGGCTGTTCCAATCCCGCGATGCGCGACGTCGACGTGGACAACGAGGGTCTTGCGGGGCTTGATGTCAGTCTCATGCCCAGCCGCGAACAAGTCGTGCGCGGTGAACCGTGTCGCCGAGACATGCATCACCGTCGGCTGCAGGACATCGAGTCGGACGGCCTCACCACTGCCCGACTTTACGAACTCAAACCAGCGGCAATCGGTCCGTAATCCGAACTCCTGGGGCACCAGGTACGGCGCAGCGTCAATACCTGATTCCCACGTGCCGACCATGGCACCGCGGTTGCGGTCGGGGTAGTTCTCGAGTTGGCCACGGCCGAACCATCGGGTCCGATCGAAGCCCGGCTTCAGTTGGAAGGTCATCCCGACACGGCCGAGATCGTCGAGTGCATCAGGCACGTTGACGATGTGGTGGTGCACTTCGGAACCGTCGTCGAGTACCTCGACGCGATGATCATGGGTAACGAGTTCGTCAGCCGGCTGAGTGTCGACGCCGGCGGCCTGCCACGACTGCAAGCTCGTCCCACCAATGCCATATCTCTCGTGGAGTTGGGGCATCAGCTTGTAGCCATCGTTGTCCGTCGATGCGCGAAAAATCGAGAGTTCAATTGGCGCGGCGAGCAGCTTCGACACAGCGCTCGCAGGGGTCCGTGGCGCGTCGCCCCCGGGCTGGAGCTGGGCCTTGGGCCGGGTGATCTTCGCTTGCTTCGCAGCTTTCAGCTGGACCTGATCGCGTGCAACGACGTGACCGGCAGGCGCCCACGCGGTTGCCGCGCGTTGGGCAAACGTGACGGTGAGGTGAGCGTCAGGGTCGGTCGGAGTGGCGCAGGGCATCGGCAGTTTCACGGACTGACCCGGCGAAACCGTTGGCATCTCAAGGGTGCCTGAACCACGGACGTTGCCGCCCACATTCAGTTCCCAGGTGGCAGCGAGGTCATCGAGGGTGGTGAAGCTGCGCCGGTTCGTAATGACGAGGTTCGCGCCCTTCTTTTCCATCGTCGCCGGGCGATACACCCACTCGACTTCCTGCATGGCGGGGTGCGGAACGAGGTCGGCGGACATCAGGCCGTCGGCGACGAAGTTGCCGTCGTGGATCGGCTCGCCGAATTGGCCGCCGTAAGCGAAGCCCTTCTTGCCGTTCGGCAACGTGGTGTACAGACCGTGGTCCTTCCATTCCCAGATGAAGCCGCCCTGCAGGCCAGGTGTGGCGAGGATCGTGTCCCAGTAGTCGGCAAGCGAGCCGTTCGAGTTACCCATCGCATGGCTGTATTCGCACATGATGAATGGGCGATCACCGGCGTAGGCCGCCGTGTCTTGGTGGGTCGGGTACATCGGGCAGACAACATCGCTCACGTGGCGGCCACCATCGAGCCAGCCTTCGTGGAACGAGGCCGGTTCGTAATGCAACGGGCGAGTGGGGTCGGCATAGCGAATCCAGCCGGCCTGAGCGTCGTGGTTGCGGCCGTAGCCGGCCTCGTTGCCGAGCGACCACATAATGATGCTGGCGTGGTTCCGATCGCGCTCGACCATCCGTGCCGCGCGGGCCAACCAAGTAGTGCGCCACGCCGGGTCGTTGCACAAACTCGTGTTGTAGGCATGAGCCTCGAGGTTGGCTTCATCGACGACGTAGAGGCCGATCTCGTCACACAGATCGAGTAGCCGGGGATCGTTCGGATAGTGGGCACAGCGCACCGCGGTGATGTTGTGCCGACGCATCGCGAGTAGATCGTCGCGAATGTTGTCGATCGTGAGTGCCTTGCCGCGGGTCGGATGGTGGTCATGGCGGTTGACACCGAAGATCCAGGCTGGCTGACCGTTGATCAACAGTTCGTTCCCACTGATGACGATCGAGCGGAAACCAATGACCTGGGCGTGCGCCTCGGCAATCTCGCCGGCCGGGTCGATCAGTTCAACGACGACGCGGTATTGGGAGGGCGATTCTGCCGACCACGGTGCGATGCAAGGCAGGGTGAAGCTGGCGTCGACTTTGTGCCCGAAGAAACCCATCGGCCGGTACGAAATGTGCGGCACCTTCTTGGTGACCGGCTTGGACAGCTGCTTGCACTGGAGCGTCTCAACGCGCGTCGTGACCTTCCAGCCTGCGGTCGGTGCGGTCAGTCCGCCGACGATGGTGGTGACGGTAAGCGTGCCGCTGCCGACGACGTGGTTGTAGCCGGCGTCGCAGATCAAGTTGTCGATGTGTGTGGCGCCGCGGGCTTCGACAAATACCTCGCGATGCAGGCCGCCCATCCACCATTGGTCTTGATCTTCGACGTAGCTCTGCGCACTCCACTTACTGACGACGATCGCGAGGTCGTTGTCGCCGCGCTCAACAAAATCGGTGATGTCGTATTCGCTCGCCAACCGGCTGTCGGTGCCGTAACCGACCCATTGGCCGTTGACGTAGAGGACGTGGGTGCTCTCGGCGCCACCGATGTGCAGAACGATCTGTCGGCCGTCCCAGCTGCTCGGCACCGTAAATAGGCGGCGGTAGACACCCGTCGGGTTCTTCTCAGGAAGCGACGGCGGCGGCCCATCGAACGGCATCTGCACGTTCGTGTATTGCGGTAAGTCGCCGGTGTTCTGCATTGTCCAGTTGCCGGGGACAGCGACACGCAGCCACGAACTCCCGGTTGGCGCCTTGATGATCGCGTTGGCTGGAACAGCATCGGGCGATTCGTAGAGGCGGAAGTTCCATTTGCCGTTGAGGGTGCGGCGCCACGGTGATGCGTCGCCGTCGTGAACTCGGTCGTTCTTGCGAGCCTCGGCAGTTGTCGGGAATGCCGTGGTCGGTGCACGCATCGGCAGCCGGTTGAGTTCAACTACTCCCGGATCGGCCCAGGGACGAACAGAACCAACACCGGGAAGCATGAGCCAGATTCTGACAGGCTCGCCGCACCGCGCCTCGTTCCGCAGCCAGGAAGTCAAAACTCAGCCGCGCTCCCGTCAATGTCCACTTTTGACCCGAGGGGAATCGGACACGCTTCATGCTGGCCCGAGATCAGGCGCCGTCGTGGACCCAGACGGGGGTCTCGAGCGGCATGATGCCGATCTGCCAGATCCAGTCCATTGCTGGCACGCTCACGCGTACGCAGCCGTGGGAAGCCGGATAATTCGGGATCGAATTTGAGCCGTGTACAGCGATGCCACCGACGAAGTATTTGGGGCGGTAGATCTGGCCGAGATCGCCTTCCCACCAGCCTTCGGGCCGTTCGCGGTTGACGTGGTGGAGGCCGCTCGGGGTGAGCGCTATGCCTCTCTGGATTTCACCGGGTGTGTTCTGGTCGGGCTCTTCATAGGCCTCGCCGTTGCCGGTTGAAGTATTCAGGATGTATTCGGTGCGACCGTCGACGACGAAGAAGAGCAGCTGCTTGGCTTTGTCGATCTCGACGAGTGTGCCGGAGTTGGCACGAGCCCTAGGGCGCAGGTCCATGTTCGAAATCGCTGTAGCGGTCTGTCCGTCGAGCTTGCCGTCTGGGTTGTCGAAGCCCATGTATTTCTCGAAGGCCATGACTGCCTGACGAGTAGTGAGGCCGTAGTCGCCGTCGTCGGCGACGACCCAAAAGCCAAGCTCCTGAAGTCGGTTCTGTAGGCGTACCGTTTCGGCGCCGTCGGAGGTGCCGAGCGCGGGGATCGGCGGATCGAGTACGGCGACTGCGACGAGATTGGCCGGCAGTGTGACCGTCGTTGTGGTTGTCGAGGCCTCGGTTGTCTGCGGTACCACCGTGGTAGCCGGAGCGATGGTTGTCTGCGGCGACGCAATGGTGCTGGTCGGCGCTGCTGTGGTGTCGGCAATCACGGCGCCGCTGCCGTCACCGCTCGTCAGCGCCGTGGAGCAGCCGACAAACGCGACAACGCCAAAGATGACTGCGCATCCGATGCGCGCTGTTCGACGATCTTCAGGTGCCATTGACAGTGATATTAGCCGTCTGGGATCCAGTGAAATCGTCAATTCCAGTGATCTTCAGACCGTTTGAAACAATTTCAATTGTCCGTCGCCAGAAGAACGTGCGGATCGGCGAACGGGCCCAAATTGTGACGGTCAATCCTCGGGGTGCCCCACAAAATCGGGTGCAACGACGATGCCTCTTGGCAGCGCAGTCGGATCGAATCGGTCGACGAGGTCACCGACAGCAACAGCTTCACCCGGCGCAGCCAACTCAAGCGACGACCCGATCCAGGACATGACCGCGGCAGAAGAGACACCAGCTTCGCGCAGTTCGGCAAGCGTCGTTGCCCCGTGGCTCTTCGCCAACCGTTCGCCATCGCCCCCGAAGACCAGCGGAATGTGGAGGTAGCTCGGCGTCTCAATGCCGAGCATCTGCTGGAGCATCACGTGGCGCGGCGTGGATGGCAAGAGGTCGTCGCCGCGCACCACATCGGTGACTCCCTGGAGCCCATCGTCGACGACGACAGCGAGGTTGTATGCGGGCACGCCATCATTGCGCCTCAGCACAACATCGTCGACACCGCCAGACTGCGGTCCGACGAGTCGATCGACGAAGTCGTAGGTGCCAGGGTCGGTCCGCAATCGGAGTGCCGGTGGACGACCCGATACTCGACGCGCGGCAAGCTCGCTGACCGACAGGTCACGGCAGGTGCCCGGGTACGAGCCGGGCGGACCGTGCGGCGCCCTCGATGCGGCTTCGATGTCGTGGCGGATGTCGCGACGGCTGCAAAAGCACTCGTACACAGCGCCAGCCTCGGCGAGTCGGTCGATGGCCGCGTCGTAGAGGTGAAAACGCTCGCTCTGTTTGACGACGTCACCGTCCCAGTCGAGGCCGAGTTCGGCCATGTCGCGGAGCTGCGCTGCTGCGTGCTCGGGGCTCGCCTGCATGCGGTCGAGATCTTCCATCCGCACCAAGAACGGGCGTCCGTCCGCACGCGCCGACAGCCACGCCACGACAGCGGTACGAAGATTTCCAAGGTGCAACTCGCCCGTCGGAGATGGCGCGAACCGCCCAGTCATGTGCACATCATGCCGTGTCCGGCAACCAGCTGGGTCGACCTGATCGGATGACCCGCTTTCTCGATGTGTGACGCTGACCGCGGCCACCCAGTATCACCCGACGCGCTCACGGCCCATATGAGCGGGCCCCACCTCGTACAGTCATCTGCATGTATTGCCCATCGTGTGACCAGAGGGTCGAGGAGAATCAGAAGTTCTGTGCTGGCTGCGGGCACTCGCTCGCTGGCGTCACCGACCCGACCGAGGCGCTCCCGGCCGCCTCGTCGCCAGCTGACCCGGCCGACGTCTCCTCCCCACCCAACGATGGCCTGCCTGAATCGGTCGCCGACCAACTCGCGGCGCTCCCGGCCGACGAACTGCCTGACATGGCTGCGTGGCCGACGCAAGAGATCACTGCACGGGCACCGATTCCCGACCCTGACTGGGGCGTGCCGACCGGCGACGTTCCGTTGACATCTCCTGTAGCCGACCCTCCGCCGACAGATGGGGTTCCGAATGTGGTCACCGCCGCGCCGCTGGTCGATGTGTTCGCGACAACGCAGATTCCGCTCCAGCAGTTCGACGCCGCCAACACTGAGACGACGGGGGCGGCAGCGGGTGAGGTCACGGACGAAGTACCGGCGCTGTTCGACGGTTCGAGCGACATGTACGAGTCCCCGCCAGGCCGCGACCCGTTCAAGGTCAAGGTCGTCTTCATCTTGGCGTTCTTCGGTGCCCTCGCTGTCTTGATGACCGCAGTCGCCGACATCATCGACATTCGCACCTCGGCTCCGGTCGACGGCATCGCCACCGGCGTGCGCACACTCGACACGCTCGGCACCAACCTCGCTGTCGCCGGCTTCTTCGGTGCCACGGTGATGGCGCTCGGTGGCCTCCTCGCATGCTTCGGCTTCCGCTGGGGTGCGGGCCTCGCCGGCGGTGCGGGCCTCTCGTTGACCGGTTGGGCCGCGATGGTCACTGGCCTTGCCGAGCTACGCATCGCGTCAGCCGAGTCGATCACCCGCCAGACCACGGACCTCGCATTCACGCTGAAGGTCACACGCGATCTCGGCTTCTGGTTGATCGTCGCCGTGGCGGCAATCGGGTTCCTCGGGTTCCTCGCGTCGCTGAGTTCATTCAGCACAGGCGGTCGCCCGGCACTCAACCCTTGGATCGCAGCGCTCGGCGGAGTCGGCGGAGTCGTCCTCATCGCAGGGCCGCTCCTGCCCGAAGGCAACGCGACGTTCAAGAACAATTACCGCTCGGCCAGCCCGATCTTCGACCTGCCGACCCTGTATTTCGCGGGCCGGCTCATCCAACTCGCGCTCATCGGAGTAGCCATCGTGTTTGGCCTGCTGATCGTGCGGGCGTACGGCCTCGGACTGGCCGCTGGTGGCGTGAGCGTGGCGTTGTGGTTGTGGGTGAGCTCGTTGCTTGACATGGGCACGTTCCCGCTCGGCATCGCCGCAGGCAACTTTGGTGCCGGCGACTCAACGCCCCACGCCGTCACCACGGCCGGTATGAGCCTTACGTTGCTCATGCTGGTCGTCAGTGCGGTACTCGCGGTTGTCGGCCACCAACGCCAACTGCGTCGCTACTGACGTCAAGGGCGGCGAGCTGACCAAGGGCTAAGTTGCCCAACATGTCAGACCTTCTTCGGCAACGACCGGCGGGGCCCACAGCCCTGCGGCAGCTCCTCACCACGGCGACGGAGCAACGTGCGCCGCTCGTCGCTCCCGGCTGCTACGACGCGCTCGGTGCCCGGCTCATTGAGCAAGCGGGGTTCGACACTGCGTACATGACCGGCTTTGGTACCACGGCCTCCCTGCTGGGTCGCCCCGATGTCGGGCTGCTTGGCATGAACGAGATGGTCGACAATGCTCGACGCATCACCGCCGCCATCGATCTTCCGGTCATTGCTGACGCCGATACCGGTTATGGCAATCAGATCAACGTCGTGCGCTGCGTGCAGGAGTTCGAGCGAGCTGGCATCGCTGCGCTGCACATCGAAGACCAGATCCTGCCGAAGAAGTGCGGACACATGGAGAACAAACGAATCGTTGATGCCAGCGTGATGGTCGGCAAGATCAGTGCGGCAGTCGCAAGCCGCCAAGACGACGACTTCATGGTGATTGCACGGACCGACGCCCGCGCCCCGCTGGGCATGGACGAAGCGCTTCGCCGCGCCACGGCATACGCGGAGGCAGGCGCTGACATGCTGTTCGTCGAGGCATTGCAGGACGTGCAGGAAATCGAGCGCGTCGCCACGGAGTTCGCTGGCGTCCCCCTGCTGTTCAACTGGACCGAAGGTGGCAAGACCCCGCCATTGACCTACGAGGAAATCGCAGCACTCGGTTTCGCAATGATCATCATGCCGATCGGAATGCTCCTCGCGGCGACCGCTGCGATGCAGAACTTCCTCACCAAACTTACAGCAGCGGGCACGCCTGCTCCGTTCGCCGACGAGTTGATGCCGTTCGACAATTTCACTGACCTCATCGGGCTCCCTGAGATCGGTCACCTCGAAAAGCGTTTCTCCGTCTGACGAGAACGTCGCCTCAGTAGAGGGGTCTGTAGTGGCGTCACCTCACGATTTGGTCGCTAACGGGATCAGTCGACCGCACGATGTCGGCAAGCGACGCGTTCAAGGTGGTCCGTGTAGCGTCGTACGCATGAGGATGGTCGAAGCCGAGGAGCACGAGAGCATTCGCACCGGCCCGATCCCAAGTCACGTGTCATGCATCATGGATGGCAACGGCCGTTGGGCTCAGACACGCGAACTTGATCGGTCGAAAGGCCATGCTGCCGCCGAGGATTCGGTCGATGCTGCAGTTGATGCGTGTCTCGAACTCGGTGTGCAATGGCTATCGGTCTATGCGTTCTCCACAGAGAACTGGGCGCGCCCCGCTCCCGAAGTGCAGTTCCTGATGAGCCTGCAGGAATGGCTGTTGCGCGAAGAGAAACGCAACCGCTTCCGCGACCTCGGTGTCCGGTTGCGTTTCATCGGCGATCTCGATGACCCTCGAATACCGCCAGCCTGCCGAGACTGGCTCCGCGAGTGCGAGACGATGACCGCACACAACACCGAACTCGAGTTCGCGATCGCTTTTAACTACGGGGGGCGAGCCGAACTTCTGCGGGCCATGACACTGGCCGCTGCGGGTGAGACGGACGTCTCTCAGCTGAGTGAGAATGACTTCCGAAAGTACTTGTACTGTCCAGAAATGCCTGACATTGACCTGCTGGTCAGGACGTCGTCTGAGCAACGATTGTCGAACTATTTTCCGTGGCACACCGCCTATTCGGAGTTCGTGTACACCGACACGCTGTGGCCTGATTTTCTTGGAGCCCACTTTTACAGCGCTGTTGCCGAATACCAGACTCGTAAGCGCCGTAAGGGTGGAAAGGCTGTCACCGAATCATGAAGGCTCGAGACTTCGCTGAGCTCCTGGGGCTCGAATCGCTGCCTGAGGCTCTCGATGCCGTTGCCGACCAACTGATCAGCACGATCGACGGCTCTGCTGAGCTCGCCGGGCCCGCCATTCGCATGCTCGAAGGGGGCGGTAAGCGCCTCCGTCCGCTGTTGACCATTGCGAGTGCGGTGGCCGCGCTCCCCGAGTGCTCGGTTGCTCCGCTCGACGAACGTGTCCGGTCCGGCGCAGCATCAGTCGAATTGGTGCATGTCGGTTCGCTCGTACACGACGACATCATCGACGAGGCCAACACGCGTCGTGGCGTCGAAACGATCAATTCGAGGGAAGGCGCCAATCAGGCCGTTCTCGTCGGAGACTTCCTGTTGGCCCGTGCCGGCATCGAGGCCGCCAGTGTCTCCAAGGAAGTTGCCCTCAGCCTGGCGATCACCATTTCCGATCTCTGCGATGGCCAAAGCCTTGAGGGTGCGCACGAATTCAACGTCGACCGCACCCCCGATCAGGCACTCACATCGATTGCCGGCAAGACCGGTGCGCTGCTCCGTGCGAGCTGCCATATCGGTGCGCTCTGCGTTGGCGAGCTCGAGCGGGCTGAGGCGCTCGCCGAGTACGGCATGCAATTTGGCATGGCGTTCCAACTGGTCGACGACCTGCTCGACCTCGTGTCAACCGACGAGCTCATGGGTAAGCCTGTGAACAACGACGCCAAGTCGGGCGTGTACACGTACCCTGTGCTCGTCGCTCTCGCCGAAGATGCTGACCCAGATGGGTTCAAGGCGTTGATGCTTGGGGCCAAGGACAGCCAGGAAGCAGCTGACGAGCTCAAGGCACGCGTGCTCGCTTCGGGCGCCGTGACCGAAACCCTCGACCGGATTGGCGAGTACAACAAGCTGGCCAGCGCCTGCTTGTCGGTCCTCCCGGACAGCCCGACCCGCACCGGGTTGATGGCACTGCCCGAGTGCTACCTCAACGGAATTCTCACCGAGAAGTCCGACCCCGCGCTCCGCACCCGGTAGCTCCAGCGGGTCGCCCGGACACTCTTTCGGCGATTCCGTGGCGGCGTCCTGCGCTCAACTTGCGGTTGACCTCTGATGCGACCTGCGCACGTTGGCGTGCCGATCTCAAGCGACCCCGAGACGCGAGGGAACCCCAGCTGAGCGCTCTGCTGGCGTAAGCGTCGTCCTCCGGCAGGTTTCCATTCTGGGAACCATGTGCAGGTCTAAGAACGTCAGACTCCCATGGGCGTCGCACCAAAGCGCCGTCGTTAACACCGGCGGGGATCAGCAGATCAGGCTTTCCGACGCGTCGACCGGCGATGTCGTCCGGTAACTGGCCGCCCGTGATGATCCGACTGGCGGCCTCCATCGCTTCGAGTGTGGCGGCTGCAAGTTCTTCATATGGCACCTGAATTGCCCCGGTCCCAGGCGGCCGGTGCTCTCAAAGTCATTGCCCTGCAGAAACCGCTGCAGCACAGCCTCACTGTGTTCGTTCTGCTCGGCTGTGTCCGTGGAATCGAACTTGCGGTAGGTCCGGACGGGACATTG
>CALCXK010000029.1 GCA_937905835.1 uncultured Ilumatobacter sp. | reverse complement strand
CACCAAGAAGGCCCCGGCAGCGAAGAAGTCGGCAGCCAAGAAGAAGTCGGCAGCCAAGAAGGCCCCCGCAGCGAAGAAGTCGGCAGCCAAGAAGACGGCCCCCGCCAAGAAGTCGGCAGCGGTTGGATCGTCTGGCGTCCGCAAGATCGCCACGAAGCGTTCCGCGCGCTCGAACTGAACTGACCTCATGGCGTCCCGTCGCCGGCTAGATGCCGAACTGGTCCGTCGTGAACTCACGTCGAGTCGGACCGAGGCGCACAACATGATCGCGGCCAACCGCGTCTTGGTCAACGGGTCGATTGCCGATAAGGGTTCTCGTCAGGTCGCACCAGGTGACGCCGTCGTCATCGAAGGGCCACCCGCACGATTCGTGGGCCGAGGCGCAGAAAAACTCGAAGGTGCGCTCGAACGCTTTCAGCTTGATGTGTCTGGGCTCCGTGCGCTTGATGCCGGCGCATCGACCGGCGGGTTCACCGATTGTCTTTTGCAGCGCGGCGCTCGTGAGGTCGTTGCGCTCGACGTGGGGCATGGCCAACTTCATGAACGACTCCGCGCCGATGGCCGCGTCATCAACATGGAGCGGACCAACGTTCGCCACATCAGCGCCGACCACATCGGCGGGCGAGTCGACATCGTCGTTGGTGACCTGTCGTTCATCTCACTCACGCTGGTCATACCCGCACTGGTCTCGGTGTGCCAACCTGATGCTCCCATGGTGATGCTCGTCAAACCGCAGTTCGAAGCCGGCCGGTCCGAGGTAGGCAAAGGTCGCGGCATCATCACTGACCCAGCCATCCATGAACGCGTGAAAGGCGAGGTCGCCGATGCCTTCGTGGCGTCGGGTTGCTCGATCATCGACTGGGCCGTCTCGTCGATCACCGGTGCCGATGGCAACGTGGAGTTCCTCGTCTGGGTCACTGCTCCCGCCGCCGGGAGCGCACCGTGAGTGGCGTCGCGCTCGTCGCACACCACGAACGTGAAACGGCGCGGTCACACGCCATCTTCGCAGCAGTGTGGTGCTCAGAGCACCGCCACGACTTCTGGATGCCGGGCCAAGACGCTGATGCGCTCGGCCTGCCTGAGCACCAGAGTGATCGCCCCGTTGCCGAGGCCGACCTCGTCCTCAGCCTCGGCGGCGACGGGACGATGTTGCGCAGCGTCGGCCTCCTCGACGGTGCAGCGACACCGTTACTCGGCGTCAACCTGGGTTCGCTCGGCTACCTGACCGAAGTCGAGCCCGTCGACCTCGCCGATGCGCTTACCAAATTCTTTTCCGGGCCGGAAACAGGGGAGTGGAGCATCGACGATCGGATGATGCTCGATGTCTCGGTCAATGGTGTGCGTGCAGGCCGTGCGCTGAATGAGGCGGTCGTCGAGAAGAGCGAGTCCGGCCACACCGTCCGTCTCCTCGCTCGTATCGATGGCGAGCCATTCACGCACTACGCGGCCGACGGCCTGATCGTTGCGACTCCGACCGGTTCGACGGCGTACTCGCTGTCTGCGCGCGGTCCAATCGTGTCGCCCCGGCACCGAGCAATTCTGCTGACGCCTGTGTCGCCGCACATGCTGTTTGATCGGTCGCTGGTGCTCGACCCGTCCGAGATCGTCGAGATCGAGGTCTCGGGCCACCGGCGCGCCGAACTGGCCATCGATGGCCAGCCGACTGCGCAACTCGACGAGGGCGACATCGTCACCTGCATTCCGTCCGAGGTCACTGCGAACTTCGTCCGGTTCGGTGCGTATCGCTACCATCAGATTCTGAAGGCGAAATTCGGTCTCACCGACCGCTAGCAGGGGTTATTCATCAAATCGAACAGAAGTTCGATCGGATCCCCAACTCTGCGACACTGGGTTGCGATACTGGGCCTCGTGTTGACGGAACTCCACATCGAGAACCTCGGCGTCATCGAACGCCTCGAACTGATGCTTGGTGCTGGTCTCACCGCGCTCACGGGCGAAACCGGCGCTGGAAAGACGATGCTGGTCGATGCGATTGAACTCCTCGTTGGTGGTCGAGCTGATACGTCGATCGTGCGGCACGGCGCCGAAGAAGCACGCGTCGACGGGCGCTTTGTAGCGGCCGATGGCACCGAAACGATTTTAAGCCGAGTGGTCCCAGCCGTAGGGCGGTCACGGGCCTACGTCAATGGCCGACTGGCCACCGTGACGCTGCTTGCCGATGCTGCCGCCGATGCCGTCGACCTGCACGGGCAGCACGCCCATCAGCACCTGTTGTCAACTGCCACGCAACGCGCGGCACTTGACACATTCGGCGATGTTGATCTCGCTCCGCTTCGCGCAGCCAGAGCGCGCCTGACCGAGATCGACGCCGGCCTCGCAGTGTTGGGCGGCGACGAACGCGCCCGCGCTCGCGAGATCGACCTCCTCCGCTATCAGGTCGACGAACTCGACGCCGCGAACATCGTCGACGCTGACGAAGACGCGGTGCTCGACGCCGAAGAGTCCGTGCTCGCTGATGCGTCGGCGCACCGCTCAAGCGGCACGACGGCATACGGGTTGCTCGCTGATGAAGACGGCGCCCGCGATTCACTGGGCAACGCGCTTGCTGCGATCGACAGGCGCCAGCCGTACCTCCATCACGCAACTCGGCTGCACGAGGTGCTTGCAGAGGTCGACGACCTGATCGCCGACCTGCGTGGTGTTGCCGACGCGATCGATGAGTCGCCTGAACGACTCACCGAACTCCGCGAGCGGCGCCAGATGCTCAAGGATCTTCAACGCAAGTACGGCGACGGTCTCAGCGCCGTGATGGTCTTCCATGCCGAGTCGGAAGACCGTCTCCGCGAGCTGGAGAGGTTCGACGAGCGCGCTGCGGCGCTCGACGTCGAACGACAATCGGCGCTTATCGAGGAACGCACCGCAGCAGAGGCCGTCGGCAGTGCCCGGCGCGCTGCGGCGCCGAAGCTGGCGGCTGCCGTGCAGAAGCGCTTACGGACCCTGGCGATGCCGAACGCGGCGATCGCCGTCGAAGTCGGTGAGCACGCTGACGACCATCCGGGCGATCGGGTCCAGTTCTTGCTCGCCGCCAACCCTGGTTCGCCTGTTCTCCCGCTGACCCGCGTGGCATCAGGTGGCGAACTCGCACGGGCCATGCTGGCGCTCCGCCTCGTACTCTCCGAAGCATCAGCAGGGTCGTCAGGAACCTCAGGCCACGACACGTTGGTGTTCGACGAGGTCGATGCCGGTATTGGGGGAGAGGCCGCACAAGCGGTCGGCGACGCCCTCGCCCGGCTTGGTCAGCACCACCAAGTCCTCGTGGTCACCCACCTCGCTCAGGTCGCAGCTGCAGCAGAGTCGCAGATCTCGGTGTCGAAGAAGGTCAGCAAGGGCGCGACGTTTGCATCAGCCAAGCGTCTCGAAGGTGATGAGCGTGTTGACGAGATTGCCCGGATGTTGTCCGGCAAGTCGACCGATTCGGCGCTCGAGCACGCGCGGGAACTACTGAGATGAAATTTCGACGCCTGAGAGCCACCAGGTCGCTCGAAGCGCGGTATGGTGATTTTCCGTCGTGTTGTTCTCTGACGGAGGTCTGAAATGCCCAAGCACATTTTCGTGACAGGAGGTGTTGCTAGCGCTCTTGGCAAGGGCCTGACCGCATCGTCACTTGGTCGGCTGTTGAAGCACCGAGGTCTGCGAGTCACACTCCAGAAGCTCGACCCGTACATCAACATCGACCCGGGCACGATGAACCCATTCGAGCACGGTGAAGTCTTCGTCACTGATGACGGCGGCGAGACCGACCTCGACCTTGGTCACTACGAGCGTTTCATCGACGAAAACCTGTCGCGTAACTCAAATGCCACCACCGGTTCGATCTACCAGTCCGTTCTTGCTGCAGAACGACGCGGCGACTACCTCGGCAAGACCGTTCAGGTCATCCCGCACATCACCGACGAAATTAAACGCCGGGTTGAGCGGGTGGCGCGCAACGATGTCGACGTTGTCATCACCGAGGTCGGCGGCACCGTTGGCGACATCGAGATCCTCCCGTTCCTCGAAGCAATCCGCCAATTCCGCAACATGGTCGGCCGCGACAATGTCTGCTACATCCACGTCACGCTGGTGCCGTTCATTGGCCCAGCTGGCGAGCAGAAGACCAAGCCGACACAGCACTCGGTGACCGAACTCCGCAGTCGCGGCATCCAGCCCGATGTGATCGTGTGCCGCAGCGAGGAGCCTTTGAGCGACGACCTGAAGCGCAAGGTCTCGGCCATGTGCGACGTCGAACTGCGCGCCGTTATCAATGCCGCCGACGCGAACAACATCTACGAGCTGCCGTTGATCCTGCACGACGAGGGTCTCGACGACTTCGTATGTGACGTGCTGCGCATCGAAGGCGACGTCGACCTCACGTACTGGGAGCAGTTCGTGAAGAAGGTCGAAGCCGCCGTGAAGCCGGTCCGGATTGGTTTGATTGGCAAGTACATCCAGCTTCCCGACGCCTACCTCTCGGTCGTCGAAAGCTTGAAGCACGCTGGCTTCCACCACGGTGCCGACGTCGAAATCGAATGGATCCAGTCCGAGAATGTCGAAGGCCTTCTCGCTGCCGGCCAGCTGAGCCACCTCGACGGCATCGTCATTCCCGGCGGCTTCGGCTCCCGTGGTGTCGAGGGAAAAATCGCCGCCGCCAAATACGCCCGTGAAGAGCACGTGCCGTGTCTCGGCATCTGCCTCGGCCTCCAGGCGATGACCATCGACTACGCCCGCAACGTTGTGGGGCTGACCGACGCCAACTCGACCGAGTTCGATCCGACCACTCAGTACCCGGTGATCGATCTGATGCTCGACCAACGTGGCATCGAAGACAAGGGAGGCACCATGCGGCTCGGCGCGTACTACGCAGTGCTCGCTGCCGGGTCACAGGTGGCCGCAGCGTATGGCGAGCCCGTCGTTTCCGAACGCCACCGTCATCGCTATGAGTTCAATGAGCAGTACCGCAGCCAGCTTGAAGAGCACGGCCTCTGGTGCTCCGGAACCTCTCCCGACAGTCGCCTGGTCGAGTTCATCGAATTGCCAGGTCACCCTTTCTGGGTTGCCACCCAGGCGCATCCCGAGTTCAAGAGCCGTCCAGACCGGCCGCATCCGCTGTTCCGTGAACTGATTGCTGCGGCACTCGAGCGGCACGTTGCCACGTCATCGAGTGAGTCGCTTGTCGTCCCAGCGTCGTCCGAACCGTCGTTGACCTGAGCGATGCCTGAATTCAAGCGAGTCGGCGAGACCCTGGTCCACCAGGGTTACATCTGGCACGTCGCCGTCGCCGAATTCGTTGCACCGAACGGCACCACGTTTACTCGTGACATCGTGCGTTCGCCGGGCGCTGTCGGCATTGTCCCGCTCGTGTTTGATGCCGAGGGCAACGCGTCCACCGTACTTGTCAAACAGTACCGCCCGCCCTACGACGCCGAGGTCATCGAGATCCCAGCCGGGATGCGCGACATCGCTGGCGAAGACACCGCCGAGGTCGCTCGTCGAGAACTCATCGAGGAGGCTGGCCTGATCGCCGGCAACCTCGAACTGCTCGCCGAGACCTATCCCTCGCCAGGCATGACCGACTCGGTCATGTCGATCTATCTCGCCACCGACTGCACCCCGACGGCAACCAATCGTCAGGGTCCTGAAGAGGCGTACATGGAAATCCTCCATCTACCGCTGTTCGAGGCACTGGCAATGATCGACTCCGGTGAGATTTGCGACGCCAAAACAGTCACGGGTCTCTTGCTCGCGGAACGACGACTACGTTCTGCCGACGCTTCCTGAGCCGACATGGAGCGTGTCGAACTCCCGCTCGTCGTCGAGGAGTTCCTCTCGTGGACCGTTGCCGAAAAAGGTCGTTCGCCGAACACGCTCGCTGCCTATCGGCGCGACCTTTGCGCATACTGGACGTGGCTGAGCGGGCGTGAACGGACGGTGCTTGATGTGACGCACGGCGAACTCGTCGAGTTCGTCGCCGGGCGTCGCGCATCTGACGCGGCGATGTCATCGATTGCACGTCAGCTCGCAGCGATTCGCATGCTGCACCGGTATCTGGCGATCGAGGGGGAACGCCCAGACGATCCTGCCGCAGACCTCGAGGGGGTGCGCGTCCCATCCGGTATCCCGAAGCCATTGGACGAATCGCAGGTCACCAGCCTGCTTGACGCAGTGATCGGGACCAACCCCGCAGACCATCGCGATCGGGCGCTCCTCGAGTTGCTCTACGCCACCGGCGCCCGGATCTCTGAGGCGGTCGGGCTGTCGATCGGTGACATCAACCTCGATGATCGGCTGGTCCGCCTGTACGGGAAAGGCGCTAAGGAACGGATCGTGCCGTTCGGTGGGAGTTCGGCGCGTGCCTTCGACGATTGGTTTTCAACATTAGGCCGTGCCCGTCTGATCCCAAATCAATGGAAACGTCGGGGTGACGCCGAGGCGGTCTTCCTCAACATCCGCGGTGGTCGCCTGAGTCGACAAGCTGCCTGGTTGATCGTCAAGAAGTACGGCGAACGTGCCGGTATTACCGACCAACTTTCGCCACACGTGTTGCGCCACTCGTGTGCGACCCACCTGCTCGATCACGGAGCGGACCTGCGCGTGGTGCAGGAGATGCTCGGTCATGCATCGATCTCGACCACACAGGTATACACGCGGGTCAGCCAGGAACGTCTCTGGGACGTGTACCGGTCGAGCCATCCCCGGGCCACACTGCAGTGATGTCGTCGATGTTGCTGAATCCGGTCGAGTGGTGGCACCTGATCGCCCGCTTCATCACGTCGCTGCCCGGAACCCCACCATCGGTTGCTGACGAGATCTGGGCGGAGGACCACCTGACCAAGGGGGAACGGTCGCTCTGGGTGCAGCTCAGCAATCAAGATCGCCGCCACAGCATCGCCGTAGCTCAACGCTTCGTCGAGGATCGGTCCGATGCAACCGTGCCCGAGATCGCTGGAGCGCTGCTGCACGACGTCGGCAAGATCGAGTGCCGACTGGGCACATTCGGGCGAGTAGCGGGCACGGTCATTGGCCCGCGCGGCAAACGGTTTGCCGCGTACCACGACCATGAGGCGATCGGCGCCAAGATGGCAGCCGACATCGGGTCGGAAGTCGAAACGGTCGAAATGATTGCTGGCTACGGTCCGGGAGCCCAGAGCCTGCACCGCTCCGACTACGCCTGAGCGCTACGCGTCGGCCGGTTGTAAAATTCGTTCGACGCGCTGGCGGTTGACTCCGGCCCGGAGGCAGACCCAGCCGAACAGGCCAACCCAGATGCCGACGATGCCGAGTGACCTCGTTGCGAGGACGAGCACCGCAATCGGCAGCACGGCGAGCAGGAATGCGAAGGCAGCACGGCCAATGAAGCGATAGTCGCCGGCCCCGATGAGGATGCCGTCGCATGCAAATGCCACCGCAGCGGGCAGCATGAGAGCGGCAAGTAGGAACAGGCCGCTCGTGGCCCGACTGACGACGGCATCATCGTTGCTGAAGGCGCGGGCGACGAGCGGTGCGGAGGCCGCGACCAACACGGTGAGCCCAACTGCAACGAACAGCGACAAGCGAATGACCCGCCGTGCCAGGTTGAGTGCGACCGTGGTCCCAGCGGCGCTGGTGTCCCTGCCCAACTCTTCGGCGATGAGCGTCTGCGCCGGCACCGCGAGCCCATCGAGGACCAAGGCGAGGAAAATGAACATCGTGACCACGATCTGGTGAGCAGCCAGTGTCGGTGCATCGATGCGGGCAGCAATTGCCGTCGCACCGGTGAACACGCCGAGGATCGAAGCGACGCGCAGCAGCAGGTGGCGCCCCGCAGTCAGGAGCGGCATCATCTCGGCCCAGTTGGGCCTCCACTGCGTGGCGTCGACGAGGCGTCGGCGAATCACAAAGAGAAAGACCACGCCGGCGCCGATTTGGGCGACTACGGTCGACCAGGCGGCGCCAGCAATGCCCATGTCGAACCCGAAGACGAGGACCAACTCGACCACCACGTTGACGATGTTCGAACCGACGAGAATTACGAGCGGGGTTCGGTAGTCGGATGAACCGCGTTGCACCCCTTGGACTGCCAGTGAGACCACGACGAAGGGCACGCTGAGCGCGGCGATGCGGAGATAGTCCACAGCGAAAACGGCGACCTCGCCGTCGGCCCCGAGCGCGGCCGTCACAGGATGGGCGAAGCCGATCAGTAACGGCACTGCGAGCACGCCGACCGTTCCGGCCAGCCACAGTGCCTGCACCCCGACATTCGCAGCGTCTGCAGGATTCCCGGCGCCCAGCCGACGAGCGACGCGCTCGGTGGTTCCGTAGGTGATGAAGTTGCTGCTCGCGATAACGAGCGAGAGTACGGAGATCGCAATGGCCAGCCCACCGAGCTGATCGGTACCGAGCCGGCCGACGACTGCGGTATCGACGAGCCGGTACAACGGCTCGGCAGCAAGTGTGCCGAGGGCGGGAAGAGCGAGAGTGATAACCCGTCGGTCGAGTTCGTTCAGGCGAGGCACATGTTCACGCAGGCAACATGCCGATGTTGGCGTACGCACGGTCGACGGTCGCTGCTGCTACTTCGCGTGCTCGGCTTGCGCCGACCTGTAGCAGCCGAGCGAGCTCGCCGCGGTCTTCCATCAGTTCGCCATATCTGACTCGAATCGGGTCGAGTACAGCCAGGACTGCTTCACCGGTAGCAACCTTCAACGCGCCGTACTGCTCGTACTCGTCTGCAACTGCCTCGGGTGTCCGATCGGTCACAGCGGCATGAATTTCGAGCAGGTTGCTCACGCCCGGCTTGTTCTCGCGGTCGAATCGCACGGCGTCGACGCCGGTTTCGGAGTCGGTGACTGCACGCTTGAATTTCTTCATCACGGCCTTGGCATCATCGATGAGCAACACGCAGCCGGCGTCGGAGTCGTCTGACTTCGACATTTTTGACGCTGGGTCTTGCAGGCTCATCACGCGTGCACCCGCCTTCGGGGTGACGGCCTCAGGAATCACGAACGTGTCTCCGAAGCGGTGGTTGAACCGCACTGCAGCATCGCGAGTGATCTCGATGTGTTGTCGCTGATCCTCACCGACCGGGACGTGGTTGGTGTCGTACAGGAGAATGTCAGCGGCCTGGAGTGCCGGGTAGGTGAACAGCCCACCGCTGATGAAGTCTTGCTCGCGCTTGGCCGACTTGTCTTTGAACTGGGTCATCCGTGAAAGCTCGCCATAACTGACCGTGCACTCCATAACCCAGCCGAGTTGATTGTGTTCGGGCACATGGCTCTGAGCGAAGACGGTCGCCACGTCAGGGTCGAGGCCGATAGCGAACAACATCGCGGCGGTGCGCAGGGTTGCAGCACCGACTTGGCCGGGTGTGTCGGTGACGGTGAGCGCATGCAGGTCGACCACTCCGTGGAACGCATCGGCACTGTGCTGACCGTTGACCCAGTTACGCAAGGCTCCGAGATAGTTGCCGAGGTGCAGTTCGCCGGTGGGCTGGATGCACGACAGCACGCGTGGCTTCGTCAGCGTTTTTGGAACGGTGGTCGGGGCATTGTCGGTCACGTCTGAGACGATACCGCTGGTGGCCCTGTGCCTTCTGTATCGTTTGCAGCGATGGTTGACGTTGCAACACCGGTCTATGAGGGGCCGTTCGATCTGCTGTTGCAGTTGATTCTCAAACAGCAGGTCGATATCTACGAGATCAATCTCTCGACAATCGTCGACGCTTTTCTCCGCGAACTCGACCGGATGCAGGCGCTCGATCTCGATGTGGCGACCAGCTTTCTTCTGATCGCTGCGACGCTTGTCGACCTGAAAGCCCGCCACCTGCTGCCAAACATGAGCGACGGCGACCTCGACGACGAGTTCGCGCTGTGGGAAGAGCGCGACATGCTGCTCGCACGTCTCCTCGAAGCAAAGACGTTCAAAGACGTGGCATCGGTCTTCGATCGGCTCGCCGAAGAGGCCGACAAGACGTTTGCACGTGTCGTCGGCCCAGACGAGCGCTTCGCTGCCGTCGTGCCCGACATGCTTGAGGGAACCAGCGTCAGGCGGCTCCAGAACGCCGCGATGAAGGCGCTCACGCCACGGCCGAAGCCGATCGTCGATCTGTATCACGTCGACCCGATCAAGATCACGGTGGGTGATGCAGTGTCGGAACTGATCGACGAACTACCGCGTGTGGGCCGCATCTCGTTCCGTCAACTGACCGCTCAGTTTGCTGATCGGATCGATGTGATCGTCCGGTTCCTCGCGCTCCTCGAACTGTTCAAGCAAGGTGCTATCGAACTCAATCAATCCGAACGGTTCGGCGACATCGACGTCGTCTGGTCGATGGGCGCTGACGTGGACACCAACTCCATCCTGATCGATGCATACGAGGGCTGACATGACCAACCTTCCCCCACAAGACCCGAACACCCCAGTGTCCAAAGGCAGCGAGGACGACAGCAACTCTTCCGACAGCGCTGCTACAAGCGCAACTGCCAACCGTCTTCCCGACGAAATTCTTGTCCCGGTCGAGGATCAGATAGCGGCGTTCAAACGAGCCATCGAAGCCATTGTCCTCGTTGCTCACGACCCGGTATCTCCTGAAATGCTGGCCCAGCTGATCGAGCAACCGGTCACACTGGTCGATCAGTGGTGCGAAGAACTCGCTGCGACCTATCGAGAGGCCGAGAACGGGTTCGAGCTGGCGCGGGTCGCGGGGGGATTCCGATACCAGACAGCGGCCGATCTGACGCCGTACGTCGAGCGTTTCCTGCTTCACGATCAACGGGCTCGGCTTTCGGGCGCGGCGTTGGAAACACTCGCAATCGTTGCGTACAAGCAGCCGATCTCGCGTGCCCAGGTCGGCGCGATTCGCGGTGTTGATCCGGACGCCGTCATTCGCACGTTGGCTGCGCGGGGCTACATCGAAGAGATCGGCCGGGACGACGGGCCGGGTCAGGCGATCATGTTCGGAACGACGGACGTCTTCCTCGAGAAACTCGGCCTCGATTCGCTCGACGACTTGCCAGCTCTGGCCGAGTTGATTCCTGGTGCTGACGTCGTCGAATTACTCGAACACGGTCTTCGCGTTACTCCGCAGATCTCTGTCGCTCCGACTGCCGTGTCATACGCCGTGCAGCATGCCGACGACTCAACGCCCGCCGACAGTGACGATTTTGTCGAAGACGTTCGCGACGGGACTGATGCACAGTGAATGACGACGCTGGGTTCGAGCCGCCCCTCTGGGAACAGCTGGCAGAACAGAACTCTCACCTCCACCAGGGCATCCGGTTACAGAAGGTACTGGCCTCGACCGGCTGGGGAAGTCGCCGTGTTTGCGAGGAACTCATTGCCGAAGAGCGCGTCACCGTCAACGGCGAAGTCGCGATTCTTGGTCGCCGAGTCGATCCTGACAACGACACTGTCGAAGTTGATGGTGCACCGATTGGTGTGCGTCCGGGGCTTGTCTACTACGTCCTGAATAAGCCGCGGGGCGTCGTCACGACGAGCAAGGACACACACGGGCGGCCAACGGTCGTCGAACTTGTTCCGGCAGAGCCGCGAGTCTTTTCCGTGGGTCGGCTCGACGCCGACACCGAAGGGCTTTTACTGTTGACCAACGACGGCGACCTCGCCAATCGGATTGCTCACCCGGCACACGGCGTCGAGAAGGAATATCTCGCACAGGTGGACGGCGGAAAGGTCTCACCCGGAGGTATTCGAGCGTTGCGTGATGGCGTCGAACTCGAAGATGGTGTCACGGCGCCAGCCCGAGTGTCGCAGCCTGAACCAGGCACGCTTTGTCTTACGATTCACGAGGGTCGGAACCGGCAGGTTCGTCGGATGTGCGAAGCGGTCGGTCACACGGTGACGCGTCTCGTCCGCACCCGCATCGGACCGCTGACCGACACATCGTTGAAGCCGGGGGACTGGCGGGAACTGACCGCCGCTGAGCGTCGGGAGATGATCGAGACGATCGCAGGGACAACTCGACCGGCTGCAGATTTGACCACGCAGTACGATTCTCCTTCATGACAGCGAGCGCAGTGCAGCGACGGGCCAATGTGATCGGGCTCGGCTTGATCGGGGGATCGATTGCGCTCGCGCTCAAGGGCGATGGATGGAAGGTTTCGGGCGAAGACGCTCGCGAACTTACGTTGACAACAGCACTCGAACGAGGAATCATCGACGCGTCAGGCCTCGACGAAGGCGCTGAGATCACCTTTGTGGCCGTGCCGGTCCGTGCAACGACCGACGAAGTCAAGCGAGCACTCGCCGAAACCACGGGCACGGTCACCGATGTCGGCAGCGTCAAGACCCCGGTCTGCCGATCGGTCGAGCACACCCGATTCATTGGGGGGCATCCAATGGCCGGCAGCGAATTCGACGGTATCGATGCCGCCCAACCCGACCTGTTCAATGGAGCCGTGTGGGTCCTCACCCCACTCGAGGGCACTGATGACGCCACGTTTGCCCAGGTCAACGGCATTATCTCTTCGTTCGGCGCCGATGTTGTCGCGCTGAGCCCTGAGCGGCACGATCAGCTGGTCGCAGTTGTCAGCCACGTGCCGCACCTGACAGCTGCGACGTTGATGTGTCTGGCCAGCACACGTTCCGAAGAACATGCCGCACTGCTGCGACTTGCTGCTGGCGGCTTCCGCGACATGACCCGTGTGGCGAGCGGACAGCCGAGCATCTGGATCGACATCTGTGCCGAGAACAAAACTGCAATCACGTCAGCACTCGGCGAACTGATCGACGGGCTGATCAACGTCCGCGATCTCATCGCAACGGACGACCACGAAAAACTGCGATCCACGTTGCAAGCAGCTCGTGATGCTCGAACCAACCTGCCGACTCGCGTGGTACATCCCGAGGACCTCACAGAAGTGCGGGTGCCGATTCCTGACCGCGCTGGTGCCGCAGCCGAGCTCTTCACTCTCGCTGCTGAACTGAGCGTCAACATCGCCAACTTTGAGGTAGTCCACGTCGCCGAGAGCAACCGAGGTGTCGCCGTCGTACTGATCGACAGCACTAAATCCGAGATCTTCCGTGGCGGTCTCATCGCCCGCGGATTCAGGCCGTCGGTGCAGGCCCTGTCATGACGCTTGACCTCCCCGACCGGCTGAGGGTTCGCCGAGCGGATGGGCCAGTTATCGCCGACGTCGTTGTGCCGCCGTCGAAAAGCATCGCCAATCGTGCGCTGATCTGCGCAGCGCTCGCAGAAGGTGAGAGCAAAATTTCTGGTATTGCCCCTGGTGATGACACCTCCGCCATGCTTGATTGCCTCGAACGACTCGGCGTCGTCATCGACGTCACCGAACACGATCAGCGACTCATCGGAACGGTCACCGGTAACGCCGGTGTTCTTCCTGCCGGTCCGATCAACCTCCAGACTCGGCTTGCTGGAACCACCTCTCGATTCATCACTGCGCTGGCGGCGCTGGGCGCTGGTCCGTACGTGATCGATGGCGCCGCGCCATTGCGGGCCCGCCCGATGGCTCCGCTCCACGACACCCTTGCCGCACTTGGAGCCCGCATCGAACCCGGTGAACACTGGGGCCACCTGCCAGTCACTGTGTCGGGCCCACTCGGCGGTGCCGACGCGGTGATGATGCCGGGCAACGTGTCGAGTCAATACGTGTCGGCCCTCATGATGGTTGCCCCGTACATCCGGCGCGGGATGCGCCTCGGGCTGTCGACAGAACTGGTCTCGCGACCGTATGTCGAAATCACACGCTCGATCATGTCGGCATTCGGTGTCGATGACGTCGACGTCTCGGAACGCACCATTCACGTCGGTGCCGGTGGATACTTCGGCACCGACTACACGGTTGAACCCGACGCCTCGTCGGCCAGCTACCCGCTCGCGGCAGCGGCAATCGCAGGTGGAGCGGTCAGCGTCAAGGGCCTCGGGCGGGGCGCTCTGCAGGGAGACGCGAAGTTCATTGACGTCCTTGTTTCGATGGGATGTATCGCGACCGTCAGTGCCGATGACGTGGTTGTCATGCGGCGTCGCGACACACCGTTGCGCGGCATCGATATCGACATGGCTCATATCTCTGACCTGGTACCGACGATGGCGGTCATCGCCACACAAGCAGTCACCCCGACGAGGATCACTGGCGTGGGCTTCATCCGTGAGAAAGAGAGCGATCGCCTCGGCGATCTCGCTGCCGAACTGAACAAGACGGGCGCACAGGTGGTCGTGGAAGACGATGGGCTGCTGATCGTGCCGACCGACATGCTGCACGGTGCCGTGCTCGACACACACCACGACCACCGCCTCGGTATGGCCTTCGGTGTGCTCGGCCTCGTCGTCGATGGCATCGAGATCAACGACCCGTCGGTCGTGTCCAAAAGTTGGCCGCGATTTTGGGATGTGCTCGACGCCATCCCCGCACGTCGCTCGTGAGGCCCTGACCGTGCTCCGGATTGCTGCGTTCGACGTCGACGGAACGCTGACGCGACGTGACTGCGTCGTCCCGTTCATCCGCAAGGTGGCCGGCATACGACCGGTTGCCAAGCAGTTGGCACTTGGTGCTCGCCAGACCATCCCTGCAGTTGTTCGTCGGGATCGAGATCGCCTGAAAGCGCTCGGTGCCAGCGCGGCGTTCGCCGGCCGCAACGTCGCCGAAGTGCAGCAACTGGCTGACATGTTCGCTGCTGACGTCTTCGCAACAGGTTTACGCACCGACCAGTGGTCAGCAATGAGTCGCCATGCAGCAGCCGGGGACCAAATTGTTCTGGTGTCGGCCAGCTTCGAGATCTATCTCAGGCCGCTCGCTGAGCTGCTCGGAGTGCACGATGTATTGGCCGTTCGGCTCGAAACCGACGGTGACACATTCACCGGCAACTTGGTCGGGCCGAATTGTCGCGGACTCGAAAAGGTCCGCCGCCTCCGCGAGTGGCTCGACGAGCATCACGGCGGCCGAGCGAACGTGCACGTGACGGCGTATGGCGACTCGACCGGTGATCGAGAACTCCTACTCGACTCCGACACGGCCTGCTACGTCGGCTCGGGCTCGCCCGGTTGGCTGTCCGCTGCCAGCCGCGAGACAATCAACTCGTGACAGCCTTGCGGGGGATCATCGGGGAGCAGTGCTCGTGGCCGCTACCGTCGAGCCGTGATCTCGGGCATCATCCGCACGGCGCGGCCCAAACAGTGGTTGAAAAACGTTCTCGTCTTCGCCGCGCCTGGTGCCGCGGGCGTACTCAACCAGGGCCGACCGTTCAGCTTGACGTTGCTCGCCTTCGTTTCGTTCTGCCTGGCCTCGGCAGGCGTGTACATCCTCAACGATCTGATCGATGTCGAAGCCGATCGGAAGCACCCGAAGAAGCGATTCCGTCCGATCGCTGCGGGCGATGTCGCGCTCAACGTGGCCCGGGCGACGTGCGTTGCCTTCCCCATTGCTGCGCTCGGCGTCGCCGCGCTCACGGGGCGCTGGCAGACCGCGGCCATTGTCGGCGTGTACCTCGTTGTCAACATCGCCTACAACCTCGGCCTGAAGCGGATCCCGGTGGTCGACCTCGTCGCCGTGGCATCCGGCTTCGTCCTACGCGCAGCAGCTGGTGCGGTCGCTGTTGACGTGCCGATGTCACGCTGGTTTATTCTGTGCATCACCTTTGGCTCGCTCTTCATCGTCGTCGGTAAGCGCTACGCCGAACTCAACGAGATGGGCAAGGGTGCCGGCACCCGGGCGACACTCGATGCGTACTCCGTCGGCTACCTTCGCATCCTGCTGTCGGTGAGCTGTGGGGCCGCGTTGCTCAGTTACTGCGTGTGGGCGTTCGAGACCAGCGAGGTTGGCCCTTCGACATCGGGTTCGTCATTCGACTTCCCGTTTTACGAGCTGTCGATCGTGCCAATGTTGACGGCACTCTTCCGGTATCTCCTCGTACTCGAACAGGGCGGTGGTGGTGCCCCTGAAGAAGTGTTCGCAAATGACCGTGTTCTACAGCTCCTCGGACTCGCCTGGATCCTCATCTACGGGGTTGCGGTCTACACCGCCTGAACCCATCCTTGATCCATGTCCGAACCGACTCGACCACCGCTCTCTGACGTTATGGCACTCGTTGCCGACGTCCAAGGCTGGATGACTCTTGGCCAAGCAGCGACGTTGTACGACTCGGCAGTCAACTGCCCGGAGGGCGGCCGGATCGTCGAGATTGGGAGCTTTCAGGGCCGCTCGACCATCGTGCTGGCATCGGGGGCTGATCTGTCGGTCGAAGTGATCGCCATCGACCCGCATGCCGGTAACGACCGCGGCCCCCAAGAGATCGACGGGTTCGCTGACGAAGCCGCGAGCGATCACGACCAGTTCAACGCCAACCTTGCCGCTGCTGGGGTCACCGATCGCGTCACCCATCTTCGTTCGTTCTCCGACGACGCACTGCATGACGTTCAGGGCAGTATCGAGGTGCTCTATGTCGACGGAGCACACCGGTATGCACCGGCGCTCTCCGACATCCGGTCGTGGGGCGACAGGGTTGCTGACGGTGGCACCATGCTCATCCACGATTCTTTCTCGTCGATCGGCGTGACGATGGCGATTCTCCGGCATCTGGCCTTCGGGTCGCGCTGGCGGTACGTCGGCCGCTCCCGGTCGATGACGATCTATCGCGCCGACCTGTCGGGCGTCGCTGCCAGAGTGACAAACTCGCTCCGTCAGTTGGCGCAAATCCCATGGTTCATCAAGAACCTGGGGCTCAAGGTCATACTGTCGATCGGGGTGGGCAAGGTGTTACGCCGCTTCGGTCGCACCGTGCCCGAGTGGCCCTACTGACCACCGATACCATTGGCCCTTCGTGAATTCCGAACAACTCGCACTCACCGGATGGGGCCGAACGACGCCGTCTGTGGCTTCGCTGGTCAATATCAGTGCCGATGAGTTGACCCAACCTGGTGTCTTGGACCGCCTCGACCACGCTGGCCGCGGCATTATTGCTCGCGGCATGGGTCGGTCGTATGGCGACCCGGCGCAAAATGGTGGTGGCACTGTCGTTCGGATCTCCGATGGCGAGATCGCAGTCAACAGCGCACAAGGTTCCGTCCGAGTCGGCGCCGGCATCAGCCTCGACACGTTGCTCCGCGAGATCATCCCACTCGGCTGGTTCGTGCCAGTCACCCCCGGCACGCGGTTCGTGACGGTCGGTGGTGCAATCGCCGCTGACATCCACGGGAAAAACCACCACGTCGACGGTTCGTTCGGTTCACACGTTCAACAATTGACGTTGCTCCTTGCCGACGGCACCCAGCAAACGTTGAGCCCCGTCGGGAAACACGCCGACCTGTTCTGGGCAACGGTCGGGGGTATGGGCCTCACTGGCATCATCCTTGATGCAACCTTCTCGCTGATCCCGATAGAGACTCGGCACTGCGTGGTGACCAACGAGCGAGTGCCGGACTTCGACACGTTGATCGACAAGATGATCGCCAGTGACCATCTGTATCGGTACTCGGTTGCCTGGATCGACCTGTGTGCCACCGGTTCGAGCCTTGGTCGTGCACTCCTGTCCTCTGCCAACCATGCAACACTTGATGAACTCCGCTCGATGAACCCGAAGCAAACAATGGATCCGCTGGCCTATTCGCCACCGACGTTGGCTGACATCCCTTCGATTGTCCCGAATGTGATCAACAAACTCACGATTAAAGCGTTCAACGAGTTGTGGTACCGCAAGACACCGAAGCTCCAGCATCACACCGAGACGCTCACGGCCTTCTTCCACCCGCTCGACATGGTGGGCTGGTGGAACCGGCTTTACGGCCGCAACGGCTTCATCCAATACCAGTTCGTCGTGCCTGACAACGCCATCGACGGGCTGCGGGCCATTGTCGAGAAGGTCGCAGCACACGGGCACGCGAGCTTCGTTAATGTGTTGAAACGGTTCGGTCCCGGCAGCGGTGGCTACCTGAGCTTTCCGACCTCTGGCTGGACGCTCACGATCGACGTCCCATCAGGCGTCGACGGCCTCGATGCACTGTTCACCGAACTCGATGAAATGATCCTCGCAGTCGGTGGGCGGCACTACCTCGCCAAAGACGCCCAGCTCACCCCTGGAGTGGTCAACGCCGGATACCCGCGACTCGACGAGTGGAAAGCCATTCGGCGAACCGTGGATCCGCGCCGCCGATGGGCCAGCGATATGGCCCGCCGTCTCGATCTACTCTGACCCGGCAAGCACTCACCCCGACCTGAACCGTCTCGACTTCAACCGCCTGAAAGGCGAACAATGAACAACGCGATCAACCAACCTCAGATCATCCTCGTACTTGGTGGCAACAGTGACATCGCTCGGGCGATCATCGGCGAACTGTCGTCGCCGGCCCTCAAGACCGTCGTGCTCGCATGCCGCGACGCAGCCTCGGCCGATACCACCGGTTTCGCCGATCACGTCAAGGTCGCCACGGTCACCTTCGATGCAACCGACCATGCAGCGCACGCTCCGATGATCGAGGCCGTCACCGCTGAACACGGTGACCTCGACATCGTCATCCAGGCATTCGGCCAACTCGGCATCGACGTCGCTGACGATCCGGTTGCTGCTGCCCAACTTGCAACGGTCAACTATGTCGGTGCCGTCAGTTCCGGGTTGGCTGTTGCCGCGCAACTCCGTAAGCAGGGCCATGGCACGCTTGTGGTGCTCTCGAGTGTCGCTGGTGTCCGGACCCGTGCCTCGAACTTTGTCTACGGTTCGACGAAGGCTGGTCAGGACGCATTTGCCACTGGCCTGGGCCATGCACTGTACGGCAGCGGAGCGAACGTCATGACAGTGCGGCCGGGCTTCGTCCGTTCGTCGATGACCGAAGGCATGGAAGAGGCCCCGTTCACCATCGATGCGTCGGTCGTGGCCGAAGCGGTCGTCAACGGGCTCAAGAAAGGTGCGAGCGTCGTGTGGGCACCCGGCAAGCTGCGTGGTGTGTTCGCCTTGTTGAAGTTCGCACCCGATTTCGTGTGGCGCAAGCTCGACAGCTGACGAGTCAGTCAAGTTCGTCGGGCTCAGGAACAGGGATTGTCGGATACGTGCCAGCGACGTCAGCACCGCTGATCCCACCGCCACCCTCGCAGCGCTCGAAGAGCAACACCAGGTTGTCTTCGAACTGGGAGCGAAGACAAAAGTTGTCGGCAACAGCCTGGTTGTGTTCCTGGCTTTGGCGGGTCACCGATTCGTTTGGTTCGACCCAACCCGCCCACACGTTGGTCAGCACCAGGAAATCAGCCTCGGCGATGTCTTCAGCGAGGCCGGACCCTTCGGCGTCAGCGAGGCCCGGGTCCATCTCGATGAAAAAAGTGCCTGGTTCCAGTTCGGGGAACAGGAAGTAGATCGACACATCGTTGTAGACCGTGCGGCTGAGGTCGGCGGTACCCACGATTAATCGATCGCCGGGGTCGCTGATGGAGTCCAGTTCGGGGATCAGATCGTTGAATGCGTTGGTGACGATCGGGTCCGAGAACCAGAACCGTCGGCCTTCTCGCTCGACGAGGAACGGGAGCGGCAGGTTGCCGGCGGCGACCCGGGTGTGGAGCAGGTATGTGCGGTATGTGTAGAACGGCGCAACCACGAACAACAGAGCGAGCAACGACGCCACAGCAGCAATCGGTGCGCCATGTTGCTGCGGCGTACGTGTCCGGACGAGGTCGATGATGACGGCGATCAGGAGCGGCCACGACACGACGGCAACCCAAGCCAGGTGTGTGGAGTCGGGGCGTTGGAGCGCTTGAGGGAGCACGCCAAGACCGAGCAGGCCTGCAGCGATCAGCACGCCCCGTTGCTGAGGGCTGCGAGTGCCAACGTTGCGCCAGGCTGCGACCGGCACAGCGATGGCTATAGCGAAGACGGCGAAGAACCAGAAGAAGAGTTGGTGGTTGGGGGCGAGTGCCGGCAAGCCCCACCAGGGAGGATCGCCCTCGGCGATGGCCTGGAGGGCGCCGTCGATGCGATCGAACGACGGCGGGGTCGGCAATTCGCGACCGGCGCGGAGGTGAAACACCGGGTCGATGATCACGCCTTCGATCACGGGGCCCGGTCCAGCAACGATCAGATGAATCCACATCGGGATCAGCCCGACGATGCCGGCACCGATCAGTGGCGCAGCAGCCCGACGCCGTTGCGCCCATGCAGCACCGGCGAGAGCGACCGAGATGGCAATGGCCATGTCGGGTCGGAACGAAAGCGCAAACCCCCCGATCAGCCCGGCAATCAACCAGTCAGAACGTGCAGCCGTCGTGCGCGCCCTGACCGCAAAGACGACTGCCCACAGGGCCATGCCGACAGCGCCGTGCCAGGCCAGGGCCGACAGGCCGATCGGTGTCATAATCAATAGCGCTGCGACGATGCCCGCGCCGACCGCTGCGATCCGGCCCCACGCTCGAGTCAGCGTGTAGAGACCGAAGATGATCAGCAGGTGCTGCAGCAGCCCAAACGTACGCTGCGCCTCCAGCGTGTACCCGAACACCCAGTACCAGCCGGCGAGTACCTCGAGAGAGCCAGGGCCGTACAGGTGCAGGAAGTCGACGTTCGGTACTTTGCCCTGCTGAACGAGCCTGGGGAAGACGAGCATGAAGCCCTCTTCCAAAGACGAACCAGTGCCGCGGTACAAGCCTCGGACCGGCAGCATCGTGAAGGCGAAGAGCGCCAACAGCGACAGCGTGCCCTTGAGCGATCGGTGGGGACGACCACCGAGAACGAACGGAACGTGTTCAGACTCGCCAAGATCCAACCGTCCGAGATCGGTCGGGTCGGTATTCAGGTCGTCTTCGGAATGGTCGGTCGCGTCGAGCAAGCGCCCCGATGGTATCCACACGACCGTTCGGTATTGGACCTATCGTCCATGCGGTGTCTGGTGACGAGCTCCGCGAACTTGGTGAGATCGCCGACCGACTCCAACAGCGGGGCATCCGGCGGATCCACACATTGGCGTGGCGCGACCTCGACGACCCCGATGCTGGAGGGTCCGAAGTACACGCTGACGAGTTCATGACGCGCTGGGCCGCAGCCGGTTTCGACATCCTGCATCGCACATCGGCAGCCGTCGGCCAGCCTGCAGAGAGTCGACGAAACGGGTACAACGTGATCCGACGGGGGAGCAGGTACACCGTTTTTCCTCGCGCCATCGCCGCCGAAACGTTGCAGCGGATGGGTCCGTACGATGCTCTCGTCGAGATCTGGAACGGCGTCCCCTGGTTCTCGCCTGTCTGGTGTCGAACGCCAAGGGTCACCTTCTTGCACCACGTTCACGGCCCGATGTGGGATCAGATGCTGCCCGGCCCGCTGGCGGCGTGCGGCCGAGTGCTCGAAACTCGTCTGGCGCCGCCGTTTTACCGACGCAGCCCGACGGTGACGCCGTCTGAGGCCACTCGTGAAGAGTTACTCGAGATCGGCTTTCGCCCGGAACAGGTGACAGCGGTTCCCAACGGGACCGATGCGCGGTTCTCTCCGGGTGGACGCAAGAGCGAACATCCTTCACTTGTCGCTGTATGCCGGCTCGCACCCGTCAAGCGGCTGAGCCTCCTGATCGACGCAGCCGTGATTGCTCGGGCAGCGACACCCGGTCTGACCTTGGCCATCGTCGGCAACGGACCGTCGCGCCCAGAACTTGAAGCGAAGGTGAATGATCTCGGCGCCGGTGACTGGATCCAGTTCACGGGGCGTGTCGATCAGGCCGATCTGGTCGACCTGTACCGTCGTTCATGGCTCGTCGTCAGTGCGTCGCTCGCCGAAGGTTGGGGCCTGAGCCTCACGGAAGGGGCGGGTTGTGGCACGGCAGCGGTCGCAACAAACATCCGTGGGCACCGCAGCAGTGTGGTCGACGGCGTGACAGGCGTTCTTGCCGAGCCGCCAGACCTCGGTGATGCGATCGCCCGGCTGCTGGCCGACCACGATCTCCGCAATCAGCTCGCATCAGCGGCGCACGCGCGGGTCCGCTCCATGACCTGGGATGCATCGGCGCTGGGCATCTTGCGCGTGCTCTCCGCAACTGCGAAGTAGATTGCAGCCGTCATGCGCAGCGTCCTGGTGCTTCCCACCTACAACGAATCAGAAAACATCGAGCCATTCCTGCGGGCCGTTCGTGAGGCCTCGCCCGACACCGATATCCTTGTCGTCGACGACAACAGCCCCGATGGAACCGGGTTGGTTGCCGATCGTTTGGCTGAAGAACTCGGTCGTATCGATGTCATGCACCGCCCGGGCAAAGCCGGTTTGGGAAGTGCCTACCGCGCCGGATTCAACGAAGTGCTGGGCGGCAGCTACGACATCATTGTTTCGATGGATGCTGATTTCTCCCACGACCCCAATCGGATTCCCGATTTTATTCAGCTGATCAACGACGGCGCCGACATCGTGATCGGCTCTCGTTACGTCACCGGTGGCGGCACGACCGATTGGCCGGTCCGTCGACAGTTGCTGTCCCGCTGGGGTAACGCCTACACCCGCTCGATTCTTGGCGTCACCGCTCGGGACTGCACCAGCGGTTACCGGGCCTACCGAGCTACGTCGCTGGCCAAGATCGATCCAACCTCCACGTCGGCCGAGGGCTACGCATTCCTGACCGAACTCGTCCGTCGGATGACGCGCGAAGGAGCCAGCGTGGTGGAAACGCCGATTATTTTCCGTGACCGCACCCGAGGTAAGTCGAAGATGTCAGGACGGATCATCATCGAGTCGATGCTGCTGGTGACCCGCTGGGGTTTGGGCGACCGATTCAAGCGGCTCACCGGCCGCAACTGACAGTGGGCTCGTTCGCCGCACGCGCCCGGCAGTTCGCTAGAAGCAGCACCGGCCACATCATGCTGGGCTCCTTGGGGCTTGCTGTCCCGTTGCTCGTTTCGGTGATCGCGCTGGCGCAACGCCCGTGGTACCCCGTACTCGACTTGGCAATGACCGAGTTCCGCATTCGCGATGTCGGATCGAGGCAGACTCCGTTGATTGGTCTGCCCGGTCGAATCGGCGAGTTCCCCGACCAGGGCAGCCACCCTGGTCCGTTCAGCTTCTGGCTGCTTGCGCCGGGATACCGGATGTTCGGCGGTTCGGCATGGGCGATGGAAGCGTCGACGGCACTCGTGCAGACGTTGTGGATCGGGCTCGCGCTCTGGATTGGACACCGTCGAGCGGAGCGAATGGGCGTGATCGTGGTGGCGCTGGTCGTGGCACTTCTCGTCCGTGGCTATGGGCTCTCTGTGCTGACCCAACCCTGGAACCCGTACCTGCCGTTGATCGCGTGGGTCGTCGTCCTGCTGGCCACCTGGTCGGTTGTTTCGGGCGATCATGCCATGCTGATTCCGCTTGCCGTCGCTGCCAGTTTCGCTGCGCAGACACATATCCCCTACTTGGTGATGGCGGGCGGCCTCGGCGCTGGTGCAGCGGTACTTGTGGCAGTCCGATGGGCTCGCCAGCAACGCGCTGGTGTTGCTGCCGGGCCGCCGCGAGCATTGCTGATCACCGCTGCGGTGTTTGCCTTGCTGTCACTCCCACCCTTGGTCGACCAGATTCGTCGAACTCCCGGCAATATCACGCGCCTTCTCGATCACTTCGGCCATCCGCCCGAGGAAGCAATCGGTTTGGTTCGCGGCTTGGAGTTACTGCTCCAACATCTCAACGTGTTCCGTGCAGCGGGCGCGATGTTCACCGGAACCGGCAGCTTCGTCGACCTCGGCCAACTCAACGGGGCGACGTGGATCCCCGGAGCACTCGTGCTCGCGATGTGGATCACTGCGGCGGCCGCTACCCGTTTGTTGGCCGCTCGTAGAGACGTACAAGCACTGCTCCATCTCCATGTCGTGACCGGTGCAGTGCTGTTGCTCAGTTGGGTCTCGATGTCACGGATCTTCGGGACCACCTGGTTCTACCTGACCCTGTGGGCTTGGGCGGTCATGGTGCTCGTCGTCATCGCCACGGCCTGGACCGCAGTCGTCTGGTTCAACGCCACTGGTGTAGGAACAGGGCGTCGAGCGTTGTTGGGTGCAGCCGGAGTCATTGCGCTGTGCACAGCTGCGACCTCGGTCGCAGCGATAGGGACCGACCATCCCGAGGAATATCTTGGCGAAACCCTCGGCGCTGTTGTCGAGCCAACGGCCGACGCCCTCGATCCGAACGACACCTACGTGGTCTTCTGGACAGACGCTCACTCATTTGGCAGCCAGGGTTTCGGGCTCGTCAACGAACTCGAACGACGGGGCTTCGACGTCGGGGTGTACGAGGCGTGGCGTGTCCCGATGACGGGCCAGCGAGTGCTCAGGGCTGACGAAGCAAGCGCTGAAATCATCTGGGCAACCGGCAGCTTGGTCGATGTCTGGCGCGCCGACGACCGAGTCACAGAGATTGCCGCTGTCGAACCCCGTACCCCGGCTGAGCTGGCAGAGTTCGCAATGTTGCGTACTGAACTGATCGCCGATCTCATGGCCACTGGGCTTGACGACTTGGTGTCGCTCGTTGACAACAATCTGTTCGGGGTTCGGATCGACGACCGAATCTCGAGCGCGGCGCTCGGGGCGAGTAAGCGGCTGCTCGACCTCGACCAGAACGCAGCAGTGTTCATCGGCCCATCTGGCGTCTCACAGTGAGGGAGGCACGTCGCCTCGCTGGCCAGCTGCAGCGATTCGGTTGGCAGCTGCTCGCGGGAGCGACATCGTTAGTCATTGCCTTCAGCGCAGCCCGCGGTATTGCCGGTGGCTACGAACCGGTCAACGACAACTCGCTGATCGAACTTCGTGCCGGTGATGTGTTCACCGGCCACCACCCATTGCTCGGAACGCTTTCTTCTGCGTCGATCAGCACAGGGATTGATGTCAACCACCTCGGTCCGCTCTTGTTTGATGTCGTTGCGATCCCATTTCGGTTGTTCGGTAGATCCGCCGGCATTCCCGTCGCTATCGCCCTGCTGAATATTGCTGTCGTCTGGTTGGTCGGCTTCGTGACAAGCCGCGTCGGTGGCGCCACCGCAGCGGTCAGCGCCCAGGTGATTACCGCGCTGATGGTGTGGACGATGGGCAGCGAGTTGCTCTATGATCCGTGGCAGCCCAACGTGCTGTTCCTGCCGTTTTGGCTGCTGCTGTGCAGCGTGTGGGCAGTCGTCGCTGGTCGGGTGTCGTTGCTCCCGCTGACCGTCGGTGTCGCATCGTTCGTGATGCAAACCCACCTGAGCTACCTCTTCATCGCTCCGATCATGGTTGCCTTCGCCGTGATGTCGATCCTCTGGGATCGACGTGCGTCGGGTGAGGGAGCCTTCGACGATTTGCGCCGCCCTGCACTGCTGTCGGGCGGTGTCTTCGTCGTGTTATGGAGCCAGATCCTGGTCGAGCAGTTCTTTGGATCGGGCCGTGGCAACCTGACTCGACTGTTTCTCGCAGGGACTGGTGGGGGAGATGACACCGGATTCGAAAGCGTGCGCACCGGGGTTCCACTGGCCCTCCGAATGATGAGTGCGGTTGTGGCACTGCCGCCGTGGTGGGGCCGACCCGGATACGACGATTCGATCCCCGGCTCGGCCTGGGTTGAAGGACCGACAGGGCTCGTACTGGAAACACCTGGCCTTGCCTCGTTCGGTGTGTCGCTGGGTGGGCTCGCCGTGGTCGTGGTCCTCGTTGCGGTGGTCTGGCGTCAGATGCGACGCGTCGAGAACTTCGAAGTGGTCGCTGCATTCCGAACACTGATGATGGCGTCCGCCGTTGCGTTCGTGACGCTGGTGATTACGCCGATCGATATTCTCGGTATCTCACCCCACAAGGTCCGTTGGATCTGGGTGATCGGGATTTTCCTGACCTATACGGTGCTGCTTGCGGCGCTCGCAGCGGTTCCGAAACGTTGGTGCGGTTTCGGCCTCGACGGGCTGGCCGGGCTCGGTGTGGTGGCGCTCGTGCTGACCTTGCCGACGTATGTCAGCCAGTCAGGTCCGCTGATTTTCCGCGAGGCAACAGCGTCGATTACCAACGTGCGGGGGCAGCTCGATGCCTACTTCGAACGTTCAGACGCCCCGCGCTCGGTGCTCTTCGACCCGAATGGGATTGGCTTTGGCGAGCCCTATACGCAGCCGATTATGACGCAGTTACTCCACGACGGCGTCGACCTCGCTGTCGATGACCCGAGCCGCGCCCGCCAGCTGGGTCGGGACCGTGTGGCGACACCTGATGAGATCGACACGCTGCCGCTGGTCTATGTACGTGTCGGCGCTGATGCAGTTGCATTTGCCGAAGGTGTCGAGCGCATCGCCTTTCACGCTGGCGACACGAGCCCGTACTCGATCAACGATGTGCGCGACCGAGCCGTTGGTGTGTTCCTCGTGCGTCAGCAGGGGTAACCGCGTCAGCCGGACAATACCGGACGGCCTTGTCGTGTCTCTTTTGCGTCGTCCTCGGTTTCTCCACACGGTTCTTGCGATCAAATCAGGCACGTCGGGCCTGCATCCAGGTCGGCCGACAGAGCACTTCATCACTACGGTCGAAACATGAGCATGGAGATCCACGGAACAGTCGCCCCCGGATTCGAGGCCGTTCGTGACGCGTTCGCAGCCAACTGGGAGCGTCACGGCGAGGTCGGCGCATCCGTCTGCGCAACCGTCAACGGTGAGGTGGTCTTCGACCTGTGGGGCGGCACGGCCACATATGACAACGGCGAGCGCCCGTGGGCCGAAGACACAATCGTCAACGTCTGGTCGACCACCAAGACGATGTCGTTCCTGTGTTGTCTGTTGTTGGCCGACCGGGGAGAACTCGACCTGTACGCGCCCGTCGCTACCTACTGGCCTGAGTTCGCTGCCGGCGGTAAGGATCAGATCGCCACCCGCCACATTATGGGCCACACCGCTGGGCTGTCCGGATGGGATGCGCCACTTGAGATGAGCGATTTGCTTGACCACGACAAACTCGTTGGGCTCCACGCGTCCCAGGCGCCATGGTGGGAACCCGGCTCCGGATCGGGTTACCACGCGTTGAGTCAGGGCTATCTGCTCGGCGAAATCGTCAACCGGGTGACCGGTCGATCACTTGGACAGTTCTTCGCCGACGAAATCACCGGACCGCTCGGTGCCGACTTCCATATCGGCACGAGCGCTGAACACGACTCGCGTATCGCTCACGTCATCGCACCACCCTTCGGACTCGGCGACGATCCGAACGCTCCGGAGGTTGATCCGTCGTCGATTGCTTCGCGCACGTTCAGCAATCCGGCGATGGATGCCGCATTTTCCTCGACAATCCCGTGGCGGCGGGCAGAGGTGCCGGCCGCTGGCGGCCACGGCAATGCTCGTTCTGTTGCAGCGATCCACACGCTCACCGCAAATGGTGGCGTCGCAGGCGGCCAGCAGATTATTTCCCCGGAGGGGCTCGAGCGGATCTTCGATGTGCAAGCCGAAGGGATGGACATGGTGCTGCTGGGTACTGATCTTCGTCTCGGGATGGGGTTCGGCCTGCCTGGCCCGATGCTGCCGCTGCCAAACCCGCGCACGTGCTACTGGGGTGGTTGGGGCGGGTCCTTGGCGATCATCGACATGGACCTGCATCTCAGCTTCAGCTACGTGATGAACAAGATGGAAGCGTCGCTCACCGGCGATCGCCGCGGTGCCGGCCCCCTTCTGGCCACCTACGCCATCCTCACGGCCTGATACACAAGCCCAAGAGCCTGTCACAGCGTCGTCACCTCTACCCCTGGAGAATGTCATTCGGTGCAGGGGAGGCCGTCGGCGAAAAGTCCGTAGCTGGTGAAGGCCCAGGTACCGAGGTTGTCGGCTTCTGCTTGTGACACCAAGCTGGGCGTATCGATGAGTCCGTCAAGAACGTCGACCGGATCAGCACCGGATGCAGCTACTACTTCAGCGAGCGTCGCAGCGGCACGCACTTCGTCGAGGTCAGACAGAGCGCTCACGACGACAACCGGACATGCTGGGCCGTCATACGTGATTGCCGAAGTGCCCTGGAGCTGAAACATCCAGACCGCCTCGTCGCCGCTGGCAATACGGCTCGGACCGAGCTGACGGGCAAGCACATCGTCGGCCACGCGGAACTCGACGTCGCGCTCTTGCAGCCACATCATTATCGTGGCGCTGTACGGCTCGAAGGCGACGAGGTTTGACACGTCGAACACCACGGGTGTGCGGTCAGCGATGGCCAATGCGAACTGATCGAGCCCGGGACGGACCTCGCGCATAACGGGCATGCGATCGTACGCGGCAACCGGTCCTGACCGTTGTGCATGGAACGGCAGGTTCGCCGCACCAGTGGCCAGTACGAGGCCGGCAGCGATCGGCGTAGCCCACGACCATGAGATCTCCGGTTTTCTCACGTGGATATTCGTCACGGCCAACCAGGCGAGAACGCCGTGCACAACGGCCAACATGGGCCAGATCCACCGGACATGGTGCGGTGAAAGCCCGACCTGGCCGATGGTCAGGATGCTTAACGACACGAGCATGCCCACGACGGCCACCAGCACCAACGTTCCCGCGGTGGCTTGGCGATGGAGCCCCGCACGTCGACTGAGCACCGTCAACCCGATGATCGCAGCCAAGAGTGCGACCACCGTCAGCACAGCGAGGGGAAGCGACGGCAGCCCGGGGATCAGCAGTTCGCCATTCGCGAGGGGCGTCACGCGCACGGTGTTCGCGTAGCCGCTGCGCGCCCACCACGGAGGCAGGACTCCGACGGCAGAGACGATTCGAACAGCAGCGGAAGGGCCAAGGCTGAGCTCGCCGCCGCCGGAGTTGCTGATCAGCCGCGCGAGGTTGCCCTTTCCCTCGACGAAGAACTGCTCGATGAGCGGCTGTGCCCACAGGACAGCGATCACACCGACGCCGACCATCGTTGTACGGGAACGCAGGCCCTGCCGGAACGCGGCAACTGGATCTGTATCGGTGGCACGGCTGTGGAGCACCCAGGCCGCTGCAGTACCGAGGATCAGGAAAAAGAAGATGTACGCGTAGCTGACGTGCGTCTGCACCAGGAGTGTGCCGACGCCCAGTGCCCATGGGACGAGCGCCCGGTCGCCGACCGTGAGGCCGAGCATCATCAGGAGGAAGAGCACGAACGGCAGGATCAGCGCGTTGGCCTGCCAGATATCGATCAGCAACTCGCTGCCCATCGACCACGTGAGGGCCGCAGTCACGATGAGCATCACCCGCTCGAAGCTCCACCCGCCGATGCGCCGCGCGACCACCGAGATGCCGATGACGCAGCCGATGTTGATCGTCGCGACGCCGACGGCTGCAGCCGGACCGGGCGATAACAGGTGAGCCCAAGGAGCGATCAGCCAGTCGAACATCGAGCCGGGGTTGTTGACGTCCTCACCGAGGCTCAGCGAAGCAGACGTCCACGATCCGAGCAGCGGGTGGTGGTCAGTCCACACATCGCGAGCGCGAATGAAGAGCAGTGCGTTGTCGCCGATCGGGAACCAGTCGGTCCGGAGCGAGCGGGTGACCGCGGTGATGATCGGAAGGATGATCGCCGCCACCAGGCCAACACGAACCAGTTGGTCGAGCCGGGGGTGCTGGCCAGACGACTCAGACACGGCCCGGACCGGTGGGCCGAGCGAAGCTCGAGAACAGCACGACGAATGCGGTGAAGCTGGCCGCGAAGACCACCGCGTTCGTGCCGAGGAGCGCGAGTCGCACGTCGGCGTCGATGCCGTCGAGCAATCCGATGGCTCCGCCCAGTAGGCCAATCAGGAGCGCCACGCCACTGAGGGCTGAGACGATCATCAGGCGAACAGCGATCCGCTCGGCCATCGGAAGGAGCATTCGTACACCGTGTGCCATCAGCGAATAGGTGTTCATTCGAGACTTGCCGGCGTAGCGACTCCCTCGAGCACACGGTACCAACGTGGTTGCCCGCTTGAGTTCGAGCAAGGTCGATGAATAGCAGAGGTCGAAGCTCGGGTGATGAATGGTGGCTTTCAGCGAGTCAGCACGCTGCGCTGCGAAGTTGCCCGACTTGACCGTTGTGCCGGTAAGGATGCGAAATGCCGCCCGGAAAACCAGGTACATGACCCGGAAGCGCAGGCCTTCTGAGCGAGTCGTTCGTTCAGCGAGTGCCAAGGCAACGGGACCGTCATCGAGTGCTCCGAGTAGTCGGGGAACGTCGGCGGGCTGGTCCTCGCCGTCGGAGTCCATGGTGACGACCAGGTCATCGGGTGCGAGCCGTGGGGCGAGCTCACGCAGACCGAACACGATGGCTCGCTGATGGCCGAGATTGAATGCTGGTGTCAATACCTCGACATCTTCGAATTCGCTCAGCCGGGCGACATCGGTGTCGGTGCCAGCGGAGTCGTCGATGACCAGATGTCGAATCGTCTCAGAGCGCTGCGTACAGGCCGCGGCGACGTCGGCCCGCAACCGGACGAACGACTCGGTGTCATGCAGCATGGGGCTGACCACCCAGCAGGTCGTCATCATCGAGCCTCGGGCCGATGAGCCACAGCGGCGACCGACGTTCCGCCTGGCCACACCCTGCTGAGTCGTGCCGTGGTCGAGCTGATCAGGTAGCCGACATGGTTCAGCCAGGGGCTCAACTCAGGGAAGTCGGCACTCTCGCGCTGTGCCCGCCGGAGCTTGCGGATCGGCAGGAGCGGCAACATTTCAGGAAACAGGTAGCCGACGTTGTCGACGATGAAGCCTGCAGCTTCCAGTTCCGTTCGCAATGACTTCTTTGAGTAGCGGCGGTAGTGGCCGAGTTCGGTGTCCCATGAGGAGAATGCCCACTGCAACGCTGGCACTGTGACAACGAGGCTGCCACCAGGCTCCATCCGGTCGAAGACTGCTCGCAGGAAGGAACCAGAATCTTCGATGTGTTCGATCACGTCGAGCAGGGTGACCACGGCATCGCGAATCGGTGCATCGGGGGAGTGGCGGGCGTCGGCGCCGAACTGGTCGACAAGCGCTGCATCGAGGGTCGAAGACAGCTCTTGAAATCGGTAGCCGATGCTCGGGTGGCGCTCTCGTAACCAGTCGCCGAGCATTCCGGAGCCAGCTCCGATGTCGACCACCGTGTCGACACCTGCCCGGGTCACCACACGAGCGACCACATCGAAGCGAACCCAGTGCCAGAACGTGTGTCTTGCCGAGTCACTGATGGCGAGTTGTTGCCGCTCGAGCGGTGTGGGTTCGAGTACCGCAGCGAACTCAACAGCTTCGTTCTCGGGCCCGGCAGTCACGGATCCGTAGTGTAGATGCGCCATGCCGAGCACCCGCGCCCACGGGCGGTACTCTTGCAGCCGTGAAAGTCGGCGTACTGGTGGTGGCCTACGAGGCCCAAGACACGCTGCGCTGGGTGCTTGATCGCATCCCGACCGAATTGCGGTCGCAGTTGGCAGAAGTCCTCGTGATGGACGACCACTCGTCGGATCGCACCACCGAGGTCGCGCACGAGTACGCCGCAGGTGGCACAGACATTGCGCTGACGATCGTTCGGCACGACGAGAACCTCGGCTATGGCGGCAACCAGAAGGCTGGCTACCGATATGCGATCGACCACGGCTGGGATGTCGTGGTGCTGCTGCATGGTGACGGGCAGTACGCCCCCGAGAAGCTGCCGGACCTCATCGAGCCGATCGTGACGGGCGACGCCGATGCCGTGTTCGGCTCGCGCATGCTTGATCGCGGCGGTGCTCGACGCGGCGGCATGCCGCTCTACAAGTTCGTTGGTAACCGCATCTTGACGACCGCGCAGAACGCGCTGACCGGCGCCGGGCTCAGCGAGTGGCACTCGGGCTACCGGGCCTATCGGGTGAGCGCTCTTGCCGATCTGGCGTTTGTCGGAAACAGCAACGACTTCGACTTCGATACTGAGATCATTCTGCAACTCCTCGGAGCCAGCAAGAAGATCGTCGAAGTACCGATTCCGACGTACTACGGCGACGAGATCTCTCGCGTCAACGGTCTTGCCTACGCCGCCAAGATCATGGTCGACACCACTCGGCATCGCCTCGGCAGCGCCGGCTTCGGACGCGGTGACTTGGCCCAGGTCGCTGAGGAATACCAGTTCAAACCGTCGCCGGGTAGCTCACACGGCAAGGTGCTCGATCTGATTGCTGGCCTTCCTGGCAGCGGTCAGCCACTCCGCATCCTCGATGTCGGATGCGGGCCCGGCCATGTGGCCGCGGTGCTCCGTCAGCGAGGGCATCACGTCACCGGAGTCGACATCGCCGAATCTGAAGGCGTCCGTGAGCGCACCGACGCGTTTTTTGTCGCCAACCTCGAGAACGGCCTTCCCGAAGCGATTGGCTCCGACTTTGACGTCGTGATCGCCGCCGATGTCATCGAACATGTCGCTCGGCCCGACTTACTCGTCGCCGAGTTGGCTGGCGCAATGCGACCGGGCGGAACAATCATCGCGAGCGTGCCGAACTTCGGGCACTGGTACCCACGGTGCCGCACGGCAGCAGGTTTCTTCGACTACGACCAGCGGGGCATTCTCGACCGGACCCACCTCCGCTTCTTTACTCGCCGGAGTTTCCGTCGGCTGCTCGACAATGCCGGGCTCACCACGCAGGCCGAGTGTCATGCTGGTCTTCCACTTGAGGTTCTCGGTATTGGCGGCCCCATCGGCTTTGCTGTGGCCAGTGTCGATCGGCTCGCTACCCGCATCTGGCCAACGATGTTCGCGTACCAGTTTGTGGTGTCGCTGGTCGCCGCACCGCACGTGCGCGACGCACCGGCCCTGTGAACACAGCGGTTGTTGAACACGATCGGGACATTGTTGCGTCCGAACGTCGTGCCAGCCGCCAGACCTGGGCGGTCACGTTCATTGCTGTCGTCGTTTTTTGGCTGATCTCCACTGCAGGTCGGCCCTGGGACCTCTTCGCTCGGGCCGGGTTCAGCTCCGACTTCTACGACGAGCAAGCACGTGTCTTTCTTCGTGGTCGCATCGCCGTCAACCCGGCTGTGCCGGGCCCGGAGGGCTTCTTGATCGACGGTGCGACCTACCTGTACTACGGGCCGTTCCTTGCCGTCGTCCGCATGCCGCTGATCCTGTTCGGCGACTTTTTCGTCGGTCGCCTCGTGCGGGTCTCGATGCTCATTGCCTTGGTCGTGCTTGCTCGCTGGGCTGATCGGCTGGCAATCGTGGCGCGTCGGTCGGTCCGTCCCTCGGCGGATGCCACATGGCCCCGCGTCGCCTTCGTCGCGGCAGTTCTTGCGTCGCCAGCGCTCTTCGCTTCCGGCTGGATCAGCGTCTACAACGAGACCGAACTGTGGGCGCTGGCGCTGGCCGTCGTGACCGTGACGTTCACGGTCGAATGGGCTGCCGACGGGTTCGCCAACCGCCGAACCCTGCTGCTCGCAGGTGGCGCAGCGCTCGCCACCACGTTGACTCGTGCACCGATCGGTTTCGGTGTGTCGTTCGCCCTTGGCATGTGTGGGCTGGTGCTCGTCTGGCGGGCACGTCGTAACACTTCCGCCCGACCGGTTGCCCTGCTTGCTGTCGGCGCCGGGGTATTGCCGCTGATTGCGCACATGCTGGTGAACTTCGCCAAGTTCGGGACGCTGATGGCGGTGCCCGGCGACCGCCAATTGTTGTCGTTGACCAACGCGGTGCGTGCCGAGTTCTTCGAGCGGACGGGCGGAAGCTTCTTCTCGTTGCGCTTCCTGCCGACGACGGTTGCGCAATATCTGCGACCCGACACCATCCGCTTCGAACGGCTCGTGCCCGGTATCCGGTATGGCCCGTTGGCTCCCGACTATGCCAACTTCCCCGTGGAGTCAACGACGCCCGCATCGTCAATCACCGTCAGTGCACTGCTGCTTGTCGTCCTTGCGGTGATCGGCCTGGTCTGGCTCGCCCGACGGCGAGCCCTGACATGGATCGTGGTGGTTGTCGCAACGTCCCTCGGGGCCCTGCCGTCGTTCCTCATCGGGTTCATCGCCAACCGCTATCTCATCGACATGCTGCCGCCGCTCATCGCGGCAGCTGCGATCGGGATCTGGCCGCTTGCCGACATCGGACGTCAGCAAGTTATTCAGGGCGGTATCGCAGTACTCGCAGTGTGGGGCCTTTGGGTCAACGCATCGCTGGCGATCTGGAACATCGGCTACAAAACGGTCGGTTTCACCGACGCGCGGTATTCGCTCGACGACACCATCTTCGGCGGTGGCCACGACAGCCTCGTGGTCATCGATGAGTCGACCCCGGTGCCGCGCGATGGCATCGTGGGCGTCACGAGCGACTGCAGCGGCGTCTGGATCGCCGAGCAGGGTAGATGGGTTGCGCTCGAGAGGCCAGACGGGGTGCGCCACGCAACCGGCAACCTCGATGGTGATGGTGACGGGGTGAATGGTGACGGGGTGAATGGTGACGGGGTGCTCGCAGCAGGAGTCAACTGGCAGCTGTCGGTCGAGGGTCTCGACTCACCGACGCCGCGCACGATCTTCACGTCTGGTGATGTCGTCATGATCGATGAACCTCTCGTAGCTGGCGACGGCCGTTACACGATCACGGTTGACGCCATCGAGAACTTCTACTTCGCCGAGGTCGGCAACGAGGGGTTCTTCTTGCCCGGCGATGTGGTCAGCGGCGATGTAGATATTCGCGTCGATAATTCGGCACCCGTGCCGCAGTCAGCGCTCTGCCTGTCACTGAACAATTGATGTCCGCTTGGCCCGCATCGGCTGCTCGATTGTCAGGTGCAGCACGGTGGCCGCAACCAACGATGCAACGACCTTGACAACAAGGAGCGGCCAGCCATCGATCCCGATGCGATCGCTGGTCATGATCAGGATGATCGGCCAGTGGACCACGTACAACGAGTAGCTCATCCGGCCGACTGCCACGAACGGCGCCTGAGCCAAGAGCCACGTGAGTGGGCCGGGAAGCAACAGCGAGGCCACGAGTACCGCGCTGACAACCGACACGGCTGCGTAGCCGCCCCGGAGTAACCACGGTGGGTCGTAGTCGGTGGTCGAGGCGAGCGCGAGGATCGCAACGAACCCGACGATGCCGGCTGGCACGAGCCAAACGGTTGATTGCCGCAGTGCCTCAGGGCGAACGTGGAGCACCAGCGCGAGGCCGCACCCAGCCAGCAGTTCGGTGCCACGAGCATCGGTCCCGAACTCGACTCGGAGCTGCGGGCCGGATAGCAAGAGTTGCACGAGCAGGGAGCCGATCCACCCGGCGATCACCATGAACGACAACGTTCTCACCGGTTGCTTCGTATGGACCGCGACAAGCACAGCGATGGTGAGAAGTACGTAGAACTGCTCTTCGACCGCCAGCGACCAGAACGGGCCCAGCGGGCCGACGATCGTCCGGAGTAATTGCCCCTCGCCGGAAACGATCACGTGCCAGTTCGTGTAACCGAATATTCCGGCAGCGGCATCGACCCAGCGAAAGCCTGTCCAGAACAAAGGAGCGAGCACGACGGCGCCGACCACTACGGTGAGCGACGCCGGCGCCAATCGCCTGATGCGCCGTGCCCAGAACCGGCTCACGTCGAGGCCGCCGGAGTCGGCGATCTCGCGAAGTAGCACGGTCATGACCAGGTAGCCCGACAGTGTGAAGAAAACCGAGACGCCGATGAAACCGCCCGGTGCGAGGTCGGCCAAGCCCGACGTGGCACCTGCATGAAAGAGCACGACGCAGATGACTGCAACCGCACGGAGGCCGTCGAGCGCCGGGTGATACCGATGGTCATTCATGGACTGGTCTGACCTCAGAATCGGCTTTCGACGTGACCACTCTTGCCGAAGGTCGGTCGGTGAGCGCCGAGCACATGAGGAGCATGACGCCCAGCAGGGTCCAGCCGTGGAGCCGCTCGAACCGAATTGGCCAGGCAGCGTTCGGGAAGGGACGTTCGACGCCGACGACGTAGACAACGGCGAACGACACCCCCGCCACAATCAACCATCCGGCCATGGCCACGACTCGGAAACGGCCCACGGCAATGGCGACGGTTGCAATGACTGCGGCGGGAAGTGCCCAGGCCCATCCGGCCACGAGTGCGACGCTGACCGTGGCGATGGCGCCGATGATGCTGATTGATCGTCGGGGGTCAGGTTTCCACGTCGCAAGCTTTGGTTCCGGTGCTGACAGCGCCAGATCGCTCGACCGACGACGGTCGAGCATGACAATCGCAATTGCGGCAAGAGTCCCGAACAAGGAGGCCAACAGTGCGATCGAGAGCGTGCGCTGCGGTGTCCACCTGATCTCGACAATTGTCGGCGCCACGGTCGGGGCGATCCACCACCCGTTTGCATTACCGTCGACCAGTTCGGGGCCTGGCAGCGTGCCCTCACGGGTACTCGCCACCCAACCGTCGTTGAAGCCCTCGCCGAGCACGACCCAGCAACCAGTCGGGCATGGCGGAACGTGGACGACGCGGCTGTGGCGCGCGCTTTCGACCAGCACCGTTTGGGTCGGATCAATTGCTGGACCCGCCGGGGTTTCGGGTTCGGCCGGCTCGAACACAACGCGGTCGATGTCGATGCCAGAGATGTGTCCCGCTGTTGTCGAGAGTCGATGCGTTCCCCGAACAAAATCGAGTGGGCCACCACAGACATTTACCGTGACGTGATCACCAGATAGCGCTGTGTCGACGTCGAACGCAACAGAAACTCCCAGGGGCTGGCCGTCGAGTTCGAGAAGATCCGTGCGGCACTCACCATTCGCGCCGAAAACTGACGATCGATTGATCGTGCTCCCGACAAAGTCGATCGAACTGATCGCGGCTGGCAGCGTGACGGGTTCGCCGAATCGGCGGTCGATGGTCTGCCTCGCGTCGATCTCGAGAATCGTCACACTCGCTTGGGACACGTCGACATGGCGAGATAACTGGACGGTGACTTCAGGCCCCGCGACAACGATGTCGAGGACACCCTTGCCGTCGGCAATCCGGAGCTTGGTGACGGGTGAGTAATCGCCCACCAATTGCGTGACGCGGAGACTTTTCGACGAACCGCCACCAACATTGGTCAACGACTGGCCAACGACATCGTCGAACGGAGTAATCCAGGCAGTCGCCTGATCGCCATCGACAGCAGCATGGCCTCGCGCTGTCAGCGTGCCAACGAGGTGACCAGAAGCTTGTCCGCGCTCGTCGAAAAGCGCAGCAAGTAGTTCGTCTGATGCGCTCGGGGCAACCCGCAAGGTCACCGCCACATTTGATGTCATGTCGGTAGCCACGTCGAACTGGCGATTGAGCGTCGGCTCCGGATCGCTGCGGAACCGATCTTGCGCATCGGTGCGAAGACGCGTGAAGACATACGACGGTTGGTGGTCAGCAGCCACACCGGTCGCGTCGTGCGGAACACGGATCACTTCGACCGTCGGACCGAGGCCCACCTCGATCTCGGCGAATCCGACGGCACCGATGGCTTCGGCGATGGGCGGTTGAGGAGCGCTCGTGCCCGTAATCACAATGTCGACCGTCGAACCTGCAACACCGTGGACGGCGATTCGCTGTCCTTCGCCTGTGAGCGAGCGCTCATCAAGCGCAACAAAGATCGAATCACCGACACCTTCGATGCGGACGTCGGTGATCACTCTGGTTCCGTGCGGCGAATCAGGCTGGCGAAGCGTGACGTGGTCGAAGTCGGAAGACACGTCGAGTCGGATGAACTCTCCGATGGCGGAGAAACGGTCGCTCACGACCCAACTCGTGGTGAGGTCGCCGTCGATCGCCATCACCGGCCGATGTTCAGGGAGATACGCGAACGGTTCGCCGTAGGCGCTCGCAGTAGCGCGAACCGGACCGTCTTGAATCGCAACGGTCTGCGTCGCCGCCTCGTTTGTGGCGAAGACGGGGAGTCGTTGGTCAGCGGGCTCGAAGCGAAGGACCTCGGTGTCGGGGCCGCCCGACTCGGTGGCGCCGTGGACGTCTTGCGAACTCCGCCAATGATGGGCACGGTCACGGTTTGAGTCGGTGACGATCAGCACCGCTCCATTACCCAGTTCGTTGGCAATCTCGGCTGAGTCGAGCGATGCGCTGTAGCGAATCAGCTCGGCGCCATCAATCAGGCCGGCGCCGGCAGCATCGACCAGGCCGTCGCCACTGCCCGACACGATCACAATCTCGTCTTTAACTCGCACGGTCGGGACAGCTTCACCCACGGGCAACAACTGCACCGGCGCAATGGCGGTACCGACTCGCGAATCTCCGATCGACTGCTCGTCGATGTACGGGACGTGAGGCAACATCACAGTCGGCTCGCCAAACGATGCCGGATTGCCGAGACCGTCGACGCCGCCATGTGTAAGTAAGTCGGCGACCGGCTCGGGCCGGGCCAGGCGAAACCGATCGAACTGCACGTCGTTCGTCAGCCAGATCGTGTCGACACCGAGCAACCGGGCAACCGGTGCCACCGCATCAGGGTCGAGCGTGCCGTCTTGGACGCGGTCGTCGAGGGCGAACACGAGGTCCATCGCCGCCGGGCTCCCGAGCGGGAGCAGGTCACGCGTCACGAGCGGACGGTCGGTGAGCGCGGGGAGCGGCTGATCGACTGTGTAGCCCCACTGGTAGGAACCGAACTCCGTGCCGGGAATCTGGAGCACCCGGTAACCGTCAGGAAGCGCGTCGAGTGACGCCGCAGCGTCGAGCCACGAATCGGGTGGCTGCTGGTCGCGTTCGAGGGCCGGATCGACAAAGCCACCGTTGCGGAGAGCCGGAAGGTTGACGACGGCGAGCAGGCCGAAGACTGCGGCCATTGCCACCGATGCCCGTGCCCCGCCGAACCCGATTAGGCCGCAACGAAACTGCATTGTTCGCACGGCAGACACGAGCGACGCTGCACCAAAGGCCATCCCGAGCATCAGTACAGGAACCGCCCGAGTGCTGCTGCGCAAGGCCAACGCCAAGCCACTCTCGCGGTCGCCGAGCAGCACCGACATCAGCGGGGACGCGTCGTCGATCGGATGGACTCCGACGGCCAACACAAGGCCAGCCCCGACGAGAAGCGCAGCAAACCGACGATGCTCCCACTCACTGACCGCAATGCCCAGCAGGCAGAGCACGACAAGGCTGAAGCCGGCGATCACGACGGGAATCGAGATCAAATAGTCGATCGAAGAGGTGGTGGTTGCGGCAAAAGAGTCGCGGACGTAGAACAGCCAATAGCCGAGTCCACGGAGCACCTCGGTGGACGTCGATGTGAACGACACCGACTCCAGCGACTCGGAGTAGGCCAGCACATCGCCACCATGCCGACCTTGAATAATCAACATCGTCATCCACCAGAGCGACACGGCGGTCGACAGCACACCGACTTTCCCGGCGGTTGCGAGCGCCCGGCGCCAGGTGATTGACCGGCTCCAGACGGCGTGGGCGAGCCAGAGTGTGGGCGCGGGAATGATCATTGCCAGCGCGGTGGCATTGACAGCGCCGACCGTCAGGACGACCAGTGCGATTGCCGCTGGGAAGCGCCATCGTCCGCGCTGGGCTGCCAAGACGGTGAGGCCGACGATCCATCCGAGGCCAGCCCAGGGGAGCAGCAGCACTGATGTCCGGGAGACGTACGGCAACACATACGGTGAGAGTTGGTAGACGAGCGCTGCAACGAGTGCGGCAACGGGGGCCAGGCCGAGCACTCGGCTGACCCATCGCACGCCGAGCCCGCCCACGAGTAGGAGCGTCCCGATCCAGAGCCGGTGGGCAATCCAGTCGGGCACACCGAGTCTCTCGAAAAGCCAGAACCAGGGAGCAGTCGGCCAGAGGTAGGCGATGTGCTGATGCGGTACCCAGCCGGCGAACTGGCGGGGATCGAAGGACGTCGTCGTGTCGATGATGAAGCGACCCGGGTTGAGGTAGACGTACAGCTTTGAATCGGACGGCATCCGTCCTGGCGCAGCGGTGAGTGCCGGTAGAAAGGCCAACAAGGCCAGGACGGCGACCGATACCGTTGTCGACCGCTGCCGAAGCAGCTCAACAAGGCGTGTCATTGCACCGGGCCCACTGGTGTCACCGTGCCGCTGGGAGCAAGCTCGACATGCGTTTTGCGAGCCCCAGTACGCCTTGCTTTGAGGTCCGCCGATGATGCGAAGCGTTGGCATCGCGCGTTGCTGCACGATGCTCGAGGAACCAGTCGTAGCTCTGCGCGAACATGTCAGCCGTCGACCATTGCGGCGTCCACCCGAGCTGCGTTTCGAGGTGTTCCAGGTCGAACCACATCGACTTTGAGTACATCATCCAGTGGTACGGAGCGAACGGAGCAAGCCCCAGCTTTGCGGTGAGCGACATGGCGAGGCTGGTCGGGCCGGCCGGGAGCGAACGGACTTCGGAGCCAGTGCCAGCGTGAGTGCAGAGGGCGTCGAGGGTCTCGCGCATTGTGCCGAACCGATCGGTGCCGACATTGAACACCCCAGGGGATTCAGCCTCGGCCGCGATCAGGCACACGTCGGCAAGATCGTCGCTGTGCACGAACTGGTAGCGGTTGGTGCCGTTGCCCAGCACGATCGGATCGTGCCCGTCGGCAATCCAGTCGAACAGGATGCCGAAAATACCGAGGCGACCGTGGCCGAGAATGGTGCGCGGCCGGACGATCGACACGTCCAGGCCTTGCCGGGCTGCTCCGAGGCAGGCCCACTCGGCAGCGAGCTTGGCATGGCCATACGCCTCCATCGGCGACGGCACGGTGGTTGGCAACACCGGGTTGGCCTTGGGAACGCCAAACACGGCGCTCGACGAGGTGTGCACGACCTTACGGACGCCGCTCGCTGCGCTGGCCTCAAGCAGGTTGACTGTTCCGTCAACGTTGACCGACCGAAGCAGGTACTCATCCTGAGCGAGCGGCACCTGCGCCACGTTATTCAAGACAACGTCGATGCCATCGACCGCTTCGCGCACCACATCGATATCACGGACATCGCCCTGGATGAACTCGACGTCGGTCGGCCGGTCGTGCGCATCGTTGATGTCGAGCACGCGCACCGTTTCGCCCGCTGCATGCAGGCGCTGCGTAATCAGTGAACCGAAGTAGCCGCTCCCTCCGGTGACGAGATACCTGGTCATAGCTCGATGCCCTGCTCGCGGCACCACTGGATGCTGCGTCGCATGCCGTCATAGAGCGACACGTCGGGGGAGTAGCCGAGGTCACGCTGTGCCGCACTGATGTCGACGGCGATTGTCTTGTTCATCTCGCCAAGTACGTGGAACTGCTGATTGTATTTGTCGACCCGCTGGAAGACCGCGTCGATCCGCTCGGCGATGTCACCGACGACGTTTGGGAGCTTGAGCCGGTTCGGCTTGACGTCGTAGCCCTCGGCGGTGAGCGCACGACCCACCGTCTCGACGATTTCAGACACGGTGTACGCACGCTCGTCGGCAATCCACCATGCGAGGCCCGGAGCCGTCGGTGTCAATTCGGCCCGCACAATGCCTTCAATTAGGTTGTCGATGAAGACCATCGATCGGCGCTGATGGCCGCCGCCGAGCACCGGGAACCTGCCCGTGCGAACCAGTGTGAAGAACGTGGTCTGACGAGCCGGCTGGTGCGGACCATAGAACCAGGGTGGGCGAACCATCACGACGTTCAGCCCGCGATCGACAGCATCTTGAACTCGGAGTTCGGCATCCATCTTGGAGCGTCCGTAGCCGAAGTACGGGTGGAATGGTTCGTCGTGACCGAACGTGTCGGCGACGTCGGCGTTGGTGCCGAACGGACTGTTCGACGACACGTGGACCATACGTCGGACGCCGGCGTTCTCGGCGGCTCGGAGGATGTGTTCGGTGCCCTGATGGTTGACGGCATCGAAGTCGGCCATCTTGTCGGGATGAATGATGCCGGCGGTGTGGATCACATCGACCGCGTCGACATCGTGAAGACCGCGGAACAGATCCCGTGCTGTGTCGGCGCTGCTGATGTCGCCGATGACGACCTCGACACGATCACTTGCCGCACGCAGTACTACTGCGTCGGCAGGGTCACGGACGAGCAGCCGAAGTCGGCCCGCTCGTTGGTACTCGTGGTCGTCGGAGAGGAACGCAGCGACCAGCCCTGTGCCGAGCCAACCGCCGGCACCCGTGATCACGGTGACGTCTGGAGGGGCAAGCTGTTGACTCATCGAAGTGTCTGCATCATGATTATCCGGCTCGTTCGTCGGCAAAGCGCCGCGCGTTCCGGATGGCGATGGCCATCACCGAAGCCTGCGGGTTGACGCCTGGCGCGTCAGGAAGCAATGCCGCATCGTTGACCCACACGTTACTCGCGCCGTGGACCTTGCCGAAGCTGTCTGTGGCGGTCCGGTTGTAGTTCTCGCCCATTGGTGCAGTCGAGCAAAGATGCACGGTCATGACGCTGGCCTTCGTGGCGGCGAACGCAGCGGTCATTTTGGCGAGGTCAGCACGATTCCGGACGAGAGGCGCCTGCTTGAACGACGGGTACACCTCGGCAGCGCCGGCCTCGAGCATGAGGAGCGCAAGGCGGGCCAGGCCTTGGCCCAGGAGCGCACGATCGCGTTTGGTCAGTCGATACGTGACGATCGGGTCTCGGACGCCGGGGATTGCCTGCACCCAGCCGCGGCCCTGGCTCGTGATGGCGGCGTAATAGATGGCCAACTCGGGCCAGGCGGTCACCGTCGCGCCGAAGTCACGCCAATTGTCGATCAACGACAGCGCAACCAAGCCCGGATGGCTTGCAGAGCCGCCGAACGAGATGCCGGGGGCAAACTCTTTGACCTGGAACACGGGGACGTCGTCAGGGGTGTTGACGTTCTCGTCGAACCGGGCGGCGAGCTTGACGGTGGGGTGGACGGCGAGCGTGCGGCCGACCCGATGGCGGAAGCCGGCGCGCTGCAAGATCGCCGGAGTTTGGATGGCTCCACCGCAGACAAAGACGCTCTGAAACGTGATCGTGGTCGGTTGATCGACACCAGTGGCAGTCGCTGACAATTGAGCGCCGGTGGACTCGCCACCGGACATCACGAGCCGATCGAGTCGGTGTTCGGTGAGCATCCGGGCCCCCGCCGCAAAGGCTCGCGGCAGGTACGTACGCGTCATGCTCTGGCGCTTGCCGTCGACGGCGCGCCCGCCCTCTGGATACGACATCCAGCGTGGGCTCTCGTCGTGCTGCCACCCCAGCGCGGCTGCACCATCGCGCAGAATCTCACTGGCTCTGGTGTGCTCGCCGGGCACGGTCTGCACGGTCAGTTGCGCTTCGACCTCTTCGCAGATCGCCAGCAAGTCGTCAGCGTCGAAGTCGTCGATCTCATAGTCGCTCCGCCAACGGGTAATCGCCTGTTCCGGCGGACGGCGATACAGGCCGCTGTTGACCTCGGTACCCCCTCCGGCGCAACGGCCTTCGGTGTAGGCGATCGATGGAACACCGAGTGCCACGGTGACGCCACCTGATCGGTACTGACGGTCCATCTGCTCGAGCGAGAAAGGCACAACTTCGCCCTGGTCGACCCACGGCCCCTCCTCGATGATGAGGACGTCGTGACCGGCTTCGGCAAGAATCGCCGCAGTCGTGGCGCCACCTGCTCCGGAGCCGATGACCAGTACCTCGCACTCGTGGCTCGGGGCCCACTTGTTGGTGGCAGTCATTGGGCGCCGTCTGTTTGCGTGGCCGGCCAGGTCTCCCAAATGTAGGCGAAGGCCAAGGATCGGATCAGTCGGGGGTACTCGGCCAGGAGCGGAATCGGCAGCTTCGTGACGAGGCTGATAACCCGGTCGACGCCGGCAAGCCGGGAAAGTATGTCGACCCCGATCCCGATGGCGTTCACGCCAAATCGTGGGACTGATGGCATCGTTTGCACACGTTCGTCGATGAACGAAACGGTCTGGCGGCGGGGGCCGATGGGTAGCGCCGGCAGGTCGATCGCCAGCAGTGCGTCGGCAAAGCGGGCCATCGGCGTCGAGAGCGTGGACGGGGCGCGCATGGAGCGGCCAATCGTAGCGCTCACTGGCTGTCGGGCTGTGTGGCCTGGTCGAGTGTGCGGTACGCCCTACGTCGACGTCGTAGCGTCACGAGGTCGTTGACGCCCCACCACGTGACGAGCTGGAAGGCCTCGAGAACGATCCGGCGGCTCATCTTCGATTCGCCAGCTACCCGATCGCGGAAGGTGATTGGAATCTCGACCACGCTCATGCCGGAGCGGACAGCCCGATAGCTCATTTCGATCTGGAATCCATAACCGCTTGCTTGGATGCCAGCCAGCTCGAGCGACCGGAGAGCATCGGCTCGATAGACGCGGTATCCGGCGGTGGCGTCGTTGATGGCCAGGCCGAGGGCAATGGCGGTATACCGATTGGCCCAGCGCGACAGCCAGAGTCGGCGGCGCGGCCAACCGACGACGGAACCGCCGGGGATGTAGCGCGAACCGATGACCACAGCAACGCCGTGCTGCGCGACTGCGAGCATGGTTGGCAGAACAACCGGATCATGGGACATGTCGGCGTCAATCTGGACGAGCAGGTCGTATCCCTCGTCGAGACCGATGTGGAATGCGTGCAGGTACGCGTTTCCTAAACCGCTCTTCGTCTCGCGTTCGATCATCCGGTCATTCGGTCGCAGTGCTGCACGAGCGAGCGAGCGCGTGGCATCAGTGGATGCGTCGTCGATGACGAGTACGTCGGCCTCGGGCACATGTTCGTGCAAGCGGGCGAGGATCTCTTCGATGTTGGTGGCCTCGTTGTGTGTTGGCACCACGACGAGGCATCGCGACGTGCCCACTAGGGAATCGCTCCAAAGACGCCGTACAGCCCGGTCAGGGTGGCGAGGCCGGCCCCACCGGCGACGAGCACCATGTCCCAGCCAGCTTGGTGGAGATGGCGATCAGCGACTGGCTCTGGCCACCAGGCTCCGACGGCGATGAACAGCGGGAAGGCAGTGAACAAGAAGCGGGGCCGGGCGGTGACGGTTTCGGGAATCAACATCAGGGCGATGATTACTGCGCAGAACGCAACGAGGGGGAGCGGGAGGTGGCGCTTCCAGATCGCGCAGACCATGACGGCGAACGCAAGTAGACACAGCGCGGTGAGGGCATCGGCGGGCGAACTCAGCGGGCTGGAGACGAAGCCGAAGGTGTTCGCAACAGCAGTTGCCCCGAAGCTCGTGCCCTCGGACCAGGCCTCGCGCTGCACGCGGAACCAGGCCCCACGTTCACCGGCCTGGGCATCGACATACAGCTGGAATCCAATGAACCCGAGAGGTGACAAGACAACCGGAACGAGCGACATCCAGTCGCGCCGACGCCAGATTGCGAGCGCTGCCGCCACAGCACACGCTGCGATCAGCGCCACACCGTTTGGTCTGGTGCCTGTGCCGATTGCCGCGGCGACCCCTGCGAGTATCCAGCGCTCTTCGATCAAGAAGAGTAGGCAGAGCGCGGCGAGGACGATAAACGTTGCCTCGGCGTAGGCGAACGACAGCACAAAGCTGCCGGGGAACACGGTGTAGAGGACCATCGAACGCGCCGCGACTGCAGTGTTGAACAGGCGCCGAGCCAGGAGCCCGATCAATATCACCGAGATGGCACCGAGTACGAAGTTCGTGAACAGCGCGGCGAGCGAGTCGCCACCCGGCAGCACGAAATCGACGACACGCACCAACCAGGGGTACACCGGGAAGAACGCGGCCCGAGCTTCGAGTTGGTTGTACGTGATGTTGTCGGGGATCGAATTGGGATAGCCGAAACGGATGATTTCGAGATACCAACGGCCGTCCCACGACGTCAGCACCTCGCTGATTGTTGCCCCTGCGCGCGGCTCGATCTCATGAACAATGCCGTTTTCGATGTCTTTGCGGACATCGACGACTCGCTGTGCCGCCCGGACGCCGGCGCCGGCGATGATGCAGAGTCGCGTCACCACGTATGCGATGAGCCCGACGATGATGGCGCGCCGGAACGACTTGTCGGCGAAGTCGTCACGAATCGAGGTCGCGCGGGGCGACGAGAACTCGTTCAGTAGGTTGGTCAGCCGACCGCCGCGTGGGCTGGCCGTATTCAGCTCGGCGTCACGCATCGGTCACCAGGCATGCATCGCAAGAACGCGTTGCTTCGGCGCTGCACCGTTCAACGATGTGGTCGGGTCACCGCCACCGTGGCGATAGAACGGAAGTGTGGCACCGATTTCGATGAGTCGCTCGCGAACGAGCCGGTTCGCGAGTACGGACATCGTCTGGAAGTTAGCAGCCGGAACCACGTCCCGACGGCAGTCTCAGCTGATCTTGACGGGAGTTTCGACCGGATGGTGACAGGCCACGAAGTGGCCATCGCCCATTGCCCGGAGCTGGGGTTCTTCCCTGGTGCAGATGTCGGTCGCGTACGCACAACGCGGATGGAACCGACAGCCTGACGGGGGAGAGACCGGTGAGGGCGGCTCACCGACGATCTTGCCCACAGAGTGATCGGCTTCAGGGTCGGCTTCGGGGATCGAATCAAGCAGTACGTTCGTGTACGGATGCGCCGGGCGGGCGTAAAGATCGTCGCTCGAGGCGACTTCGCACAGCTTGCCGAGATACATCACCGCGACTCGGTCACTGATGTTCTTCACAACTGCGAGGTCGTGAGCGATGAACACGAGGGTGAGGCCGAACTTCTCTTTCAAGTCCTCCAGTAAGTTGAGAACCTGCGCTTGCACCGACACGTCGAGCGCCGAGACGGGCTCATCACAGATGATCAGCGTCGGGTCGAGCACGAGCGCCCGGGCCACGGAGATGCGTTGACACTGACCGCCAGAGAACTGATGCGGCTTGCTCTCGGCAGCACGCGCCGGGTCGATACCCACCGATTCGAGGATCTCGTCGACGAGCTTGTTGCGCTCTTCCTTCGTGCCGCGCTTCCAGATATCGAGCGGCTCGAGCACGCTGTCACGGACCGAACGGCGCGGGTTGAGCGAAGACACAGGGTCTTGGAAGATCATCTGCACACGTGTACGGGCCTCGCGTACAGCGCTGCTGCTCATCTCGGTGAGCTCAGCGCCTTCGAAGACAATCGAGCCGCTCGTCGGCGGTGGGATCTGCATGATGGCGCGACCAGTGGTGCTCTTCCCGCAGCCCGATTCGCCGACGATCCCGAGCGTTTCGCCGCGCAAGACGTCGAAACTGATGCCCGAGACGGCCTTGACCGTCTTGCCGCGGCCGACCTTGAACTCGACGATGAGGTCCTCGATACTGAGGACCTTGTCACCGTCACGCAGGTGTGCTTTGCCGGTACCTGCCATCAGGACACCGCCGAAATGTCTTCGGGAAGGTAACCGGTTGCCTGCAATTCAACGTCTCGCTTCTCGAATTCGGGGGAACCAACGGGGTACCAGCACGCATACACGTGCTTCGGGTCAGCAGTCGGCGTAAGCGGTGGCTCTTCGACGTGGCACTTGGGCAGCGCATACATGCAGCGCGGTGCGAAATTGCAACCCATGGGCGGGTTGACGAGGTCCGGCGGGCGGCCGTGAATCGTTGCCAGCCGGGTGTGGCTTGGGTCGCTCAGCTTCGGGATACTGCGCATCAACGACTTGGTATAGGGCATCTTCATGTTGGCGAAGAGCGTCTTGGTCGGCGCATATTCGACCAGCTTGCCGCCGTACATGACCGCGATCTGGTCGGTGTGGCCGGCCACGACACCGAGGTCGTGGGTGACCAGAATGACTGACATGTTGCGATCCCGCCGCTGCTCGCCGATCAGGTCGAGGATCTGCGCCTGCACGGTGACATCGAGTGCGGTAGTCGGCTCGTCAGCGAACAGCAGGGTGGGCCCGCAGGCCAACGCAATGGCGATCATCACACGCTGACGCATGCCACCAGACAGTTCGTGTGGGAGCTGGTTGAGGCGTCGCTCGGGCTCTGGGATGCGGACGTCGCGCAACAGTTGGAGTGCGGTTGTAGTCGCCGTTGCCTTGTCCATTCCCAAGTGGAGCTTGAGTGGTTCGGTGATTTGCTTGCCGATCTTCATCAGCGGGTGGAGTGAGTTCAGCGGGTTTTGGAACACCATTGACATCTCGGCGCCCCAAAGGTGCCGCATCTGCTTGGCGGAGAACCCGAGGATGTCGTGGCCCGCGAACTTGACCGACCCGTGCGTGACGGCCGTGGAAGGCAGCAACCCCATGATGGAGCGAGCGAGGACGGTTTTGCCCGAGCCGGACTCTCCAACGACTCCGAGCGATTCGCCACGCTTGAGCGACAGCGTGACGCCATCGACCGCTCGGACGAGACCTCGTTCGGTTCTGAAGTGGGTCGTGAGGTCGATCAGTTCGAGGAGTGGATCCCCTGATTCGACTCGATGATCAATCTGAATGTGGTTGCTCTTGTTCACAGTCCGGTCTCCCGGGCGTCGAAGTAGGTCCGGATACGGTCGCCCGCGTAGTTCAGTGCCAGGACCGTCAGGAACAGCACGATGATCGGAATGATTGCAATCCACGGGGCCTTTTGGAGGTCACGCGAACCGGCACCAGTCAAAATGACCTTGCCCCAGGTCGGGCCCTTCTCAACAGAAAGACCGAGGAAAGCGAGGCCACCTTCAGCGACGATTGCAACAGCCATACCGAGCAGAGCGAGCGCCGACATCGGAATGAGGACGTTTGGAAGGAGTTCTTTAACAATGATCCGGCCATTTTTGGCGCCGAGTGTTCGAGCAGCGAGCACGAATTCTCGGTCGGCGAACGAAATCGTTGTCGCGCGAGCGACACGACCGACTGGGGCAATCGCCAAGATTCCTAGGGTGATGGAAATCGTCCGCAGGCTGCGTTCGAGGAGTGCGGTGATCAAAATGGCGAGCACCAGTGCCGGAAACGACAGAAAGATAATGAAGATAAACGAGATGACGCGATCCCACCAGCCACGGAAGTAGCCGGCCACGATTCCCATGAAGCCGCCGAACAGCATGCCCATCCCGATGGCAACCAGGCCGACGGTCAGCGAAACTCGAGCACCGAACACGGTTCGAGACAGCATGTCACGGGCATCCTGGTCGGTACCGAAGAGGTGCGTGCCGGACGGCGCGTACGGGGGCCGTTGGCCGCTGACAATGTTGTTGACATTGGGATCCTTGAACGGAAGCCACGGTGCCAACACTGCCGCAGCGAACACGATCCCGAGCCAGGTCGCTGCGACCCAGAATCCGAACCCGAGCCGGCGCTTGAATGCGGCACCGTCGGCGTTGGCCTGGTTGGTGGCGTCATTGAACGACATGGCGCTCGTGTCGGCACCACCTGTCGCCGACACGACGGGCGTCGTCTCGGCGCCGTTGATGTCGAGGCTGCTCATGCCGACCTCACTCTCGGGTCAATCAACGAATAGAGCAGATCGACGAGAATGTTGATCACCACGAAGGCCGCCGTGACAATCATCACGATTGCGAGGACAACCGGGAAGTCTTCACGCAGAATTGCTTCGACGATCGCGCTCCCCAAGCCGGGGATGATAAAAATCTGTTCGACGATCAGCGAGCCACCGAGCAGAGCACCTGTGTTGATGCCAAAGATCGTGACGAAGGAGAACAGCGACGGACGCAAGGCGTGCTTAAACAGGACGTTGCGTTTCGACACACCCTTCGAGCGAGCAGTCAGGATGTAGTCCTCCTGCAATGTGGTGATCAAGTCGGTGCGCAGGAGTCGCTGATAGATCGCAGACACCGGAAGCGCGAGTGCCATCGCCGGCAGGAACAACTGCCAGACCCGTGACCAAAATGGGTCTGCAGCGTTGAAGATCAGGGGGAAAATCGAGAACTTCAACGAGAACAGGTACTTGAGGATGACCGCCAAACCGAAGTTTGGGATGGCGATAAACAGGAACGACGTAAAGGTCGACACCTTGTCGACTGCCTTATTCGCACGGGATGCTGCAAACAGTGCCCAGGGGATGGCGATCAGGACCGCCATGGTCTGAGCAATGATGAGCAGCATCACCGTGCGAGGCAGTCGTTCTTTAATGAGATCACTCACGGGTGGTTGCCCGTCACTACTGAACTGCACTCCGAAGTCGCCGGTGATGAACGCCGACCCCCACTTCACGTAACGAACGGGAAGCGGGTCGTCGAGGTTGTACTCGGCCTTCGCGGCCTCGATGATCTTGAGGTCTTCAGGCAGGGTGCTGGCCGATGTTGGCCCCAAAATGTTGAAGAGCGGATCGCCCAACAGATTCATGGCGCCGAATGTCAGCGCACTGACGGCTAGGAGCAGCGCGACCGCTACTCCTAGCCGTTGAAGCCAATATCTCATGGGATCGGGTTCTCATTGGCTTTCTCGTCAGTGAAACAGGACCTCAGTTACGGTGGTTCAGGCGGCGAAGTACACCGAACTGAACCAGGTACGGCCTCCGTTGGCACACTGGGTGGGCTCGCCCTCGGGCGTCAGACGATCACACATGCCACGCACGTTCTCGGCGAAGGCATTGTCCCAGATGGTGTGGAGCAAGAAGATGTACGCGAAGTCGTCGTTGATCTTCTGCTGCAATTCCTGGTACAGCGCCACGCGGGTTGCCTCGTCTTGTGATGCCTGGGCCTCGAGGAGGAGTGCGTCACGGGACTCGTCACACAACCTCGGCCAGTTCAGCGAGATGCCGCCAATGGTGCGGCACATCAACCAAACGTTGTCCAGGGCGGGGTCGGTGGCACCGAACTGACGCCATGTGTTCACGTTGTAAAAACCAATGGCGGTCTCGAGAATGTGCTCATCTTGGGGTAGTTCGTTGAACGTGACGTTGAAGCCGGCGTTCTTCCAGCCCTCGTCGAGAATTTCGGCGATACGGGTCTGGACGACTGACGGGCCACTCCACTGCAGTTCCATGTTGATCTTGCCATCGGTGCAGGTTGTGGTCTCGCCGAGGGTGATGTTGATTTCAGTGCCCCTGTCGGCGCAGTACTCGGCAACCAGTTCGAGTGCACGCTCGGGGTTGTCACCCTGTTGCACGACGTCGGGGTTGTAGTACTTGCTTTCTGGCACGAAGCCCTGGTCGGCCGCACGAGCGATTCCAAGACCAATGAGGTCGCGGTAGGCCTGCAGCGGCGTTGCCAGAGTAAGAGCTTCGCGGGCACGAATATCGTCGAACGGAGCCCGTTCCGTGTTGATCATCACGAACCCCTCTTCACCGTTTTCATCGATGATGTTCTGGATGCCGTCGTCGTCCCGCAGGTCGCCGACTGAGGCGGGGTTCGTGGTCTGCAGAGCGTCGAGATCACCGCTGAACAACAGGTCGTTGCGGGTGTCGGGATCGGTCACCGGCCTAAACTCAATGGCGTCGAGGTAGACCTCGCCACCCCACCAGGCGTCGTTGCGGACGAACTTGGTGGTCGAGTCCTCGGACCGACTTTCGAAGATAAACGGTCCAGTTCCGACGGGAGCCTGGTTGAGGGTCGGGTCGACGAGTGTTGCAGCGAGCCAAGTCGGCGATGCGACCATACCGAGCTGACCGGACATGGCACCGGGGAAGACGACGTTGGGCTCTAAAAGGTTGAACTGAATCGTCAGGTCGTCGATCAGTTCCGTTGCGTTTTCAGCAGGGTAGAACGGCTTGACGGCGAGACCGACCAACGGATGGGCGCGCTGCGTCTCGAAGTTCACCTGGATAGCTGCAGCGTTGAGCGGCGTGCCATCGTGGAAGCTGATGCCCTCGCGAAGCTTGATGGTCCACTGCGTGAAATCGTCGTTCGGCGTGAACGACTCGGCGAGGTAGGGGACCCACTGGCCGTCAGGTGTGTAAGCAGACAGCGTGTCGTAGACAGCGTTACCCATCATGAGTCCGGGCGACGACAGTGATGAACTGGCAGGGTTGATGCCGTTCACGTCGGCTTCGAGGCCATAGCGCAATGTGCCGCCGGCAACCGGGCCAGAATCTGCGGGCTCTTCGACGACGTCGGCCTGGTCGATTGTCTGGTCGGCGTCAACGGCAGGCTCGGCGGCAGGCTCGGCGGCAGGCTCGGCGGCAGGCTCGGCGGCAGGCTCGGC
>CALCXK010000028.1 GCA_937905835.1 uncultured Ilumatobacter sp. | reverse complement strand
AACGTGATCGCTCTTGTGCTCGTTCGGGCAGCGCCAACAGTCTGTTTCATGATTCGATCCGACGCTCTTTGTGAACCCAAGAACAACCCTTCGCCGCCCGCCGGTCAATTTTCGATGCGGGGTGCTTGCCAGGCCTCAGCTTTGAGCCTGGAAGCGAAGAATGCGTTCCGGGCTGAGATCGCGGCCCTGGTAGCACTCGACGATTCTGCCTTCGCCAACACGGGCCCCTTCGTGCGCGATTTGATCGTCGCTCCGGTCGCCGCCAGGGAAACTTTGCAAGTCTGAGATTCGTGTTCCCCCTGCTCAGGGCTCTGGTTCAAGGGTAGTTGCCGGGTTGCAACACTCGGCATCCATTTCGCTGAGAGTTGGGTGTTGCATCGGTGAATGCGGCGCCGACGGTGGTCGGCACCATTCGAAACCGAATGGCAAAACGGCCCCGAAAGGACCCCCTCATGATTCCCCTCGACCAACTCTTCAACGGCAACAAGGTTCACCTCAAGCTTTGTGGCATGCTCCCGGAAGGCGAGGTGCATGTCGCTCACATCGACCGCTTCTCGCTGGCAGAAGCAGATGGGATCGTGACCCAAGTGCTCAACACGACGAGCAGGTTCCCGGACGATCCTGACGTTTGCGCCTACCTCCGCATCGACCCGGCCGACGCCCAGGTCTGGGACCATGCTTACCCGATGAGGCTCACTGCAGCCGTGAGGGAAGCGGCGTCACGATCCGACAGCGAAAGCTTCGGCGCCATCTGGGTCAAAGGCCGAGATGTCCACCCGCACTGCCGACACAACGACGTCGTCGCCGCCATCGTGCTGCTTGGCAGCACCCTGTTTGTGAGGGCAACGACATCAGCTGTGAAGCGATCCGTTCACCGGTCGGACGGCCCTGACGAAAACGCTTACACGGTGTTGATGACACAACTCGTACGTCACTACAGTCCGACGCTGCTTCGTTTCGACGAGGACACGACGCGTGCTGCTCGAGACGATCTGTCCTCAGGCATTCTGGCGGACACGTGCATCGGAAGAGGCACCAAGGTGCAGTTCGGCAGCGGACAAAAATGGGATGCTCAGGATCCGATGCAGCAGCAGATGCTCAAGCAGCAGCTCGGGTACGGATCCATGGATGACGTTTCCAGGCGCCGCAAGCTCTCTGGCAAGCGTCTGCAGAAGCTTGTCGCTGGCGGCGCACCCCGCTCTGAGCTTCAGCTCCCTCACGGCTTCATGCACGCACGAGACGTGGCAGGCGATCGAATCAAAGTGGACGGCAAGGGATTCGTGCCCGAGGCCCAGTGGAGTTTCGTTCCGACCATGCAGAAGTTGATCAAACTCCACGCGAGCGGAGCGTCCTACGTCGAGATCGGTCGCCGCATGGCTCTGCTCGGAGTGGAACGTCGAGGCCAAAAACAAAAAGGCGTTCGAACGTTCTCTGAGCTCGTCACAGATCGCGACCGCCTTCCCCTTTCGGAGGCAGCGAAATCCTTCTTCGTGAACGCATCGGCGTCTCCCACGCTCAAAGAAGACATTTACCTTCAGAAAGTTCGCTTGTGGCGAACGGGCGATTTCCACACGCAGGTCGATAATGAAATACGCGGCCGAGGGATCACCGTCGCCGGCCTGACGCCGATCTACCGGAGCAACGAAGACGAGCACGGATACTTCGACGTTAGAGCAACCTGGCCGTGGCCGATCGACCCCAAAACAGGAACGCCTCTCGAGGCGTGGGGCGTGGCCGATGCTCTTGCAAAGAGCGAACAGCGGCTGCTTTCCGAGATTCGCCTGGCCCGCCCAACCGGCGGCGCCGCTCACCAGCGGACGACCAAGCGTGCCGTCGCTCCCACACAGTGGATCGACAACGAAGTGGTCCACTGCGTCCAACCTCGCCAACACAACTCGGGGCGCCTCAGCTGCGTGATTTTCGCCAACACCGCCGAAGCCCGGCAAGACCGGCGGGGATGGTCCATCGAGCGGGGCGACCCGCAGCAGTACGCCAGGGCGACCTTCCCGCTCACCGATCTCTGTGGGTCACTCGCAACCGTCGTCGAGCGAACGGTCCTCGAGATCGTGGACCCAGACGCGTGCGTTCCAGTCCTGTTGAGCCGTGAACGCTACGGGATTGCAGACGATCATCAAGCCGAGAATCATCGACTTGGGAAGCTCCAGGCAAGGCTTCCAACGATTGCTGACTCCGAACAAGAACGGCGTAGCGACGCCGAAGGACAAGCACTCTTGGTCGGCGCCCGCCTTCGAAATGGCGACAGCGACGGAGCGGAAAAAGCCGAGAACCGAGCGAAACAACTGCTCGACGAAGCCGATCTTCTGTTGGCTGAACGCACCGACCTGGAAACCCAAATCGCCGTGCTGCAAAGCGAGGCGGCCGCCCCAGCCGCAGAAGACTCAGCCAGCGCGTCTTTGAACTCGGCCGCCTACCTCGTCGCCGGGCTTCGCCGGGCACAGGCGGCCAACGGCGTCGGCCCAGCGCTGCTTGCCGAACTCGTTGCCGAGCACGTCACCGATTGGCACATGACCCTGGCGGGCGACGCTGTGCGCTGGTCTGCGCAGCTGTCCCTCCCGCTCATCGACGGGGGCGAAGCAAGGGCCACGATGAGCGGCGTGGTGCACAATTGTCGCTCCGCTACTGGCGGGCGCAGCATCATCACTGGAACCGTCCTTGCCGAGCAGGTCCTCGTTGAGAACCGGAGCCTCGCCGACATCGCAGCCGTCTCGGGCGCCGCCACCAGCCGCCGAGCGCTTGTGATGAAGCACCTCATGCCCTGGCTGCAGAATCGAGGCGTGGCGAGCAGAGGTGCAAGCTGCGCACTCATCGACCACCCTGTGCTCGAGGCCCGCCAACTCGTGTTCGCCCAGCTGGCTGAACAGACGTCGGCGACTACCGCTGCCTGGCCCAAGCCGCTGCGAGACCTCATCATCGCGACCTACGTCGATCCAGAACTGCAGTGGGGGTTCGCCGCCTGTCTCGACGACACCGTGATGATCCAGCGCATCGTCAACTGCGTGGTAGACGCAGGGCGCGATGGTGTGTTGATCGACGACCTCGCCCTTGCAGCTGGGAGCACCTATAAAACCGTCAGAGCCCTCGCCGAGCCCCGTGATCGAAGCGGTGGCCCGACCCGCCCCCGCTATCTCGAGCTGCATCCGAACAACTCATCCCGACTGCGCCCAATAACCTGCACCCACTGCTCGCGCCAGAGCTCACCAGCCAACCGGGTGGTGCTTCTCCCCGAGGTTGCAGCAAGCGGTTACGGCGTGCTGTGCGCGTGCGGTAGGGCACCAGTTCCTCGCAGCGACGCCGCTTTTGAGCGGTGGCATCGAATTGCTTTCCCTGCTGTGTACACCTCGACGCTCTACACCAGGATTGCCCGCTCCAGCCTGCGTGACGAGCCCCAAACGGGAGTCGCCGACGATGTCATCCCCCTCACCATTGCTCGACATGTGGCATAACAACCTCGCGGGCGACCCGATGCTCTCAAAATCGGACGTCAAGTCTGCATGTACCGACTCGAGCGTTCAGAGAATCTGGCGAATTCTCTCGACGCGAACAGTCGGGCCGCTCTGCGTTGGTCCAACGCCGATTTCACAAAGTGTGCTATCTGCTGGCCCGGAAGTAATCGTCTTCGATGAGCCGCAGGCGCCGGGGGTGCGGAATCTCGCAGGTGGCTGCTGTCGGAACCGTCGCAGCGAGATGTGCAGAAATCCTCGTCGCCATAGAGCTCCTCGCCAGTGCGTCGAAGTCGATGTCATCGCCTTGGGATATTTCTTGGTGGAAGCGACTCCAGGACGACCTGCGAGCATGTTGACGAACGGCACCCCTGGCTCGGCCTCCCACGCCGGCGATCCACGGCTTATTCCAGCAAGCCTGGGTCTCTGCGATCAGGATGGCCTCGGCATAGAGGCTTGATTCGGGTGACTTCGTTTCGAGTTGAATCACCAGGAACTCGCTCGGATCGAGGTCGATCGCTGTGGCAAGTTTGCGGTTGTGGTCACGGATTCTCGCCGCGAGGCGGAGCGCTGAGCCAACGTAGATCGGGAATCCGCCACTGACAACGATCGAACCGCTGTCGCCGGATGGCCGCCGCAGTCGCCGGTAGCAGGCGAGGTCACCCCGATACAGGAGCGCGTAGACACCGGGGCCAGTGAAATGACGCTCGCCAAACCGATGCGCTGGGGCGTGGATCAAATTTTCAAGGACTTCGACCCGGTGGTCGGCCTCGTTACTCAGTAAGGCAGTGGGCTTCGTGTTGGACAAATCGATACCTCCACTAAAAGGGGTGTTGCCAACCTCTTGCGACGAAACACGGCACTTGGGCCTCCGATGACAGCGCCGACGGTGGCATTCCGACACCGCAACTCGGCGGTGTCAAAACAAGGAGACCCACATGCCCCAACCAAAGCCGCTTACGAAACCACTCAAAGAACAGCTGATGGCACACTTCGGCGACGACATCGACTGCGCATCGGCGATACTCGCCGCACTCAACGATGACGATCAACGCCACTTCGGCGCAAAGGAGCTCGTCGCCGCGACCGGCTACCGCCTCATCGAGGTGCTCGTCACTGTCGCACGGC
>CALCXK010000027.1 GCA_937905835.1 uncultured Ilumatobacter sp. | reverse complement strand
ATTGGACTGACCGGGCTCGACGAGAAGGTCGACGCGCAAGTCGGATCGCTCTCGGGCGGTCAGAAGCGACGAGTCGACCTCGCACTCGGAATCGTCGGTCGCCCCGAAATGCTCTTTCTCGACGAGCCGACTACAGGGTTCGACCCATCAGCGCGGCGTAAGTCGTGGGACCTCATCGAGGCCTTGATCGCTGACGGCACCACGGTGCTCCTGACGACCCATTATCTCGACGAGGCGGAGCATCTTGCCGATCGGGTCGGTGTGCTGATGCAGGGCCGCATGGTGGCTGAAGGCCCACCAGCCGACCATTGCTGTCCATCGGCTGACCGGTTGGGCTATCGAGCAGTCGGTCGAATTGGAAGGGTTGAGTGTGCGGCGGGCGTCGCTCGAAGACGTGTTCCTCGAACTCACCGGAGAGCACGGCGTGGGGAGCGGGTCGTGAGCGGCTTCCCCTCGAACGCTGCGCTGGTGGTCCGCCAGACGCGCTACCAACTGAAGTTCTTCACCCGAGTACCGATCGCATTGTTCTTCACTCTGTTCCTTCCAATCGTCATGCTTATTTTGTTCAACGCACTGTTCGGTGACGACTTCGTCTGCGGCGACGATGCCTGCACACCGGGCAACCGCTGGCCGGTCAGCCAGTTTTACACCGGCGGTCTCGCCGCCTACACGGCGGTGTCAGCCACCTTCACCAACCTGGCGAACATGGTGCCACTGCGACGCGACGAGGGGGTGCTGAAGCGGTGGCGGGGTACGCCGCTTCCGACCTGGACGTATGTCACCGGATTCGTGCTGTCGGCAGTGGTCATCGCCATGGTCGGTGTGCTGATCATGCTGACGATGGGTGTTGTCCTGTATGACCTGTCAATCGATTGGGCCAAGATGCCGGCCGCCGTCGTGACCTTCACCGTCGGCGTTGCGTCGTTCGCAGCATTGGGAATGGCCTTGGCGTCGCTCGTCAAATCGGCCAGTTCGTGCGGCAAATGCGGTGATTTTGCCGCTTGCGTTCATCTCTGACGTGTTCGTGGTGAGTGACCAGAAGAACAGTTTGTTGAACTCGGTCGGCAACTTCTTTCCGCTGAAGCCGTTCGTCAATGCGTTCCAAGACTGCTTCTCGCCCATTGTTGATGGTCCAGCGTTCAACCCGGGGTCGCTTGCCTTCGTTGCGGCATGGGGTTTTGTGGGTTTGGCCATTGCGCTCAAGAAGTTCCGCTGGGAGCCGAGTGGTTCAGCGCCTCGCGGCCGTCGATCACGCGCAGCAGCAGTCGAAGCCGCCGGCTGATCCCTACGAGTAGACGATTGTGCGGTGACCATGGACCGCGACCTTGTGCTCGAGGTGAGCTCGGACCCTCGTCGAGGTCGGCAGTTGCGTAGTGGGCGGTTGCGCCAATCAGCTTGACGCCGCGCTCGTGTGCCTGGCGATACGGGTTTGCTCCGATGAATCCAGGCAGGAATGCAACAGGACGTGCTGCATCACGTCCTTCTCTCGACTTCTGACGTGGGTGGGGTGGTGACTTCCGTCCGTCTGGCCGGTGGACGAAACGCCCAGCAGACCACGGCGGTGGCTGCCGCTGCGTTGAGCGAGTCGACGCCACCCGCCATCGGGATCCGCACCGGTGTGGCGATATCGAGGAGTTCGTCGCTGAGACCGCTGCGTTCTGAGCCAATCAGCACCGCGGCTCGTTCACCAGGTCGGACCGTGTCGAGTGCGATGGCCGACGGGTCCGGTGTCATCGCGTACAACTCGAAGCCCTCGAGAGCTCGGAGTTCATCGGCGAGGTGACGTGTCCGAACGTGTGGGAGCGTGAACGCCGTGCCCATGGCGACCCGCAGGGCCCGACGAGCGAGGGGATCAGCACTCGTGTGGTCAAGCACCAGGCCGTCCCAGCCCATCGCCGCGGCATTCCGCACGATCGAGCCAACGTTGACTGGGTTGTCGACTGCTTCGGCGACGACGATCCGGCGAGCGCTGCGTGCCAACTCGTGGAGCTTCGGGCGAGCCGGGCGCTCGAAAAGGGCGAGGATGGAGAGGGGAAGACCGATCTGCTCGATCCGGGCTCGTACTGCTGGTCCACCGGCGTAGATCGGGCAGTCGAGTTGGGCGGCGATGTCGGGAACGCAATCGATGTCGACCAGTGCGGCGGTCGGCACACAGCCGGCTTCGAGTGCCCGTTTGACAACCAGGTCGCCCTCGGCAAGGAACAGGCCAGCACCCGCGTCGTCGCGCTTCTGTGAACGGCTCGCAAGCGCTCGCTCGTTCACCCGAAACTGGGCGAAGCGCGGGTCGTCCGGGTCGTCGATCAGCTCCATCTGCTGAGTCTCACCGTTTGCGTCGAAGAATCCGCGGACGGGCCAGCGCAAAGTTCGACGCAAACGAGG
>CALCXK010000026.1 GCA_937905835.1 uncultured Ilumatobacter sp. | reverse complement strand
TATTCGATTCTTTTGGCCCGGGAGCTCAAGTAAGGTCCACTTCTCGTTCCTGTCGTAGAGTTAGCAACGAGTTGAAATGCGGTCTTTGTCAACCAAAGCTTGTAACGAAAGTGCGTCAACGCAGCATAAGTGATCAGGAGGGAATCCGGATGTTTCGTATAGCAACTTGGAATCTGAAACAGGCAGTCGCCCCGAAGAAGCCGCTCGATGAGCTGTGGAAGCGTGCAGAGTCTGACCTCGCTGCAGACGTCGTCGTCTTCACTGAAGCCAAAGTGCCCAAGACCGGAGTACCGACAGGTTGGACAGCGCAGTGGCTCGAGGGAGGCATCGGGCCGCGACGGCGCTGGGGCACTGTTATCGCAGGTCGAGGCGTTGAGCTCCGGCCGATACGCACAGTTGGCAGATGGCGGAAACGCTCCGTCGGAGCAGCCTGGCCCGCAGCCGTAGAAGCCACTGAGGTTTGGCGCAACGGCAAGTGTTGGGGAGCAGTTGTCGGGATCTACGGTCTCACTACCGACCTCGGCGGTGAAAGCGTTGGGCATGGCCGAATTACCGTGCCGAAAATGTTCGAAGACGTTGCTGCAGTTCTTGACGAATACGAGGCTGTGGTCGTTGCAGGAGACCTCAACCTGTGGCCCGTGGAAAAGCCAGAGGTGATCAGCAAGCTTGGACTTGTCGACGTCGTGGAGGCAACCGCAAGCCAGCGTCCACGGCTTTCGGGCTGCTCCGGCTGCTCGATGGGATCTGACTGTGGCCATATGTGGACTCACCGCAACGGCAACAGCCCGAACGCCAGAGTCCAGCATCTCGATTACATCTTTGCGTCCCGCTCACTGGCCGCGACCGTTGGCTCAGTGAAAGGAGGCGTAAATGATTTCCCGGACGCATGGGAGCTCAGCGACCACGCCCCTGTCGTTGCCGACTTCAACACACTCTGACTTGAGAAAGTTGGCCAACACCAATGAGCGACGAAACCGAGGCGTTCCTGAACCGACTCTCGGCCGTTGCGCACGTGAAGAAAGTTCGAGAGAGCCGCTACTGGGTGGGCTTTGACGGGGAAACATTCACGCTTCGACTGAGCACCAACCGCCATGGGCGCGAACTCGCTGAGTTCTCCACCTTGGTGGAGCGATACTCGACGCTGCCGCCATCGGTCGCTGACTACATAGCCCGGCGATCAGCTTTGGCGCCGTTCGGCACCTTGCACGTCGACCGCGAATCAGCCGATTCCGACGAAATTTCGATTCGGATAACGCACCGGCTTCTGGTGGGCACCACCCGCACAGCTGACCTCGAATCGATGCTCGACTCGATGAGCTTCTACCGACGCCGCGCTCGACGCCGCCTTGACGAGATCATCCAAAAGTTGCTGGACGAAGCCAGATCAAATGACAACAACGTCGCTTCAAAAGGTGCCCCTGAATCCCTCGACCAGAGCCTTAAAGAACTGAACCGGCTTGAGGGCCTCGTTCCTGTGAAAGCCAAGATTGCTGCCTTGGTCGAAACACACCGGCTCAACCGGGTGCGACGAGAACGAGGTCTGCCAGAGATCGATCTCGGCACACACCTTGTCTTTACAGGTAACCCGGGAACCGGAAAGACCACCGTCGCCCGCATCATCGCCGACATTTACCGCCACCTTGGACTGCTCTCCAAAGGGCACCTCGTAGAAACTGACCGCTCCGGTCTCTGCGGCCAATACATCGGCCAAACAGCTCCACGCACGAAAGCGAAATGCAAAGAAGCTCTCGGCGGCGTCTTGTTCATCGATGAGGCGTACAGCCTGTACAGCGCATCACCAAACGACTACGGCCACGAGGCAATCGCAACCCTCCTGCCATTCATGGAGGACCATCGCAGCGACTTCGCGGTCATCGTTGCTGGGTACCCACAGGAGATGGGCCAGTTCATCAACAGCAACCCGGGCCTGCACAGCCGATTCAACACCTTCTTGACGTTCCCCAATTACACAACTGCAGAGTTGCTTGCCATCTTCCGCGGGCTCTGCGACGACTTTCAGATTTCACTCGAGGACGACGTAGCCGAACGCGTCGAGAGTTTCATCGACTCCATCCCGAGAGGCAAAGGCTTCGCGAACGCTCGGACGGTTCGGAACTGCTTCAACAACGTCATGCAGCAGCAGGCGCTCCGCCTCGGCGCGAAAGATGCCTTCTCAACCAGGTCGCTGAGCACGATCAAACCGGTCGACATCCCGGACCCGCTGTCCGGTGACTACGCAAATGACCCGAACGCTCCCGGCTATATCTGAGACAGCTCTGACCGTTCCCGAGGTCGCTACGGGCGCCCGCTTCCGGGTGTGAAGATTCGTTCAACCTCTTGGAAGAGCCCTTCCCAGGAGTATTCGTAACTGGTGGCGCCCAACCCCATCGCGATGCGTTTGTTCGCGTCGGCGTGCGAACCAGACGCAAAGACAACCACCGGAGCTCTCACGTCACGGGCTCTGATCTCTTTCAGGAGTTCGACAGCGACTGCCTCACCGGTTGACCCCTCGCCGTGCCCCCAACGGGTGACGATCAGGTCGAAATCGTTCTCAGCAGCTGCGTTGACGGCATCAACAGCTGAATCGAACCGGTCGATCTGCGCTGCGCCTTTTGCCGCCGACTCGAGGAACTGCATACCAAGATCAATTGACATCTCGTCAGGGTCAACCCAACCAATCCGCTTCTGAGCGAGGTACCCGCCAAGTATTGCTTTCGGGTTCGTTCGGTCGTGCAGCGCCGCAAGGAACTCATCGAACTCCTCGTGGCCGCTATCTGCGGAGTAAGGGATGACCTCGATGCCTTCGTGCGAGCGCGCGTACGCAATCTCGTCGGCGCCCACTCCGTGGAGCAACGCGTAAGCAATCGGCGTGTCGCCGCCTTCGTAGTCGAGCAGCGCAAGCACTTCCGATCGCAGTTCGTCAAGGTATGCGTCGGTGAACGAGAAGCCGAGATACAACACGGTGGTTGTCGACATCACCGCTCGAAGGAAGGTCGTGTACCCGGGTGAGGAATAGATGCGGCGTCGGTAGTCGGACCGGGTGAACACAACTCCTTCAGCAGCCTCGACGTTGCCGTGCAGGTGTACGACCTCGGGTCCGCGTTCGCTCTTCCAGAAGCGTTCGTCCCACCAGCGGTGACCGGACGGGCGTAGGACCTGCTGATATGCGTCGCGCCCTATCGGTATTCCGGGGAGGATGCCGTCGAAGTTTGTTGTGAGCACAGATCGGAATGGGATCCCTTTCAGAAGATTCAGTCTCTGTTGCATCTCAACGAACGGCGGTGCGGGCATCACCGACTTCAGTGCCTGAGAGAAAGCTTCCGCACCAATGTCGTCTTTCAGAATCTGGGCGGCGGCTTCAAGGTTTTTGCTGGTCGGGTTGCTATCCGTAAGACGCACGACCTGTTCGTGAGTACCGGGACCTACCGAGCTTGCCAACGACTGCAGCAGAGGAACCCAACCCTGCACTGACGGAGCCGAGAATCCCGCTCCGATGAAAGCGACGCAGTTACCCCTTCGAATTTCGGCGACAAGTCGATCCATTGACGTCATAACGGGCAAACTTTACTTGGCGACATCTGATAAACGCAGCGGGTCTCACACAGTTGTTAGGTGCGGCGCCGGCTGGAGTTCCCCCATTTCTTGAGGCACCGATTCCTGAGAGAATGTCTCGGAGATCCCTTGCAGACCTGCCAGCCCCGGAAACAGTTCCTCAAGTGTGAGGTCATGTCGCAGTCGGCCAATGCTTAAGGGCAGACCGCTCCCTGATTCCAGGGTGTTCCCTTCATCTGTTGTGGCCTTCACCGTCGGACGTCCTCAACCTGACACATTGCTGACCAGACATCCATCAACGCGTGAGCAAAATCGTGCCCCCGAGTCTGATTGACTCGGCTCTTGAAATTTCCGTACGACATTGAGGCGATGTTCTGGCCAGCCCATTGTGTGAACTGACCGCGTGAGCACGTGATGCGATGAGGGTAATCGGTACCTGCCCCGGTGACGATTTCCGTGTCGACGAGGAGCGCCAGCGGCTCGATTGACTGGCGATCGCGTGATCGCACAATGAGAATGTCAGGGTCGTCTCGGTGAACGACAGCGCTCACGAAACCGGTTTCGGTGAACACCCACATCACAGGACCTCCTGGGTCATCATGCGCAATTGCGTTTGGCTTTGAGGAAAATTACCCGGCGCATCGATGCCAGCTTTGCGATGACCCGGTGAAGGGTCGTTTTCTGCAAGCCGAATTCGGGAAATCACCCACCGGCTATCGACAGAGTTTGCGGCCAACCACTGGCGAACGCTGCGCCGGAGTTCGACGTGCTCACTGCTGCAAATGTGGTGACGGCGGGCGAACCAGTCGACCGCTTGCTCGGCGTACAGGATGCCGACGATTGGGCGTGCCTTGCGGATCGAGTTGAGGGCTTTTTCAACCGTCCAACCCATCTCGAGGAGCGCAGCAAAGGCGAGCGACGGCGCACGGTTGACCCCCATGTGGCAGTGAACCACGACGATGTTGTTGCTGTCCGCACTGATGGCATCAACGATGGCGCTGACACCTGATGTGAACCACTCGTCATCTTGCCTGCCGCCGTTGTCATGGGTAGGGCGATGCAGATACGTGATCTCGGGATGACGGTCGTTGACGAATGCAGCGTCGTTCCATTCTTCCCGAACGTCAACGATGTGGCTTACCCCAACTGCCGACCAGTCATCGAGCTGTTTCTCAGCCAGATCTCTTCGTGCGTGAAGGTCGCCAGTGACCACAAGCTGGTCAGTCACAAAGCAAAGGGTCCGCCACCAGACGGACGGGTCGAGAACAGTGTCGGTATACATGATGTTTTCCTTTCGGTTGGGTACATCTGTAATGACGTCACCGGCAAACGAATGTGACAAAACACCACGTCAAAGGTGGTGTACAAGCCACCCGGCTGCCCTGAAAGGGACTTATGCAGGTATTGCGAAGGGCTGACCTCGGTACGGCTCAGCGTGTGCTGCTGAGTGATGGCGTCGTCAGGTCAGAGCGCGCACGGCGTCGTGAAGCTGTGCGAGTTGCGTCACTTGCCG
>CALCXK010000025.1 GCA_937905835.1 uncultured Ilumatobacter sp. | reverse complement strand
GCAGTGGTGTCGGGCGCGGTGGCCGTCACAACATCAGTCCGTCATTGGACTCGAGCTTGGACTGCTCGGCGACCAGGTGGGCTTCGGTGACCCGGCCGTAGACAGCACGGGTGCGGTCGACGGGGCCGATCACGCCGGGTCGATCGGCGTAACTGAGCACGGCGACGTGGCGATCGGTGGTTCCGGTCACTTCGCCGACCTTGTGCAGTGAGTAGCGGCCAAGGAAGATCTGGAGGTCGCCGGGACGCAAATCGACCTTGCGGATCGAGGGGTGTTCCGGGTCGGCAAGCACGGCACCGAGGCCATCGATGTTCTCGTCGCCGGGCCGACGCAGATTCGGGACGTAGCAGAACAGGCCTCCAGCATCGGGTTGTTGCGTCATCAGGGTGACGACGTATTCGTTCGTGTCATAGTGCCAAGAGAGTTCGTTGCCGGGCGGCACCACCGTGGCGATGAGGCCAGCGAGTGGATCGGCGTACTCGAAGATGCGTTCGGCACCGACGCAGTCCTTCACGAAGGCCTTGAACTTGGGTGACGCGTAGAGCCGATGCGCGACGGTGTGGGGCCCGATCATGTCGCGGGTGATGTGGCCCGTCCCACGGCGAAAGGTGAGCCGGCGCGGGTCATCAAGGGCGAGTTCTGCTTCGAGTCCAGGTCGAGAATAGACGGTGCGACTCTCGTATCGGATTGGCACGCCACGCGCCAGGTCGGCAATCTCGGCGCCCGCCTTCCGTCGAGCTTGCGGTCGCAGGAAGTCGCGAAGGGTGAGACATCCATGTTCGGCAATCTCACTCCGGCATTGGTCGACAAGCGCAGTCCAGACCGTCGAGTCTGGGTCGTCGAGCGGATAGCGGGTCGTGTCGACGAGGTCGTCAAGCCAACCGAGTTCTGCGTCCGCGTACTGAATTTCTTTGTGCATAGCCCGATAGTGCCTCTCAACAGGGTCTATCTGTCCAACGCATGTTGAACACAAAACACATGCGCAGTGTGCATGTAACCTGCTCAGATGGCACTTCGACTCGATATTCGACACTACGAAACCGTCGCAGCGATCATCGAGCACGCCACCGTGACCAGCGCAGCGGTTGCGTTATCGATCAGCCAGTCAGCGCTCAGCCATCGACTGGCCGACGCTGAGCAACGCATGGGCGTCAAGCTGTTTGACCGCGGGCCAGGTCGCCGACTGCAGCCCACCGAGGCGGGCACCGTGGTTCAGCAAGCCGCCACACTCGCGCTCGCAGAGTTGCAACGTTGCGAAGATGACGTGCTCCGGTCAGCGGGCCGATACAGCGCAACGGTTCGCGTCGCAGTCGAAACCTACGAGACCTACCACTGGTTCGCGCCGTTCCACAGCCAACTGAGGGCCACTCACCCAACCATCGATGTGCAACTCGTCGTGATGGGCGCAGCCACCGCTCGAAGCCTGGACCTGCGCGAGGCCGACATCGTGCTCGCCCCCGGCAATCCGATCGGAGCACTCGCTTCGGTGCCGCTCTTCGTCGACGAACTGGCGGTGATAGTCGCCCCGACGCACCGCCTCGCCGACCGCAGTTCTGTCAGACCCCACGAACTCACCGACGAGACCTATCTGACCTATAGCCGGGTGGCCACGCCAGGGTTCGAATACGAACGCTTCCTCAGCAAAGCAGAAATACGGCCACGGCTCATCACTGTCATCCGACACGTCAGCGCAATCGCCGAACTCGTGGCAGCCAACGCAGGCTTCAGCGTCCTCAGCCGCTGGGCCATGACCTCGATGATCGAATCAGGCCGCCTCGCAGCGGTGCGCTGCGGCACCGACGGACTCCCGGTGCAATGGCATGCGCTGATGCGCGCCAACGAACCGGCCACCTCCGCCACTCGCGACGTCGCCGACCTCCTGGCAACGCATCTGTCGCCATCATCATCGGCGGCGGCGGCGAGCGCATCGCGCCGAGGCCTGACCTCGGTGTGACAGTCCGGCGCACAACGGTCAAATAATTCGTCGTACGAACTCGGCGACGGCGTCAGCAATCACGGCGTCGCGACCCTTCAGGTCGTGGCGGGCGCCGTCGAGCCAGATGTGTTGGACCGGTGCGGGGATCGTCGCCGTCCACTGCTCGAGTTCGGCGGGCGTGCCGAACTCGTCTTTGGTGCCGGAGATAAAGAGGCAGGGCACGGTGATGTCGGGGAAATGTTCGACGCGCAGCTTGTCGGGTTTTTTTGGCGGATGGAGGGGGTAGCCCAACAACACGATCGCCGCGAGATTCTTCACCGGGCCGACCTCGTCGACATCAGCAGCGATCATCGATGCCATCCGGCCGCCCATCGAGTGACCACCGATGATCAACGGACTCCGTCGGCGAGAGACCCCGATGAGGTCGTCGCGAACTGACGCCATCAACTTCGGTGCACGGTCAGGCGGCCCCTTTCGGCCTTCCTTCCGGTACGGGAAGTCGAGTCGGCTGGTTCGTGCCGCAACTCGGTCTTCGATGGCGAGGAGTCGGGCGTGATTGCGGTCCGACCCGGCACCCGGATACAGAAACAAGCTCGGGGTAGCCATGGGGGTTGACTCAGCTTTTGGCGTTCAGGATGCGACGGGCTTCAGCCAGGTCGCTCATCGCCTTGGCCGCGTCCCCTTGATCGCCACCGTGGTCGGGATGCACATCACGCATCCGCTTGCGGAACTCCGAGGTGACTTCCCGCTGTGACGGCTGCTTGGTGCCGAGTTCGAATCCGAGGATGCCGAGCGCCCACCCGAGCGGGTCGGCGAGCGCTTCGAAAGTGATCGTCTGCGAGCCGGCGAGGTACGCGATGAACGCTGCGCCAATCGGTCCACGCCATCTCGACGCCTTCTGCAGTAAGTCCGCCAGACTGCGCCGGTACTCGGGCGCCAGGCGTTCGGCTGCATAGATCGCTCCGAGCACCTGGCTCAGATCGGTACCCGTGCTGTTGAAGTCGAACGAAATCTCGTCGCCGTTACCGATCAAACGATGGTTGCTGACGGCGAGCCCGTGGCGGTCGACCTGAAAGCGGTGGCGAAGCCGCGGCTGCACGACTCGTCCTCCCTGGCCAACCTCGGTGATCAACCGGTGGACATCAGCCACCTGATCATCGTTGAGGCCTCCGAGATGTGCAGCGACAACCGAACCGAGCAGTAGCCCGCCGAAACCGGGCGCCGGATCGACCGGCAGCACCATGTGGCCAAGAGCAATGCGGCGGGTCGGCACCGTCGGCCGTGTGTGGAAGATCTCCAGTTCGGCGAGGAGCACGGTCAGTGATTCATCGGGTCGGTTCGTCAACTCAGACGTACGGCCGCAGCAGCGAACGAAGTTCCTGTGCCAAGCCGATGATGTCCGAGCCGTCGGCGTCGTCATCCTTGGAGCCTTCAGCATCAGCCATGACCCGCTCCACGATTCGCTCGACCCCGGCAACGGCGCTCGCCCATGTGCGCTGAGCAAGTGCGTAGGGCGGGTGCTTCTTGTCGATGACCTGGGCGAGCTCGATCAACTTCGTGCGGGACTTCGCATCGAGCGGATCTTTCGCCAGCTTGTCGGCAGCGAGGAAGATCGTGCTCAACGAGCCTTCCGGCGGCTCGTTGTCACCCGACTGATCGGCGTTCATCAGCTCGCCAGCCTCGATTGCGTCGAGTAGATCGTCGACAGCGTCTTCGGCTTCTGCGGCAACAACGACGGCGTGGCCTTCCCAACGATGCGGCACTTCTGATTCGACAAGCGCCTCGCTCAGCACGGTGCGGTCGGCATCGGTCCACTCGTCGAGATTGAACTCAGTCGATTCGACGTCGTCTTCCAGCACAATCGGAAACGGACCGAGCTCCTCTTCGAGCCGCTCGAAGATGGCGTCGACCTCAGCTTCGTGCGTTTCGGGCACGACGAGCTCGCTGCCGTCCCACGCATGGGGAACCAGCGCTTGGGCCATCGCCTCAGCCAGCTCGGCTTGCTGGTCGAGTGTCCAGACGTCGACGTTGTAGTGGACTTTGACGATGGCAGAATCGTTGGGGTCAAAATCAATCGGCTCGCCGATACCGGCGGTTTCGTTCTGTTGTTCGGCGCCGCCGCTTCTGCTCACAAATGCCACGGGAACACGCTACCTGCGGTCAGGGCGTCAGTACTGCGAGGAACGCCTCGGTCCGCTCGTATTCATCTCGAACATTGGCCGCATCACGGAATCCGTGCCCCTCACCGTCGTAGACGACGAACTCCACATGGCCGCCGCTCAACCGAATCGCTTCGACGACAGCCTCGCTCTGGCTGACCGGCACCACGAGATCGTCGCTGCCGTGGAAGAGCAGGAGTGGTGCGCCAATGCGCCCAGCTCGGTGCAGTGGCGAGAGCTCGTCGTACCGCTCCCAGCCGACGACTGCGGGCTCACCCACGAGCGTGTCGCAATAGTGCGCTTCAAAGCGATGCGTCACCTCGGTCAGCGCCCGGAGATCGCTGACCGGATACGAGGCCACACCGCCGGCAACGAGACCAGCATGGTCGGCCAGGACGCCGAGAACGGTGAGACCTCCGGACGATCCACCCATCACCACGCTGGTTGCCGGAGTCGCCCAGCCAGCAGCGTGACCATGTGCGATGAGGGCCGCTGTGTCGTCGACGTCGAAGCGCCCCCACCCACCGTTGAGCGCCTGCTGGAACTGGCGGCCATGCCCGGTCGTCCCGCGTGGATCAACGACCAGCACGTCCCAGCCGCGGCTCCACCAGTACGAGATTCGTGGCCGAAAGTCGGCCTGCCATTGGTCGGTCGGCCCGCCGTGCACCCATGCCAGCAACTTCCCGTTGCCTGCTGCGTACCTCCGACCGAACAACCCATCGGCGTTGATCACCTCGGGCTCAGGCAGCTTGAACTGCTGCCAGCCATCGGCAGGCCCCACGGCCAACACAGTGCGGGGCGGTTTGACATCGAAGGCGCTCACGTCGTACGCCACAATCTGCGTGGGTGTTACCGCACCGGTCCGCAGCGCGACGATCGTGTTGCCGTGCCAGCTCAGCTGACCGTGACCACCTTTTCCGATGTTCGTGACCGCGCCGGTCGACCGTTCGACAACAATCAGTCGACCGAAGCCACCTTCGTTGCGGCAGAGTGCGACCAGTTTCTCGTCAGGCGAGAGAGCAAAGCTGCGCTGCCCCATACCCCACGTCGGCCCCGCCTGCTCGAATTGTTCGGCGAGAACCGGCATGCCGTCGACGTACACGTTGAGCCATCCGCTGGCATCGTGAACAACCGCTGTGCTCCCGGCGCCGGTGAAGCGCGGCTGTTGGACCGCGGCACCTTCCGGGCGCCACTGTTCACACGTTCCGTCAACCAGCGCACACGTCACAGAGTGCGCAGCGTCCCACGGCATGGCCGGTGGGCTCCACCCCTGCCAGACGGCGGTTAATGAGTCGGGTGCCAGCTCCGGATCGAAACAGAATGCGTCCGCACCATCATCGAGACGACGCAGCGCTCCTGACCCGAACTGCACTTCCCATACTTCGGCCTCGTCGACGACGAACACCACGACTGAGCCATCGGTGAACGGGGCCCGGCACTCACGTTCGAGTTCGGTGATGGGTTCGGGACGACCACCGATCGGTTGCCACCACAGCTCGCCGTCCGTGGCCACGTAGACCACACCGGTGCCGTCGGGACGCCAGTCGAAGCAGCCACCGCCAGTGCCCCGGCCTGGGGCCGGGTCGGGCCCGGTACTCAGGACGCGCTCAGGACCGCCCTTGACGGGCACTGTCATGATCGCTGCCGCTCCACGCCACCGTTGCACGAAGGCAACTGTCTGCCCATCAGGCGAAATCTTTGGCTCGGTCAGGTCGCGGCCGGCGGTCAACAGCTCAAGCGGGACATGCACACGGCGATGTTACGACCGGCCGGGAAACCTTGCGGCACATTGGCTATCAGCTCTGGAGGGGCGAGCGGTCTGGATCAATCTCTCCACGACCGATAATGTGCGGAAATGTCCGCACGCGAGAATCCTGACCGCAACCTGGCGATGGAGCTCGTGCGAGCGACCGAATCAGCTTGCCTCGCCGCTGCCCGCTGGGTCGGGCGTGGCGACAAGAACGCCGCCGACGGCGCAGCCGTCAACGCAATGCGCCTCTCACTCTCGACCGTCACGATGACTGGCACGGTCATCATCGGCGAAGGCGAAAAAGACGATGCTCCGATGCTGTACAACGGTGAGGAAGTCGGCGACGGTAGCCAGCCGGAGGTCGATGTGGCAGTCGATCCGATCGACGGCACGACGCTCACCGCGCAAGGCAAGACCAACGCCTTGTCAGTCATCGCCGTTGCAGATCGCGGTTCAATGCTCGATCCCGGCCCGTCGTATTACATGAACAAGATTGCCGTCGGCCCCGATGCGGTCGGAGTTATCGACATCACCGCCAGCCCCGCACAGAACCTGCATTGGATCGCTCAGGCAACACGCAAGGAAGTCGGCGATCTCACCTGCGTGATTCTCGATCGGCCGCGCCACGCTGACCTGATCGCCGAAGTCCGCTCGAGCGGCTGCCGCATTCGCCTGATCACTGACGGCGACGTCTACGGCTCGGTAGCAACCTGCTGGCCAGACGCCGGCGTCGACGTACTCATGGGCATCGGCGGCACGCCTGAGGCCGTGATCTCCGCTGCCGCCATGAAGGCAATGGGCGGTGAGATCCAGTGCCAGTTCTCTCCGCAAAGCGACGCCGAGATGACTGCCATGACCGACGCCGGGTTCGACCTCGACCGCATTCTGATGCAAGACGATTTGATCACCAGCGACAACTGCTTCTTTGCAGCAACCGGCCTCACCGATGGCGCGCTTCTTCGGGGGGTGCGCTTCGACAAACAAGGCGCACGCACGCAAAGCCTCGTGATGCGCTCGCGGAGTGGAACGGTCCGCATGATCGACGCCCGCCATCGCGTGTCGAAGCTCCGCGAGTTCGCCGCCATCGATTACTGATCCAAGTCGAGGCTTCTGAACCACGCCACGGCTGAAGGCATAGGGCCCGATCAGTTGTCGGGCAGGCTTCGCCGAAGCCACTGGAACACACGCCACCCGGTGAGGTCCATCGCCATCGTGTCCGCAGCGATTGTCGCCGCCTCGTCGCTGATTGCCTGACCGTTCGGTGCCTTCACGTGCACTTCGGCCACACGTTCAGCCATCACGAACCAGCCGACAGCCTCTTCGACGGTGCGCCCGACGCTCAGGAGTCCGTGATTGCGCAGGATGCACAGCTTCGCGTCGCCAAGCGATGCCGCGATTCGCTTGCCGCCGTCGGTAGAGAGGACCTCGACTTCTTCGTCGTCGAACAGCGCCTGGTCGAAGACGAATGCCGTCGACTCCTGGCTGAGCGCACGAAACGGCTCGACGTTCGCCGACCACGGCGTACCGAACTGCGTGTGCGTGTGACATGCACTCACCACATCGGGACGGGCTGCGAGCAACGGCGCATGAATGTTGTATCCCGCCGTGTTGACCGCACCCGTCGGGTTGCCATCGGCATCGACAACATCGCCACCGGGCCCCACAAGGACGAGCTGCTCCGGCGTGGCTGCACTGAACGGAATGCCCCAGTCGAGCAGCCAGAAATGATCGGTCAGAATCGGGTCGCGCGCCGAGACATGACCGTCACCGAACTGCCCCCAGCGTTGGGCACCAAAGATCCGATATCCGAGGGCACACATCTCTTTACGGTGTGTTCGCTCAGCCTCGGGTGAACGCACGGTGTCGTGCGCGTCGACGCCGGGGAAATCTGGATACGCATCAGCCATGTTGCAATGGTATGTCTTCTACGTTGAGCGAATGGATCCTGATCTGATTGGAACGGTGGCTGCAGTCCACCGCAGTGACAAGCACACCTTCTCGAAGACCACATGCGAATTGATCGAGTTGGTTGCTGGGCTGGGCGTCAACGGCGACGCCCACCGAGGCGCCAAGGTGAAGCACCGCTCACGCGTGGCAGCAAATCCCGACCAGCCAAACCTCCGTCAAGTCCACCTGGTCATGAGTGAGCTACTCGGAGAGGTCACTGATGCTGGCCACAGCATCCGTGCCGGCCAACTCGGAGAGAACATCACGACCGCCGGCATCGACCTCATCAGCCTGCCCGTCGGTTCGATGCTCCGCATCGGCAATACGGCCCTCGTTGCCTTGACCGGGCTCCGTCATCCGTGCCCACAGATCAAGTCGGTCGGTGACGGCGTCATGAAGATGATGTTCATCGACGATCCGCATAATCCTGACGGGCCAAAAATTGGACGCACTGGCGTCATGGGTATCGTCGTTGCCGACGGAACCGTTGCGGCAGGCGATGAGATCAAAATCCGTTTCCCCGCGGGCCCATTCGCCCGCATGGAAAAGGTCTGACAGACGCTAAGTTGGGCGAGTGCCCAAAATCGTGGATCGTGTCGAGCGTCGCGCGCTGATCCTTGATGCCGCAGGCCAGGTGCTGTTGGAGCACGGCCTCGATGGGCTGACCACACGCCGTGTGACTGAAGCTGCGGGCGAAGCCAAGGGCGCGATGTCGCACTACTTCGACAGCAAGGACGACCTCGTCCGCCAACTGCTCGAGCGGTTCTACGAGCGAATCCGCATGCGACTGGCCGCTCGCCTGGCCGGGCTTTCCGGACTGAATGCACTTGGCGAACTGATGCTCGAACTCCTCCCGCTCGATGACGCTCGGCTGGGCGAAGCCCAGGCTGAGTTGTCGTTTGTGGCTGCATCGGTTGGGTCACCTGACCTTGCGGTCTGGTATCACGACCAACGTCGCCAGCTCACGAAGGTCTTGATGCGCTACGCGAAACAGGCGCAGAGTGCCGGGGAAATCGAGGCCGGCCGTTCAGCCAAGGTGATCGCCGACGAGTTCCTCACGCTGATGGACGGCTTGAGCATGCAGGCCGTCCTCAACCCGTCGCCATCACATCGACGAATCCAACGGCAGCAGCTCAACTCCTTTCTCGCCAGCCTGCACTGATCTGCTATTTTGGGCGGGTGCCCAGCGAACTGGATCCGACCACCATCGACGATCTTCGGACACCCGCCCTCGTTGTTGAGACATCGATCTTCGAAGCAAACTGCGCTGCGATGGACGCCGTCCTGCCAGGCAAGAAGCTCCGCCCTCACGTCAAGGCATTCAAGTCGACCGCCATGGCGCGCCGTCTCGCCGATGGCGGACACACCGGCTTCTGTGCAGCCACTCCCCTCGAAATCGAGGGGATGGTTAGGGCGGGCCTCGGCGACGACCTGCTCCTCGCCAACGAGTCGCTCGACGTCGCCCGCCTCGGCGCGTTAGCTGACGACGCCAACATCACCGTTGCGGTCGACTCTGACGTCACCCTCGACGCCGCTATCGCTGGTGGCATCCGAAGTGTGCTCATCGACGTCGAAATCGGCCTCCCCCGCTGTGGCTGCTCGATCGAGGACGCACCGCGGCTCGCCGAGAAGGCACGCTCGGCTGGCCTCGAGGTCCGCGGTGTGATGGGCTACGAGGGCCACTTGATGATGGTCCACGACCGCAGCGAACGCGTCCACAAGGTCAGCGCGGCCACAGCGATTTTGCTCGAAGCAGCCGACCGCGTCGGCGGCGACATCGTGTCAGGTGGCGGTACCGGCACGTTTGATTCGAACACGTGGTGCACCGAAATTCAGGCCGGCAGTTATGCCCTGATGGACACCCAGTACCTCGAACTCGACCTCCCCTTCGAGTGTGCCCTGAGTGTGCTGGCCACCGTGATCTCCGTGAACCCAAAGGGCTGGATCGTCGTCGACTGCGGCCTCAAATCACTTGGCATGGACCACGGCAACCCTTCGTGGTCTGGCGGCAAGGTGCTCTTTTGCTCGGACGAGCACACGACGCTGTCGCCCACCGAGCTGACCGACTGGAAGGTCGGTGACCGCACGAGGCTGCTCCCGGCGCACGTCGACCCCACCGTTGCGAAGCACCAGCAGATGTGGGTTGTCGACGGAGACATCATCACCGACAAGTGGGACATCGACCTCCGCTTCTGGTGAACCTGTCACGCCGAGATGAGGTGGCGGAGAAGATCCGTGTCGAGATGCTCCTCGACGGCGTCGGCGAGTTGCGCAACGGTGTCATCGTCCTTCGCGCCGGAGCCGATGACGCAACATCGGCAGGACGGAGGGCAGTCATGGTGCCGGGAAACCCCGGCGCGGGACGACAACGACCTGCCGATTGCCCAACTCGTCGACGTCCACTTCAACCGTGACGCACACGTTGTATATCTTTCCGAGACGGTCGGCCGTGAGGACCTCGGCGGCGTCGCCGGCCGCGACGACAGCGCCGTGGTGCAGCATGACCAAGCGGTCGGTGTAGGTGCCGGCAAGCGTCAGATCGTGCAACGCACTGATCACGGTGATTCGCTCGGTGCGACGAAGTTCGGCCACCAGTTCGAGCGCCTGCTGCTGGTGACCGATGTCAAGGGCTGACGTCGGCTCGTCGAGCAGCAGGATCGGCGCTTGCTGAGCCAGCGCCCGAGCGAGGACGATGCGTTGCCGCTCTCCCCCGCTCAGTTCACCGAGTAAGCGATCGGCGAACTCACCGAGGCGAAGACGTTCGAGTACATCGTCGACGACTCGGTGATCGGCGCGGGTCGGTGAGCCGAAGTAGCCGATGTACGGCGTCCGACCGAGCAGCACGTATTCACGTGTGGTCATGTCGTTGGGAATCAACGGATCCTGGGCGACGTAGGCAACGAGCGCCGCTCGTGACCGGTCGTTGAGATCGTCGAGCACGACGCCGTCGACAGCGAGACGACCATCGGAGCGGACCAATCCGGCAATCGCCTTCAGCAGCGACGACTTGCCGGCCCCGTTCGGCCCGATGAGGCCAAGCCACTCGCCAGGCAAAATCACATCGGAATAGCCGGCCAACGCCGACACGCCACGCTTGGTGTAACGAACTGCGACGTCCTCCAGCGTCAAAGTGCTCATGCGCCGACGCGCCTCGTGCGGAGGAGATACAGGAAAAACGGGGCACCCACGAACGCCGTGACAATCCCAATCGGGGTCTCTGCGGGCCGTGTCAGCATTCGCCCGGGGACATCAGCAAGGATCATGAATGCGGCACCTCCCATCATTGAGAGTGGCAGGAGTCGACGGTGCCCTGCACCTGCGATGAGTCGAACCACGTGCGGCACGACGAGGCCAACGAAGCCGATCAGTCCGCTCACCGACACCACCGCAGCAGTTCCCAGCGTTGCAGCGATCACGATGACCAGCCGAGTTCGGGGGACCGAAACGCCCAACGTTGCGGCCTCTTCGTCGCCGACACGAAACACATCGAGATGTCGGCGATGCACGATCAACACCAACGAACTGACGGCGACATAGGGCAAGACAAGCCGAACGTCTGCCCAACTCGATCGAGTGAGGCTGCCGAGCAACCAGCGCGTCACCTCGCGAATTACGTCAAGGTTGCGCTGCAGGATAAACGCCTGAAGTGCCGACGTGAACGACACCACCGCGACACCGGCCAAGACGAGCGTGACACCGGTGCGCGAGCCGCCGAATGCTGCTCCGACCGTGTACGTGACCATCACCGTTGCGACAGCGAAGACGAATGCAACTGCCGGGACGGGGTCGATCGGCCAGCCGGAGGTGGCGCTCCGGCCGAACGTCAGACCAATGGTTGCCCCAAGGCCAGCACCGGCTGCGGCACCGAGGAGGTAGGGGTCGACAAGGGGGTTACGGAACACGCCCTGGTAGGCGGCTCCGGCGATCGACAACATGCCACCGACGAGCCCGCCGAGGATGACACGCGGCATCCGGATCTTCCAGACAATCGCCCATTCGCCGTCGGTGACACCTGAATCGAAGTCGATCAGCGGCAGACGATTGAGGAGTTCGAGTGGCACCCGCCACCAATCGGGCCCGGCCGGCCCGATCGACGAACCGAACACAATCGCTGCCAGCAGCACGGCGGCAGCACCCGTGAACCAGACTCCATCTCGCAACGGGCCACGCGCTGGCGACGCCTGCTCGGAACCCGTTGCGAGAGAAGACATATAGGAGAAACTACGCCGGAACGGCGGCAGCCTGAACCGCTGCCGAGACTGCTTCGACGTAGTCGACGATGCGCGGGCCCCAACGCGAGGCAACGTCGTCATCCATCTCGATGACGTTGCCGTTCTGGACCGCAGCGATGACATCCCAACCGTCGCGCGCTCCAACCGTGTCGATGGTCTGATCGCAGCACTTTGTGTCAGCAAGGAAAATGAGGTCTGGGTTCGCAGAAACGATGAACTCAGCGTTCAACTTCGGGTACCCGAAGTTGTCGCCCTCAACCTGGTCAGCGATGTTCTGGAGACCAAGCAAGGTGTAGATCTCACCAATGAACGTCGTCGAATCCGAGCTGAAGAGCGTCGGATCGAGCTCGTGATAGATACTCAACGAACCGTCGACCTGTGTTGCTGCAGCGATCGCTGCGGCGAGACGGGTCTGCATGTCGAGCACCAGTTCAGCTGCGCCTCCGACGTTGCCGGTCGCTGCACCGAGCTGTTCGATCTGGACATAGGTGTCATCAATCGTCGTAGCGGCCGGGCCGTCCCACGATGCGATGCCGATAGCTGCAAGCTGGTCGCCAAGACCGGAGAAGTCGCCACCGATGAGCACGAGGTCGGGTTCATACGCCGCGATTGCCTCGACGTTCGGCTCGAAGCCGGACAGTTCGTTCGGAAGGTCGAGTGCTTCGACCGGGAAGTTCGAGAACTGATCGACCGCAACGAGCAGGTCGCCGGCGCCGATCGCGAACATAATTTCGGTGTGCGTCGGGCTGAGCGAAATGAC
>CALCXK010000024.1 GCA_937905835.1 uncultured Ilumatobacter sp. | reverse complement strand
GGGTCGATGGCGAGCACGGCGACCTCGATGTCGAGCGATCGTAGATGGCCGATCAGCGCACTGGTCAGCGTGCTCTTGCCGGCCCCAGGCGCGCCTGTCAGGGCGACGGTATAGCCCTCACCGCTGCGCGAGTAGGCGAGACGACCGACTTCGCGTGCTTCGTCTTCGCCTCGCTCGATCAGTGAGAGCAAACGCGCGAGCGCGCTGCGATCACCTTCGAGAGCGTCGGCAAAAAGTTCAGCTGGTGGTTTGCGTTGGCGTGCCATGAAGAATCGGAGTATTGCAGCGCCGGTTACGCGAGCGCGCCTTCGGCGGCGCAAACCACATCGGCGTTACAGATCACTTCGGTCGCACCGATCACTTCGGCGATGTTGATCACTTTGGTGACGCCGTCGACGCGGTCGCGCATGATGCGCTCGATCCCGGCCTTCAAGGTGGTCGTGGACGATGGGCAGCCAACGCATGCCCCGGTGAGCTCGACTTCGACCAGCCCGGTGTCTTCGTGCACCGCGTGCAGAACGATGTCGCCGCCGTCGGCCTGAAGTGCCGGGCGGATCACTTCGATTGTGGCTTCGACCTGTGCGCGCATCCTGTCTCAATTCGGTGGGCCCACCGAGAGAGTCGGTGGAGCTCAACGTTCATTCAATCACCACAGCTCGTACGATCCCTAGCTGTGCACATTGGTTCATCACAGGTTGCGATTCAGGCGATCCTGGCCCACGAGGGCGGTTGGGACGAGTTCCTGCTCGTCAGCGGCCCGATCGTCGTGATCATTGGCCTTCTCGTGCTGGCAAAGCGCCGTGTCGATGCGATCGCACCCGACGGCACGAAGCGCCCGAGCGAGCCGACCAAGCCTACGAAGTCGTCGAAGTAGCGGGCTGAGTCGTCGGTAAAGTCCGGGTCGTCAGCGCAGCCCGGGCGGCTGGATACTGGCGAGGTATTCGCTGTCGGATTGCATGCGGTCGCGTAGGTCGTCGTAATACGTGCGTGGCGGGTTGAAGTAGACCTGCCCGGTGTCGAGGCGGCCGCCATCCGGATGCGAATACTCAGCTACAGGCTTCGGCAATGGGCCGGTTGGCAAGTTTGGTGCTGCGCCCGACGGTTTGATGACCCGTCCGTGCTGGTTGCGAAATTCGAGCCCACCGGGCTGGTCGGCGTCGCCGGTGATGTCGAGCCGACCACGATGGTGCATTCGATGGTGCTTGCCGCAAATGAGCACCAAGTTCGCCGTGTCGGTCGAACCGCCGTGTTCCCAGTGGATCAGGTGATGCACCTCGAGGCCGAGCGCCGCATCGCAGCCAGGCACGCGACACTCGCCGTGATCTCGATGTTCGATGACGGTGCGCGTACGGATCGGCACGACGTACTGGCTGCGACCGACCGACACGGGCAGTCCACCTTCGAGGAACACCGGTGTGACCATTCCATCGCAAGTGATCCAGCGGCGGATCGCATCGGGCACATTCCACCCGGTTGCGTCGACCATGCCGCGTCCGTTGCGATCGGCATTGATGAACAGGTTGACCCTGAAGCGTGACCGACGTGCCGGGTCAGCAATTGAGTCGAGTGATGACTGCGCCATCTCGTGCAAGGCCTCGACCAAACCGACGCCGAACTCGCCGCGTTGGAACAACCGGTCGCGCACTTCGTCGAGCGCCGACCGCACGACCATGCCGGTTTCGACACTGAATCGCCCAGCAAGACGGAACGAACCATCGTCGTCTTGTGACATCGACAGGAACTCGTCGATGTCGCAAGCGCTTGCATCCGATGGGGATGCGGCATCGTCATCCGATGACGTTGCTGGCGCTACCGGCTCATCAGACTCATCGACTTCGTCGTTCTTCTGGGGAGCCGCTGCACTGTCAACCTGGCCACCCACTTCGCGGCCGTCAGCGTCAAGCTCGGGGAACGGGTACTTGCGCAGCACATGGCGCAGTTGGTTGACCGTCATGACGGTGGCGTAGTCACGCGATTGCACATCGGTCCACGACGGAGCGTTCCGCGCAATCGTTGCCATCTGATCGAGCGAGAGTTCGCCTCGTCGAAATACGGCGACCGATTCGGGTAAATCGTCGACTCGCTCAGCAATTGCAACGATCGCCGAAGCAGTGGCCGCCGACACCCCAGCGCGCCACGCAACCCAGTGCGACATCGACGTCATGCCATCACCGGCCCACAGCCGTTCGTCCGACAGCAAGCGAGCAACTTGATCGACGAGCACCGCATTCTGGGAGTTGAGGACGCCAACAGTGTCGTTGAATCCATGCTCAAGCTCAGCGGATAACGACATACTTAAGTATACAGGTGTTCGATGGTAATACACTACAAGATCATTTGTTCGATCGAAAAGGGGCAACGTCCCATTTTGCAACGAGACGTTGGCGTTTCATAACGAGACGTATACGTTCTATTCGATACGGATGCGTTCTACAAGGAGACCCCGATGACCCCCGCTGCCCCCGCTCACATTGCGCTGTTCGAGCAACCCGAGATCTACGCGAAGCGCTGGTTCCTGCTCGGCATTATGTGCCTCAGCCTCGTGATGGTCGTGATGGCGGTTTCGGGATTGAACGTCGCCATTCCGTCGATCCAGTCATCGCTCGGGGCGTCGGCAACCGACCTGCAGTGGATTGTCGACTCGTACGCCATCATCTTCGCCGGGCTGCTGATCTCGGCCGGCGCAATTGGTGACCGCTTCGGTCGCAAGCGTGCGCTCCAAGGCGGGCTGCTGCTGTTCGGTGTCGGCTCCATCATCGGCACGTTCGAAGGCGACGTCACCGTGGTCATTGTGTCAAGGGCTGTCATGGGCATCGGCGCCGCGTTTGTCATGCCTGCAACGCTGTCGATCATCTCGGCCATCTTCGCGCCACAAGAACGGTCAAAGGCCATCGCCGTCTGGGCCGGGTTCGCCGGAGCCGGTGGAGCGCTCGGCCCGCTCGTGGTTGGCTTCCTGCTGACCGACTGGTGGGTCTTCCCGGCCTACTGGTGGGGCGCCGCATTCCTGTTCAACGTCGTCACCGTCGCCATCACGCTGACCGCCGTCAGCATCTGGGCTCCGCGATCGAAGGATGACGAGTCAACGCCACTCGATCCAGTGGGCGCCGTGCTGTCGATCGTCGGCCTCGCCGCGCTGCTGTTCGGCATCATCGAAGGCCCTGTCAAGGGTTGGTCGAGCACCCCGGTGATCGCCGGATTCGTGTTGGCAATCGTCGGGCTCGGAGGCTTCATTGTCTGGGAGCTACGCACCAAGCACCCGATGCTGCCCATGACGTTCTTCCGTAACGGCGGCTTCTCGCTCGGCTCTGGCGTTATCACCTTCGCCTTCTTCGTGATGTTCGGATTCTTCTTCCTCATGACTCAGTTTCTGCAGTTCGTGCGCGACTACTCGCCACTCGACGCCGGCGTCGCGACACTGCCGCTCGCGGTTGCATTGGTGATGGTCTCGCCGCGCAGTGCTGCGGTCAGTGAGAAGTTCGGCGCGAGCCGAGTCATGGCACTCGGGTTTGGGTTCATCACTGCGGGCTTCGCTGTGATGGCCTTCGTCGAAGCCTCGACCAGCTACCTGGCCATCGCTCTCGGCCTCGTCTTGCTCGGCATCGGAATGGGCATCACCGTCGCCCCGGCGACCGGCTCGATCATGTCGGCCGTGCCGCTCAACAAGGCAGGTGTCGGTTCGGCCGTAAACGACACAACCCGAGAGGTCGGCGGTGCGCTCGGTATCGCCGTGCTCGGCTCGATTGCCAACTCGGCTTATCGCAGCGGCATCAGCGACGACGTGCTGGCCTCGCTCCCGCGCGAATCCGCGGGTCCCGCTGCGGAGTCGATCGGCGCCGCTGTACAGATCGCTGGCGACCCACGGCTGCCCACCGAGGTCGCACTCCGGCTCGGTGAGGAAGCCCGAGCAGCATTCACCGATGCCTTCAACTCATCACTCGCCTCCGCGGCGGCAATCGCTGCGGTGATCGGTGTCGCAGTCTTCGTGTTCGGGCGACGCACCGACGCCGCCCGCGGCACACACCCCACCGACGAAGCAGCCGACGAGACCACTCCCACGCCAGCCGATCTGGCATCCTGAATGCTGTGAGTAGCGACGACATCCAACCAACTGATCCGCGTGTCGAACGGTCGCGGCGCTTGATCTGCGAGGCGGCTCTCGACGAACTGGCTGAGGTCGGCTACGGCGCAGTGAACATCGAGTCGATTGCCAAGCGGGCCGGGGTCGGCAAGGCCACGATCTATCGGCACTGGGACGGCAAACTCGGCCTCTTGGCATCGGCCCTCGAATCGATCAGCACCGAGGTCCAGGTCTCTGCCGTGGGCACCGTCCGCGACCGGACAATCGAGTTGCTGACATGGCTGGCGAACCACCTGTCTGACGGCAGTTCGGCCTCTGCGTGCATGCCAGCCATGGTCAGTGCGGCGCAGTACGACGACTCAGTGCGCGAGTTCCATCACCGGTTCAGCGCCGAACGTCGAGCCATTCTCATAAACGTTCTCGACGACGGTAAACGCGCCGGCGAGATCAGCGCCGAAGCTGACACTCAAATGCTGGCCGAGATGCTGGTCGGGCCACTCTTCTACCGACGGCTGATGACGTCGGAATCGTTCCCGGCAGCTGACGTCGACAAGATCGTTGACGCCGCGTTCGCCTCCGTCCGAACCGCCTGACCGAACCTGCTGATCAGACCGAGCGCAGCGTTGCGGCGCGGCCGTCAACCGTCTGTGCCTGGATGACGTAAAACGCTGCTTCCCTGGCCAGCCGCTGGGCCGGGTGGTTGAGATCCATGCCGCTCCCGCCGCGCGCTGCGAGGAGCGCCGTCGTCGCCCGCTGACCGAGGTCGAGGCAGGCTGCCCGGTGGTCGCTCGCCTTGGCCAGCAGCGCATCATCGACAGTGCCGCTCAACGACTCGATGACCGCACGGTCGCGCAACCAGATGTCATCCAGCTCCGTCCGTAGCCGTTGAGCAGCGTCGCCAGCCGGATCGTCCGAACCCCGCACCTCGTCGACAAGTAGCCGGGCGGCACGATCCGCGACACCCAGCACCCCTGTCTGGCCGGCGGCTGCTCGAATGCGATCACTTGCCCGCCACGCCGCTGCGTCACCGGTGCCAAGCACGCTGTTGTCCGGCACCACCATGGCGTCAAACCGAAGGGCCACCGTGCCAGTCGACCCGAAGACCGGAAGGGCAAGAGGTACCACATCGAGGCCTGATTGCTCAACACCGTCGATCAGCGTCCAGATCAATTCGCCGTCTTCTGATTCGACCGCGACCGTGAACATTTTGGCGATACCCCACGACGTCGCCCACGGCGCACACCCCTTGAGCCGCCATCCACCAGGCACACGTGTCGCCGTCACCGCTCGCCGGTCGCCACGTCGGAGGTGCGCAAAAGCCGTACCGGCAACGACATCGCCGCGGCACAACCGAGCAAGCCACGCTTCGCGCAATTCACCGTTCGACGCCTCACCAACCGTTCTCACGACGCCGTGATGCTGCGCCCACGCGAAGAACGTCGCGCCACACCCACTGCTCACGGCCGCCATAACACGTCGCAACTCGTGGACGTCGAGCCCACCGAAGCCCAGTTCCGCCGGCCCGGCGATGCCGAACAACCCAGCGTCGGCCAGCACCGCAAATCGATCGAGTGGAATGAGCGCCGAGCGGTCGATGTCTTGCGCGGTGGGGAACAATGCTTCATCGGCGATCCGCTGCGCAACTGCGATGGGCGACGTAACCTCAGCAGCTGGCATGACGGACAGTCTCACGACTTCGACGTGTGTACGACAAGTCGGGCCTGCCATGATCGGGCGATGCTCGACGTGATCACCGCTGACCACATCGATGCCGAACTCCCCTGGCCGTTCGCCATCGATGTCCTCCGCACCGGATTTCTCGCTGGCGACTCGGTGACCACTCCGCAGCGCCACCATCACTCGATGGGAACGGACGATGACTCGCCGACGCTCCTCCTGATGCCGTCATGGAGCGACCAGTACGCGGGCGTCAAACTCGTCACCGTCTTCCCCACCAACCGCGACACCGACGTTGCGACCATCAACGGCAACTACCTCCTCCTGAATGGCACCACCGGGGTGCCTCTCGCGATCCTCGACGGCGGAGCACTCACCGCACGCCGGACCGCAGCAGCCTCGGTCCTCGCCGCGACGATGCTCGCTCGACCCGATTCGCACCGGCTCGTGGTTGTTGGTTCCGGCCGTCTCGCTGGCGAGCTGGCACGGGGTTACTGCACGCTGTTCCCGATCGACGAGGTCATCGTCTGGAACCATCGGTCAGCGGGTGCCGAGCAGCTCGCAGCTGCACTGTTCGACGACGGCCTCCCCGCAACTTCGACAACCGACCTCGGCGCAGCGTGCGCTGCCGCCGACATCGTCACCTGCGCCACCATGTCGTCGACACCAGTGGTCTCGGGTGGCTCGCTGAACGTCGGCTGTCACCTTGACCTCGTCGGCGCGTTCACCCCGGCCATGCGCGAAACGGATGACGTGGCGATCAGGCGAGCGCGAGTTTTTGTCGACACGATGGCTGGGGCGCTCACCGAAGCAGGCGACATCTTGCAGCCCATTCAGAGCGGCGCACTGCGCGAGAGCGACATCGAGGCTGACCTCTTCAGCCTGTGTCGAGGGTTCGACGTGCACCGCGCCGACGACGACATCACGCTCTTCAAGTCGGTGGGTCACGCCCTCGAAGACCTCGTCAGCGCGGCGGCAGTCTATGAAGCCTTGCGTCAGCCACCAGCTTGATCCAGCCCGGTCGCACTGTGTCGAGCACGTCGTACGACCTCGACCTCCGGGACTCACGAGTCGGCACCGACGGTGCAGTGACCAAACTGATCACGCGGCTGTACGGACAATTCGATGGCGTCGCTCCCCCATCGAACAGCGCGGCGATCGCTGAACACATCCCGGCTCACCGCGTTCGACGGTGGCCACCCGTTCCTGTGGCAGGACCGGAGTGCCTGGCCCGCTTTGATCGAATTCTTACGCGCCTGAGCTAGTAGCCGGCGACGGGCAGTACCTGGTCGAGGAGGGCTTGAAGCACCTGCTCTTGCAGCTCGGTCGAGTTGCGGAAGTGGATGCCATCGGAACGCAGCCCCTCGCTTGCGTCGCAGTCGCCGTCGGGGCACAACCAGTTGGAGTAGTCGAACCGATTCCCGTCAAGCTCATCCGATGCAGCATTCAGACAACTCGTCCCCGGAGCGCGTTCCGCTTCGTCGATCGCGGGCGGCGCCACCGACGAGAACACGACGGTTGCCGACTCCTCGAACCGGCCGATCATCGCCTGGTACTCGAAACGCCAGCGGTCATCAAAGCCCGCCTCGCACGGTGTGATGACGGTACCGTCATCGAGTTCGCGCCCGCCACCGACGCCTGGCCAACCAAAGAGCAGGTACACGACGTCAGGTTCGAATGCTTCGACCGCTGCGCCGAACCGGTCATCGCCCCGACAGTCCTGCGGATCGGTGAGCTGCGAGCCGTCGAGCAGCCACCATTTGCCTTCACGGACCATCGAGCAGGCGATCTGCCCATCGTTGCGGACCATCACCTGACCGAACCGTGCTGTGGCGATTTCGGTGATCTGCTGGCTTGTGAGCGACTCCGCAACCGAGTCGCCGATGATCTGCACACGCAGTGGTCGATCCGGCAGCGGCACCGTCG
>CALCXK010000023.1 GCA_937905835.1 uncultured Ilumatobacter sp. | reverse complement strand
TCTGGCCGACCGGGGCCCGCGTCGTCGACACGGTCGTCGTGGTCGTCGTCGTGGTCGTCGTCGTGGTGGTCGTGGTGGTGGTCGTGGTGGTGGTCGGGGGTGCGATGCCGCCGGCATCGAGGTCGCCGGTGATCCGGTAGACGAGGCGGATCGATGCGCCAGGGCGGAACGTGAAATCCTGCTCGATGAGCTCAACCTGCAGGCCGGTGCGTTGTCGAGTGACATCTTCGACCGGCGTGACAGCCCCGCTGACGACTCCCGCGGCGCTCGCCAACAGGATAGAGGCGACGAGAAGGCCACATCGTGTGTGTTGACGGTCTCTCACGGAAGAACGTGTTCGAGAATCTGCAGTGTTTCTGCTCGGCGGGTGAATCCGAGCGAGCGGTACAGGTCGAGCGCGGCGGCGTTGTCGACGCCGGTGTTGACCAGCGCTGTTGAGGCGCCGCGCCGTTCCATCCAATGCAGAGCGTCTCCGACGAGGCGCCGTGCATGGCCGTGTCGACGCGCATCGGGATGGACAGCGAGGCGCTGCAGGTACCCGTAGCTGCCAGATTGGCCGCTCATCGCGACGGCTTGGAGGCCTTCGGGACCCTCGACGACGCGCGCCCGATGCCGTGGCGTGGCCGTCATAATGTCGCGAAGTGCACGAACGTCGTTGCCCCATGGATGGCCGAATGCTGTTCGGTCGAGTTGGGCGACGGCCAGGAGGTCACTCGAGCGCATCCGTCGTGTGGTGGTGCGGGCGATCCGCTGGCGGCTGGGACGACCGCGATTGCGGCGCGTGAGCAGACGGATGTCGAGCAGTGCCAGCCTGTCGATTGTCGTGAAGCCGAGGTCAGCGAAGACAGCGGCGGCCTCGGGGAACAGCGCGCCCGTGCGCACTGCCCGTATCGGTTGGGGTGCTTGGCGGGCTTCGGTGACCCAGGCCTCGATGTCGGTGTGGGTCGGCACCATGTGGTGGTCGAGTAGTACCAGGTGGGTGACGTCGGGTTCGTAGGGCCAGGCATCGAGACGCCCGCGCACCGTGTCCCCCGCCGTCACCATCGTCACGACCCCAATGGTACTTGCCTGATGGCGGCTCGGGCTGTGCACCCGACGGGTGGATTTGAGATCGGATCGCCTGGTGAGATTGACGGGAGTTGATCGAAGTGGGCGGTCATCCCATATCGTGAAAGGCCGTGGTGCCCGAACGATTCGAACCCGTCTTACGCGAACTGGTGCCGCTTGCTGAGCGCTTTCATGCCGCCGGTCACCGTCTTTACCTGGTCGGTGGCACCGTTCGCGACCTCCTGGTCGCCAGCGGCCGGACCGATTTCGATCTCGATCTGACGACCGATGCACGGCCGCCTGAGATCAAGGCCTGCCTCGAGGGCTGGGCCGACGCAATCTGGGCGCAGGGCGAGAAGTTCGGCACGATTGGCGCGAACAAGGTCAATCCGGAAACAGGCGAGACGCGGCCCTACGAGATCACCACGTTCCGGGCCGAGGCGTACACGGACGATTCGCGCAAGCCGCACGTTGTGTTTGCCGACGAGATCGAAGTTGATCTGTCGCGGCGCGACTTTACGGTCAATGCCATGGCGTTGGAACTGACGGCGGCTGTCGACGGAGCCGCTGGTGCTTCCGGTGATGGCCCGGCCATGCCGACACTGGTCGACCCCTTCAACGGTGCGGTCGACCTGGTCACGAAGACCTTACGCACGCCCCTCGGCCCCAAGGTGAGTTTCAGCGACGACCCGTTGCGGATGTTGCGCGCGGCCCGGTTTATCGCGCGTTACCAACTGCAGCCGACGGATGAACTCGTGGCTGCGGTCAAGGAAATGGCGACTCGGTTGCAGATCGTGTCGGCCGAGCGGATCCGCGATGAGCTCGACAAGTTGATGGTCGTTGATCATCCGACTGCGGGCCTGTGGTTCCTGATCGAGAACGGTCTCGCCGATGAGTTCCTGCCCGAATTGCCTGCGATGCGGCTGGAACACGATCCGATTCATCGCCATAAGGACGTGCTGACGCATTCGTTGGCGGTCGTCGAGAATGTTCGCCCGCCGCGCGAGCACCCGGCGATCGAATCCGGCGATCGACCCGAGTTCGACTTCCGTTTGACGCGCCTCGCTGCGCTGTTCCATGACATCGGCAAACCGAAGACGCGCGGGTACCTCGAAGGCAAGGGGACGACGTTTCATCACCACGATGCCGTTGGCGCTCGGATGACGAAAAAGCGTCTGAACGCATTGCGGTATTCCAATGACGACGTCAACGCGGTCACCGAACTCGTCGCCCTTCACCTTCGCTTCCACACCTATTCGATGGGATGGTCGGACTCGGCCGTCCGCCGCTACGTTCGCGACGCAGGACCGTTACTCCAGGAGTTGAACGTCCTGACGCGCTGCGACTGCACCACACGTAACGCCAAGAAAGCAGCGCGTCTGTCACGTCGGATGGACGAGCTCGAAGAACGCATCGACGAACTCGCCGAGGTCGAAGAACTTGCTGCGCTGCGTCCTGAGATGGACGGTAACGCGGTGATCGGGTATCTCGGTATCAAGCCGGGTCGTGAAGTCGGTCAAGCCTTGGACTTCCTGATGGAAATTCGACTGGAAGAGGGTCTGATCGGGGAGGACGCTGTTCGTGCCCGCCTGGATCAGTGGTGGGCGACCCGCACGTAGCGCCCGTTTGTCCACGTTACTTCGGGTCAATAGTGGACATTCGTGTCTCATTCTGACCCGAGGTAAAATGGACATCCTTGATCTCGGCGCCGTCGGGTCATATTTTGGCGTGGTGCGGACAGAAGCAATACGGCGAAGAGAAAACAGATTTTGGTGGCTGGTGGTTCCCGTCACTCTTGTCGCCATCGCGCTGATTGGCCTGTCAATTTTTTCTGCTGCAACCGATCGGCCGACCGACACGGTCCTCGCCGTGTCGATCATCAGTGTGCTTTCGGTCGTCGCCGTGTTGATGACTTGGCTGGAGGCGCGCAGGTTCGGCCGACGTCTCCACACAACGATCGACGAACTTTCCGAGACGCAGACGCAGGTGCGTCAACTGCTCGACAACCTGCCGGATGCTGTAATGGGGCTCGACGACACCGGCCGCATCGCCTCGGCGAACCGCAAAGCGGCTGCGCTGACGGGTCGGTCGGTCGACGATCTGATCGGGCGAGCGTTCATGGAAATGGTCGGCGAGGATGACCGCGACTCAATGTCCGAGCAATGGCAGCGGTTCAATGTCGGCGATCAGGTCAACAGCGCGAGCGACAGGCGTGACGGCAGCGTTGTCGTGTTCGAGTTAGTCGACAAGTCGGGCGACCCCCACCTTGTTGAGGCATCGCTCCATCTCGCTCAAGATGGTCGAGAAATCGTCAGCCAGAGCGGCGCGGGGAGTGCGGTGCTTCTGCTCCGCGATATCACTGATCGCAATCGGACCACCGCAGCGCTCGAGCAGGCGCGCCGCCGCTTCCAGCAGGCGTTCCATTCCGCACCGACCGGGATGGCGCTCGTCCGCTTGGACGACGGCAAGATCGTCGACGCGAACCAACCGCTCGCCGACATGCTCGACCGGCCTCTCGATTCGCTGCTCGGCGTGGCGATTCGCACACTCACCCACCCGGAAGATTTGGCAGCAGCGGCATCGCAGCGCGCCCAGATCGAGCTGGGTATCTCCGACGCCTACGCACTTGAACAGCGGTATAAGCGCAAGGACGGCGGCTATGTGTGGGCACGTACTCGCGTGTCGATCACCGAAGAGGATGGGGTGTCACTGGCAATTACTCACATCGAAGACATCACTGAGCAGCGACACTCGAAAGTCCTGCTCACGCATGCTGCAACCCATGACGACCTGACCGACCTTCCGAACCGTACGGCGCTTGTCAAACGGCTCGACGCCCATCTCCTACTCGCGCAGCCCGGTCAGGTGGCAGTCCTTTTCATTGATCTCGACAACTTCAAGGTCATTAACGACAGCCTTGGACACGGCCTTGGCGATCAAGTGCTCCGCGAGGTCGCGAAGCGCTTCCGTAGCGTGATTCGAGACAGCGATCGGTTGGCACGTTTTGGCGGTGACGAGTTCGTCGTGTTCGTTGACTGTGTGTCAATCGGTGGCCAAGACACACCGAGTGGGGCGTTCGTTGACTCGGCGGCAGTCGCGGAACGTCTCCGGCGTGCGGTGATGGAACCCATCGTGATTGATGGCCACGAAATGGTGGTGACGGCTTCCATCGGTGTCGCCGTCAACGCTGCGCCGGGCCTCACCGCTGACGATCTGATGCGCGACGCTGACGCAGCGATGTATTGCGCCAAGGCTGCAGGACGCGACCGAGTCGAAGCATTTACCGCAGCAACGCGCCAGGCCTCGATCAGTGCACTCCAACTTGCGTCAGAGCTACGGCGTGGTATCGAACGTCACGAGATCGTCCCGTATTTCCAGCCGATTGTCGATCTGGAGTCCGGTGAGCTGGTCAGCTTCGAGGTGCTTGCACGCTGGCTACACCCCGAACGCGGGCTCCTCATGCCCGGGGAGTTCCTCCCGGCTGCCGAGTCCGGCGGCATGATTGTCGATCTCGGCGCAGCGATCCTGCGCGATTCGCTTGCCCAGCTCGCTCATTGGCGGGCGAGAGGCATGCGCTTTGCGAACTGCGGCATCTCGGTCAACGTCGCAACGCAGCAACTGGTCGACCACGACTTCGTCGAGATCGTGATCGACGCACTCGGCTCGACGGGCATCGCAGCGGACTCTCTGTGGCTCGAGATCACCGAGACGACCCTGATGGAAGACACTGTTGCTGCCGGTTCTGCGCTGCGCGAACTCCGCAGCCTCGGCCTGCACCTGTCGGTCGATGACTTCGGCACCGGGTACTCGTCGCTCACATATCTGAAACGTTTCCCGGTCGAAGCGATCAAGATCGACCGCTCGTTCGTGTCCGGTCTCGGCCTCGAAGCTGACGACACGTCGATCGTCGAAGCAGTCGTCCGCCTCGGGCACAGCCTCGGCCTGTCGGTCGTCGCCGAAGGTGTCGAGACACCGCTGCAGCTCAACCAGTTGCGCGACCTGGGCTGCGACATGGCCCAGGGATACCTCTTTGGACGTCCCCGCCCCGCCTCAATCATCGAGTCGGAGAGAGTCTGAGAATCTTCGCAAGGCATTGCTGCTTTTTGCGGATGGGAAGTTTGATGTAGTCGCCGTACTTGGTGGCGAACGGGCCCATGAACGCGGTAACGACAGCGGGTCAGCTGCCTTCTTTGCGGGCACGCAGGATGAGGGTGCTCGGTACGGGGCCGGCGTTGCCGAGTTCGCGGACCTGGTCGACACGGAAATTGGCCCGGCTGAGCGAGGTGAACCAGTCGCTGATCGAGCGGGCGGTGGTGCCGTAGGGGGCCGCTTTAGACACGACGGAGAAGGGGTGCGTGAGCGAGATCAAGAACGGCATGCTCGGGATGAGGATGCGGTGGACTTGGCGCAACAGGCGACCGAGGTCGTCGACCTTTTCGATTGTGTGGGAGGCCAACACGATGTCGATGGTGGCGGACGTGATCTCACCGAGGTCGGCCAGATCGGCGGCGTGGCACTGCACGCTGATCTCAGCGGCTTCGGCGCGAGAACGCATCTCGGCGATGCGTTGTACATCGGGGTCAACGGCGATTGCTTTCGCACCGGCTGCGGCGAATGCGATTGAGTTGTACGCATCGGACACGCCGAGCTCGACGGCCCGTTTACCACCGCTCACGTCGCCACTCAAGCGCAGTTCGGTATCGGTGGGGATTCCGGTTCCATAGCTGATGTTGGCGACCACGGCTCCAGTGTGGCCGCTGCGGGCGACTCGGTTGGGGATCGCGACCTATCCTCGGTCTCGATGAGCTTCTCGGTGGACGCGATCAGGGGAACGGACGGTGGAGCTCGCGGCATTATCGACCACCGCCTCGCGCGCCGCATGCTGATTGCTGAGGTCAAACGAGGCCGGCTCCGACAGGAAGCGGTCTGCGATGCGCACCCTGAGCTGATCCGGGCTGCACGCAACGTCGGCACCGCGACCAAGACGATCTGTCCGATCTGCGAAGCGACCGAGTTGCGTCTGGTCACGTACGTCTTCGGGAACGGTCTGCAGGCGCAGGGACATTGTGTGTCGACCGCCGAACAGATGCGGCGGATCAATGCCCGCTCGAGTGACGCCAGTGCCTACGTGGTCGAGGCGTGCATCGAATGCGGATGGAATCACCTGCTGCGCATCCTCCCGGTCGGCGGCAGGTGAATCGCCTCGCTTTCAGCGTCGCCATGCTTGTCGCGCTGGCTGCGTGTGCATCGAGTGAGGCCGTTGTCGAGCGGGACATCATGGTGACGGCAGCAGTGGGCACGACTCCAACATCACCCGTTTCTGAAACGGTGGGCGTCCAGCCTGAGGGGTTCACCACAGCGACGGTGGAGATCACCAAGGCCGACGGCACGACGTGCGAGGTTTGTATGTGGCTCGCCGACACGCCCGAAAAGCGCGGTCGCGGCCTGATGGGCGTGACCGACCTCGGTACTGCCGCTGGTATGGCCTTCGTGTTTGAGCAACCGACGACCGGCTCGTTCTTCATGTTCCAGACCGTCACCCCCTTGTCGATCGGCTGGTTCGCCCCCGGCGGCGCCTTGGCCTCGACGGCCGACATGGCCCCGTGCGAGAGCGATGACAGCAGCACCTGCGACCGTTTCCCCCCAGGTGCAGAGTTCAACCTTGCCATTGAAGTCTTTCAAGGAGACCTCGCAGAGGTCGGCATCGAGCCAGGAGCCAGCGCCAGAATGATCGAAGGAACAGAAGCCGCGGCGTGCCCGGCCGCCTCAACCTTGTGACAGCGCGTCTCTATGGTTGAACCATGCGATGCAACAGGCAGCACGGCGGGCACGCGATCCCCCAGCGTCCGGTAGCATTGCGCGGTCCATTACATACCCTGCCCCCACAACCACTCTGGTTCGGGGCTCCCCATCTCTTCACGCCTGGACACCGTGAATGTGGGATCCGAAGGGAGCTATACACCGCATGAATCGTGCGTACGAAATGATGGTCATCATTGATGGTGACATCGATGACCCCAAGGCTCAGGTCTGGATGAAGACGATCAGCGACGGGATCGAGAAGGTCGGCGGAACACTGCACGACAAGATCGACTGGTGGGGCAAGCGTCAGTTCGCTTACCCGATCAACAAGAAGCCGTCTGGCTACTACCTGGTTGCTCAGCTCGTTGCTGCGCCTGGCGCACTCGACGACTTGGAGCGTCAGCTCCGTCTCGCGGACGACATCGTCCGCCACAAGCTCATCCGTTTACCAGACGAAGAAGCAGAGCGGCGCGGCATTACTGCCGCCGCCGTCGCTGTCTGATTCTCAGCTCATAGCCAAAGGGGAAATCAATGGCACAGGACAACACCGTCACACTCACTGGGAACCTCACCAAGGATCCCGAACTTCGATACACCACCGGGGGCCGTGGTGTTGCCAGCTTCGGGCTTGCCGTCAATCGCCGCTATCAGGTGAATGGCGAATGGCAGGAGCAGGTCTCGTTCTTTAACGTGGTCGCCTGGGCTGATCTCGGCGAAAATGCCGCCGCCAGCTTGCACAAGGGCAACCGCGTCATGGTCACGGGCCGTTTGGAGCAACGCTCCTACGACACCCGTGAAGGCGAGAAGCGCAACATCACCGAAGTGATCGCAGACGACCTCGGCCCCAGCCTTCGCTGGGCGCAGGCACAGGTCGAGCGCATCTCGCGTGACTCCGCCGATGGTGGCGGATTCAGTGGCGGCGGCGGTAACAGCGGCGGCGCAGCTCGCCCGGCGACTTCCCCAGATCCGGTGTACGGCGAAGAAGAGCCGTTCTGAGTCCGTCCTGTGTCACAGCTGGGTCCGAATTACAGGACCCAGAAACCCCATGTCACTCACTCTTTCAATCGAAGATCATCTTCCAGTCAGGAATTTCTAGGTAACCATTATGGCCAGCAAGAAGAACAAGGCCCGGTCGGCGCGAGACGCCAACCCCCGCAAGTTCAAAAAGAAGACCAGCGTCCTCATCATCGACAAGGTCGAGTTCATCGACTACAAAGATGTCGATCTACTCCGTCGCTTTATGAGCGACCGCTCCAAGATCAAGAACCGCCGCGTTGCCGGCAACGACCTACAGCAGCAGCGCGAAGTCGCGAACGCGATCAAGGTCGCCCGCGAAATGGCGCTCTTGCCCTACGCCACGCGTGTCGCTTCGACTCGCACCGGTGGTCGTCGTGATCGTGACGATCGTGACGATCGTGGTGGCGGCCGTGGCCGCGACGACGGTGAGAACAAAGAGAACAACTCTGATGAGACCATCGATACTGGTGATGACGCGGCCGCCGAGTCCGTCGACACCGGTGAAGCGGTCGCAAGCACCGAGATGGAGGCCTGAGCAACATGAACGTCATTCTTCGTAACAAGGTCGAAGGTCTCGGCCTGCGCGGCGACATCGTTGAGGTCGCTGAGGGCTACGCCCGCAACTTCCTCTTCCCGAAGGGTCACGCTCTCAAGGCGTCGCCCGGGGCCATGGATCAGGCCGCAAAGATGCGTACCTCCCGTGACCAAAAGGATCAGACAGCGCGTGAGGCGGCAACCGCGATCGCTAGCTCGCTCGTGCCGAAGACGATCACGATCTCGGCCAAGGCGTCGAGTGAAGGCAAGCTCTTTGGTTCGATCAGTGCTGCTGACGTCGCCGATGCGGTGAAGGCTCAGACCGACATCGATATCGACCGCAAGTCGATTGAAGTCGACAACATCAAGACCGTCGGCGCCCACACGGCAACCGCCTCGCTGCACAGCGATGTGTCGTTCCCGATCAACATTGAGGTCGTCGCCGCCGAATGAGCTGCGACCCGGTTCGCGCCGGGTGAATATCGTGACGTTCTCCAATCCGGAGACCGCCACGGTTTCGACACGTGAAAGGTGTGCCCTGCTTTCGAGCGGGGCACACCTTCGTTTTTCCACCGCCCATCTGCGGCTACAGCTATCCAGCGGGACCAATCGATACCCACAGGTATCCACAGGCTGGTGGGATTTGTCCACAGGCAATTCCCAGGGTTCTGCCACTAGCTCCACACAGGGTTGTTCAGGAAGAATGGCGAAGACATGAGCAATGATCTCGACCGCGAGTACCAGGGTGGACAGTTCTCTGGCGGCGGGTCGCCACGTCCGAAGGGTGGCTCGGGTCGTGTGCCTCCCCACAACCTGCAGGCCGAGGAGTCGGTGCTCGGTGCGCTGTTGCTGTCACGTGACGCGATTGGCATCGTCGGCGAAGCGGGCCTCAATGTCAGGGACTTTTATAGCCCTGCCCATCAGCACATCTTCGACGCAATTCGGTCGCTGTATTCGTCGTCGGGCCCGGTCGATGTGGTCACCGTGGCCGATGAGTTGCGTCGCCACAACATGCTCGATGATCTCGGCGGCATGGAGCGGTTGAACGAGCTACAGAATGCCACGCCGTCGGTGTCCGCCGCCGAGCACTACGCGCGCATCGTGATGGACACGGCGCTGCTTCGTCGGTTGATCCATACTGCCGCCGAGATCACCGATTTGGCGTTCAGTGAGCCCGACGATGTCACGAAGGCCGTCGACTTGGCCGAGTCGAAGATGTTTGAGGTTGCCGAGGACCGTGTCGTCGACTCGACCCGTCAGATCGACGAACTCCTCAACGAGGCCATGGACCAGCTCGAAGAGAACTTCGAGCGTGGCGACACGATCACCGGTGCTGCCACTGGCTACGACGACCTCGACGAGCTGCTGTCGGGTCTGCAACCGAGTACCTTGAACATCGTCGGCGCCCGCCCTGCCATGGGTAAGACGGCCTTTGGCTTGGGCATGGCCACGCATATTGCGAAGACGTCGGGCAAGCCGACGCTCGTGTTCTCGCTCGAGATGGGCCACAGCGAACTGACGCAGAGAATTTTGTCGTCAGAAGCGAAGGTCGATTCAGTCAAGCTGCGCACCGGCAAACTGACCGAGAGTGACTGGTCAAAGATTGGCCTCGCCGTCGGCCGCCTCGAAGTCCCGCTGTTCCTCGACGATAACCCGCAGGTCACTGTCATGGAGATTCGTGCGAAGGCGCGTCGTATCAAGGCGCAGCACGGCGGCCTGGCGCTGATCCTCATCGACTATCTGCAGCTGATGAGCGGCTCGGGCAAGTCGGAGAACCGCCAGCTCGAAGTGTCGGAGATCAGCCGAAACCTGAAGATCTTGGCCCGTGAGCTCGAAGTGCCGATCGTGGCGCTCTCCCAGCTCAGCCGTAACTTGGAATCTCGTGCGGACAAGCGCCCGATGCTTGCCGACCTGCGTGAATCTGGTTCGCTTGAACAGGACTCCGACGTTGTGATGTTCCTGTATCGCGACGAGGTCTACAACCCCGAGTCACCCGACAAGGGCAGCGCCGAGGTCATCGTGGCCAAACACCGTGCTGGCCCCATCGGCACCAAGCGTCTGGTCTTCCTCGGTCAGTACACGAGGTTCGACAACGCCGCCCGCTCGATGTAGATCGCATCCGGGCGCAGGTGAGACAATCTGGAGCGCTCGCCGTGTCGCGAACACCCTCGGGGTGCAGCTCATTCTCACGGAGTGTCAGAGATGTCGTCGGCACACATGAATGCAGCGGCACCCACAGCGATTGGTGCCAGCGTCAAAATGTTGGCCGCGCTGATGCCTGCTTGCTCGGCTACCAATTGGTGATACGCAGGCGTCGCGTCGTCGGCACCGAACCGCACCACCAAGGCGCAGTAGTCGCCTCCCATCTTGCTGACAGTCTCGATTCCGAGACCGCGATAGTTACTCATGACTGGTGAGGAAGCACCGGCTTGCGTGAGGAGCGAACCGACGTCTTCGTACTCGGCTTCGCTGAGTGCCAGATCGTTCTCTGACAGGTTTCGATCCTCCGCGCAGGCTGACATTCCGGTCAGCGCCAAAATCGCCACGAGTCGAAGTGTTCTTGTGACCTGCATGTTTCCCCTCGTCGGCTCGATTGGGGAGCGAATCTAGTGCCGCAGTGGCGCGCTCCCTCAACTTTGAATGAGGAACCGAGGGATCGGTGACTGTCACCCCATACGGCTATTCGGACGTCTGTATCTCTCGACGTCGACACGCTCAGCTCAGCCCCTGCGAGGGCGGCGAACAACGCCAGCTACCGCAGCACCTTCAAGTCGATCCGCCTCGTTTCTGGCGACCATGAGATCGACGCCACGGTCCGATGGTCGCCAACTTCTGATCAAAGCAGAATTCGTCAAGAAAGCCTGAGCAACCAACCCGAGACGCTGCGCCACGGTCGACAGCGCGATGGTTAACGTGGCGTCGGTGACCGGGCTGATCGACGACACCACGCGTGAGGCGTACGCGCGAGACGGTGCAGTCGTCGTGCGACAGGCTTTCGATGCCGAGCATGTTCGGTGGGCCACCGACGCAATCGATGCAAACCTGGCGGCGCTGTCCCCTCGCGCCAAACGTGCGAGCACCGACGACGATGCCCCCTTCATCGAGGACTTCTGCAACTGGCAGCGACTTCCCGCCATGGAGCGATTCATTCGCGAGTCGCCTGCTGCCGAGATCGCCGCCGAACTCAGCAATTCTGACCAGATACGGCTGTACCACGACCACGTGCTCGTGAAGGAGCCCGGTACTCGGCAGCGCACGCCGTGGCACCAAGACCAGCCGTACTACAACGTTGACGGCCGGCAGAACGCCAGCATGTGGTTTCCGGTCGACCCGGTGCCGAAGGAATCCAGCCTGCAACTCGTTGCCGGCTCGCACCGCGGACCCTGGTACATGCCGCGCACGTTCCTCGACGCGCAGGCAAAGTGGTTCCCCGAGGGGAGCCTCGCTGATCTTCCCGACTTCGAAGGCGACATCGAGCGCTGGCGCATCCTTTCCTGGGAGCTTGAGCCGGGCGACGCCGTCTTCTTCAACATGCTGAGCGTGCACGGATCCGGGGGAGTGGCTGGCCCCAATCGCCGACGAGTGCTGTCGGTCCGTTTCCTCGGTGACGATATGGTGCACGCCCCGCGGCGCTGGACGACCTCACCACCGTTTCCGGGCCTCGAGGCCGAACTGCCGACCGGCGCCAAGATGGATCATCCACTCTTCCCCGTCCTCTGGAGCCGCTGACCGGGCCGCTTCACGCGCTTCATCCGGCCCGGCAGCATTCAGCTCCAGCGGTCGCGGAGCACGAGGTCGTCCATTGCCACGCGCTGCCGCTTCAGCGGGCTCTCGGGGTGATCTGGGACCGGGTAGCCGAGCGTGATTGCCATCGGGAACGACCAGTCGTCAGGGAGGCCGACTGCGGCCCGTGCGATGTCTTGGTGTTGGAACGTGACGGGGCAGGTGCCGACGCCTTCGGCGTGTGCGGCGAGCATCATGTTCTGTCCCTGGCGACCGACGTCGAACATGCGCAATTCGGCAGTCGGTGACGCGAAGCCGATGATCGCTGCAGACGAACCGATCCATGACACGAAGTCACCAGCTGCGACGAGCGCATCTTGCACACCTTGATCGGTAATGAGGATGAGCCGGTTCGCTTCAATATTTTTCGCGCTGCCGGCCATCCGCCCTGCCTGAAGAATGCGTTGCATCACGTCGTCGGCGATCGGCTGATCGGTGTACATCCGAAGGTCGCGCTTGCTGATGATGTTTTCGTACGGCGTCATGGTCTGCAGTGTCGCAGCACCGGACCTGGCTGCGTGCTCGATCTCGGGGTTGTATTCTGTGCTCGGTAGTTTGCTCGCATGATCATCAGTTGCGGCGAAGCCCTCGTCGACATCGTCGACGGCGCACCGCTGCCGGGCGGCGGGCCCATGAATGCCGCGATCGCGTGTGCACGGCTCGGCGTGCCGGCTGCGTTTGGCGGCGCACTTTCAACTGACGAATACGGCGAGATGTTGTACGCCCATCTCGATGCCAATGGCGTTGCGCTCAACCTCATCCAGCGCACCGACGCACCGACTGCCCGAGCCGTCGTCGAGCACGTTCCCGAACTGCGGTTTACCTTCGAAGGCGACAACACCGCCGACATGCAACTCAGCGAGTTCGACGTCGCCGCCGTCGGGCCGGGCCCGCACATTTTGCACGGTGGCACACTCGCCATGTTCCGCGGGAAGACCGCCGAGACGCTTGCAACGCTCGCCGAGCAGCACGAAGGTGTCGTCTCCCTCGACCCGAACATCCGGCCACAGATCCTCGACAATGACCCAGCGTTGCGGGCCGAGTGGACCGGCTTCCACGATCGCTGGTTGTCGAACACCGATATCTACAAGGGCTCCGACGAAGACCTCGCCTGGATCTTCCCCGACCTTGACCCCGCCGAGTGGGTCGAGACGCTGCTCACGGCCGGGGTGAGCGCAGTGATCGTCACTCGAGGCGCCGATGGCCTCTCCATCTTCACTGCCGATGGCGAAGCTCAGGCCGTTTCGCAACGCCTCGACGTGGTCGACACCGTCGGCGCCGGTGACACGATTTGCGGCGTGGTGCTCGCCTCGCTGTCGGAATCAGGGACCACCTCGAAGGCGGCTGTCCGAGCAATGACACTCGCCGGCTGGACCAAGATTGCCGAACATGCCGTCGAGGCCGCAGCACTCACCTGCAGCCGCCCCGGTGCCGACGTCCCGTACCGCCACGAACTGAGTTGGTAGCTGTCACACTCCGGTCTGTCACGCTTCGGTCAGACCAAAGTGTGACAAGTCAGTCTGCGTTGACGGTGTTGATCAGGTCCATCAGCTGGCCGAGGTTGGCGACCTGTTCGTCGAGGGTGTCGCCCATTGCGCCCACTCGCAGGACATCGACACCGGCGTTGGCGTACTCGCGGAGCCGCCGCAGGATCTCGTCGGGTGGCCCAATGAGGTTCTGGCCCAGGCCGATCTCGATCGGGACACGCGCCCCTGCACCCTCGCGGTCGCCGGCTAACCACAGCTCCTGTACAGCGGCAACGTCGTCGCCGTAGCCCTGTTTACCGAAGGCGTTGTTGTAGAAGTTCGCGTCCTTCGAACCCATCGCGCCGAAGGTGAAGGCGAAGCCCGCGGCATGGCGACGGCCGGCTGCTTCAAACTCCCCGTCTGAATCGCCGGTGAACTCGCAGCCCACACCGACGTTGATCTCGATATCAGCGAGGGTCCGTCCAGCAGCGATGGCACCGGCCGCGATGTCGTCGAGAAACACGTTGCCTGTCGGACAGAAGAACGAGTTGCCGATCCAGCCGTCGGCGAGTTCGCCGGTCAGTCGCAAGTTGGCGGGGCCGAGCGACGCGATGTGAATCGGTACCGAGGCGGGCGGCGCCGCAGACCGCAGCGCCCGACCCTCACCACCGGGCAGTGGTAGCTGAAAAATGTCACCGTCGTAGCTGACCTTCCCGCCGGCCATCGCGGCACGCACGATGTCAATGGTCTCGCGCGTTCGCTGTATCGGCCGGGCGAACGGCACGCCGTGCCAGCCCTCGACAACCTGCGGCCCGCTCGTACCGATGCCCAAGACAAAGCGACCGGCGGGGTGCGCATCGTTCGCCGACAACGCCTGCAGGGAGAGCGCCGACATCGCGAGCATCGTGGGTGTCCGAGAGCCAAGTTGGACGATGCCGGTGCACAGTCGAATGTGTTCGGTGCGCATGGCGAGCGCCCCGAGCGGCGTCAATGCGTCATACCCCCAGAACTCCGGGACCCACACGGAATCGACGCCGAGCCGATCGGCTTCGACCACGTAGTCGATCGCGGCCGGACTCGTTGGCACCGCACTGATTCCGAGCCGCAGTGTCATGGCTCGACAGCTTCAGCGAGCTGCTTAATGCCGACGACCACCTTGCGCATGTCGGCCTGCAGGCCTTCGATGCGTCGGAAGATGATCCGGTGCTCCTTGTCGGGCATTGACTCGATGGCCATGGTCAAGCCTGACGGCCCGGGCCCCAGTGTCGCTGTGTAACGCAGCCGCGACCCGGACCCGTTCGGCTCGATTTCGAAACGCCACCGAGCGCCGGGCCTGTCGATCGACGAGGTGCGCCAACCGAACGCGACGTCGGGTTCGTACGCGTCGATAAACGACGGCACCGTGAACTCACCGAATGACGGGTTCTCGTTGGTGCCGACGAATGACGAACCAACGACCGGCTGACCGTCGATCAGGGTGTCGTCGACCCATTCGGCACCTTGGAACTCGTTGCTGAATCGCGATGACAGGTTGATGTCGGTGAGGAATGGCCAGATCACCGAGGCCTGCGCGTCGATGTCGATCTCGGCCACAGTGCCAGGTCCGTCGACGAGGCGAACCGGGTCACTCGGACCTGATTCGAAGGTCCGCCCCCAACCGTCGAAGAAGGTGACGGTCCGCGCCGGTGGCCGAGGTGCCGGCGAGAAGTCGGTGCCCTTTGTCCAGGCCACGGGGAACATCGCGATCTCGGTCATGTTGTTGGGGATGCCGAGGAGTTCCTTGACGCTGTCCTGGTCGGCGAGCGCCGCGGTGACCCAGGCTGTACCGAGGCCACGCGCGCGAAGCGCGACACAGAAGCTCCACCCGGACTGGATGACTGAATCGAACAGACCCGGACGCCCGCTGCCATCGTGGCGCCCGATGATGGTGGGGATCACGATGGCAGGCACGTCCGCAAGATGCTCAGCGAGGTACTTCGCCGACGCCATGTTCTTCTCCTGTGGGTGGCCGGTGCCTTCGAGGCGGTCGGCGGCGCCCGCCATCCACTGCCCTGCGCCCGCCATGTACAGATCGGCGAGCGCCTGCTTCAACCGTGGTTCGCGGATCACCAACCAGCGTCGGCTCGACAGGTTTCCGCCGGTCGGCGCCTGCTCGGCCACGTCGATGCAGTCGAGGATGATCTGGTCGTCAACGGCCCGCTCGAAGTCGAGCCGCCGGCGTACCGCCCGCGTGGTTGTGAGGGCGTGGTCAACTGCTCCGACATCAATGTCCATCACCCAGGATTACTCTTCTCTGGGGTCAGACAGCAACTGAGCGTCGCTCCCGAGCGCCCTGATCAGCTGACCGTGAGCATGCCGCCGCCGATCCCCGTAGGGAGCTTTGCTCGGACAGTGGCCCAAACTACGACGAGCTTGACCGCGCGCCACACACCCGGACGGAGCCCGGTACTGTCGCGATCGATGAGAGTTGCGTCGGCCCAGCTTGCCCTCGCCTTCATGCAGGGTGAGGCCACCCTCGACAAGGTGCTCGAAGCCTTGGGTGAGGCGGCCGCCAACGGTGCCAAGCTCATTGCATTCCCCGAGGCGTCCGTCCCCGGCTCTCCAGTGTGGGCCGACTTCAGCGACGCGTCGACGTCCGACGATCCGGCCCAGAAGGCGGCGTTCTCGATCTACCTCGACAACGACATTGCGCTCCTTCGAGCCGAACAGCAGAACTTCGACCCGGCAGGTCACTACTCGCGGCCCACCGTCCTCCAGTTGGCGGTCGACGGCAACCCGGCACGGTTCATCTGATGCAGCTCTCCGACCTTCCCCAACTCGATTGGCTCGACGACGTCGGTAACGCGTCCGTTGAAAGCGGCACGCTGACGATGCAAGCAGCGCCGAAAACTGACTGGTTCAACGACCCTGCCGGGCCGGCGCGAGTTTCGAATGCCCCCGCCTTGATGTGTCGAGTCAGCGGCGACTTTCAGCTCGCGGCGACAATCAACGTTGACTTTGCAGCTACCTTCGATGCAGGTGTTCTGTTCGTCTATCAAACAGCCGACGATTGGGCGAAGCTGTGTTTCGAGCGCGATCCGACGGGCCAGCCGATGGTCGTCACCGTTGTGACGCGCGGGGTTTCCGACGACTCAAACGAACCGGCAGTCGGGGGCAATACGGTCCGCGTGCGCATCTCTCGCTTCGGGACGGCCCTGGCTTTTCACTACGCGCGCAGCGGCCTGGACGGAACGTCGTTGTGGGTGCTGTCTCGACTCTTTGCGTTACGCAGCCCCGCGTTGCCCATGCGTGTGGGATTCCTCACGCAGTCGCCGACTGGGAACGGATGCACGGCGCGGTTCAACGACGTCGTCTTCGCCCCAACCACACTGCTTGATCCTCGCAACGGTTCCTAGAGGCGGCGGACTAGTTCGACGAAGGTGACACCTACGCCGAGAGGGATCCTGTTGCCACTCCACGTTGTAGAAGTGCTCCAGACACGGGCGCGAATGTAGTGACCCTTGCGAGTCGTGCCGGCGCGGCGCAGGCCGCTTTTGGCTGTGAGTATTTCGGTATCGAAGGCGAGAGTTCGCTGCGAACTGGGCACGGTACGGTGGCTGCGTGCCACTTGACCTCACGCTTGTCCGTTCTCAGTTCCCAGCGTTCGTGTCAACAGACAACAACGCGCAGTCGTTCTTCGAGAATGCCGGCGGTTCGTTTGCCTGCCGGCAGACGATCGACGCATTGACCGCCTACTACACCGACACAAAGGTGCAGCCGTATTCCGAGTTCGGTTCATCGGCGCGCGCCGGCAATCAGATGGATCGCTCCCGCGAGCGCTGGGCAGAGGCACTCGGGGTGGCCACCGACGAGGTCGTCTTTGGCCCGTCGACGTCGATGAACACGTACGTGCTGGCCGAGGCCTTCAGTAGCCTGCTCGGCGCTGGAGACGAAGTGATCGTGACCAATCAGGACCACGAAGCAAACACGGGTGCTGCCCGCCGGATGGCTGAGCGCGTCGGCGCCACCATCAAGGAATGGCGAACCGACCCCGACACCGGCCTCCTCGATATCGATCAGTTCGCGTCGCTGCTCTCGCCAGCAACGAAACTGGTCACCGTTCCGCACGCATCAAACATCGTCGGTCAGGAAAACGACGTCGCCAAGATCACCGGGCTGGCTCACGGCGTCGGCGCACGAGTGATCGTTGACGGCGTGTCGTTCGCTCCGCACAGCATCCCTGACGTCGCTGCCCTCGGCGCCGACGTGTATCTTTTCAGCCTGTACAAGACGTATTCGGTGCATCAGGGTCTGATGGTTGTCCGGAACGGCTTGCTCGACGAGCTGCCCAATCAAGCGCACTTCTTTAACGCTGGGTTCCCGGACAAGAAGCTGAGCCCGGCGGGCCCCGATCACGCGCAGGTGGCGTGCGCTGGCGCGGTCCTCGACTACGTCGAACTTTTGCACGGTGCGCACGGTGGTCGTGACGGCGATTCGCTCCGTGTGGCCTGCGCCAACGTCTCGTCGCTCTGGCGGGAACAGGAAGACTCGCTCACCCCACAGCTACTCGACGCGCTCTCTGGCCGTGACGACGTCCGGTTGCTCGGTCCAGCTTCACTCGATGCTGCCCCCGGGCACCGTTGCCCGACGATTGCGTTCCTCCCGCTCGAACAAGAGCCCGCAGCGGTTGCCAGTGCACTCGTCCAGGGTGGCGTGCAGACGAGCGCAAGCGACTACTACGCCGTCCGGGTCCTCGATGGCCTGGGTGTCGACGTCGATCGTGGCGTCGTTCGGCTCTCGTTCGTGCACTACACCGGCCAGACCGACATCGACCGGGCGCTCAACGCTCTCGATGACGTGTTCGGATGACATGACCCTGAGCGGCGACACTCCGGGCCCGTTACTGGCGAGTGGCCGCGCGGTCGATGTGTTCGACATCGGTGATGGCAAGGTGCTCCGCCGATATCGCGTGCCGAACAACGTCGTCACCTACGAGACGCGGGTGATGCGGTTCATGTTCGAGCAGTCCAGGGCTGGTCACGGAGTGCGCGTTCCGGAAGTCTTCGACCTCCGCCCACTCGACGACCCTGCGCGTGACATCGTGATGGAACGCATTGACGGCGTCACGCTGCTCGATGACCTTACACAACGGCCGTGGAAGCTCTTCGCCCACGCACGCCTGCTGGCGCAGGTCCAACGCCAGGTCAACGACATCGTCGCTCCTGAGTGGATGGTCACGCCGACCACGGCGGCGGCAGAACAGCGTCGCGACGACAGCGTCCTGCATCTCAATCTTCATCCGATGAACGTGATGCTGACCGCTGATGGGCCGGTCGTGATCGGTTGGACCGATGCGTCCGGCGGCCCGTCGGGATTCGACGCTGCGCTTACCTTTGTAGAGATCATCACATTTGATGTGAGCGGACGTCGCGATCAGTTGGGGCTGCGCGTGTTCGCTGCTGCCTTCAAGCGAGCACGTGGGAGTGGCGAGATCGACCCGTTTATCGCAGTTGCTTGTGATCACCGCCTTGCTGATGCCGGCATCACGCCAGGTGAGCGAGCCAATGTTGGTGCACTCCGCAAACGCTTCAGTACAGGCGTGAGGTAGGTGTGCGCCTACCTCACGCGAACGACGAACGGGGAAACGTCAGAGCTCGAGAATGGCAGTGAGATCCACTTGCGTTAGCATCTCGGCCATCCGCGAGCCCTCGCGGGGTCGGGTGTAATCCCCAACCGGTGGTGAGAGCCCACGACTCCTCAACAGACCTGGCAACCGAAAAAGCCAGAGCGTTGAGGACTGATCCTGTGAAATTCAGGAGCCGACGGTCAGAGTCCGGATGGTAGCGAGGGAGACGGGTGCGTCTGCCTGCGCCGACGTACCGGCGGGGCGGCCTGCCCTGCCTGTACACACGCTTGGAACGGCCGCTCCCGGATCCTCAGAGACTGCGTCTACACCTGTGGGCGCTCGAACTGGGAGACAACCAAAATGTTCACGGGAATCGTGGAAGAACTCGGCGAAATCATCGAACTGGATCGTCATGGTGCTCGCCTGCGGATCAAGGCGAACAACGTTCTGACAGATGCGTCGCTCGGCGCCTCGATTGCCGTCAATGGGTGCTGCCTGACGGTCGTCGAATGGAAAGCCTCAGACGCTGGTGCCGATGGATGGTGGGCTGCTGACGTCAGCGAGGAGACGTTCGACCGAACGAACCTCGGATCGCTCAGCCCTGGCGATTCGGTCAACCTCGAACGACCGGTTCGGCTCCAAGACCGTCTCGGCGGACATCTCGTTCTCGGGCACGTTGATGCGGTCGGGACGATCATCGAGCCCGCCCCCAATCTCCAGATCCAGATGCATCGCGAGCTCTTGCGCTATGTCGTCGAGAAGGGTTCGATCACAGTCGATGGCATCAGCCTGACCGTTGTCGACGTCTTCGACGATGGCTTCACTGTGGCGATCATCCCGCACACCGAAGCGGTGACCACGCTGTCCGACAAGGGCCCGGGCGGCCTCGTCAACCTCGAAGTCGACGTCACCGCCAAGCACATCGAGAAGCTGATCGCGTGGCACACCGGTCCGAAGTCCAACACCGAGGCGACATCATGAACGCGTTCAACACGGTTGACGAAGCAATCGAAGCGGTTCGCAACGGCGAGATCGTCATCGTGGTCGACGACGAAGACCGAGAGAACGAGGGTGACCTGATCATGGCCGCCCAGTTCGCCACGCCCGAGAAAGTGGCGTTCTTCTTGCACCACACCTCAGGTTTTCTGTGCACGGCGATCACGAGCGAACGCGCCCGTGAACTTCGGCTCGACCCGATGGTTGTCGAGAACACCGAGAGCATGCAGACCGCCTTCCTCGTCAGCGTGGACTACAAGTACGGGACATCGACCGGCATCAGCGCAGGCGATCGCTCGGCCACGATCCAAGCGCTGGTCAATGACAGCACCAAACCGGACGACCTCGCACGACCAGGCCACATACTTCCGCTCGAAGCGAGGGCCGGTGGCGTGTTGAAGCGCGCCGGCCACACCGAAGCGTCCGTCGACCTCCCGATGCTTGCAGGCCTCGAGCCCGCCGGGCTGCTGTGCGAGATCGTCACGGCCGACAAGGTCGAGATGGCGCGGGTTCCCGAGCTCACCGAGTTCGCTGCCGAGCACGGCCTGGTGATGATCACGATTGCCGACTTGATCCGTCATCGCCGTCGTAACGAGAAGTTGGTTCGGCGTATCGCCGAGGCGAACATGCCAACCGAGTGGGGGCAGTTCACTTGCCATGCCTTCGAGTCGACTCTCGACGGCATCGAACACCTCGCCTTCACCGTTGGGGACCTCACCAGTGGCGAGCCGGCACTCGTGCGCGTCCACAGCGAATGCTTGACCGGCGACGTGTTCGGCTCACGCCGCTGCGATTGCGGCCCACAACTCGAAGCGTCGATGCGCCAGATCGCTGAAGCGGGTCATGGCGCTGTCGTCTACCTGCGCGGTCATGAAGGCCGCGGCATTGGCCTCGGGCACAAGCTGCGGGCGTACGAATTACAGGAGCAAGGCCGCGACACGGTCGACGCCAACCTCGAACTTGGCCTTCCGGTCGACAATCGTGAGTACGGCATCGGGGCGCAAATCCTCGTCGACCTCGGCGTGACACAGATGCGTCTGCTCACTAATAACCCGGCGAAGTACGGAGGTCTCGAAGGCTTCGGTCTGGAGATCGTCGAGCGGGTGCAACTGGAGTCGATACCGAACCCCGACAACATCGAGTACCTGCGCACGAAGCGTGAGCGAATGGGTCATCTACTCGACTTCCCAGAGCCAAGCGTGGAAGTTCTCTGACGTGGCCACACCTGATTCCCGTCCTACACCCACTCGTGAACTTGATGCCACCGACCTTGTTGTCGGTGTCATCAGTGCTCGCTGGAACAACGAGATTGTTGAGCGGCTCACCGCAGGCGCGCATCGCGCCATCGGCGCCATGGGTGCCAGTGCGCGCGTCGCCTCGGCCCCCGGCGCCTTCGAGTTGCCGTTTGCCGCCCGCGTGCTCATCGAGTCGGGCGAGGTCGACGCTGTTGTCGTGTTGGGCGCCGTGATTCGCGGTGAGACAACGCACTACGAAATCGTGTCCCAGGGTTGTGCGCAGGGGATCATGCAGGTGCAGATCACCACCGGCATCCCAATCGGGATGGGCATCCTCACGGTCGAGAACATGGACCAAGCATTGGTTCGAAGTGAACCGGCAGGCGGCCACAACGTTGGTGAAGAAGCGACGTTGGCAGCCATCGAAATGGCATTACTCGCCGGACACACCCGCGGGTCGCGATCGGGGTGAGGCCACGTCGAGTAGCGGTGCGCTATCGCTGACTTCTCCGAATGGTTCGGAAAACCTGCGGGAAGGCGCTTGTGCGCGCGGGTGAAGTCTGGTTGTCTGTGAGTTCTATGGCGTCGACTGAAGCTGACCTCGAACCCCCAGCTGGCAAGAAGGGGTACACGGCACCCAAGGGCCGACCGACCACGCATAACACGGGCGAGGGTCGCGGCAACCGCATCTCTCCTGCGATGGAGTGGTTGGTCGCCGGCATCGTGTTCGTTGCGGTGCTTGCCGGGATCTTCTACTTCGGTCGCAGCCTGAACTCGGGAGGCGGCGGTGGCCAGGGTGGAGCCATCGAAGCACCGGCGACGGTGGTCTTCCCCGGAGTCGCTGCCGGCTAACGCAGTAGGGTGTGACCTCGAGGGGCGGACCTTCGTCTTGGCCTGGCGTAACCTGGCATCGTGCCTGATACGCAGAGTGAGCAACCGTTGATCGGTGTCGTGATGGGGTCGTCGAGCGACTGGCCCACGATGTCGAAAGCAGTCGAGACGCTCAAGCACTTCGGAGTAGCGCACAAGGCGCAGGTTGTCAGCGCGCATCGCATGCCCGACGAGATGTTCGCGTATGCCGAGGCGGCGCGCGGAATGGGTCTGCGGGCGATCATCGCCGGCGCCGGCGGCGCGGCCCACCTCCCCGGCATGCTTGCCGCCAAGACCACCGTTCCCGTGCTCGGCGTCCCGGTCGCCTCGCGTCACCTCTCTGGTCAGGACTCGCTCTACTCGATCGTTCAGATGCCCGCTGGCATCCCAACAGCCACGTTCGCCATCGGCGAGGCCGGCGCGATTAACGCGGCACTGTTCGCCGTCGCGCTGTTAGCCAGTACCGACGACGACCTGCACGACGCATTGCTGCGGTACCGGGACGATCGGCGTGACCAGGCTGCCGCTTCGACGCTGCCGCCAGCATGAATGACCACACCATTGTCCCTCCCGCCACCATCGGCATGCTCGGTGGTGGTCAGCTCGGCCGGTATGCACTCGTTGCCGCGAAGCTGATGGGCTACCGGACGCTGGTCCTCGATCCCGACCCGAATGCCCCGGCCGGAGCGGTCGCCGACGTTCATCTTGTTGCGCCCTACGACGACACCGAGGCGCTCGACCGTATGGCATCCGAATGCGATGTGGTTACCACTGAGTTCGAGAACCCACCCGCCGCGGGCCTCGCCCGGCTTGAGCAATCAACACGAGTTGCTCCGTCGGCAAGCGCCGTGAGGATCGCGCAGGACCGGATCGCCGAGAAGCAGTTTTTCCGCACGGCCGGCTTTCCGGTTGGCTCGTTCGCCATCGTCGACGAAGCGCATCCGATCGGCACGGTTGGTGAGCAACTGCTGACTGATGGGCCTGCGGTCGTCAAGACGGCGCGCCTCGGCTACGACGGCAAGGGGCAGGTCCGGATCGACCGGCTCGACGACGTGGAAGACGCCTGGAACGACGTCGGCAATGTCGCGTGTGTCGTGGAGACACTCCTCGATCTCGACACCGAAGTCAGCGTGCTCGTCGGAAGGTCAGCAACCGGTGAGACGGTCACTTGGCCGGTGACTGAGAACACTCACGCCGCTGGCATTCTCGATGTGTCGATCGTGCCGGCGACCATCGACGCCGATCTCACGAGTGCAGCTGAACGGCTCGCCGTCGAGATCGCCGAACGCCTTGACTATGTCGGCGTGCTCGCGGTCGAGCTGTTCGTTGTTCGGAACGCCATCGGCGAACTCGAGCTGCTCGTGAACGAGATCGCGCCCCGGCCGCACAACAGCGGGCATTGGACGCTCGATGCAAGTGTGACCAGCCAGTACGAGCAGCAGATCCGAGCGATCTGTGGTGTCGGTTTGGGCGGTACGTCAATGACCAGCCCAGCAGTCGCGATGGTCAATCTGCTGGGCGACCTGTGGAGCAACGGCGAGCCCAACTGGGCGACCATCTTCTCTCACCCTGCGGCCAAGCTGCATCTCTATGGCAAGACGGAACCTCGGCCTGGTCGCAAAATGGGTCACCTCACCCTGATTGGTGAACCTGGTGAATCTGCACGTGACGTCTCAGCACTGGCAACGTCACTCCGCGCAGGCATCTGACGGCCGACTGGATTCGCTCGGGATGCGCAGCGAACACCGAGGTCCCACCCTCGGGGTGGCACGTCAATCGATCGGGCGGGAGGCGCGACGACCGGTGCGGGCGTGGCCCTTGCTGACCTGACGCACGGTGGCGATTTCGAATTCGACCTCGGGGACCGGTATGTCGCCGTCGAGCACTTGACGCATCATGTGGAGATGTCGAGGCGAACTCCCACAGCAGGCGCCAATGATCTGGATGCCAGCGTCGCGTTGGCGGCTTGCGTGGGCCGCCATGACGTCGGGTGAACCTGAGTAGTGGAGCTCGGTTCCGTGCCACTCAGGCATGCCAGCATTGGCCTTGCTGATCAGCAGGATGTCGGGGTTGGCCGCCCGCATTTCGGTGAGCGCTGCTTCCGTGTCGGCCAGATTGTTTCCACAATTGGCACCGACCGCGGTGACACCGATTTCAGCCAGCCGGTTGACGGCGTCAGTGCCGGTGACACCCATCATTGTGCGCCCGGCAGTGTCGAAACTGAGTGTGGTGCAGATCGGCAGATCGCTGACCGAGCGAGCGCCTTCGACGGCAGCGGTGATTTCGTCGAGATGGCTCATTGTTTCGATCCACAGGATGTCGACGCCACCCTCAGCGAGGCCGATGGCTTGCTCACGGAATGCATCAGCGCAGGTGGCCGGGGTCATCGTGCCCATTGGTACGAGTAACTCACCTGACGGGCCCATCGACCCAGCGACGAGCACTCGGCGTCCGGTCGCCTCGAAGTGTGCGTCGGTAGCAGCGCGCGTCACCTGGGCTGCGGTGCGGTTCAGCTCGATGCATCGGTCGTCCAGCTTGTGTAGCTTCAGCCGAAACCCGGTGCCGCCGAACGAGTTGGTCAGCACGATGTCTGAGCCGGCCTCGATGTAGTCGGTGTGGACGGCGGTGACGCGGTCAGGATGGTCGATGTTCCACATCTCTGGCGGATCGCCCGAGCCGAGGCCACGGGCGAACAGCTCGGTGCCCATGGCACCGTCGATGAGCAGAGTGCCTCGTTCAGCAAGTAGATCGTGCAGCGCGGTCATCTGGTCAGTCTGCCCTACGGAGCGGCCTGTTCTAGTCAGTAGTAATGAGCGTGGTGTCAGGATGTCCGTGCCGGTGCGGGTGCGTCGAGGTCGAAACGTTCGAGCTGGCCGTCGGCGTGTTGGGCGAATCGGCCTTCCTCGCGGCTGTGTGTCGGGTCGTTGGTTGGCCACGGCCAGCCACCGAACTGGGTGCGCTGGTAATCGGAGAACGCCTGACGAATCTCTTCGTCGGTGTTCATGACGAAGGGACCGTACCGCGCCACGGGCTCACCGATTGGGCGGCCTTGGAGCACCATGATCTCGATGCCGGAGGCGTCACCGTCGCCAGCAGTCAGTTCGAGCGCCGTTGATGCGTCGACAACGGCACCTGTGCCGGCCTCGATGGTCTCGCCGTTGATTGTGACCGATGAACCAGTGAAGGCGTAGAGGACGCGGTTCGTGTCGGCGCCAGTTGCGGCGGGCATGGTCCACGACGCACCTGGGTCGAAGCGGAGGTGCCAGATCGCGAGGTCGGCCTCGGCGCGGGCGGCCCATGAGTTGGGTGGCGGTGCCTGCGCCGTGACGCGATCAGCACGATCTTGAGATGCCAGCGATCCGGCAATCACGGTGACGTCGACCAGTTGGCCGTCCGGTCCGGCCTCGACAACGGTCGGGGTGTCGTGGCTCCAGAGCATCGTGAAGTACGGATCGACCATTTTGTCGACGGCTGGCAGGTTCAGCCAGATCTGGAACAGCTCGAGCGGGTTCTTCTCATCGCGGTTGAGCATCGGGAACATCTCGCAGTGCACGATGCCCTTGCCGGCAGTCATCCACTGGGTGTCGCCGCTGCCGAAACGTGCCGTGGCGCCCATTGAGTCGCTGTGATCGCAGACACCGGTACGCACGTAGGTAATCGTCTCGAAGCCGCGGTGCGGGTGCTGCGGGAAGCCCGGGACGTTTTTGCCGTGGTACATGTTCCAGCCGTCGATGCCGTCGAAGTCCTGACCGATATTGCGCGAGTTCAGCAACGCATCAGGCTCAAGCTCTACTGTTCCATTGGGGTAGTCGTCGAGGTGGTGTGCGCAGAACAGGAACGGATCAAGCGTCGGCCATTGCGTGCCGAGTTGGAACGTCTGGAGAATTGGGGCCATAGCCGCATCTTAGCAACGCATGGTTGCGGGCACAACTAAATAGATCTCACCGAAATGGAGACCGTTTCGCATCGTCAGCGCCTTGTGTTGGTCTCAGTTTCGGCGTGATCTGCGCAGTTGGAGTGCAGTTGCTGGACGATCAGCTCTGGCGGGTGTAGATGAGGTCAGTGGGTGGGCGACCAGCTTCGAGGCCGCGCTGTTCGAACCGAGTGAGCGGGCGCCAGTTGGGGCGTGGCACGGTGCCACCGTCGAGCCGGTCCTCGGACTCGCACACTTCGGCCATCTGCTCGGCGTAGTGAGCGATGTCGGTCGCCAGGTGAAGTTGGCCGCCGACTTCGAGCCGGTCGGCTAATGCGCCGACCACGTCGGATCGCACGAGGCGACGGGCGTGGTGACGCTTCTTTGTCCACGGATCAGGGAAGTAGACCCGCGCACCCGCAAGCGAGTCGAGTGGAACCCTCAGCAAAAAACGGAGGACATCACCGTGGACGACGCGGACGTGCGGCAGCGGTTCGTTCTCGATGGCGTCGAGCACGGCCATTACACCTGGTGTGTGGACCTCGATTCCGACGATCGCAGTGCCCAAGTCTGCGCGAGCCATCTCGATCGTGGCTTCCCCGCGACCAAAGCCGATGTCGAGGACCACGGGTCGCCCATCGAACACATCATTCCAGTCAAGGAGTTCGCCGCTTTGGTCGAGACCCCATCGTTTCAGCCAAGTATCGAACTTGGTTTGCCGCTGTTCCGACATGGCACGCCGCCGTGGCTTGAAAGTGTTGTCCGGCCGGGGAACGACACGATCAGGTCCTGCCGCTGGTCCGAGCATGCCCCACAAACTATCGGCGTCCCGAAATGGAGACCGCCTCTCTCGTCCTGTGCGGTGTTTCAATCTCAGTTTCAGCGACGCCGTTTAGGCACCCCGAAACTGAGACCGTTATGCATCGCCAGCGCGCTGAAACGGTCTCCATTTTGGAAGGATCGAACGAGTTGTAGGCCAGCCGCCGAGGCCGTTGACACGATTATCGCAGGGCGCTGAACCGGCAATAACAGTGCGGCGCAACCAGACAGTGATGTGCGTTCGGGTTGCAGTTCGTGAGCCTATGGTGGGTGCTTACTGCTGAGACTCGCTCCAGCACCCTGCGAACCATGCCATCTCTGACAGATTCGCCTTTCGATTGCGAACGAACCCTCGTGACGGTGAATGCGGCCAGTTGTGCAGTGTGCGTGTGACGACCTCACGCTGACCCCACACTGGTGTCGTGGGTGAATCAACAGGAGATCTGCAGCAGGCTGCAGCGAGGCGTGCCATTCGTCGTCAGGCGGCATCGATCGTTGCTGCCGTGGCCCCGTTCGGCATTGTGTTTGGGGCGTCGGCGGCACGCGCCGGGTTGACGTTCCTTGAAGCGATCGGATTTTCCGCACTAATTTTTGGTGGGAGTTCGCAATTCGCAGCCGCTGAAATCCTCGGCGATGGTGGTTCGATCGCGTCTGCGGCAATCGCCGGGCTCTTACTCAACGTTCGCTCGCTCGCCTTTGGGGTCATCATGGCGCCGGCCCTCACTGGAGTGCTTTGGCAGCGCGCCGCAATGTCGCAGCTGATGATCGACGAATCAACCGCGGTCGGAACCTCGACCACCGACCTAGCGCTGCGACGATATGGCTACCTCTGCGCAGGAATCGGCGTGTTCGTAGTCTGGAACATCACCACTGTGCTTGGTCATCTCGTCGTATCGGACGCCGGTGATTTGATCAACGACTTCGGCCTCGATGCGGCGGGCCCGGCGGCCTTCCTTGCCCTCCTCTGGCCGCGGCTGCAGCAACGCCCACAACTACGAACCGCACTCGCTGGCGCAGCCATTGCCCTGGTGCTCGTCCCGATTGCTCCGCCAGGCGTTCCGATCTTGGCGGCAATCACCGCTGTCCTCGCTGCGGGCCGACAGACGGCAGCAGTGATCGACGGGCCTGGCGATGAGTGACGCGGTGGCGGTGTTGATCGTCATGACACTCGGGACGTACGCGCTCAAGTCGGCGGGGCCACTCGTGCTGGGCGCCCGTTCGTTGCCGGTGAGGGTCCACGTGCTTGTCGACTTCCTCCCGGCCGCCTTGCTGGCAGCGCTGACGCTGGTGTCGACGGTGGGTTCGGGTGCATCAATCTCGATCGATGCACGTCTCGTCGGTGTCGTCGTTGCCGGGGTCGCGCTCTGGCGACGGGCCCCGTTCGTTGTGGTTGTAATGGTCGCGGCGGCTGCAACAGCGCTCGTCCGCCTCGCTGCATGACGTCTCCTTGCTCCAGTTGAGGCACCGCGGTACCGAAACACGCAACGTGGTCGTCGCTGCCGCTTTCGCCGCATCCGATGCTGCCCAAGCACAATTCACCGATCAGTTTCGCCAGGGCCGCGTGGATCTCTCGCACAGCAGCAGTGATGGGTCGAGCCCCTTCGACTGAATCAAGAGCACCGGCTGCACATCTCGAACAGCCGGCGAGAAAACCTCGCCCGTGGCTTCTAGACACCGGGTCCGGTCATGAGCGGCTGGATGAAAGGCGGCAGCTACAGAGCCAACGTCCTGAACGGCAACTCCACCTCTATCGGCATCGTGGCCGCACGCGCTGCATGTACTGGGTGCAGATCTTCGGTATGGCGTTCTCAGCGTCCGCAGTCAGGAGGGGGCGGGTGCCGGTTGGGCGCCCCGAATGAGGCGGCCGGGGAGAGCGCCTGTGGCTTTGCCGTTGCGGTAGGTCTCGACGCCGGCGACGAAGGTGTGCGCCCACCCTTCGGCGCGCTGCAACAGCCGCTTGCCACCCGCTGGAAGGTCGGCGACGATCTCCGGCTTGTGCAACCGCAGATTGTCGTAGTCGACGATGTTGATGTCGGCTCGGTAACCGGGAGCCAATACGCCACGGTCGAACAGGCCGACTGTCTGGGCGGTGTCGCGGCAGTGCTGCTGCACGAGGTAGGGCAGGGGCAGGGTGCCGCGTTCACGATCGCGACCCCAGTAGGCGAGCAATGTGGTCGGAAAGGATCCGTCGCAGATCGTGCCGACATGGGCACCGCCGTCGCCGAGACCGGGCACGGTGAACGGGTGACTCAACATCTCGTGCAGGCCGTCGAGCGTGCCGTCGACGTAGTTGAGAAAGGGGAGGTAGATCAGGCCTTTGCCATCGCCGACGCCGTGGTTGTCGAGCATCGCGGCGAGAGCGAACTCTTCGGAGGAGACGCCGGCCCGGGCGGCGCGAGCTGCAATCGACTCCTCGAGTGACGGCTCGTAGTCGGGTTCGTCGGCCATCTCAAACAGCAGGTCGAACCGCCCGATGAGGTTCCCGCCAAGCTTGGCCTTCAAACGTTCGCCTGCCTCTGTCAGGAGCCGTGCCCGAAAGTCAGGATCGCGCAGCTGCGCGATTTTTTCGGCCAGCGGGAGGTCGGCGATCTCGCGGTAGACCGGGTTGGTCAGGAACGGATTGAGCGTGCATTCCAGGCCGAGGATCAGGCCCACGGCGCGCGCTGCCACTTGTCCTGTGAGCTCGAGGCCATCCGCTCGTGCCGCACTGATGTGGTCGAGCCAGACCCGGAAGTCGTCGGGTGCCATCGGATTCCTGACGACCGAAATGGACAGCGGACGACCCGAGCGTTCCATCATGGCGCGCAATGTCGCGAACTCAGCGTCGACATCGAGAAAGTCCGACACGACTTGGAGGACACCGCTGCCCGCAGCGCCGACACCTTCGGCGATACCGATCAGTTCGTCGGGCGCAGCGGTGAGCGTGGGCGTGTATGCGCCCGTCGACGTCTTGTGGTTTCGGGTTCGGCTGGTGGTGAATCCGAGCGCACCGGCTTCGATGCCCTCGCGGGCGAGTTCGGCCATTGCAGCGATGTCGTCAGCAGTGGCGTCTTCGTGGTTGGCGCCGCGCTCGCCCATGACGTGGAGTCGCAGTGCGCCGTGGGGAACCTGCGCTGCGATGTCGATGTCGTGCGGCCGTTCGTCGACTGCGTCGAGAAACTCGCCGAAGGTGCTCCAGTTCCACTGCAGCCCTTCGTGGAGGGCTGCGCCGGGAATGTCCTCGACGCCTTCCATCAGCTCGATGAGCTTGTCGTGGTTCGATGCGACCACTGGGGCAAAGCCCACACCGCAGTTGCCCATTACCGCAGTGGTGACGCCGTGCCAGGAGGACGGGTGCATCCGCGAATCCCAGGTGGCCTGGCCGTCGTAGTGGGCATGGATGTCGACGATGCCGGGAATCACGAGCGAGCCCGACGCGTTGACCATAGTGTCGGCTGTGCCCTCGAGGTCGGCGCCCACTGCGACGATGACGCCGTTGCTGACGGCGATGTCAGCAATTCGTGCGTCGGCCCCCGTGCCGTCGATCACTGAACCGCCGCGAATCAGAAGGTCATAATCAGCCATGTCACAGTCTTGCGGAGTTGTTGTCAGAGAGAACGACCGAAGCTCCGTGCCACTGATTCGTCCACGTTGGGATCTTCGGGGATCGAGTCATCGAAGTTCGAAATATCGTCGAGCGCCTCGGCGACGTTGCAGCGGTCATCGACCTCAGTTTCGACGTGTCACGGGCTTTGTCGGTCCGAACGGATCGGGCAAGAGTATGACGATGCGCTGCAGAACATTTCGACTGCCGCAACCACTCGGTCGACATCTTCGTCGGTGATCTCGATCGAAAGGGCGATGAAGCCACGGCGCGCGGTGTAGATGCCGACAGCGAGAAGGTGAAAAAAGAGGAGCTCCTTGAGACGGTCGTCGGCGTCGGCGAGATCGTTCGCAGAGTCCACCGGGCCAACGATGCCGTGGATGTTCATGAGGGAACCGACACCGGTGACGCACATTGGCGTCTGGTGGTCGGCGAAGACCGCGTTGAGGCGGTTGCGGAGGTCGTTACCTCGATGGTTCGTTGCGTGCAGGACGTCGGCAGTGAGTACTTCGGTCAGCGCTGCAACGCCGCCTGCCATCGACGCCACGTTGTTGTTGAAGGTGCCGGCATGGCCAAGTGTGCCGCCGCGGCGTGGGTCGAACGCAGCCATGAGGTCGTCTCGGCCCCCGAAGGCGCCGAAGCTGAGCCCTCCGGCGAGGTACTTGCCGAGTGTGGTCATGTCGGGCGTGATGCCGATTTGTTGTTGAGCGCCACCGACGGCGAGTCGGGAGGTCATCACCTCGTCGAAGATGAGCACGCTGCCGTGCTGAGTGGACGCGGAGCGGAGCACGGCGAGGAAGTCGGGGTCGCCCGGAATGCAGCCACCCGACCCTTGCATCGGCTCGACGAGCACGGCAGCGACCCGATCGCCGTGCTCGGCCATCGCCGCCTCGAAAGCTGCCCTGTCGTTGTAGGGAAGAATCAGCCAGTCGTGCGGCACATTGACCGGGTTCGGGCCTGAGCCAAACGTGATAACGCCGCCGTGGTAGCCGTTCTCGAAGACCACGATCTTTGAGCGACCGGTGTGATGGGTGGCGACGGCGAGAGCCATCAGGTTCGCCTCGGTGCCGGAGTTGGTAAAACGCACCTGGTCGATCGACGGGAAACGATCGACGATCAACTCGGCGAGCCGGACCTCGTTGCTGTGTACCGAGCCGAGCGACCAGCCGCGTTCGAGCGCGGCACGTACGGCGGCTAAGACGGGTTCAGGGGAGTGGCCGAGCAAGCCGGCGGTGTAGTTGCCGAGGAGGTCAAGGTACTCGTACCCGTCGATGTCGAAGAGTAAGCGACCGTGTGCTCGTTCAACGCGGAATGGAAACGGATCGAACTGGAGCACAGTCCGCGTGTTGCCGCCCGGCATCACGCGGCGGGCGCGATCGGCCCAGCCCGCACTTTGTGGCCGGGCCGCTGCGTATGCAGTGCGGGCAGCTTGAACGGCCTGATCGAGATCCATCATGAAATCTTTCCAGACTGCCGGTCACTTCTCGCGAACACGAAGTCAGCTGGCGTCCGATCGAACGGCTGATGATCAGACGGCTGATGCGAACCGGTCGATGTCGGCACGGTGACCGGCCACCACGACGAGGTCGTTGGCACCAAGGACGGTGTCTCGCTCGGCGTAGGTGAACGCACCCGACTCAGGCTTGACGCACACGACGGTCACCTTGAAGTCCCGGCGCAAGTTTGTTTCGCCGAGCTGTTGGCCAACGAGCCAGGGCGGCGTCACGGTTTCGATGAGGACGAAGTCGCCGTCGAGTGCCAGGTACTCGATGACCTCTCCCGTGAGGAGGTGCGCGACACGTGTGCCCATTTCGGCTTCGGGGAAGACAACGTGGTGCGCTCCAACACGGCTGAGGATTCGTCCGTGCGGCTCGGTGAATGCCTTGGCCCAGATGTTTGGGATTTCAAGGTCGGACAGCGCGGCGGTCGTCAGCACGCTTGCTTCGACATCTGCGCCGATACAGACGGCAACGGTGACTGCATCGGCGACCCCCAGCTGCTTGAGTGCCTTCGGGCTCGTCGTGTCGGCCTGGGCGACATGGGTCAGCACGCCACTCAGCTCCTGGACTCGTTCGCCATCGGCGTCGATTCCGAGCACTTCGTGGCCCATGTCGATGAGCGTTGTCGCGAGTGCGCTGCCGAAGCGGCCGAGGCCGATGACAATGAATTCGCCGGTGTGTTCGACGTCGCGGTGGAGCCCGCGAAACATCGTATGGAGCAGTTTGTCAGCCAATGATCGGCCTTTCTTCTGGGTATCGGTAGACGCGGGCGCGGTCGCTGTCGCGCAGCGCCAATGCAGTGACGAAGGTGACGGGCCCGACGCGTCCGGCGAGCATCACGACGACGAGGGAGATGTGTCCGAGGGTGCTGATGGCTCCGGTGACGCCGGTTGATAATCCGACGGTGCCGAATGCAGACGCCGATTCGAACAACGCTGCGGTCAGACCGATGCCGTCACTGGCCATCAGAACGAGTGAGACGCCGGTGACCATGGCAACCGAGAGCAGCGCGATCGTGACCGCCTGGCGGGTCATTGATGTTGGCAGCCTGCGGCCGAACACGTTGACGTCTTGATCGCCGCGTGCCTCGGACCAGATCATCAGGCCCAGTACAGCGAACGTCGTGACTTTGATGCCGCCACTTGTCGAGGCGGGGCCAGCTCCGATGAACATCAGGGTGCTGATGACGAGGAGCGTCGGCTCGTTCATGGCGCCGATGTCGACCGTGTTGAAGCCGGCAGTTCGGGGCGACACGCCCTGGAACCAGCCGGCTAGCAACTTGTCACCGATACCGAGTTGGCCAAGCGTCGCCGAGTTACTCCACTCGAATACGAGCACGACGACCGGGCCGATGATCAGCAGAGCAGCAGTGGCGAGCAATGTGATCTTCAGGTGGAGGCTCCAGGGGATCACACTCGATCGCGGGTGTCCCGTCCGGTGGTGCAGCGTCATTGGCAGGCTTGCTTCAACCCGTTTCGTCGTCGATGCCCGACGTCGGCTGATCTCGACGAGGATCGGAAATCCGAGGCCCCCGATGATGAAGCCGAGTGTGATTGCGATGACGACGATGGGGTCGCCGACGAAGCTGGCGAGGTTGTCTGGGTACAGCGATATTCCCGCGTTGTTGAATGCGGTGACACCGTGGAAGATGCCGGAATACAGCGCATCGCCGAAATTGTCTTCGTATCCGCCCTGCCAGAGCCGGACGGTGAGGACTGCTGCGAGTGAGCCTTCGACGGCGAGGGTGATGCGTGCGATGTAGCCGATGAGGATCTTGAGGTCGCCGATGTCGACTGCCCCGATTTCGGCTTGCGCAAGCATCCGTTGCCGCAGTCCGACGCGGCGCGAAGCAACCAGGGCCAACACCGATCCAATGGTCATGATGCCGAAGCCGCCGATTTGTACAAGGGCGAGTAAGACGAGTTCACCGAAGAGGGAGAAGGTTGCGATATCGACGGTGGCAAGCCCGGTGACGGTGGTTGCCGAGGTCGACATAAACAGCGCATCCTCGACTCCAAGCCCGCTCGAGCCATCAACGGCAACGGGCAACAGGAGCAGCAGCGTCCCGAGAGTGATTAACCCGGTGAACGCAAGAACGACCAGCTGCGCAGGGTTGCGATTCACTCCGCCGGGCCGGGCCACCACCCGAGTGTACGGCGGTCACACTGTGCCAGGCACAGTGTGACCGCTCTCATGAATCCGCTTGGGGGTGTTCCTATCTCGTTGTCAGGCTGCTGCGAGCTGGACTGCGTCGACGCGCCCCTTGGCGGCTGTGAGCGCACCTTCGGGATCGACGTTGAGTTGGTCCGCCGCGATGACGGTGACGTCGGTGAGGCCGAGGAATCCGAGGAAAGTTGTGAGCCAAGTGGACGAGAGGTCCATTGGTGAGCCGACAGGGACGCCGCCCGATGTGACGATCACGTAGACCGGCTTGTTTGGAATGAGGCCCTCGGGGCCGGTTGGCGTGTACTGGAAGGTCGTGCCGGCGCGTGCGACGAGGTCAGCCCAGGCCTTGAGTGCGGCGGGCGGGCCGAAGTTGTAGATCGGGAGGCCGATCACGATGGTGTCGGCGTCAAACAGTTCTTGGATGGCAATGTTGGCGTCTGCGAGTTCGGCATTCTGTGCATCGGTGCGGTCGGCTTCGGGGGTCCACATGGCGCCGAGCGTCGATTCGCTGAGCAGGGGGATGCCATCGGCGAGATTACGGACGGTGACATCGGCGTCGGGGGCAATGCGGCTGATGAGTCGATCCGAGAGCTGGCGGCTGACGGAATCGGCGGTGCGTGCGGAGGAATCGATACGGAGGAGCTTGGACATAAAAGAGATTGTAACCACAATTATTGTGCTCGCAATGAAATAGAAGTCACAAGCGGGCCCGGGAATATTTCGGTGCGAGAAGACCCGATCCGCGTCGACGCAAGTTACGCCGGGGTGAGGCGGTCGTGGACAATGATCGTCGGGTCAGCGTCGAACTCGGGCTGCGGGGCCTGCAGCTTGGCGAGCGCATCAGCGCGTTCGGCGTCGGTGAACGACCGAGTCGTGAGGCAGAACTCGACCATGTTGCCGGATGGGTCGCCCAGGTAGATCGAGGAACAGAAGCCGTGATCGATTTCGATCACCTGGTGGCCGTGCTGCTGCCAGCGTGTGCGATGACGGTCGAGGGCCTCACGGGACGGGGCGTCGAAGGCAATGTGGTTGACCCAGCCCGGCAGGCCAGCGGCCGCATTGATGTCCACCTGATAGTCGCCGAGGGATTCGTCCTGGATTTCCCAGAACGCGATCAGATCGCGATCGGCATCGTCACGATCCTCAATGTCGGTGTTCGTGGCGTAGAAAAAGTGCTTACTGAACCCGGCGTGGTTTGGCGCACCCGTGGTGTTCGGGGTCGGGCCGACGTGGACCTTGACCAATTCAAAGCCCATCACCTCGGTGTAGAACTCGTGGGTAGCTGCGGCGTCGTGTGTGGCGAGTGCAATGTGATGAAAACCCATTCGGGCAGTATCGCGCACCGAAGACGCCCGCGTGCTGGCGGTCTGGCGTGGTGTTGCCTGCAATGTTCGGCATGCTGTCTGCATGTTCCTCGGCGAAGATCTGCTGGCGTACCTCGTGCTCGCCTTTGGCGCCGCACTCTGTGTCGGCAACTTCATGGCAGTCGTGCGGCCGCCGGAACGGCAGCTCGACGAGGGCCACCTCGAACGCGCTCCGGTCGGCCGATCCCTGCTCTACTCCGGAATCGGCCTCTTGGCAGCGGTCTGGGCGTTGGCCTCGCTCGTCAGCGGGTAGCTCCGTCACGTCCGGTCGCGTTCACGCACAGGCCAAGGTCTCAGGCTTCGCATTCGTAGGTCGCTGGGCGGTCGTCTCGGAGCCGAAACGACGGTGCGTTGTCAACGTTGTTGAGCATCGTCGCGTGCGCTTCTTGCACTTTTCTCCCAATTACCTGCGAGCTTTGTGGGGTGAGTTCTGGCAGCCCCCTGCAAATCTCGTTCGTCGAGTCGGCCTCGCGACTTCACACGTTGCCTGATGCAACCGTCGAAGTTGCGTTCGTGGGTCGATCGAATGTTGGTAAGTCCTCACTGATTAACGCCCTTGCCAACCACAAGCAACTCGCCCGCGTCTCGAACACGCCGGGGCGCACGCAGCTGATCAACCTGTTCAGCCTCGACGAAGGCGACGGCCTCGGCACACTTGTTGACCTCCCTGGCTACGGGTATGCCAAGGCTGCCAAATCAGTCCGCCGCGACTGGCCAGCGATGATCGAGGGCTATCTCCTCGAGCGCGACTACCTCGTGATGGTCTTCATCCTGATCGACGGCGAGATTGGCCCGACGAAGCTCGACCAGCAGATGCTCGACTGGTTGCGTCAGAGCGAGGTGCCGCACACGGTCGTTGCCACGAAGCACGACAAGGTCAAGTCCTCTCAGCGAGCGACGCGCAAGAACAAACTTGCTGCCGGCTGCCAGCTGGAGAAGGGCGATATTGTCTGGGTCAGCGCGTCCAAGGGCATCGGTATCGACATGCTCCGCGGCCTCGTCCGCGCGCATCTCCTGCACTGATTTCTCTGCCCGTTTGTCCCATTCCCCTCGGGTCAAAAACGGACATCAGTGTCCACTTTTGACCCGAGGGGAATGGGACGTTCTCCACGAACGGGGGTTACCGGTGGGTAGGCGCGTAGCTTCTGCCAGATGACTGCGTTCGTGTTCCCGTCAGTGTCGATCACAGGGACCGGTCTGTTCACGCCACCCGAGTCGATCAGCAACGCAGAGCTAGCCGCCTCGCTGACCGCATCGGTCGAAAAGTGGAACGGTGAGCACACTGCTGACATCGAGGCGGGCACCGTCGAAGCGCGCTCGGCGCCTGACGAGGCGTTTATCGTCAAAGCCTCCGGCATCGAGTCGCGGTACGTCATGGAGAAGTCCGGTGTGCTCGACCCCGACCGGATGCGGCCTCGGCTCGAGACGCGCTCCGAAGACCAGTTAGGCATTCAGGCCGAGATGGCGCTGCCCGCCATTCGCGAAGCTCTCGCCCAAGCCGGACGCCAGGGCACCGATGTCGACGCAGTGATCGTTGGCTGCTCGAACCTACAGCGTGCCTATCCGGCGGTGGCCGTGGAGATTCAAGACGCACTCGGTGCCGGCGGTTGGGGGTACGACATGAACGTGGCGTGCTCGTCGGCAACGTTCTCGATCCAGGCAGCGGTCGATGCGCTGCGGAACGGATCGGCGACGTGCGTGGTGGTCGTCAACCCCGAGATCACGTCGGGGCACAACAACTTCGAGTTGCGCGACTTCCACTTCATCTTTGGCGATGCCTGCACCGCACTGGTGCTCGAACGAACTGATGAAGCGGTCGCCGACGGGCTCGGCGACGTCGCGCACCGTTGGGAAGTGCTTGGCACGAAGCTGGCCACGCAGTTCTCCAACAACATCCGGAACGACTTCGGCTTCCTCAACTCCTCCGAGGTCGACCAACGCGATCCGCATGAAGTGGTCTTCCGCCAGAACGGGCAGATGGTATTCCGTGAGGTCTGCCCGATGGTCGCTCAACACATCGCCGCCCACCTCGGCGAGCTTGATCTCGACGCCTCGGCGGTCCGGCGATTCTGGTTACACCAGGCAAATCTCAAGATGAACCAGTTGATCGCGAAGGGGGTGCTTGGCAGAGTTCCTGACGACGACGAAGCCCCGGTGATCCTCAACGAGTATGCCAACACGAGCTCAGCCGGATCAGTCATTGCATTCCACAAGCATCGGGCCGACCTCGATGCGGGCCAAGTCGGCGTGATTTGCTCCTTCGGCGCCGGCTATTCGGTCGGCAGCGTCATTGTTCGTAAATTCTGACATATAGGACCGGCGACGTTCGTCTACTCACCGCGCTGCTCCGACGTTGTACGTCAGGTTCAACCCAACCTTGTCCTCGTCAGAATCGTCGGCCCCGCAGCCGTGCTCCAGCGCGCCGCAATCGCCTCAGCGGCGGCCGCCGTCGACGAGGAACTGTTGCGCGGTGCAGGCGCCGCCATCGTCGGCCGCGAGGAACAGCACCATCTGCGCGAACTCAGCTGCGTAGATGCGGCGCTTGATGGCCTGGTCGTGCAGCGTGCTCTCTTCACCTTCCGGGCTCCACCACTTGGTGAGCTGGCGATCGGTCGCAACCCAGCCAGGCAGGACCGTGTTGACGCGCACGTTGTCGGGCCCAAACGTTCGGGCGAGCGTCCGTGTGATGCCTTCGACTGCTGACTTCGCGACCGCGTAGCCGGGGAAGAAGTCTTCTTGCATCATGTAGCTGCTGGAACCGATGTTGATGATCGAGCCGTTCTGCGCCTCGATCATCCCGGGAGCGACCGATTGGATGGCGAAGAAGTAGTGCCGTAGGTTGACGTTGAGGCGCTCGTCCCAGTAGTCGGGCGTCATCTCCTGCCACGTGTGGCGGTCGTCGCTCGCGGCGTTGTTCACGAGCACGGTGATACCGCCGAGCTGTTTGGATGCCGACGCGATTGCTGCCTGCGTTGCAGGAATGTCGAGGAGGTCGACCTCGAAGAAGAGCGGTGCATGGGCTGCGTCTGGGGAAAGCCGTTCGACCAATGCGTGGCCTTTGTCGGCTTGAATGTCGATGAAGGCGACCTTGCTGCCCTGTGCGACGAACTGCTCGACGATGCCAGCTCCGATGCCGTCGGCGCCACCTGTGATGAGCACGGTGCGGCCGGTGAGTGACGGGTACGAGGCGTATGGGGTGGCGGTTGGGTCGGTCATGTCAGCAGTCTTTCGATGTGGTGTGATCGTGTCGCACAGAGTTCAGCAGAAATACAGGCGGTCGGGATTGGTGACGAGCACCTGGTGGCGGAGTTCGTCGGTGGGCAGCCATCGTTCAAGCTGCGTCATCAGTGTGCCCGGTGATGGCGCCGACGACTGTCCGGGGTGAGGCCAATTGCTGGCCCACAGCAGCCGGTCGGCGACCCGTTCGACAAGCGTGTCGATCAGCGGGAGGACGTCGGTGTGATGAGTGCTGGCATGGTCGCCGTTGTGAATTGTCTCGGTCGACGACTCGTATGGGGCTGACAATTTGACCCAAGCGTGCCCGGCTTCGACCAGTCGGAGCAGGGCGGTGAAGTTGTCGTCGTCGGTCGGAACAGGTGGCATATAGCGTCCGATGTGATCGATCACGATTTCAGTCGGCAATGCGGCGAGCTGGTGCTGTCGGGCTGCGAGTTCGTGGCCATTGCACTGCAGTTGGATGTGCCATCCGAACGGAGCGATCGTCGCTGCCACGGTCTCGAGCATCTCCCACGGCACGACGCCTCCGGGCAGCATGTGGAAGCGAGCGCCGCACACACCGAGTTCGGTCAGGCGACGGAGTTCGTCGGCACTCACCGACTCGTCGACGACCATTACGCCACGCACGAGACCATCACCTGGGTCACCGAAGGTTGCCATCATGTCGAGCTGGCACGAATTGTCGAGTCCATAGGTGGTCGGCTGAACCACGACGACGCGTTCGAGACCGAGCTCGGTCTGCAGCGAGCGGTAGTCGTCAGCGGTTGCGTCTGGCGGCTGCAGCACTGCGTCGGGCGCCGACGGATATCGCGCGTCGTAAAAATGCACGTGCGTGTCGCAGGCGAGAGGCCTCACTGTTCGAAGTGGCGGCGAAGCCGTGTGGCAGTGTCGGGATTCACCGATCGGGCCGGGACCTCGCCGGCGACCATCGAGCGGACCTGTTCCACGCTGCTCATTGCTTGAGCATCGGCGTTTTGGGGAGTGAGACCACCGAGGTGTGGGGTGGCGACGCACCTTGGATGAACTGCCAGAAGGGGAGCGGGGCGCTGGTCGGCAGCACGGCCGACGTCGAGGCCCAATGCGCCGAGCTGGCCTGACTCGAGTGCAGCGAACACCGCATTGTCGTCGAGTAGTTCGCCGCGTGAGACGTTGATGAGCGTGGCGCCCGGCTTCATCTGGGCGAGGAAGTCGGCGTTGACGAGGTTCTCGGTTTCGGGTGTGGCTTGCGCGAGCGGGAAGACAGCGTCGGCCTCGGCGAGGAGTTGGTCGCGCTCGACGAGCTCGGCTACATCGCCGACTTCGAGGACGAACGGGTCATGGACGAGCACGCGCATGCCGATTCCGGCGAGCAAGCCAGCAAGATACGAGCCAATCGCGCCGTATCCCAGGATCCCCGCGGTCTGGCCTGCCAGTTGCCAGCCAAGTCGTTGGGGCGGCTGTTTGCCGTTGCGATAATCGATGGTCGATGCAGCGATCGTTCGAGCACAGTCGAGCAGGAGGCCGAGTGCTAATTCGGCGGTGGACGGAACGAAGCTCTTGTCAGCGCGGGCAACCAGCACACCTGCAGCTGATGCCGCACCGACGTCGACCGTGCTGATGTCGACGGCACACCGCAGGAACGCAAGAAGGTCGGGAAGTGCCAGGAACGCCTTTGCGTCGCCGGGTGTCGCGCGGTGAGCGACGATGACTTCGCAGCCTGCTGCGGCCTTGATCAATTCGGGTGTCGTCAGGTCACGTTCAAGCGGGTTGAGCACGACTTCGACGGGCGTGCCGTCATGCTCGGTCAGCGATCGAAGCTCTGGGAGCGCTCGGCCGTAGTACGCGGCCAGGTCTTCGGGGTTGTGGGTCACGAAGACACGCATCGGTGCCGAGCATAGGTTTGGTCGTTGTGCTCACACGATTTTGTGTGAGCGATAGCGGGGTCGTTGCCCACTTTTGCTCACACAGAACCCGTGCTGCTCGACCGAAGCGGAATCAGCCGAGACGGTCGAGGATGTTCGAGGTGATCTGCTCGATCTGCGGGTCGCGCCCTGCCAGGCCATGGGCCCAGTCGGTCGAGCCGGATGTGATCACGGTGCCACCACCGGGTGATGTGTAGCTGCCCAGCATCGCCTGGCCTGCGGCGATGCGCTTGACGGCTGCCTCGCTTCGATCGTCGAACACGCGTGACGCAAGGAACTCAATCTCCGACGGCTCGTGCGGTTTCGGCGGCCGCCCCGCAGTGGTGCGCGTGAAGTGGGCTGCCGGGACCATCGCGAGAATCTCAAACGACTCGGGTGTTCCGTCAGCGCCGGTCGGTTCGGGGAGCCCGTCGACGGTGGTGTATTCGCAGCCGTCGCACTCGTAGCCGACGGTGGTCGCTGCGGCCCCGAGCACGTCGCCGTAGTCGATGCCGGTGCCCTCGAACATCCAGTGGTCGGGCCGGAACACGGTGTAGCCGCCAGCGCCGTTCGTGACTCGTTTGCCAATGCGGTGGTAGCCGCCACGTGTGAACGACACGCCGGTCATGTGGTTCTCGGGCCGACCGATCAGATGGTCGGACCAGATACTGGTGAGCTCGGCGATGCGGTCGGTGGCGTAGACGGGATCGTTTTTAAACTGGCCCTTGTAGCCCACCATGACCGAGGCGGTGCCGTCGACCGGGTCTTCCATGCGGACCTGCCACAGCGCAGTGTTGCCGGAGAAGAACGCCACGTTCCCGCCGCGAGCAATGAAGCCTTCAACGGTGTCGCGCATTGGGCCCGACCAATACTCGTCATGACCGACAGACAGCAGCAGGCGGTAGTTGTTGATGATGCCCGGATGTTCATCGAGATCGGCATTGGTGATCACGTCGATGCCGTAGCCGTGCTGCTCGGCCCACGCGAGGAACGGCTGCTCCCAGTCGGGCCAACCTGCTGACCCGGCCCATCCCGAAAGGTGGTTCATCCGGATGTAGCCGACATGGGTGTTCATGTCGCGATCCGGTGGGTGGGTCGTGGTGACGCGTCGGCCGGCCCCGGGCGGCTTGGACAGGTAGCCGCGGGCCATTGGTCGTTGCAACGATGCGTGCGTGCCTCCGTTGTAAAGGTTGCGGCCAGCGAAGTCGTTGTAGGCGTGCCAGGTGTTGGTGGCGAGCTGCAGGAGGATGGTGTTCTTCGAGTTGGCGCTCGGCCGGACGACGACAAAGGCGTGGCTCTGGCGTGTCTTGCCGTCGACGTCGATTGTCAGCAGTACCTCGTAGTAGCCGGACGCCCAGTCGTTGCTTGGCGTGATCGTTGTGGCTACCGGCCAGCCGCACCCGTTCGAGTCGGCGTCGCGAGGTGTCGGATGATCGTCGGCCTCGACGGTGTCGGCCCACACGACCGTCCGTTGCGCCCCAACGCGTGCGATCTCGACGCTGACAGGTCGACCGCCCGCCGACGACAGGTGCAACCCGATCGACCCACCCGATGCAACAGATTGCGGCCAGCAGTATCCAGTGACGGTTTCAATTGCCATTGGGCGATACTGCCACGTCGCAGAGTCGGGCTGTCCGACTGAGCTGCAGAGCGTGAGCGAGTCGCTCGACATCAGCGTCGCACTCCGGTTTGACCAAAGCGTGCCAGTGGTTTTACGCGGCGGCGCGGGTCTTGCGGAGGATCGGGTCGACGAGTCCGAGGCCCTTGTCGGCGAGCCACATCACCTTGCCGGCCATGCCAGGAGTTTGATTGTCGACCAGGTTGCCCATCACGGCGAGCGTGATTTTCGCAATCGACTCGGTGCTGACCGACAGCGCCAGACCGGGCTTCAAGATCCACGGATGGCCGATCAGGAACGAGAAGCGACGCCCGGTGCGCAGGAACGCATCGAACTGCTCGCCAACCAACTGGTCGTAACGGGCTGGAGCGTTGGCTGGGTTCTCGATGTACAGATCGACGGCGAGCATGCCACTCTCCAACCCGTAGTCGATGCCTTCGCCGTTCATCGGGTTGACGAGGCCAGCGGCGTCGCCGATCGCGACCCAACCGGCACCATGGCGTTTCTGCGTCGACATCGGCAGACGCCAGGCACGAGCCCGTTCGAGGTTGGGGCCGAGGTCCCATTCGGGCATGACCTGGTTGCGGTAGTTCTCGAGCATCTTGTTGAGGTTCAGCTTCTTGAACCCCTTCATGGTTGACAGCGCGCCGCAGCCGATGTTGACCGTGCCGTCGCCGGCAGGGAACATCCAGCCGTAGCCGGGAACAGCTGTACCGTCGTCGCCCTTGAGTGACAGCAGCGCTTCGAGGTGGACATCGTCGTGTCGCGGTGTCTCGGCGTAGGTGCGAATGGCCAAGCCGAAGGTCTCACCTTCGACCCGGTCGGCACCGAGCATCTTGGCGACCTTGCCGACGGCACCGGCTGCGACGATCGTGAGGCCGGCGTGGATCTTGCGCGCGTTGGGTCCAACGCCGGCTTCGACGCCGAGTACTTTGTCGCCGTCCATGATCGGGAGCGCTTCCGTCTCGTAGATCATCTCGGCGCCCGCTGCGGCAGCGGCGTCCATGAGTGCGGTGTCGAGACGCCGCCGCGGCCATACAGCTCCGTGATTCGGGAATCGTTCGGTGGTCGGCCAGTCGAGTTCGCGCACTCGCTTACCTGCGATCATTCGCAGGCCCTTGATGTAGTGGGCGTCGTCGAGTGGGATCTCAAGTTCGTTGAGCGCACCGATCGCACGAGGGGTCAGACCATCGCCGCACACTTTGTCGCGGCCGTGTTTTCCCTTTTCGAAGACAATCACGCTGAGGCCTGCACGCGCCGCTCGAATCGCTGCGGCAGTACCAGCCGGCCCGCCACCGATGACTGCGATGTCGTACTGCTCGGTGTTCACTCCTCCACGGTGCCGTAGATCGGGTTGAATTGCACCGTTCAGCGCCCCGATCGTCGTGTGATCAGCGACTCATGTCCCATCTACCTCGGGTCAAAAGCGGACAGGCGTGTCCACTTTTGACCCGAGGGGAAGTGGACTATCAGCGCGGTGCGCGTGGCAGGCCGGTGCTGCAGATGACGCTGGGCCGCAGTTGGTTCGACTGCCATTTTATCCTGGCGCGGTCGTCCAACTCACCGACAAAGACGGTCCTACAAAATGGCCGCTTGATCGGGGATCACTACGTATTACTCAACGCCTTCACAGAGAACCAACGGCCCTTCGGAGTTATCTCACCGGCCAGGCAACATTGCCTGGTAAGCGTCGGAGGTCTTCCCAGCCATCGCTGCGTCAGCATCAGGAAACTCGATCACTACCGCGACGGGATTTGGGTCATTCTCAGAGTGAAGTTGTCGCCGTACACAAGTCGCTCGGCAACGCTGATCACCAGTCAAGCCCACCTGGTGAACCGATCGACGTGGCGGTCAGGGATGGTTTCGGGTCGGTCCGCGATCGAGGTCAGGGTGTTCGCTCGCTTCTACCGTGCCGTTTCGACACGCACATTGCCCGGCTCGGGGCTTGGACTGCCCATCGTGGCTCAGATCGTCGAGCGGCATGGCGGAGAGATCTGGGTCGCCCAGTCCGAACACGGTGGCGCCGATGTTGGCTTTCGCCTCCCCACGATCTAGGCCGCCGAATCTCCCAGGTGCGCGAGTAAGTCGTCGACGCTGGGCCGGGCATCCGGTGTGGCCGGACGGAAAATCTTGGTGATGCGACCGTCGGCACCGACGATCACGTCGGCGCCGAGTTGGCGGATGTCTTCGTGCGCGCGCTGCAACTTGTTTCCTGCGCGCAGGAGGTGCCAGTACTTCTTCAGCGTGCCGAGCGACCAGACCTGGCGGAGCGTGCCGCGCTCGAGCCCGAGTGCCTGATACAGCTCGCGGTCAACGTCGGACACCACGGGGAACGTGACGCCGAGGTGCTGAACGTAGGCATCGAGCCGCGCTGGATTGCTGAAGGTGACGACGGTGATCTCAGCGTCACCGAATTCTTTGAGACGCTCGCTCACGGCGAGCACATGCTCTTGGCACGGCAGTCAAGCAAGGTGTCGGTGCAAGATCAGCACGAGCGGCACGTCGTGCTTGCGGTGGTTGTCGGTCGACCAGGTCGTTTCGCTAGCGCCTGCAAACTTGAACGTTGGTAGCGGGGTTCCTTCGCGCAGCATCATGCTCTCAGGGTAGAGATGCGCGGTTGCCGGCATCGGACAACTTGCCGGAAACTCAGGTCGGCTGGCTTGTGGCCCGGTGGGCTGGCCTCCGATGTTCGAGCTCGTTGGCATCGGCGAACGAGAGCGCAGCACTCGTCGGCGTACAGGGGAACACGACGAGCCGGAACAGGATGCGCATAATCGCGAGAGTCCAGGCGGGACGCTCTCGCAGAAAGAGTGTGTGAGCTGAGGCGCTGAACCGCGATCGCGTCCGGTCGGTCAGCGCCGCAGGAGCCAAACACGCACGGGGAGTT
>CALCXK010000022.1 GCA_937905835.1 uncultured Ilumatobacter sp. | reverse complement strand
CGGACTCATGCGGGCCGTGACCATCGCCGTGACCATCACCGTGACCATCACCGTGACCATCACCGTGTGCTGCAGCTGCACCAAGCGACTTCGGCGCAGCACCTGCGGTGACGAGTTCGCGGTCGATCGTGGCGGCGGTGACAAGTGTTTCGCGGTACTCGGTGGCGTAGCCGTGATCGTCATCGTGGTGGATGCCGGCAGCGGCGCCCCGTGGATCACCGAAGAAGGTGAGGTAGGTCGCACGGGTCATGTACATCGCCGTCAGCGCTGCGCCGAACAGGCCGATCCAGAACAGGAACGTGTAGCCAGCGTCGCCGACGTTGTCGATGATCTCGTCTTTTGACCAGAAACCGGCGAATGGGATGACCCCGGTGAGGGCGAGCGTCGACACACACCATGCACCGAAGGTGACCGGCATGAACTTACGCAGACCACCCATGTCCTTCTTCATGTCAAAGGAGTGGTGCGAACCGGAGTGGCTGATCGAGCCGGCTGCGAGGAACAGACAGCACTTGAAGAAGGCGTGCGTGAACACGTGGAAGACAGCTGGCAGCCAGGCGCCCGTGCCGAGGCCGAGCATCATGTAGCCGAGCTGGCTGACCGTTGAGTAGGCCAACACTTTCTTGATGTCGTCCTGTACGAAGGCGAGCAGTGCTGCAATGATGATCGTGATCCCGCCGATAATGGCAATAAAGCTCAACCCGCCATTGCCGATGTTGAAGCCTTCCCAGAAGACCGGGTAGATGCGGGCCACCAGGAAGACGCCAGCAACAACCATGGTCGACGAGTGGAGAAGCGACGAGACCGGGGTGGGGCCAGCCATTGCGTCGGGCAGCCACGTGTGAAACGGGAACTGGCCGGACTTGCCAATTGCGGCGATGAAAAGGGCGACCGACGCCATCACCAGCGCCCAGCTGGACCCATCGCCTGAGAGCGCCCACGCCTGGATGGCTCGAATGTCAAAGCCGTTCGTTCCGAGGTTGTCGACTGCCCACTGGTTGGAACCAAAGAACAAGATCGCCGTGCCAATGAGCAGGCCGACGTCGCCAACGCGCACAGTAAAGAACGCCTTGAGTGCCGAGTGGCTGTTGTATGCGTCTTCCCACCAATGCCCGATCAGCATGAACGAGCAGAGGCCCATGATCTCCCAGCCCAAGATCAGCTGGACCATGTTCGACGCCATCACCATGACGAGCATTCCGCTCGAGAACAGCGTCAACGCTGCGAAGAAGTGCGTGTAGCGACGATCGCCGCGGACGTAGTCGAGGCTAAAGATCTGCACCAGGAACGAGATGAACGCAACAAGCCAGAGTAGGAGGATCGACAAGCCGTCGATGTGCGAGCCAATCCCGAATTCGAGACCCGAGTTCTGCCACCACACCCATTGGCTGACAACGGGTTCAATGAAGGGTTTGGCTTCGGCGCCCTCGGCTGCACGCAGCACGCCGTTGAACATGCCCTGCGCCGCTTCACCGCCGTGGTCCGCAGAGTTGGTTCGCTGCATCCACTGGATTCCAGCGCCGGTGGCGATGACGAGCGACGCACCGATCGACACAAGGCCGAACTCGGCACCCTTGAACGGCATCTTCTTGCCGAGCGCGATGATCAGCGCGAACGCAACCGCCGGGATCAGGGCAATGAGCCAGGCATGCTCCATGAACCAGCCGGAGCTGAGTTCGAGTGCCTTGTATGTTTCTTCGACGGCGAGCACGTCAGCCCTTCATTTCCGAGAGTTCGTCGAGGGCGATCGACTTGCGGTTGCGGTAGATCATCAACACCATGGCGAGGCCAACGCCGACTTCGGCAGCGGCAATTGCGATGACGTAGAGGGCAAACACTTGGCCCTCCTGATTGTTGTTCATCAGCGCGAACGCGACAAGGTTCAAGTTAACGGCGTTGAGGATCAACTCGATCGACATCAGCACCATCACCGCGTTGCGGCGCGCAATGACGCCGAATACACCGATGCAGAACAGCACGGCGGCGAGCAGCAGGAAGTTGACAGCAAGCATGCGGGCCTCAGTCTTTCCGGGCCAGAACGATGGCGCCAATAGCAGCCGCGAGCAGGACGAACGAGATGGCCAGGAACGGCACCAAGAATGGCGACAGCACCTGATCGGCGATTCCCTCGGTCGAGAACGGCGTCCGATCGCCAATGACGGTGTCTTCGTACGTGTCGACGATGACGTAGGCCATCAGGCCGAACAGCAGGAGCGCAACAGGGATGCCCAGCTGCCAGCCCTTGTTGTTGAGGCCCTCTTCCTTGCCAATTTGGGCACGGGTCAGCATGATGCCGAACAGGAACAAGACCATCACGGCGCCGATGTAGACCATGACCTGTGAGACGGCGACAAACTCGGCTGCGGCCAAGATGTACTGCGCTGCGACGCCGGCGAGCACCACCACGAGGTACAGGGCGGCGTGCACGACGTTCTTCGTGGTGACGACGCTGAACGCGGCGAAGATCATGACCGCGGCAATGATGCCAAAGGCGATGTTCTGCGCGACGTTGACATTCTCAGTGGCGAGGATCAAAGCGTTCATCTATTTACTTGCCCCGGCTTCGAGTTCCGGTGCCTCGGGCACGGTTTCCATCCACTCGCCGAGCTTGTCCTTGTTGTGGAGAAGGTCGGCAATCTTCGGCTCGGAGTACTCGTACTCGGGGCTCCAAAAGAGTGCGTCGAACGGGCAGACCTCGACGCAGATGCCGCAGTACATGCACAGCGCGTAGTCGATGTCGAAACGGTCGAGATGGTTGACCTGACGCGGCTTGCCACCGGCACGGCGCGGCGGTGCGAGTTGCTTGTGGCCCTCGATGTAGATGCACCAGTCCGGACACTCCCGTACGCACAACATGCACGAGGTGCAGTTGCCTTCGTGTAGCGCGATGACGCCACGCGCACGAACGGGCGGCGCCTCTTTCTCGTGCGGGTACTGAACGGTGTCGGCACCGTTCTTCAGTGTCTTACCGAGGATCCCGGCAGTGACGCCGAGCCCCTTGAGTAGTCCAGGAACCTTGGGCATCAGAAGACAACCTTCAGGATTGCGGTCGCAGCGGTGTTGGCCAGTGCGAGCGGGATAAGAACCTTCCAGGCAAATGTCTGGAGTTGGTCCTCTCGGAAACGGGGGTAGCTGAAACGCACCCACATGATGACGCCGACGAGGGCGAACATCTTGGTGAACATAATCAGTGGGCCGACGAAGTTCATCCACCAGGCGACATCAGAGATGCCTTCCCAGCCGAACCACGTGAACGGTACGCCCCAGCCGCCGAGGAAGAGCACCGAAGCAATGAAACCGAACACACCGGCAGTGGCGAACTCGGCGATAAAGAAGATCAAGAAGCGGAAGCCCGAGTACTCGGTCATGTAGCCAGAGACGAGTTCGGACTCGGCGATTGGCATGTCGAACGGGCTCTGAGTCAGCTCGGCCTGCACGGCAATCATGAAGATCAAGAAGCCAATGAACTGAGTGAGGATGAACGGGTTGCCAATCCAGCCGACGCCGAAGATCTCGCCGGTGTTCTGCACTTCGATGATCCGGTTGAGGTTCATCGAGCCTGCCTGGATGACCACACCGAGGGTGGCAAGCACCATCGGCAGTTCGTAGGCAATGAGCTGACCACCAGCACGAAGGCCACCGAGGAGTGAATACTTGTTGGCTGACGACCAACCGGCGATCAGAATGCCGAGCACGCTGACCGAGGCAACGGCGAGTGCATAGAACACTCCGGTCTCGAAGTTCGTGAAGTACGCCTGCGGGCCGAAGGGCACCACCACGACCAACAGGAATGTCGACAGGAGCACGATGAGCGGCGCCATCTTATAGATGCGCACGTCGGCGTTGTCAGGCGCGAGGTCTTCCTTCTGCATCCACTTGCCCACTTCGGCAAGAAGCTGCATCGACCCGAACGGCCCCGCTTCCATGGGGCCGAGACGGCTTTGCATGAACGACATCATTTTGAAGAGGAAGATGTACACGATGCCGCCGGCGGGCAGCAGCACGGCGACGAGGCCACCGACGACGCGCAAGATCGACATCAGCCAGTAGGGGATATTCCACTCCGGATACCAGCCCGGGAATTCAGCAGCGAGTTGGGCGAGCATCAGCGATCGATGTCTCCGAGAATGAAGTAGAGCGAGGCGAGGATCGTGATGATGTCAGGGACGTACACGCCCTTGAGCGCCCACGGCACAATCGAGATGTTGTTGAAGCTCGCAGAGCGAATCTTGACGCGGAACGGGCCGAGGCCGCCCTTCGAGACGACGTAGTAGCCCATTTCGCCAAGCGGATTTTCGGTGGCTACCCAGGCTTCGCCTTCGGGCACCTTGATGATGCGCGGCACCTTGGTCATGATCGGTCCTGCCGGAACCTGATCGAGGAGTTGGCCGACGATCTTGCAGGACTCACGCGTCTCTTGGAGGCGGACCCAGCAACGTGCCCACGAGTCGCCGTCAGGATGCGTCCAGACCTTCCAGTCAGCGAGGTCGTAGCTGAGCGGCAGGTCTTGGTCGCGGCGGAGGTCCCAGTCGATGCCGGACGCACGAGCGTTGGCACCGGAGAGGCCGTAGTCCTTGGCGACATCAGCGGGGATCACACCGATCCCGCGCATGCGGCTCTGGAAGATCTCGTTGCCGAACAGCAAGTCGTCGATCGTGTCGCAGAACTCTTCGAGCTTCTTGACAGCACCTTTGGTCTCTTGGATCCAGCCCTTGGGCAGATCGTCCTTGAGGCCGCCAATGCGGTCGAAGTTCGGGTGGAAACGACCGCCAGTGGCGCCCTCGATCAAGTTCAAGATGTATTCACGGTCGCGGAACGCCAGGAAGACCGGCGTGATGGCGCCCATCTGCACACCGAGGTCGCCAAGAAACAGCGACACGTTCGCGATGCGGGACAACTCGAAGAGGATCGTGCGGATGACCTGCGCCCGCGGCGGCGCCTCGATCTCCATCAACTTCTCAGCAGCGAGGATGAACGGCACCTCGTTGGCGAAGCTGCCCAGCCAGTCGATGCGGTTGACCAGCGCAGTGACCTGCGGGAACGTGCGGACTTCGGTGAGTTTCTCGTAGCCGCGGTGCATGTAACCGGCGACCGGCTCGGCCCAGACAACCTGCTCGCCGTCAAGGCGGGCAATGATGCGGAGCGTGCCGTGCGTGGCCGGGTGCTGCGGTCCGATGTTGAGGGTCATGCCCTCGGTCTCAAGCTCGACGTTCAGACGAGCATCGGCAGCTTGAGAGGCGATATAGCTGAGCTGCTGGCGATCGGTCAGCGTCATGAATCAACTCCGGCTTCGTTGGTCACGGCGGGGGCCTCGTCGGCGGGTGCTGCTTCTTCTGCCGGAGGCGCTGCTTCTTCGAAATCAGGCATCGGCTCAACGTCGACGATGCCCGGCCATGGCTTGACCATGCGGGCGAGTAACGGGAAATCCTTCTTCAGCGGGTGGCCCTCAAAATCGCCTGGCAGGTACATGTTGCGGAGGTCGGGATGGTTGTTGAAACCGATGCCGAACATCTCGTGGCATTCGCGCTCGTGCCAGTTGGCACCGGCGAAGAGGTGGCTCCAAGAATCAACCACCTGGTTGTCATCGGCGACGTCGGCCTTGATGGTCACGCCCACGTGGCGATCGATGTCGGTCAGACGAGCGAACACCTGCATGCGGGTCTCGCCACCGGTGTAGCCCTGCTTGATCGTCATGTCGATCTTTTTCGGCTCGTCGTCAGGGTCGTCCTGGCTGTTGCCGAACGGCGACGGCAACCAGTCGATTGCTGACAGGAAGCAGAAGTATGTGAACCCGGCAGCCTTGAGCGCCTGACCCGTGGCCAGCCAGCTCTCGGCGCTCACGCGGACCCAGAGGTCGTCGTTCGGCTTGAGCAGCGTGTCGATCAAGGCGTCGCCGATGTCGTTGCGCAGCGTGTCGATGATGCCTTCGCGGAGGCCATCGCCTGGGAGGACCGCGTCGCCTTGCGGGGTCTGGGTGTCGTCACTCAATTGAGCCACCACCCACCACGATTGGTTCCGGCCGCACGGCCGCAACTTCGGGCATGGGGTTGTCGGAGATGCCGTGCGTGTCGCTGATCAGCTCGCCGTCACGGTCGACTTTGCCAGCTTCCACCGCACGGGTGCGCTGGAGCGTGGTGAACTCGTCGCCGCGCCACTTGGCAGCCATGTCTTCGTTTTTTATGCGCTGCTGCAGGAGCACGATGCCTTCAAGCAGAGCTTCGGGCCGCGGCGGGCAGCCGGGGACGTACACGTCGATCGGGATGATCTGATCGACTCCCTTGGTGACGGAGTAGCTGTCCCAGTACGGCCCGCCGCAGTTGGCGCACGAACCCATCGAGATGGCGTACTTTGGCTCGGGCATCTGCTCCCAGAGGCGCTTGACGGCGGGGGCCATCTTGTCGGTCACGGTGCCGGACACACAGACGAAGTCGGCCTGGCGGGGCGATGCGGGAAGTGGGATGACGCCGAGACGCATGACGTCGTAACGCGGCGAGCCGAAGGCTGCACCCATTTCGATGGCGCAGCATGCAAGCCCCCACTGGTACACCCAGAGGGAGTACGAGCGGCTCAGGTTGAACAGCTTGGTGAGTGGTGCCGGCAGACGGCCCCTGTCAACGAGACCCATGTCAGATCGTCTTTCTCTGCGTGTTCGGGCGAGTGTGGCAGTTCGTGAGGATCAAACCCATCGAAGGAGTCCTCGCTTCCAGGCATAGACGAGCCCGTCGAGCAGGAGCACGATGAACACAAGCATGGCAATGAGCCCGAACGTGCCGTATCGCTCGCTCGATGCAGCCCACGGGAACAGGAAAACGGCTTCAACATCGAAGATCACGAAGAGCAGTGCGAACACGTAGTAGCGAATCTGGCTCTGCGACCAGCCCATACCGACCGGATCGACACCCGATTCGTAGGCGATGCCCTTGTCGTAGTTGGGCTTGGACGGGCGGATGGCCGCGGCGAGGCCGAGCAGCAGCCCGCCAATGGCGAGCGCTGCAATTCCGAACCAGACAACGTTGAGGTAATCGCGAAGAAAGAGCGACATGCGGGCCCGAAGATATCAGGGCATGTGAATCCCTTCCCAACCTCAGCGCCAGGTATTCCCGCCATTCGTCACGTTGTGTTCTTGTTCAGGCATCACTATCGGGCCGCTACGTCGTCGCTGGGGCCGTCCAGCGTCGCTTCATCTTGTCCGAGTCCTGTCGCCGTTCGTCAGGGGTCATCGACCCGCGAATGACCTCGCTGCACACAGGGTGACTCGGCCTGACGGGGTCGCCGGTGACGAGCGTTGCAGCGAGCAGGTCGGCCCTACCGCGATTCGAGTGCGATGCGCTTTTTGGTTGCAGCCCAGGAACAGATCGGGCAGCCCGTGAGATCGTGGCGCTTCGCCGGGCAGTGCTCGCGGCCGAAGTAGATGACCTGCAGGTGACGACGATCCCACGTGTCTTCGGCGAAGACGGCCTTCAGGTCGCGCTCGGTCGTCTCGACGTTCTTCCCGTCGCTCAACCCCCACCGGTCAGCCAAGCGATGGATATGCGTGTCGACCGGGAACGCCGGGAAACCGAATGCCCCCGCCATCACCACGCCGGCCGTCTTGTGGCCAACGCCAGCAAGCCCTTCGAGGAAATCCCATTCAGGGATCAGTTCGCCGCCAGCGTCCAGGATCTGGTGCGCCATGGTCGACAAGTTCCGTGACTTGGTCGGTGCAAGACCGACCTGCTTGATGAACTCGAGGATCTCATCGGGCGAGAGACGCGCCATCTTTTCTGGCGTGTCGGCCACGTCGAACAGCGCCGGGGTGACCTCGTTGACCTTCTTGTCTGTCGTCTGCGCAGAGAGCGCTACAGCGACGAGCATGGTGTAGGGGTTTCGGTGGTCGAGCGGCACCGGAGGGTTCGGATAGAGATCGTCGAGTATCTCGCCGATTCGGTCTGCCTTGTCCTGACGCTTCATCGTCCCGAACCTACTGGCCCACGGCGTTGGGAAGTTCCCCGGTGCGGCGCTCAGTGCACCTTGAAGCGGCCGGAGAGCCGCTTTGCGGCGTCGACAACCAACTGCTGGATGCGCTCTGTGTCACCTTCAGCAGGAAATCGGTAGCTCGGCGCGTTGACGAACAGCGCGCCTTCGTATTGACCGGATGCTCCGCGGAACGGCACGTCGATCGCAGTGATTCCGTCACCAAGATCGTCGAACGACCAGAGCACGCCGTCGGCCACGATCTGAGCAATGCGACGGCGCAGCTCGTCGACCTCGGTGGGTGTCCGGTCGTTGACGCGTTCGAGCGGCTGAGTGAGATAGCTCTCGATTTCATGAGTAGGAAGATGGGAGAGCAGCGCGAGGCCTGCTGGCACCGAGTGCATGGGCGCATAGAAACCGGTGCGGCTCTTGACCTGTACTGCCTCGTCGGGCTGCTCAACGTTGTCGGCCCAGTACACGTTGCGACCGGATCGAACAACGAAGCCGGTTGCCTCGCCGGTCGCTTCGGCGAGTTCAAGGAGGAACGGCCGTACGACGGCAGCCATGTTCGCGTCGTTGTTCGCGGCATCAGCGAGCGCTGCGAGACCCGCACCGAGCTCGTATTCGGTGCTCTCCAAACGTTGCTGCACCGCGCCCTCGCCTTCGAGCGCCGACAGCAGACGCGATACCGTCGACTTGGGGAGACCGACTCGGTCAGCGATCTCGGTGACCCCTGCTGATCCCAGCGAGAGTTCGCGTAACACTGCGAATGCCCGCTCGATCGATTGCACGCGTGCCATATCGTTCCTCCGCGAACAGGTGTACCACCTCGAAGGCAGTCTCCAACACTTCTCTCGCATTCGGGCACCGTCAGTGCAGGGAGGCGCAGTCGTCAGTATCATCCCGCGCACGCCTTTCCCGGAGGGGTCTGGCGTACTGTTCCGCAATACGGTACTGTTTCACGATGCGGTACTGTTCCGCATTGCGGAACAACGGCACGGACCACCACGGTCCGCCCACTCTCTGGAGATTGACAATGAGCGATGACATCGATGCCACGGGCGATGATGAAACGATCGACCTGGCACTGCTGAGCGATGAAGACCTCACGCTGCAGATGCACGACGATCTTTATGACGGCATGAAAGAGGAGATCCACGAGGGCACGATGATCCTGCTTGACCGCGGGTGGGCACCTGACCGGGTGCTGAACGATGCACTCGTCGAAGGCATGCGCATCGTCGGCATTGACTTCCGTGATGGCATCCTCTTCGTCCCGGAGGTGCTGCTCGCCGCTAATGCAATGAAGGCCGGCATGGCAATTCTGCGGCCGCTACTCGCCGAAACCGGTGCGGAATCCATCGGTAAGGTCGTCATCGGCACCGTCAAGGGAGACATCCACGACATCGGCAAGAACCTCGTCGCAATGATGCTCGAAGGTGCCGGCTTCGAAGTCATCGACCTCGGGATCAACACCGACGTCGACGAGTTCATCGCTGCGCTTGACGAGCACAAACCCGACATCTTGGGCATGTCAGCGCTCCTCACGACCACGATGCCGTACATGAAGGTCGTTATCGACACACTTATTGAGAAGGGTCGCCGCCACGACCAAATCATCCTCGTTGGTGGGGCACCACTCAACGAGGAGTTCGGCGAAGCAATCGGCGCCGACGCCTATTGCCGCGACGCAGCTGTGGCCTCGGAACAGGCCAAGGCACTCGTGACTGCGAGGCGCGGCAATCCCGAGCCCGCGGGCCCATCGGTCCGCACCTGACGTGCAACCCCGTCTGCTGATCATCGCCTGCGGGGCGTTGGCCCGCGAGTTGCTCGCCATCACCGAACTCAATGGCTTGACCAACGTGACCGTCGAGTGTCTTCCGGCGTCGCTGCATAACCGACCGAAAGAAATTCCCGAACTCGTCCGCGCCCGTATTCGACGAGCCCGCTGTCAGGTTCCGCCAGACACAATGTGGCGACCCGACCGCGACCGCGACCGAAACACTACGGACCTGATCGACACAGACCTACTCGACACCGAAGTGAGAGTTGTCGACGCCGAACCCTGCAGCAACAACTCACAGTTCGACGAGATCCTCATCGGGTACGCCGATTGCGGCACCGGCGGTTTGCTGGAAAAGGTGTGCGCCGAAGAGGGCGTCGAAATGCTGGCTGGCGCGCACTGCTACCAGTTCTTCGCCACCCACGATCGTTTCGAAGAACTGCAGGATCATGCCCTCGGCAGCTTCTACCTCACCGACTTCCTCGCGCGGAACTGGGAGCGCTTGATCTGGGAAGGCATGGGAATTGCCAAGCACCCAGAACTGCGCGATATGTACTTCGGCAATTACACGCGGTGCGTCTACCTCGAACAGAGCAACGATCCGAAGGCATTGGCGGCCGCACACCAGTGCGCCGACCGGCTCGGGCTCGAGCTTCACATCGAACCGACGGGTTACGGCGAACTTGAAACCGCCGTCGTCGAGTTCACCCAGAGGGTGACGCTGACACGAGGAGACCAGGCATGATCCCTGCACCCGGAAACTCGGAACCCGGCGACCACCTCGACCAGGGCGAAATACGCGAGCGACAAACCGCCCGACGATCGAGCCGCCGGCGCTCGACCACACCATCGGTCAACACGATCTACTGGCGCGATATCCCTGCGCAACTCGCCGCACGACGCGGCGACGAGTCCAGCAAAGTGCTGCTGCACGCTCGGTTTCAGCACGCGATCGACCGCGCCGCTACCGTCGCTGACCTGACCAAAACAGACGACTACGTCGCTGAATGGCGGACCGAATCAACACCGCTGACCGAAGGCGATGTCAGCGCCCAACTCGACCAACTCTGTGCCGACATCGAAGGCCAATACTCACAGGATCGCCTCGAAGCCATCGTCGCCAACGGCGGCCTCGACGTCCCAGTCAACTCCGACTGATCAGTGCCACACCAAGGTTGTCACACCGAGGTCTGACCTCGGCGTGACACGAACCTGACACACCAGCAACGAACAGAATCGACATCATCATGACCGAGACCATCATCAGCTCCGCAACGAGGGAAGTCGTCATCGGCTTCAATCGTCCGTTCGTCATGATCGGCGAGCGCATCAACCCGACAGGCCGCAAGCTGCTCGCTGCCGAGATGAAAGAGGGCAACTTTGATCGGGTGGCCTCCGATGCCCTCGCTCAGGTCGCCGCTGGCGCACAGATGCTCGACATCAACGCCGGCATCCCGCTGGCTGACGAGCCGGCGCTCCTCGCCCAGGCCATTCAGTTGGTCCAGTCGATCACCGACGTGCCCCTGTCGATCGACTCGTCAATTGTCGAAGCACTCGAGGCGGGTTGCGCCGTCTACAAGGGCAAGCCGCTCATCAACTCGGTCACCGGCGAAGACGAGCAGATGGAGCGAGTGTTGCCACTGGTCAAGAAGTACGGCGCTGCAGTCGTGGCGATCTCCAACGACGAGACCGGGATCTCCGAAGACCCCGACGTTCGTTTCGAAGTCGCCCGCAAGATCGTCAACCGGGCCGCCGACTACGGGATCCCGTCGTCAGACATCATCGTCGACCCGCTGGTGATGCCAATCGGCGCCCTGGGTCAGGCCGGCCAGCAAGTGTTCAAGCTGCTCCGCCGCCTTCAGACCGAGCTGAAGGTGAACACCACCTGCGGCGCGTCGAACGTGAGCTTCGGGCTTCCCGAGCGCAACGCAATCACCGGCACGTTCCTCGCCATGGCGATTTCCAACGGCATGACCTCTGCAATCATGAGCCCGCTCCACGACGAAGTGAAGAAGGCAGTCAAAGCAGCCGACGTGCTCGCCGGCCACGACCAAGACTGCGGCGCATGGATCGCCACGTACCGCGAGGGTGGGGGCCAGGCCGCCGGCGATGCAGCCGGTGGCGGCCCGAAACGACGCGGTGGCCGCAGCGCCCGCGTGGCAGACTGACCCCATGGCCAAGCGCCTGTCTGGTTCCCCTCAGGTCAGAAAGGGACACCTTTCGCAATGACATGCAGGGTCGAGTTTGCACCGTCGGGGTTGTCAGTAACGGTCAACGAGGGCACCACCGTGCTCGACGCAGCACGTCTCGCCGGCGTCGACCTCGATTCAACATGCGGCGGACGCGGACTCTGCGGCCGTTGCCAGATCGTGCCCACGAACCTCAACGCACTGACCGGATGGGCGTCGACCGAAGAGGAATACAAAGGCCGTCGGCCGATCCTCGATGGCCAACGCCTCGGTTGCGCAGCGCAGGTCTGCGGAAACCTCAAGGTCGAGGTCCCCGCTGCCAGCCAGGTTCACAAGCAGGTCGTGCGGAAGTCCGTCGACGTGGGCAACATCGAGATCGATCCGCTCGTCCGCTTGCACTACATCGAGTTGGAGAAGGCCGAACTCGGCTCTGACCTGCGCGGGTTGGCCGAACAGATCGCCGAACGACTTTCCAAGACCTACGACGTGACAATGTCACGCCTCGCAACACACGTGCTTCCCCTGATCGCACCGGCCGCCAAGCAGGGCGACAACACGATCACCGTCGCCGTTCGGCATGGCCACGAGGTCTGCGCCGTCTATCCGGGCTACATCGACCAGGCATTCGGCATCGCCGTCGACGTCGGATCGACCACCATTGCGGGACACCTCGTTGACCTGTCGACCGGCGAGATCCGCGCAACCAACGGCGTGATGAACCCGCAGATCCGGTTCGGCGACGACCTCATGTCGCGCGTGTCGTACGTGATGATGAACCCGGGCGGCGAAGTCGAGCTCACTCGATCAGTACGGACTGCACTCGATGAAATGGTGGGCACGCTTGTCGCAGAAGCCGGGATCGACCGCGACGTGGTGCTCGACATGACGATCGTCGGCAACCCAATCATGCATCACGTCATCCTCGGCATCGACCCGACACCCCTCGGCCAGGCGCCGTTCTTACTCGCAACCGACAGCTCCGTGGTCACGTCGGCTGCCAACCTCGACATCGACGCTCGGTTCTGCGAGGTCTACCTCCTCCCCTGTATCGCCGGCCATGTGGGCGCCGACACGGCTGGCGCGATTCTCGCCGAAGGGCCGCACCGCAGCGACGCCCTCCAACTTCTGGTCGACGTCGGCACGAACGCCGAGATCGTGTTCGGCAACTCGGCTCATGTACTGGCTGCCTCCTCCCCCACTGGCCCGGCCTTCGAAGGCGCCCAGATCTCTGCCGGCATGCGCGCCACGGCAGGTGCCATCGAACGGGTCCGCATCGACCGCGACACGCTCGAACCCAGAGTCAAGGTGATCGGCTCCGACCTCTGGTCAGATGACCCTGGCTTCGACGCCGAAACCCGCTCGCTCGAAATCTCCGGCATCTGCGGATCCGGCATCATTGAAGTAATGGGCGAGCTATATCTCTCGGGGCTCATCGACGTCGACGGCACCGTGCGTTCTGACGGGCCGGCCAAGACGTCGCGCATCTTTGCCCACGGACGCACGTTCTCGTACCGGCTGTTCGGCGATGCCGACGAACCGGCAGCGAACATCAACGTCACCCAGGATGACGTGCGTGCCATTCAGCTCGCGAAAGCGGCACTGCGCGCTGGCATCGACCTGCTGTGCGAACACGCCGGCAAGACCGACCCGAACGAAATTGGCTCGGTTCGGCTCGCCGGAGCGTTCGGGGCTCATATCGATCCGCTCTATGCCAAGGTGATCGGCCTCGTTCCTGACGTACCGGTCGCGAAGGTCGCATCGGTTGGCAACGCTGCAGGAGCCGGCGCTGTTCGAGCCTTAGTGTCGGCCAGCCAGCGCGCCGAGATCGAAGAGACGGTGCGGCGCGTGAACAAGATCGAGACGGCGACCGAGCCAAGGTTCCAGGATCTGTTCGTCAATGCAATGGGGTTCCCGCACACGACCGAGCCGACTCCAAACCTCGCCACCGAGACCACCCTTCCGGTTGCCCAGGCGAAGCCCGAAGGCGCTGGCGACAGACAACGCACCGGCCGCCGGCGCCGCCCGGCCTAGAGGCGAGCAGCAGACCGGGTCAAATTGCTGGCCTGACGTTGCCAGGTGGCTACCCGTCCGGAACTGACCCGATCAGGCGCGTTCCGCACACCCCTCGCCTGTTCTGTATGATGGAACTGTTCCGCATTGTGGAACCCCCGGATGGGGACGTGCAACGAATGGGGTGTGCAATGAGTGACGAACGACGTGGACATCGGTCGGGTGGCCGCGCAGGGCGAGCCGCGAGCCGTGCATCCACAGCAGCCCCGATTCCCCCGTATCTACAGCGTCAAATCAAGCCGTACGAGTTGGTCACTGACGAACAGTTAGAGATCATCGAGCACAACGCCGACACCATCCTCGAAACAGTCGGCATCGAGTTCCGCAACTACCCGACGGCCCTCGAGATGTGGCGTGCAGCAGGCGCCGACGTCGACGGCGAGCGAGTTCGTTTTCCACGCGGACTGTGCCGCAAGCTCGTGCAAGACAACGCACCGCGCCAATACACGCAGCACGCTCGCAACCCAGAACGCAACGTCGAAATCGGCGGTAACAACACCGTCTTCGCACCGAACTACGGCTCGCCCTTCGTCTACGACCAGGACAACGGCCGACGGTACGCAACGATCGCCGATTTTCAGAACATCGTGAAGCTCGCGTACATGTCGCCAAACCTGCATCACTCGGGCGGCACGGTCTGTGAACCCGTTGATGTGCCGGTCAACAAGCGTCACCTCGACATGGTGTACGCGCACCTCAAGTACAGCGACAAGGCCTTCATGGGCTCGGTCACCGCTGGCGAGCGGGCGGCCGACTCGGTCGAGATGGCACGGATCGCATTCGGCGGCGACCTGCAAGATCGCACGGTGATGTCGTCGCTGATCAACGCCTCGTCCCCACTCGTCTGGGACGACACAATGCTGGCTGCCGCCGAGACCTACGCGGCTGCCAACCAGGCATGCGTCATCTCGCCATTCATCCTCGCCGGCGCCATGGCCCCAACCACTTCGGCTGGCGTCGCGGCACAAACTCTTGCAGAAGCATTGGCCGGCATGGCCTTCTGCCAGCTGGTGCGCCCCGGTGCTCCGGTGATCTTCGGATCATTCGCATCATCGATGTCGATGGCAACTGGCGCACCGACGTTCGGGACACCCGAGCCGGCGATTGTCCTGTACACCGTCGCTGCACTCGCCCGCCGACTCGGCGTCCCGTTCCGCTCGGGTGGCTCACTGACCGCATCGAAGCTGCCTGACGCTCAGGCGGCATACGAGTCGGCTTCGACGATCATCCCGACCGTCATGGCAGGCGTCAACTTCGTACTGCACGCGGCTGGCTGGATGGAGGGCGGCCTCGCCGTCGGCTACGAGAAGTTCATGATGGACGCCGACCAGCTCGGCATGATGATGGCGCTCGCCAAGGGCCTCGACATGAGCGAAAACGGCCAAGCTATGGAACAGCTCACCGTGCACACACCGGGCGACCACTTCCTCGGAACAGCCCACACCTTTGCCAACTTCGAAACCGCGTTCTATCGGTCGACGATGGCCGACAATTCGAGCTACGAGCAGTGGCTCGAAGACGGTTCGACCACCACCGCCGACCGCGCCAATACCGCGTGGAAAGAGTCGCTGGCCTCCTACGAAGCACCGCCACTCGACGATGCAATCGACGCTGAACTCCTCGACTTTATCGGTCGGCGCAAGTCCGAAATGCCCGACGGTATCGGCTGACTTCCGCCCACCCCGTCGCGTCGGCCACACTGGCGCAATGAGTGCAGCAACAGAGGGTTCCGCAATCGTCGATGTGAACGCGTCGGCTACTGACGTCTTCGCCTACCTCACCGATCTCGACCGCCTTCCCGGCCTCAGCCCAGAGAACGTCCGCTGCGAGTTTCTCGACGGGTCGACCGAGGTCGCCGTTGGCGCAACCTTCCGTGGCTACAACAAGGCCCGTGGCTACGAATGGCATGCCGACTGCGTGGTCACTGAGTTCGAACCGGCCAAGTCCTTCGCCTACTCGGTGCCGCCAAAGTTCGAGCATGCCACCGTTTGGCGCTACGAGATCACGCCGACCAGCAATGCCACATGCACCGTGACCGAGTCATTCGAAGCGCCGCTACTCGAATTGCCGGAGATTTACCCCGGCAAAATTGAAGGTCGTCGCGACAACCTCGAGCAAGCGTGCCAGACCACCATGAACAACCTCCGCGCCGCCTTCGAATAGTCACGAAAGGGGTCAGGCCCCTTTCGCAACTCTGTCGCGAGTTCATCACAGTTGCGAAAGGGGCCTGACCCCAAACGCAACTAGTTGGTCTTGAGCGCGATCACCAGGCAACCCAAGCCGAGTGAGCCATAGACGAGTGCCCCGAGCACCATCGGCGTCACCGTGGTGTCGATCTGCGCATCGACGATGGCCGCGAACGCTGCCCCGACGCCGAGTTGTGCCACGCCCAGAATCGCGGCCGCAGTACCCGCCTTGTCTGCCATCGGTTCGAGCGCGAGCGACGCGCTCATCGGCCCCATGATCATGCCCATCGCGTTTGCAACCAATGCCCAGCCGAACCACCACCACACCGATGGCACGCCGTCGGCAAGCAGCGTGCCGACCAGGCCAACGACGCTCACCACGACGAACACCGTGGCTGCGCGGATGACCATCTTCTCCGCCCCGTACATGACGATCAATCGACGGTTGAAGAGCAACGCAAGCGCCATGCCGATGCCTGACGCACCGAAGAACAACGTGAACTGCGCGTCGCGGCCGTAAATGTTGTCGAGCACGACCTGCGCACTGCCAAGCCATACAAAAAATGCGCCTCCGAAGAATGCCTGGGCGATGAGAACCCACAGCGTCACGCGTGTGCGCATCACCGCACCGAAGGCCTCACGGATCGGCGCGAGTTTGATTGGACGTCGCAGTTCAGGCGCCAAGGTTTCACCGAACCTGATGGCCCAAACGAGCGTCACCCCCGCAAGCACGAGGCCGGATAAGAACACCAGCCGCCAGTCACCGACGACGAGAATCGCCTCACCGACGAACGGCATGAAGATCGGTCCGAGCAGAAAGATGGCGCTGAATGTGCTGACGACGCGCGCCATCTGGTCTCCGGCAAACAGGTCGCGGGCGATCGCCATGCGCATCACGGTTGGCGACGATGCGCCAAGACCCCACACGAACCGAGCGGCCAGCAGCGCCTCCAGGTTGGGCGAGAGTGCGCTGCAGATCGCACCGACGGCATACACGGAAATACCCGCGATGAGCACCGGCCGCCGGCCGAAACGGTCTGCCAGGATTCCGTAAGACAGCTGTCCGACCGCCATGCCGGCGAAGTACACGGTGCCCGTGATCGCCGGGCTCATGCCACGCTCGTCGAGGTCGAATGCCGCTGAGAGTTGGTCGAATGCCGGCAGCGCGGCGTCGATCCCAAAAGCCATCAGGACGCCGATGAATGCGAGAAACGCTATGACCGATCGTTCCGTTCTGACCCGTCCCACGTCGTGCACCGGGGAACCATAGCGACCCTCGCACTGTTCGGCGACCGGGCATATCGGCTGTCGTGTTCGTCAGGCCAGGCGATCAACGCAGGTGCTGCGATCTCGGCACCGCCAGTGCTGATAACGGCGCAAGCAGAGAAAATGGGGCGCGCCGACTACGTTGCGCACATGGCAAACAACGACATCGTGATGTTGGAAGGTGGGCCGCTGATCGACGTGGCTGCCCTCGAAGATGCACTCGGCTGGACACTGCAGCCCAAAGGCCTCTGCAAGGACGACACCTGCGTCATCGTTCACGATCGCGCCGCGCTGATGAGCGGCGACCGCGTCGACGTCACCGTCGTGGCATCCCTCATCGACCGGCCTGCAGCGCACGACGCCGCATCCGGCCTTGTTGCCATCGGCGCCCCGCGCGATCTGCGCCGCGCCGCCGTCAACGACATGCGGGCACCTGACTTCACGTTGCCCGACCTCGACGGCTTGCCGATGAACTTCTCCGACCATCGCTCCAAGAAGCGACTGCTCGTCGCGTTCTCATCGTGGTGAGGCTGTCTCCTCGATCTGCCAGGTTGGCAGGCACTCCAAGATGAACTCACTGATCACAACTTTCAAGTGATTGCTGTCGCCGTCGACGAAGACGTCGAGACCATCCGTGGCGCCGCTGACGGAATTACATATCCCGTCCTGATCGACGCCGACCATGTCGTCGCCGAGTTGTACGCGATTTCGAACGTGCCGACAGTGCTGATGATCGACGAGGACGACAACATTGTCCAGCCGAACTGGAGTGCCTACGCGAGCGACACGTTCCGAGAGCTCACCGGCATCGACTCCGAGATCCAAAAGGACCACATCCGCGCATGGGCCAAGGACGGCACGCTTCGGATGTCGCCCGAGGATGCAAAGGGTGCAGTCGACGATCTGAGTTCGGAGGAGGAGCAGGCCCGATTGTTCTTCCGAATCGCCACGCGCCTCCGCAATGACGGCGACGCCGACGGAGCCGAAAGGAACTTCGTCACGGCGATCGATCTCGCACCACACGACTGGACCGTGCAACGTGCGGCCCAGCCATTGCGGGGCATCAACCCCTTCGGCGATGCATTCATGGAGCTCTACACCGCCTTCAACGACGCCGGCCGACCGTTCCATGGGGTCACTGGCCACTGACGCTCTGTCCCGTTCCGTCTCGGCGGTAACGAGAGAGTCGATACGGTGAGCTGATGGCAGAGACGTTTCACCTGGGGCTCAATGCCTCCGACATCAGCGGCGCAACTTTGGCGATCGTGCCGGGCGACCCCGACCGGGTCGCGCGCATCGCACAACTCCTCGACGAGCCGCGAGCACTGGCTGCCCATCGGGAGTTCACATCATGGATCGGAAAGCTCGACGGCAACTCGGTCGTGGTCTGCTCGACCGGCATTGGCGGACCGTCGACGTCGATCGCTGTCGAGGAACTTGCGCAGCTCGGCGTGACGACCTTCCTCCGGGTCGGCACCACTGGCGGGATCCAACCGAACGTCAACCCAGGCGACGTAATCGTCACGACCGGAGCGGTGCGACTGGATGGGGCAAGCTTGCACTTCGCACCGATGGAGTTCCCCGCCGTTGCGGACTTCGAGTGCACGACCGCCCTCGTCGCCGCTGCTCGCGACTCCGGCTCAACCACCCACGTCGGCATCACCGCGTCGAGCGACACCTTCTACCCGGGCCAAGAACGCTACGACACGACAACTGGTCGTGTGGTCGAACGACTCCGTGGGTCCCTCGACGAATGGCAGTCGATGGGCGTACTCAACTACGAGATGGAGTCGGCAACCCTGTTCACGATGTGTGCATCGTCAGGTTGGCGCGCCGGATGCGTCGCCGGCGTCCTCGTCAACCGCACCCAGCAAGAAATGCCAGATGCCGCAACAATCGCTGCAACAGAGTCGAACGCAGTCGCCATCGTGGTGGCGGCGGCCCGCCAACTCGCTAGCTGATCAGAGATCGTTCGCGGCGATGAACGCTCGGTAGACGTCGAGCAGTGACTGCTTTTGCACGTCCGTCAACGCCTCATCGGTCTGAATCGTCGACTCGGTCGACACCACATCACCCCCTGGCCGGTCACGGCCGAGGAAACGCAGCAGCTTTTCGGCCGGCACGTTTAACGCCGACGACAGACCATTGACGACCCGGACGGACGGTTCATGCAGTCCTCGCTCGAGCTGACTGAGATAGGCGTCAGAGAGGTCGGCAAGTTTGGCGAGCTCGCGTTGGCTCAACTCCGCGAGTCGACGCTGGCTGCGGATGAAATCGCCGAGCGCGCCAGCTCCCCACGTCTGGCCATCGCCTGCGTTGTTCGACTTCGAACTCATTTGGTGATCCTGCCTGACAAGGGGTGACAAGCGACGATGTCCCGCCGAAACTCGGCGGGACATCGGTCGTGTTCACGCAGCGCTCGCCGCACCGTCACCCAAGGGGGGATGGGGTCCGGTGCAGGGCGCTGAGCGGATCACTTCGTGGCAGCAGCCGGTGCCTTCTTGGCTACCGGCTTCTTGGCTACCGGCTTGGCCTCTTGGATCTTGAGCATCTCGATGAAGCGCCCGTTCATGTCACGGTTCATGTCAGCGGCACGCTCGACGAAGGAGATATAGCGCTTTCCGGTTTCGGCAGCGGTCGGGAACTCAGGGAGTTGGAAGCGGCCAGCGAACGGCAGCTCCGGCATGGCGGGAACTTCGACGGCGCGAGTGATGGCGTCGACGGTCTTCGCTGCAAACTCGACGGCCTTGCGGTTGGCGTCGAGGACCTTGTCGTTGGTGCTCGTGTAGCGAGCGGAAGCCGTTTCGAGCTGATCATTGATCTTGGCGATGATGTAGTTGCGCATTGGATGCTCCAGTGACTTGAGAGTTGTTTTTTTGAGGGGTGTGTTCTCGGGGATTGCGTGATTTGCTTTCGTACTGCGTACTTTATCTTGCATTCAACAGAATGTAAGACGTTTGCATGAAATCTTTCGCAATCGGTCACCGGTGTCCCCGTAACCGGTGGCTGGTGGTCTCACAACTGGTGGAACTCGTCGCACTAGATTCACGGCTCGTGCCTGCCTCCCTCACCCCAGATTCGCCGTCGTCCAGAACGACGAGTTCTGCGCCGGCCCCATCCACGACCGGCTCAGTCACCATTCTCGACGGCGGGATGGGCAAATTTCTGCGGCGAATCGGCGCACCGTTCCGCCAGCCCGAGTGGTCTGCGCTGGCCCTCATCGAGAGCCCCGACCACGTGGTCGACGCGCACACGCAGTTCATAGACGCAGGCGCCCAGGTGATCATCACCAACAACTACGCCGTCGTTCCATACCATCTCGGTGATGACCGCTTCGCGGCTGATGGCGCGAACCTCATCGAGCTGTCAGGACGCCTCGCACGCCAGGCTGCAGGCACCGCTGGGGTGGTGCTTGTCGGCGGTTCGTTGCCACCGTTGTTCGGCTCCTACGAACCGGACCTCTACGACGCAGATCGAGCCCCCGGCATGTATGCACTCATCGTGCAGCAGCTCGACCGGTACGTCGATGTATGGATCGCCGAGACGCTCAGCCTGGTCGCCGAACTCGACGTGATCGTCGCAGCGATCCGCGAGCATGGATCGGGACAGCCCATCTGGGCATCGTTCTCGCTGCCAGACACGTACGACGGTCAGATCGCGCTCCGCTCGGGCGACACCATCGACGACATCATCGATGTCGTCACCGAGCACGCTGATGTGGTCGAGGCCGTGATGTTCAATTGCGCGCTGCCGGAGCAGATGACACCAGCCATCAATGAGCTCGCTGAGAAGGTTGCCACCTCCAAACTTGACGTACGAATCGGCGGCTATGCCAACGGCTTCCCTCACGCGCGGCAACCCGAATACGCCGCAAACAACACGATCTTCGAGCGTCGACCAGATCTCGATGCGGCCAGCTATGCCGAGATCGTGGCCGGCTGGGTTGAGGCCGGAGCGACAATCATCGGCGGATGCTGCGACATGTACCCCGAAGACATCGCCGCGCTGGCAACCCGATTCAGCTCACGATTGTCCACTTTTGACCCGAGGGAAAGTGGACTTTTCGGGGCTACTTGATGAGCGCGACGACCTTGCCGTAGGTCTTCCGGTCGGCAAGGTCCTGCAGGGCCTGCGCCGCCTGATCGAATGCGTACGGCGGGTAGATCGGCGGGTCGATGGTGCCTGCTGAGGCCATCGCGAGCAGCTTGGTCATCTGCTGTTCGAGCGCCTCGGGGTAGCGAGCTAATGCTGCTCCCCAGTGCACCCCGACCACGGAGTAGCTCTTGAGAAGCGCGTGGTTCGTCTTGAACTCGGGGATGCCGGCGACAAAACCGATCACCAAGAGTCGACCATCCCATCCCATGCACCGGCGGACCTGCTGGAAGGTGTCGCCACCGACCGGATCGTAGGCCACGTCGACACCACCGCCGCTTGCCTCACGGACGGCGTCGACCCAGTCGGGATTCTCCTGATGGTCGATCACGACGTCAGCCCCGACGTCTTTGAGCACTTGCACCTTGGTAGCACCACCGGCGACTGCGATGGTCCTGGCGCCCATGGCCTTGGCCAACTGGATTGCCGCCGTACCGGTGCCTCCGGCTGCGCCCGTGATCAACACGGTCTCGCCTGCCTGCAGCTTGGCCCGATCCTCAAGTGCGTAGAGCGTGGTGCAGTAGTTGATCGGAATCGCGGCAGCCGTTGCTGCCGACACGCCATCAGGCACGGGGAACAACCCGGCGGCCGGATGCACCGTCTGTTCAGCGAGGCCTCCGCCTCCGAGGTACGCAACGCGCTGACCGATTTCGACGCCCGTGACGCCTTCACCAAGCGCTGCGACGGTGCCGCACGACTCGCCACCCGGGACATGTCCGGGATGTGACTTCACCTGGTACATCCCGCGACACGACAGGACGTCGGGGAACGCGAGGCCGACGGCCTCTTGGTTGATGAGCACCTGGCCCGGGCCTGGTTCGGGCGCTGCCTCGTCCATGAGTTCGAGTTGGTCGATCGGGTCACCGTGAGCTGTGAGTCGCCAAATCTTCATGTTGGCAACAGTACGCGATCGCTTCGCCGAGCATTCAGCCGCAGCGAAAGGAAACCCCTGCCCAGCTCAGTTGCCGGCGACCCGGCGATCGTGGCCAACCCAATGCGGTTCGCGCAGCACCTTGCGTTGGATCTTGCCCACCGGGCTCTTCGGCAACGGTACGGCACGGAGTTCGATGTGCGTTGGCTTCTTGTACGAGCCGAGCCGATCAACGCAGAGCGATCGGATCTCATCAATGATCCTGGCATCATCGATGGCGATGCCATCAGCCACCGAGCACACCGCCATCGGCGTCTCACCCCACTTACCGTCTGGCACCGAGAACACCGCCACTTCAACGACGCCAGGGTGGTCGGCAATGACATTCTCCAGCTCGGCCGGCCAAATGTTGAAGCCACCCGAGATGATCATGTCGTCCTTGCGGTCAAGCACGTAGAGGTAGCCGTTCGCATCAAGTCGCCCGATGTCGCCAGTCAGTACGAACCCGTCGGGCGTAATGCGTTCAGCAGTCGCCTCGGCGTTGTCCCAGAACTCCAGCATCTGGCCGTCACACTTGACAGCGATCTCCCCTTCGGCGCCGATCGGCAACTCCCGCGTGCTGTCATCGGGGTCGCGAATCTGCAGATAGGCGAACGGCAACGCACGGCCGGTCGAGCGAAGCGGCTCCGAACCCTCGACTTCTGAGAACCACTCTTCGGGGCCCATCATGCACACCGGCAGCGCCTCCGTCTGCCCAAAGCCTTGGTAGAGCACCATGCCAAACACGTCACGGGCGAGCAGTGCGGTCTCGTCAGCGATTGGCGCGCCGCCGATCTGGATCACCTTGAGTGCCGACCAGTCACGGCTCCGCGCCGTCTCGTTGCGGGCGAGTGCATTCAACATTGCGGGCACGGCGAACATGTAGCTGATTCGCTCACGCTCCATCACCTCGATCGTCTCCGCCGGATCGAAATGATCAAGCAGCACGTTTGCGCCACCGCTCAACCACGTCGGCGTGTACAGGTAGCCAGAGCCGTGTGAGATCGGCCCGACGTGAAGGCACCGTTCGCCTGCGATCATCGGTGGAAAGTTGTAGAACCAGTCACGCCCGGCAGCGAGCCACGAACGATGGGTATAGGCAACACCCTTCGGCTTGCCTGTGGTGCCACCGGTGTGGCGGATGATGTACCAGTCGTCCGGATCAATCAGGACGTTCGGGTCGGCATCAGCGTGCGCGCCGAGCCACCGCTCGTAACCCGAATCGCGGACGATGACGTGTTCGACGTCGGGGAGTTCGGCACAAATAGCTTCGATTTCGTGCGCGTAGTGCTCGGCGACGATGACCGCACGACAGCCCGTGTGATCAAGCATGTGGATGTGTGCCTCAGCTGAGTTGCGGGCGTACAACGGCACACGCACAAGACCGGCAATGGTTGCACCTGCAAAAAGATCTTGCGCTTCGATGCTGTTGTCTTCAAGGACACCAATTCGGTCACCGGGAACGAGGCCGAGGGCCAGCAGCGCGTTGGCGAGCCGGATGCCGCGGGTCCACGCCTCGGCGAATGTCAGCTGGCGATCGCCATGGATCACTGCCGTCCGTTGCGCGTTCAGTGTTGCGGCCTGTGCCATGAGTCCTCGGACGTCCATTTGCACAGTCTCATCTGTCAGCCAATGGGGCAACGACCTGGCCGCTCGGTATCGGCGCTGCGCGGATCGTCCCACGCTCCTACGGTGTGCTTGCATAGGGAAATGGCGAGCGCACCTCCGGTACCGGCTGACCCGAGGCCCCACCTGATCGACTGTTGCATCGACGGATCCGCGTGCACGGCATGCGGCCATGTTGCGGCTCGGAGGCACGACCGCTGCGAGCGATGCCTTGGTCCGACCGTGCCAACGTCGTTCGGGCCCGGCGGCATTGTCTGGTCGTCGACCACCGTGCACCTCCGCGTCGGCGACCTCACTCCCCCGTTCGTTCTCGCATACGTCGACATTGATGGTGGGCCACGCGTCCTGGCCCGCATTGTTGGCGCGACCGAAGTCCCTGCCGGGGGCGTCGTGCGATTCGTCGGCGAAGATCACGGCGACCTGCTCGTCGAGGCGGTGGTGTCATGACCGACCGCCGAGTTGGTATTGCTGGCGTTGGCACCTCACACTTCGGGCGCTTTCCCGATCGACGCGTCGAGGAGTTGGCATGGGAAGCAATCATCGAAGCGATCGACGACAGCGGCTTCGCACCATCTGAGATCGACGCTGCGTTCGTCGGCTCCGTGTTCGGCCCGCCCGGTCTTGCCAATCGTGTGCTCGCCGGTACCGGGCTCGGTGGTATTCCGACTTTCAAGATCGAGGCAGCCTGCGCGAGCGGAACCGTGGCGCTGCACGAAGCGCAGCAGGCGGTCGCGTCGGGGCGCTATCAGCGGGTGATCGCCGTCGGCGTCGAACAGCTGTCGACGCAGTTTGCCGGGCCAATCGTGCCCGAACTGAGCGACCCCGAAGGCCGTGCAGGGTTGGCGATGCCAGCGCTCTATGCGCTGCAGGCAAGTCGCTACCTACAGGAGTTCGACGTCGACCCGGCGCTCCTCGCCGAGGTCGCTGTGAAGAACAAGGCCCATGGTGCGCTCAACCCGCGTGCCCACCTCTCGGGAACTCCGCCGACCAGGGCCGAGGTGTTGGAGAGCCGACCAATCGCCGGGCCGTTGACCCTGCTGCAGTGCTGCCCGATGTCTGATGGCGCGGGCGCCGCGGTGATCACCACGTTCGACCCCGACTCCAGGCCCAACGGGCACCGGCAGGTCGAGATTGTGACCAGCCAGTTTTCGTCCGGTCCGCTCTGGACGTCGAGCGACACCGAACCGTGGGGCTTCCAAACAGTGGCGCGCACCGCGGCCCGGGCATTCGCCGAGGCAGGGTTATCGGTCGAGGACGTTGACGTGTTCGAGGTGCACGATGCGTTCACGATCGGTGAAATCCTCACACTCGAAGCAATCGGTGTCGCCGCTCCGGGCGAGGGTGCAGCACTCGCTCCGTCAGGCCACACGCGCTTGGGTGGGCCACAACCAGTCAATCCCAGTGGCGGGCTGTTGTCTCGCGGGCACCCGCTCGGCTCGACCGGTCTGGCCCAAACCGCCGAGTTGGTCTGGCAATTACGCGGAGAGGCAGGCGAACGCCAAGTCGATGGCGCACGAGTCGGGCTCCTTGAAACAATGGGCGGCGGCGCGGCAGGCGTCGATGCAAATGCGTGTGTCATCGCGTTGTTGCGCGGACCCGGCTCGTGAACGCTCCGACGAGCGGCGTCGATCTTCTCGCGCCTGACGCGATCACTGATCCCCACGCCATTTTCGCTGCGCTGCGCGAGATGGGCCCGATCGTGTGGCTGACTCGACATCGGGCGTGGATGTTCACCACTCACGAAGCAGTCCGACTTGGTTTCCACGATCAACGGCTGTCGAGCGATCGGCTGACGCCACTCGAGGCGCGGCTCGACGACACCTCACGCGCCGCACTGGGGCAGACCTTCGACCTGTTGCGCGGCTGGATGGTGTTCCACGACGGGCCCGAGCACAACCGGTTGCGGGAGCCGCTCCGTCGTACGTTCACTCCGTCCCGTATCAGCGACCTCCGGCCGCGGGTCGAAGAGATTGTCGACGAGTTACTCGATGAACTTGCTGACATCGACGAACCCGACCTCGTCCGCGACTTCGCGTTTCCGCTGCCGGCAATCGTGATTGCGGAACTGCTCGGGGTCCCAGCGGAGGATCGCGACGACTTCAAGCACTGGAGCGATCAGCTCGCCGCCATCGTCTTCGGCTCGGCTAATCGAACAGCTGGCATCGAGCGGGCTGCAGCAGGCAGTGCCAAGTTCATCGACTACTTCACGAGCCTGATCGATCGATACACCAACGAGCCAACCGACAACTTGATTTCAGCGCTCATCGAGGTCACCAACGACGACCCCGATGCAGGCCTGGCCCCGACCGAGTTGATCGGGGCGCTCACGTTGCTGCTGTTCGGCGGCCACGAGACGACGACCAACCTGATCTCGAACTCGATGCATTCGCTGCTCCAACACCCTGAGCAGCAGCGGCTGTTGGGGTCACGGCCCGAGCTGCTGGGCGGGGCGCTCGAAGAACTGCACCGCTTCGACGGCTCGACGAAACTGATGGTGCGCATCGTCGGTGAAGCCCACGAGCGCGACGGCATCGCCATGGCCGTTGGTCAGACCGTGTTCCTGGGCGTGCTCGGCGCCAACCGCGATCCAGTCGTGTTCGACGACCCTGACGACCTGCGCATCGATCGCTCGAATGCCCGCTCGCATCTGGGCTACGGATACGGCGGCCACTTCTGTCTTGGCGCAGCCCTCGCTCGGCTGGAAGCCGAGGTGGCGATCGGTCGCCTGATCAAGCGATTCCCTGAGCTCGCACTCCGCGACGACGCTGCAGTCACGTGGGGCGAGGTGCTACTCGGGCGCGGCCCGACCATGCTGCCGATCAGCATCTGACATCGCGGCGAACTCGGACCATTACGCCACTGTGGGTCGTGTTCCCCCTGCAACTTGTTGGTCCTGCACACCAAGACCGTCGTGCCCGTCAACAGCTCACACATCGACCACCAGTACCGTTGGTCGTCGAACACAACAGCGTCGACAAGGGTGATACCAGCGACTTCGAGCTGGCGCTGGAGGTACTGCTCGACATCGTGCTCAACGGGAAGCTCGCAAGGATCCGTGAGGCCCGAAGGTCGTTCGTCGATCACGACCCAGATCGGCGAGCAAGACTGCTCGGGCCGGCCATCCAAAAACGCCTCGATGAGCCGATTCGGTTGCGCGGCCCAATCGGCGAGCGAATCGGAGCACGTTGCTCGCGTTCCACAGGCGAAGCGACCATCTCGGGCAAGGTGCCAGCTGTGTGTCCGGCGCTGCCCGGTGAGGATTCCTCCCTCGAGAGCAAACTGTGCGACGTCATCGGCACAGACGAATGGGCGGTCGGGAACATCGAGATCTGGCAGCAGACAAGGGAGCCGTAACGCTGGTAGTAGATCGAGAATATGACGCATGGGGACCCTCCGGGGCAGTGCAGGAGTAGGTCGCTCAGCGACAAGCCGGTCGTGAGACGCCGGTAATACCAGTATGACTCGACGTTGTCACACGGCGACCGGCGACAAGACCGCCGGCACCATCAGTAGCTGGCACCGAGGCCGGCGCGCGCGTCGGTCTGGATGCCGTACGGCGGAATCGGGTAGCGCAGGCCGTTGCGTGACAGTGCCTCCATCCCGTCGATGGCCCGCACGAGTTGATGCGGCTGCAGCGCCATCAGCATCTCATCGTCGTGCACACCGCCGTAGCGACGTTCGGCGTAGCACGGGATCGACAGGCTCGGCTCGCCAGTCGACAGCGCGCGGCCCCACGAGTCAGCACACGACGACTCACCAACACAGCCCCACTCGAGCTTCTTGTATCCCGACCACTGGAGCCCATTGATCAGCAGGATCATCTGTCCAGGCGTTGCGTAGATCATGCAGATGTCCGGCGGATCGAGACGGCCCGTGCTGAGCGGCGACACCGCCATTGCCTCGTACTTGCCAATGGGGACGACATGCATTGCGGCTTGGTGCGCGGCGGAGTCTTCGATCGTTTCGAACCACACGCCAGCCATGTGCTTGCCCGAGTACCACTCGTCATCCTGAGCGCCGAGCCCGAGCACGGCCTGGCACTGAGCACCAACCAAATCGGCGCCAGTGATACCAACGGTCCAGTTGAGGCGCGATGCCATCGACACGATCTGATCGGCGGTGTGGATGTCTTTTGGCCGTCGGATCTTCGGGACTGCTTCCATCTCGGCTGCGGTCTCGAACATTTTCATACCGATCGGCGTCGTGCGGATGCGGAGCACCTTGTCGAGTCGGGCCAGGGTGGTCGACCAGTCGAGATCGCCGGGCGTGCCCTTTCGAATGCGAACAG
>CALCXK010000021.1 GCA_937905835.1 uncultured Ilumatobacter sp. | reverse complement strand
ACCCGATCAACCAGCGCCGCATGCTGGGAGTTGAGCACGCCAACAATGTCGTTGACCGAGATGTCGACCTCAACATTGAGGTCGCACTCCAACTCGGTGGTCGATGACATATTTAAGTATACAGGTGTTCGTAGAAAAAGGTTCGAACGATCATATGTTCTTTTTGGCGGCTGGTCAAGGGGCTTCGAGGCTGAGTCGTTCAGCGCGCTGTAGGCCTGGCTGTTTGCGTGCTGCCTGAACGAGTGGGTGGACGCGCCGGCGCCACTCTGGCAGAAGGCGGTATGCGGCTTCGCCGGGGCAGGCCGTGTAGGTCATGTCGCGGTGGCCAGAGATCGTTGGGGTCTCGATGAAACTGCCGGCTTTCCATCTGTCGGAGCCGCGCGAGTTGAACTGTGCCCGAGCGTCCTTCCACGTACTGAGGTCGTAGCGGTGTGCGAGGTGGGCAAGGAGGTGGACGAGGCTGTCTTGCATCGCAGCGGGCGGGGTGAAGTCAGTAAAGTCACCGAGCAGGCACACCAGCTGAGCGAAGCCTTGGCTGCCACCGGAAGCTGACGCCTCGACCGGGCCATCGAGTGACCCGGCGCGGCCTTCCCACACGGTGCCGTCTTGGCCAATGAAGAAGTTGTAGGCAACGTCGTTCCAGCGCTTCGCCGGCCCGGTATGGAATGCGTAGGCGATTCGAATGAGGTCGCGTTGAGTCCCGCGGTAGTTGTTCGGAGAAGACGTGTGATGGACCAGCAGGAAACGAACGTCTTCGACGCCCATCGGGCCCTTCGGCGCCAGATCGGCACCCCAGGCATCTCGGGGCAGAATGTCCAAGCCCGGTGCAACCGTGACCGCAGCAGACAGCAGCGCTCCGCTCGCTTGCGTTGCTCCGCTCGCCTGTGTCGCAATGCCGAGCACTCCAGCGGTTCCGGCGGCAAGGCCACCGGCGATGAGTGCCCTCCGGCTGAGGGCTGATTTCGGAAAGTCGCCGTCGCATTGCCTGCACACATCGCACAGCGTAGATGACCCGGATTCTGCCCATGGCGGGATCGCCGAACTCGAAGTGATCCCGCGCGGCATCAGCGACCACATCACCCGCCGAATGCGCTCAGCAGATCGTGTCGGTCGAACCATCACATTGCTCGGTGCCTCGGTCGGCAATCTGGAGAACGAGTCGACAGTGCAAATGGCGCTGCCGTTCGAGTCCAGAGTTGGTTCTCGAAACGGACCGACTTGGTTTTGATTCCGAACTCACCTATGGTGGGGCAATGGACGACAGCGAGAACACCGCCGATCGAGCGTGCTCGATTCAGGCGAGCCTCGACGTGCTCGGTGACCGTTGGACCATTCTGATCATGCGCGACGCGTTTCGTGGAGTCAGACGGTTCGACGATTTCCGTCGCGACCTCGACATCGCTCGCCCGGTGTTGACCGAACGTCTGAAACGGCTGGTCGTGGCCGGTGTGCTCGAACGCCGTCTGTACTGCGAACGCCCGCCCCGTTACGAGTATCGGCTCACGCCGATGGGCGCTGCTCTGTCGCCGACCCTGGTTGCGCTGATGCGCTGGGGTGACGAGTGGATCAACCACGACGAGCCGCCCACCGTGCTCGTGCACGAGGCATGCGGAGAACCGCTTGACCAGGCATTCGTCTGCTGGCACTGCGACGAGACCTTCACCCAGTCGGCCATTGCGAGCCGACCCGGCAACACCGTTACCCACTGAGACCCCCTGCTTTGTCCTGGAGACCACATGCATCATCCACTGTTGAACGAGTCGCTGCCCGACCTGCTTGCACTCGCATCGGCCCGCCGCGACGAGTCATTCGGGACCCGCATCACTTATAGCCCGAAGGTCTTCATTCCTCTGACCTTCCTCTGCAACGACACGTGCGGCTACTGCACCTTCGCGCAGCCGCCGGCCCGGGTGGAGAAGTTGTATCTCGACCCCGAAGACGTCTTGAAGATCGCCAAGCAAGGTGCTCGGCAGGGCTGTCACGAAGCGTTGTTCACGCTGGGGGAACGGCCCGAAGATCGCTACGAGGTCGCCCGCGACTGGCTCCGTGAGCGGGGCTACGACTCAACCGTCCATTACGTCGCCGAAATGGCCAAGCTGGTTATCGCCGAAACTGGGCTCCTCCCGCACGCCAACTGCGGAGCACTCACCAAAGCCGAACTCGAGCAGTTGCGGCCGTTCAGCCCCAGCCAGGGGATGATGATCGAGTCGATCAACCCCGACCTCGAAGCGCACCGCGGCGCGCCCGACAAGGTGCCCGCGCGCCGCCTTGCCACCCTTGAGGCTGCAGGCGAACTGCGGATTCCGTTTACCACCGGCATCCTGATCGGCATCGGCGACACACGTGCCGATCAACTCGCCGGCCTCGAGGCGATTGCCGACAGTCATCGCCGCCACGGTCACGTGCAAGAAGTGATCGTCCAGAATTTCCTCCCCAAGCTGCGCACCGCAATGAAGGGTGTGCGGGCGTGCCCGAGCGACGACTACCTGTGGACGCTGGCAGCAGCACGGCTGATCTTGCCTGCTGATGTGCACCTGCAGGCGCCGCCGAACCTGTCCGACGATTTCGGCGCACTGGTCGATGCTGGCATCGACGATTGGGGCGGCGTTTCGCCGGTGACCGCCGACCATGTCAACCCCGAGCGGCCGTGGCCAGACCTGGAACGGCTCCGCGAGGTCACCGAGGCGAAGGGCCACGTACTCGCGCCGCGGCTGACCGTGTACCCCGAGTTCGTTCGCGACCGCGTGCGCTGGCTCGACGAGGGCATGCACTTCCCGGTGATGGACCGCGCCGACGCGGAGTGGCTAGGCCGTGACGACCCAGGCCAGTTTTGGCCGGAAAAGACCACCGCTGCGGACACCGTTGCTGATGGTGCCGAGTTTGTGCTGGTCGGTCACCGCTCGACCGCCTGGTACTCGGGCGCCAACAATCCACCGCCGGTCTTCCTGTCGGACGACCCCGATCGTGAACGGACGGTTTGCCCGACCGGTGCGGTGGCCGATGTGCTCGACGGCATCGAGATGGGCCAAGAGCCAGGCCTCGATGAGATCGCCACGCTTTTCTCGGCGCGTGGGCCTGAAGCAGTCGCCGTGATGGAACTGGCTGACCGTCGCCGCAAGGAGATTGTCGGCGACACGCTCACCTGGGTGGCTAACCGCAACATCAATTACACGAACGTGTGCACCTTCAAGTGCAAATTCTGCGGGTTCTCAAAAGGCCCGCTGTCGCTCAACCTGCGCGGCACGCCGTACCTTCTCACGCTTGACGACATCGCCGAGCGCGCTAAGGAAGGCTGGGACGCTGGCGCCACCGAGGTCACCCTGCAGGGTGGCATCCACCCGAACTTCGACGGCGACTACTACATCGATGTCACACGCGCGGTGAAAGATGCCGTGCCCGACATGCACGTGCACGGCTTCACTGCCCTCGAGGTCACCGAAGGTGCCAAGCGCCTCGGCGAAGACCTCGTCACCTACCTCGGGCGGCTCAAAGAGGCTGGTCTCGCGTCGCTGCCCGGCACTGCTGCTGAGATTCTCGACGACGACATCCGGGCGATCCTGTGCCCCGACAAGATCAACACACAAGAGTGGATGGACGCCCACCGGGCAGCGCATTCGATCGGTCTCCATTCAAATGTCACGATCATGTTTGGCTCCGTCGAAGAGCCAATCCACTGGGCACGTCATATGGTGATCACGCGCGACCTGCAGAAAGAAAACGTGCGGCTCGGGCAGGTCGGGTTCACCGAATTTGTCGGCCTCCCGTTCGTCCACATGGCGTCGCCGATCTACCTGCAGCGCAAGGCCCGGCGCGGCCCAACATTCCGAGAGAACGTGCTGATGCATTCGGTGGCCCGCCTGGCCTACGGCGAACTGATTCCGAACATCCAGGCCAGCTGGGTCAAGATCGGCCTGTCCGGAACACACCAGATGATGAACGCTGGCTGCAACGACCTCGGCGGCACCCTGATGGGCGAAAACATCTCACGTGCCGCCGGTGCAAGCCACGGCCAGGAGATGACGGTCCAAGACTTCACCAAGTTCGCCGAGTCGATCGAGCGGCCGGTCGAACAGCGCACCACCGGTTACGGGCGAGTGCTGGTGTGAGCGAGATGATCGAGTGCGTCGGGCCCGCCGGTGTCACACTCAGGTCTGACCTCGGCCCGAGCGTGACAGTCGAGCGCGTGGGTAATGCGCGGTTGCCGACCGACATCGACACGTTTCGCATTGTTTCGTATCGGGCCAGTGATGGCCATGAGCACGTTGCGCTGATTGCGGGCGACCCGGCCATGCCGTCGTCGCAACCGGTGCTGGTCCGCCTGCACAGTGAATGCCTGACCGGTGACGTGCTTGGCTCAGCCAAGTGCGATTGCGGCCAACAGCTCGACGCGGCGCGCCGCGCAATTTCGGCGGAGGCAGCGGCAGGGCGAGCCGGAGTGGTCGTGTACCTCCGAGGCCACGAAGGCCGTGGAATTGGGCTGGCAAACAAGATCCGGGCCTACGAGCTCCAAGACCAGGGCCTCGACACCGTCGATGCGAACACCGCACAAGGGCTTCCTGTCGATGCGCGGCACTACGACGTCGCTGCGGCAATCCTGCTTGACCTCGGCGTCGGCTCGGTCCGGTTGATCAGTAACAATCCGGCGAAGGCGCAGGGGCTCGAAGAGCACGGCGTCACTGTGGCTGAGATGGTGCCCATCGACGTTGCGCACACGGCAGAGAGCCGCGCGTACCTTGCCTCGAAACGCGAGCTCCTGAACCATCTCGGCTGATTCGGCCGATGGCCGTACCTCACTGAGCGGTGGCGTCAGGACCAGGTGGAGCGCCAGACGGCGATGAGGGAACGTCCTTGTCGAGCATCACGTCGAGCCTGATGTCATTGCCCAACCGTCGTGTTGCAACGAACCGTCCGCGTCGCAGGTCGGCCATCGTCGGTGCACCATCGCCCACGAAAAGGGGATGCGCATCGTTGCCACCAAAGATCGCTGGGGCCACGTAGAGCACGTATCGGTCGACCAGGCTCGCGTCGTGGAACTCGGATGCGACGTTGGCTCCGCCCTCGACCATCAACTGCAGCACGCCCTCGGTGCCCAGCCGATCGAGTAGTTCGGGAATCGGGCCGACCCATTCGGTGCAGGGATGGATGTTGGCGTCAGCGGGTGCGGCTCCGAGCACGATGCGGCGGGGGCTCGGACCATCGACGAGGCGCACGTTGAGCGACGGGTTGTCGGCCCGAACGGTGCCGGCGCCGACGAGGATCGCCTGACTCTCGGCGCGCATCTGGTGCACGTCGGTGCGGGCTTCCTCGCTGGTGACCCACTTGCTATCGCCATCTGGTGCAGCCGTTCGGCCGTCGAGCGTCGCGGCGAGCTTGAGGATGACATAGGGCCGACCGGTCCGGCGGTGATGCAGGTACGGCTCGAGTTGCGCCCTGACCTCGGCCGACAGGGTGCCGACCACGACCTCGATGCCAGCGTCCTGCAGCGCTGTGATGCCGCCGCCAGCGACCTGCTCGTCCGGGTCCTTGATACCGATGAGGACACGAACCACACCCGCCTCGATGATGGCTGTGGTGCACGGCCCTGTTCGGCCCGTGTGACAGCACGGTTCGAGGGTGATAGCGAGCGTGGCTCCGACCGCGTCGCTGCCGGCAGCAGTCAATACACCGATTTCGGCGTGTGCGCCGCCGGGAGGCTGCGTTGCGCCGACATGGACGGTGCCATCAGTTGTGAGCAGCGCTGCGCCGACCCACGGGTTCGGAGCCGTCGTTGTTCGCACCGACCATGCCGCGTCGATCGCGTGTTGCATCAATTGTTCGTCGGTTAGCGCGTTGAGGGCCACCTGCCCATGTTGACAGCGGAGGCGGTCCTGCACCAAGACCATCGCACGCACCGATCGCTCGCGCAGTTCGCACGTTCAGGTTGCACGCGCGGTTCGCCAGCGACGCATGCGGCTTGGGAGACTGTCCAGATGAACGTCACCGAAGCGGTCAACCGACGCAAGTCCGTCCGGGCCTTCCTGCCCGATCCAATCAGCAATGAGACGATTGAGGAACTACTCACGATGGCCTCGCGCTCGCCGTCCGGCGGCAACGTGCAACCCTGGCGGATCTACGTGGTCAACGGCGAGTCAATGACGCGATTCCGAGAGTTCCTCTCGACTCGCGAACCAGGAGCGCCGTCCTACGACATCTACCCGCCGAAGATGCCAGAGCCGTATCGGTCATCGAGATATAAGATTGGCGAGGACATGTACGCCTCGATCGGCGTGGCCCGCGATGACAAGGCGGGGCGTTTCGAGCAATTCGCAAAGAACCTTGATTTCTTCGGCGCACCTGCTGCGATCTTCTGCTTCGTCGACCGGATCATGGGCCCACCGCAGTGGAGCGATCTCGGCATGTTCCTGCAAACGTTCATGCTGCTCGCTCAAGAAGCCGGCCTCGACACGTGTCCGCAGGAGGCATGGTGCGTTCACGAGGCAGCGGTCAGTGAGTTCGTCGGTGCTCCTGACGAACAGCAGATCTTCTGTGGAGTCGCACTCGGCACCGCCGATGCAGATGCCCTTATCAATGGCGTCGAGAGCGCACGCGAACCGCTCGACGTATTCGCCCGCTTCGTTTGAGCCCGATTTGTCCGAGCCCGATTTGTCCGAGGGGTCATCCTTCGATGCCGATGGTGAGCACGGCGTTCGCGTGAGCGTTGACCTGCTGGGTGCTCAAAACACCGCCTGGTAGCTCAACGATAAACGCCACGGCGTCGCTGTCTTTTTGCAGCTCGTTTTTCGCCCAGCTCGCTGCGATGCCGGTGTAGACGCCGCCGCCTCCGCAGCAATCTGCGAGCGGGAGCGCAGCCAGTTCGGCGTACCGAGCCCGGATCTGCCCATCGCGGCCCGTTGAGGGGATGATCAGGTTCGCGTCTTGGTGATACCAGACCGCGATGTCGGGTCGGAGCTGGGTGATCAGGTTGACCATGGCTTGCGTTTCGGGTTCGCTGGCGGGCCCCGTTCCTGCGTACTGGCTGTTCCCCGGCTCGCCGATCACACCCCACTTGTGAGGAAAGTTGCGGTTGAGGTCGACTTGGTTGGCGTTCTGGCGATTTTGGGCGGCTTGGCCATCCGGATTCATCGATTCGATCACCCACAGCTCAACGCCGTCGGGCACGTCGCGCTCGCGGAGTTCGTCGATGATCGCAACACCGGCATCTTCGTCGCCGTGGATCACCCCGATCACGAGGACGCGCCGCCCGCCCGGTGTGCCGTACCGATCAGCGGTGATCGGCCGGCCCTCGATCGACGTCCCGACAGCGAGTTGCGTCGCCGCGAAGTCGAAGACGGCGAGCGGGCCCTCGGTCAGTACGACGCTCGTGGCCGGTGCGGCCATTGGTGGAGCGGTCATTGGCGGTGTGGTCATTGGCGGTGTGGTCGTCGCGACTGGAGTGGTTGGCGAGCTTGGGGCCAGCGCAGGTGACGTGGTGGACACAATGGGGGGCGTTGACGCAGAAGTGGCCCCGCCGAGGCTGCTGTCGGGGCCGGCACAGGATGCGAGCAGGAGGGCGGCAGCAGCAGCAACGAGAACATGAGTGCCTGACAGAACTTTTTTGCTCATCGCCGGCGACCGTACTCCGGGCTACGAATTGACTGGTGGCACCTGACAGGCTCTCCACCATGGCGATCGATTTCTCCCTCAGCCCCGAACTCGAAGCGATCCGGATGCAAGTCCGTACCTTCGTCACCGATGTGATCAAGCCTGAAGAACATCGGATCGAAGGCAAGGACGCCGAAGGCAACAAGGTTGGCGAGCCGCTCAGCGGCACCGATCGGATCGCCGCGCTTGTCGGCCTGCGTCAGCAGGCATTCAAAGACGGCATCTGGCTCCCGCAGATGCCAGAAGAGTGGGGCGGCATGGGGCTCGGCCACGTCGAACTCGCAATGGTTCAGGCGGAAGCGGCGAAGTCGTACTACGGCCCGTGGGTCTTCAACTGCCAGGCGCCAGACGAGGGCAACATGCACACGCTGTTGCACTGGGGTACCGAGCAGCAGAAAGAGAAGTACCTGAAACCACTGTGTGCCGGCTCAGTGAGTGGATCATGCTTTGCAATGACCGAGCCCGAGGTGGCGGGCTCCGATCCGACACTCATCCAGACGAAGGCGTATCAGGACGGCGATGAGTGGGTCATCAACGGCCATAAGTGGTTCATTTCCGGTGCACGCCGAGCCCAGTTTGCGATCCTGGTATGCCGCACGGAAGAGAACCCCGACATCCCGCAGGCCGCAAACTCGGCGTTCATCGTCGACCTGCCGCACGAGGGGTGGAACGACGTCCGCGAAGTCGAAACCATGCACGGCGGTACTGGGCACTCTGAGATCGTGATCACCGACCTGCGGCTCCACAACAATCAGATGCTTGGCGGCCGCGGGCAGGGTCACCTGCTCGGCCAGTACCGGCTCGGCCCTGCCAGGCTCGCGCATTGCATGCGGTGGATCGCCCAGGCCGAAACAGCACTCGACATGATGGTGGACCGGTCACTCAACCGGTACTCGCACGGTTCACTGCTCGCCGAGAAGCAGGGCATCCAGTGGATGATTGCCGACAGCTCGATGGAGATCTACCAGGCGAAGCTGATGGTGTTGCACGCGGCCTACAAGATTGATCGCAAGGAAGACTTCAAAGCCGAGGTTTCGATGGCAAAACACTTTGTTGCAAACATGTTGGGTCGCGTGATCGATCGCTCGATCCAGGTCCACGGTGCGCTCGG
>CALCXK010000020.1 GCA_937905835.1 uncultured Ilumatobacter sp. | reverse complement strand
TTTCTTCCCCCCCATATCTGTTCGCTTGGTCGCAGATGATTTTCGGGAGCCATGGTCGCAAGATTTTGTAGCGGCGACATAGTGCAAGCGGTCCATGTTTGTTGTGTGATCTGCCTATAACTCATGGGTGATCACCCATGACTCGTCGCTGCTGTGACGGCAGCGGCTGTGTCCTCGCGGATGGTTGGGTGCGAATCTCCGACAGCGAGTCCGGCAACCTGCTTGCGTTGGGTCCGCTTCGAGCGCCCGTTGATGTTCCAGGCGAGCACCAAGCCGAGGCCCAAATCAGTTTTGGCCTCAGCCTCGAACCTGACGACACCCCGGTCTGACGGTGATGTTGGTTTACGGGCAGGCCCGCTTCAACATGTCGATGAAGATTTGTGCTGCCTCATCTAAGACGGCGGGCGTCCTGCTGACCTCGACTCGGCCTGGAAAGGGTGCGTCGTCGAGGCTGGCATACCGTCCGGTGCCTTTCGGCGGGCTCGCGGTATCCCTCGACAGATTCCCCACGTAATAAAGGAACCTGCCGTAGCGGACACACGAAGGAAAGCGTGTGTCCGCCGGATGGTGACCGTCACCCCCTATCCAGTGACAACCGTCCCACGGCCCATTGAACGTCGACGTCGACGTTCAATGGTGGCCACTGCGTACTGTGTGGTGAATAACGGTCGACTGAACTGAGGATCCGCCATGCCTAACGTTTCAACGCAGCTCGAGGTCGAGCGGCTCTCCGGGTCGCTGGGCGCCGAGATCCGGGGCCTAAGTCTGGCGGAGGCGAACCCTCAGGACGCAGAACGGATCCATGCGCTCCTAATGGAGCATCAGGTCCTGTTTTTCCCCGGACAACACCCGACGCCGGACGAACATCTCACGTTCGGTCGAATGTTCGGCGAGCTTGAGTCCCACCCAAACCTGGATCTCGATGTCGAGCGTGAGCGCCCCGAGTTCTTCGAGCTCCACGCGATCGACGGGGCCGGCGGCGTCGCCGACGAATGGCACAGCGACATCACGTTTGAACCCCAGCCTTCAAAGTTCGCCATCCTTCATATGAAGGTCTGCCCCGAAATCGGCGGTGACACGCTGTGGGCCAACGCCTACAGGGCGTACGACGAATTGTCTGCACCGATGCAGGCGCTTTGCGAAGGCCTGACGGCGCTCCACGACGCTAGTAGCCACCTTGTGCCGGAGAAGATGCACATTCACCCCGTTGTACGTGTTCATCCCGAAACCGGCAAGCGGTCGCTGTTCGTCAACGAACACTTCACTCGCCGCATCGTTGAGCTCAGCGATGCCGAGTCGACGATGTTGCTCACCTATCTGTCGCAGTGGATTCACCAGCCGCGGTTCACGGTCAGATACCGCTGGAGCGCCGGCACGGTCGCAATGTGGGACAACCGGTGCACACAGCACCATGTGCTGAACGACTTCGTCGGTGAACGCGTCATTCAACGCGTCACGGTAATGGGCGACGACCCGCAGGCAGCGAAACCTTCGCCTTGGGAGCCCTACGGCTCAAAAACGGCGTCGTTCTGGCGGGACACCAAGATGCGCGAGCAGCTCAAGCGGCAGCGTTAACCGTCGCTCAGAGAGTGAAGCGCCCCGGGATCGGGGGCACATCAGAGCAGTCATCAAACCCGGGGCGCTTCAGTCCTGTTATTCGCAGGCCACGCCGTCTCGATCCCGGTCCAACGCCGGTCGGTAACCCGGTTCACCGAAGTAGATAGGTGCTGCCCCGGCTGCTCGCGCCGCTGCACAGTTCCGGTAGTACACGGCGGCAATCGTCGAATTGTCATCGTCGCCACCGTTACCGACGAAAACACCACCACCAACGGCGATCACGATCCGGTTCTCGATCACGTTCGCCGGGACTGTCGACTCGCTCGTTGCACAGCTTGCGAGGATGGTTGTGACGGCGGCGTATTCGGACTCATCCATGGCGAGGCCCCACCCAAGTTTGATCTGGGACCACGTCGTCACATACCAGCAGACCGCGTCCGAGTTGTCTGGAAGCCATTCAGCTGGGTCGGAATCGGACTTTCCGAGGTTTGATGGCCGGCTTGCTACTTGCAAGTTGTCATCATCGCTGACTGCGTTCGCGAACTCGATTGCAGCGCCTTGATCCCATCCGTTGGCGCCCGAGTCCCACGCTTCGCTCAGGGCCACGACATGGTCGATCTGGATGTCGCCAGGGTCGTCGGTACGTAGACCGTCATACGGCGAGTACCACTGGCCTGCTGTCACGTCACACTGAGACGTTCCTTTTGTGACCGGCACCTGCGAGTCAGCGATCAACACTTCGTCTCGCGTATCGCAGCCATTGGCATCGAGGTCGGCCGGGTAACCGAAGTAGTCACGGTCATACGGCTGATCGGTTTCTGCTGCGACTCGGATGAGCCCGTTGAGGAGCGGGCGTCGGTCGTCAGATGTTTGGGTGGATGTCACTGACGAAGATGTCTGGGTGAATGTCGCTGACGAGTCACCGCTCGCCCAGGCGGCGTACGTCCAGACACGATCAGAAAAGTCATCGATCGTGTAACCGAAGGTCGTGGCGAACGAGTCCGAGAACTTGTTGAACGTCGGGTCCGGGGATCCGCATCCCACCGTTTTCCGGTTCAGTCTCGACATCACCTCAGTTGTTGCATCCCAGCCATGTTCAGCAACGAGAAGCTCGATGGCCAATGCGCCGATTTTGTATTCGAGGCTGTCCTCGGTGTAGCCGGTGAGATCTGCAAGCCCGTCCAGGGTCTGGTATCCAACCAGGCTCTCGGGCGTGATGGCGAAAGCCCGGGCGTCGTCATAGAGCTGTCGGCCGTCAGCAACTGCGAGGTTCCAGCCGACGAACTCTGCCTGCCCCTCAGTAAACCACTGGGGGACATCAGCACACATGCCTTTCAACTCGTACTGGGCGATGTGCATCACCTCATGACCGATGATTGTTTCTGAATTGTCGAAGTAATTCTCCGACGTCCAGTTACAGCTTGCTCGAACGTCGACAACGACAACCGAGTCCTCGAAATCGGTGAATGCAAAACCGCCAATTCCTGTGCATCTATCGGTCGACTGTCCGTAGCCGTCGTCATAGATGGAGTCCACTACCGACTCAGCAAACAGAGGAGCGTCATTGAACTCGTCGAGCACAATCTGTTCACCGCCACTCGGTGACATCAAACCGACGATCACGAGTTCGTCTGCGTCGTCGAAATAACGGTTGAGATACGGCGTCACGTACTCGACCTGTTCATCCAAGCTTTGTGCGGCGATATCTGGCGCACCTGACTCCAAGCGCACCACAACTTTTGTGGTCGGTAGCTGAGGAGCAAGCTCATTCAAGAAACGTTGGCGGGCAACAACGGCGACATCGGCGAACGCCTCGACCGAATCCACCGGTACGTCTGATTCGGGTCGAGCGACCTGGCCCGGCCCATCCTGGTCCGTCTCTGCCGAGTTCGACCCGCTGTTGATGGGGGCGTCACCTTCGGCAACATCGCCGATGTTGTCCGCAAGCTCCTCGAGACGATCATCCGGGTTCGACTCCCGAGACCAAGGGCCGGCAATGCCCGCAACGAGCAGCAGCACGACGACCGCACCGATCAGCCATCCACGTCGATGACCTCCCGACGACGTTGGTGAACTTCTGCCACCTGGCGGACGGGGCGGCGGCTGAGCGGGACGGCCCCCCGGTTCACGCGATGGTGGCGCCCGACGGTCTCGTTGGGGAGCTTGTTGGGACTCCCAGACAGAGCGACGCGGGGGTGGCTCAGTCACAAGTCGTCTGAGTCATCCTCGAACACATCCGGAACGAACGTGTCGTCGTCAGCTTGTGATCCGACATCGGTCATGTTGAACGGAGGTGAGATATCGCAACGGACAGCGGTAATGACCGCTCCGGCAATACCGAGCGTGCTCATATGACCAATCTCGGTGCAGTTCTCCAACTGCTTCGGGATCAGTTCTTGTGGCCACGATATGTGCGGTGTCAGTGACCGACGAACATCTGTCGCGGTGAACGCCACCGACACCAAACCCTTCGGAAGATCCTGATGTCCCGTCGGCAACAACGTCTCGAAGAACTCGCGCGGATCCGACGTTTCTTTTTCCACGTGAGATCTGGCGCTTGCCGCCTGAGTCGTGTCGAGCACCGTGGCGAACACCTCTGACGGCGAGTAGTCCGTCACCGCCTCCTGCAACGCGCTATCGAGCACACCGTCATACAGGGACCGCATGAAGCTCCATCGGCGTCCCTCAGCCGTGCCATCGAGCACGGTGTCTAAGTTCGGCGCGGACTCACACGTCTGCGGTGTCGGCCAATCGTCAGGGTGCAGATCCGCAGCAATGATGCTCGGCTCCGCAGCCATGAACGATCTCGCAGCCCGCCGATACTGGTTTGTTAGCCAGCCAGGCTCCACCAGCAACGCACGCAACCGCGTCAACAACAACTCTTGCCCACGCGGAGTGAGTTCAAGCGTTGCCGCCTGAAACTTCAACAACGTCTCATCAGCCGTGTACGTCGCATCACTATCCGCCGTCGCTGACTTCACCGTGCCGAGAGGTCGCCACATCACACGAGTGATCGCGGCAGCCGTTCCGAGCCATTGAACGGTCAAGAGCTGCAGACGGCGACGGGCCCGGGACGCAGCACGGGCTTCATCGACAGCGAAACGGAATCTGGCGCCTCGGGACCGATTGCGATACTCGACGCGAACCCAAATGATGCCGATCGTGATCAGCCCGGCAACGGCGAGCGCGAGCCCAACAATCACGACGATGATGAGTGCCCGTAGACGCTGCGAGTCCGTCCGGTGAACGATCAACCCGGTCTGGGTGTCGCTGAACCGTGACAAGGGTTGCAACTTGCTGTAACCACTCGACGAGGCAACAATCACGACGCCCGCTGCGAACAGGCCAGTACCCCAACCCAGGAACCGTGCGAGCGCTGACCTCCACACACCGGGCTCCCTCGGAGTTCGAAGCCGCGTGTACAAGCCGATGCCGATCACCGTGATTGACAGAGGCCACAACCACCAGAACTTTGATCCGATGTTGTCCGAAACAAACTCGCTGACCCGTCTGTTCTCAACACGCGCCAGTACCCACGCAATAACCAGTGAAACACCGAACCCTGCTACCTCTCCACGA
>CALCXK010000019.1 GCA_937905835.1 uncultured Ilumatobacter sp. | reverse complement strand
CTAGAGCAAGTCGATCAGTGGTCGTCCCAGTGGAAAATCTTGCAGGGCACCCAGTTGTATTCGTCCGTAGCCCCTTCCTCGTTCGGGCTTTCCTGCCAGAAATGGAACTCCTTGGCGTCCAACTCCGGGACCTCGTATCGGATCGAGAAGTCGCCCACAAGTTGGGCCAACCGGCCAAGCAGATCTCTTGCACGCATGATTTGGGCAGAGTCCCGGTCGCGGCCGTATGTCAAATAAACGCCGAGGACGGCGGCGTTCGACACTGCCTGCTGGGGCGTCGTCGAGGTAGCTGCACTCGGCATGAGGCGTGGACGGTTTTGTCTGCGAATGTCTGCTCACTGGCGGAATCACTCAAGATGACATTTGGAAGCAAGGTCGTGGGGCTGTAGCTCCGATACCTTGTGCAGTATGAAGATTGGAGAACTCGCAGACATCGCTGGGGTCACCACGAAGACCATTCGGTACTACGAGTCGATCGGCGTACTCAACGAACCGGCCCGAACTGGATCTGGGTATCGCTCCTATGTACCTGCCGCGATTGAGCGCCTCGACTTCGTCAAGCAAGCCCAGTCATCAGGTCTTACACTCGCCGAGATCCGGTCAATCCTCGAGATCAAAGACCAGGGCGGCCAAACGTGTCAGCACACCACCTCGCTGCTGCGGCGGCACCTCGACGAACTTGATGCCAAGATCGTTGAACTCCAGGCCGCACGGGTTGAACTCCGAGCGATGTACGGCCGCGCCGGTGCACTCGATCCCGCCGAGTGCAACGACGCGAACCGCTGCCAGATCATCACCGCTGAGTAACCGTCCATCGCGTGCGACGGACGTCGCTTGACCTTGCCCTGGACTGGAAGGCGTACGTTGACCTAATGATCGATCAACTCGTCGCCAGCGAACAGGCTCTTGACCTGGTCGTCGACGGCATGACCTGTGGCTCGTGCGCTGCACGAATCCAGAAAACACTCGCCAAGCAACCCGGGGTGTCCAGCGCCGAGGTCAACTTCGCTACCGGCCGAGCTGTCGTCATCACCGTTCCAGGCGCCACCTTCGACCCGGCCCTACTCGTCGACGCCGTCAAGAAGGCGGGTTACGAACTCATCGCCGTCGCCGCTCGTGACGCCGTCGCATCGGGGCCAACTGCTGCCGAACGTGCCGATCAGGCCGACGCCGATGAGGCGACACACCGGGCGCTGTGGCTCCGACGGGCCGTGATCTCGGCACCGGTCGCCTTGTTCATGGTCTCGACCATGCTGTACCACGACGTCGCCATGGAGAACACGGGGCTGCGATGGCTGCAGTTTGGGCTCGCGATCCCAATCCAGTTCTACGTGGGTTGGCCGATCCTCGTCGGTGCCGCACAACGCGCCCGCCACCTGACGGCGAATATGGACACGTTGATCACGATGGGCACCCTCTCGGCGTTCACGTTCTCGACGTATCAGTTGTTCACCGGCGGCATGGAGCTGTACTTCGAAGCTGCCGTGGTGATCATGTTCTTCATCACCCTGGGCCGGTATCTCGAAGCCCGTGCAAAGGGCCGTGCCGGCAAAGCGTTGCGAGCCCTCGTCGAGCTGGGTGCCAAAGAAGCACGCCTCGTGCGTGACGGTGTCGAGCAAATGGTGCCGGTTGAGTTGGTGCAGGTCGGCGACCTCGTCAAGATCCGACCGGGCGAAAAAGTGCCCGTCGATGGCGAAGTCGTCGACGGTGCGAGCGCCGTAGACGAGTCGATGCTGACCGGCGAATCGCTCCCGGTCGACAAGCAGTCGGGCGACAAGGTTGCAGGCGCCACGGTCAACACCTCCGGCGTCCTCACCATCAGGGCGACGGCGATCGGCTCGGAAACGGCACTCGCCCAGATCGTCAAACTCGTCGAAGACGCCCAGACCGGAAAGTCTGCAGCGCAACGTTTAGCTGACCAAATCTCGGCAGTCTTCGTCCCGGTCGTGATGTTGATTTCGCTGCTCACATTCCTCGGCTGGACCGTCATCGGCGGCAGCGTCAGCGACGGCGTGTACGCCGCGGTTGCGGTGTTGATCATTGCTTGCCCGTGTGCGCTCGGGTTGGCAACGCCGATGGCGATCATGGTCGGTACCGGCCGCGGAGCGCAGCTCGGGATCCTCATCAAGTCTGTCGAAGTGCTCGAACGCACTCGACGCATCACCACGGTGGTGTTTGACAAGACCGGCACACTCACCGAAGGTGCCATGTCAGTCACCGACATCGTCGCGGTCGATGGCACAAGCGAAGCCGACCTCATCGCCCGCGCAGGCGCCGTTGAAGCTGACAGCGAGCACCCGATCGGTCAAGCCATCGCCGTCGCGGCAAGGGAATCGCATGGCTCGCTCGACCCGGTCACCGAGTTCGAGACCATCATCGGGCACGGCATCCGCGCCGACGTCGACGGCACGACCGTGTGGGTTGGGCGACGCGAGCTCGCCGCTCAGGCATCGCTCGAACTTCCGGGCTGGCTCGACGACCAAGCGGTCAAGCTCGAGAACCAGGGCCGGACCACAGTGTTCGCCGGCTGGGACGGCGAGGTCCGCGGTGTCATCGCTGTGGCCGACACCTTGAAGGCGTCAGCAGTTGACACCGTCAAGAAGCTCCACGGACTCGGCTTGACAGTGGCGATGATCACGGGCGACAACGCCCGCACCGCTCAGTCGATCGCTGATGCCGTCGGCATCGATCGAGTTATTGCCGAGGTGCTCCCGCAGGATAAGCAGCGCGAAGTGCAGCGGCTCCAAGAAGCTGGCGAGATCGTTGCGATGGTTGGTGACGGCGTCAACGACGCACCTGCACTTGTCCAAGCCGACCTCGGCATTGCAATTGGCACCGGGACCGATGTCGCCATCGAGTCCAGCGACCTCACCCTCATGCGCGGTGACGTCGCCGGCGTCGTCACGGCGATCGAACTTTCCCGTCGGACCTACCGCACCATCGTGCAGAACTTGTTCTGGGCTTTCGGCTACAACACCATCGCCATTCCGCTCGCAGTGTCCGGCCTCCTCAGCCCGCTCATTGCCGGTGCAGCGATGGCGTTCTCGTCGATCAGCGTCGTGATCAACAGCATCCGACTTCGCCGATTTGCACCTTCGGACCAACCCCAATCCAGGAGATCCACATGACTGATTCAGTAACCACCACCTTCTCCGTGCCCGAGATTTCTTGCGGCCACTGCAAATCCACGATCGAAGCTGCAGTGCAAGGGCTCGGTGGCATCGCTCGCGTCGAGGTGGACATCGATGCCAAGACCGTCACCGTCGCTGGCGGAGACCGCGCCACAATCGTGACCGCCATCGAAGACGCCGGCTACGACGTCGCCCATTGAATTGATGCTTCACCGTTGCCGACGGTCAGGGTGCTGGCGAATTCTGCTGAGATCAGCTGTCGTGGGCGTACCCACCGATCTCTCCGGCACGCTCGGCGGCCGAATCGGTCGGCAGTGAGGTCGGCAGTGAGGTCGGCAGTGAGG
>CALCXK010000018.1 GCA_937905835.1 uncultured Ilumatobacter sp. | reverse complement strand
GATCAGCCACCGGTAGGCGCGACACTGGTGGATGGCCTACATCGAACGCCGCCGGGTCCACGACGCTGATGCACACATCATGGAACCGCCCAACTGGCTCCGCGATCACGCTGACCCCGACATTCGCGACCGTCTCGTTGTCCCGCAGTACGCAAACGAACTCGTCCAAACCGGCGATGCGGCTGCCGGCGAATCGCTTGTCCCCGATGATCTCACCGCAGTCTTCCAGCGGCTCGCCGAACGGCACCGCAGCGAGGAGTTCCTCGCAGACGAGGCCACCGAGGTGATGAACCGGAAGAACTTCGCCGCCACTGGTTCGTTCATTGCCGAAGATCGTCCGCGCGTCCTCGACTACATCGGCGTCGACAGCCAGCTGCTGTTCAACACGTTCCACAACTCCCGGCTCTTCGAGTGGGAACACCCGATCAACGGCAAGCCGGTCGACCTCGACCTCGCCTACGGCGCAGCGCGCGCCCACAACCGGGGGATGACCGACTTCTGCTCGGTCGACGAGCGCCTACTCGCCACGTGTTACGTCCCACTCGCCGACTTCGACCGGGCTGAGGCAATGGCTACCGAGTCCATCGAGATGGGCGCCGCTGCACTCCTCGTCGCGTCCGGCTGCCCGGCCGGCCATTCGCCGTCTCACCGGTCGCTCGACCGCGTGTGGCGCCAAGCAGAAGAGGCCGGCATTCCCGTCGTCTTCCACGTCGGTGGCACGGGCGCACTCATTGACCCGAGCTACTTCAACAACGGCCTGCCGATCCCGCCCGACTTCCACGGCGGCGAAGAAAACTTCCGCTCCGTCGACTACATGGCCATCCCGTTCCCGCCGATGCAGACCCTCGCCACGATGATCTTCGACGGTGTGCTGGAGCGCCACCCCAACCTCCGCGTCGGCGTCATCGAACAAGGCTGTACATGGCTCCCGAGTTGGCTGAAACAGATGGAGTCCGCAATGGACGCCTTTGGCCGCCACGAAGAACGACTGCGCGACCTGTCGATCACACCGGGTGAGTACGTCCAGCGCCAAGTCAGGGTGACGCCATACCCGACCGAAGACATCGGATGGGTCACCGATCAAGTCGGCCCAGACATCCTGCTCTTCAACACCGACTACCCACACGTCGAAGGCGGCCGTCGGCCGTTCGAACGATTCGAGCGCAGCCTTGGCGACCGCTCCGACGACATCCGCGACCGGTTCTACGCCGACAACTTCATCGACCTGATGGGCTCGGCCGTCGGCGCCCTCGTCTAAAGCACTTCGCGCATCGCCTCTGCCAACGCACGGTCGCGTTCGGCCGGCGAGGCGGCGTGGCCGACAATCACCTCGAGCCGGTCAGCATCTGACCGGTTCTGGCTGAGCTTGCGCTTGCCGTCCAGCCGCGTGATCTCGATTTCGATGCCGACGATCGCACGGAGCTGCTTGTCGATGAAGTCCGGCGGCGCGTCGGTAACTGCCCAGCGCGGTGCAACGTCGAGGTCGTGGCGGGCGGCTTCGTGATGGTCGGTCAGGTTTGACACGAGCTGGCGCACCCATTCCGGGTCGTCATGAATACGAACCGTGCCGTGGGCATGGACGACCTCGTAGTTCCAGGTCGGAACCACTCGGTGATGTTCAGCCTTCGACGGGTAACGCGATGGCGTGACGTACCCGTCAGTGAGCGGGAAGAGCGCAAGCACCGAGGCACCGTCGAGCCCCATCCACTGGTCGTTTGCCCGGGCGAAGTGCCCACGGAGCACACCGAGCTCGCCCGCCGATCGGTCGAGGAGCAGTGGCAGACCAGACGACGTGAAGGTGTCGCCTGCGTGCGAGATGACGTGAGCGAAGCGGGCCTGGTCGATGAGTTCGTGGATCATCGCGACGTCGTCGACGCGGTTCGCCGGCGGGTTGTACACGAGGCGGAATGTAGCCCGTGCGGTCGCCGCGCGCCGGTTCGGTATCGTGTCCCCGTGATCCTGTCCGACCGCAGCCTCCGCGAACAGCTCGACGCTGGCCGCATCGTTATCGACCCGCTCGACGATTCGCTGATTCAGCCGTCGTCGGTCGACGTCCGGATCTCGAACCTGTTTCGTGTGTTCCGCAACCACAGCGCTGGCGTCATCGACGTCAAGCAGGACATGACGGGGCTCACCGAGTTGATCGAGATGCCCTGCGACGAGGACGGCATTGGCAACGAACCGTTCATGCTGCACCCCGGCGAATTCGTCCTCGGTTCGACCCTCGAACGCATTGCCGTCCCGAACGACCTGGTCGGGCGCGTCGAAGGCAAGTCAAGCCTCGGGCGTCTCGGGCTGCTGATCCACTCGACGGCTGGCTTCATCGACGCGGGCTTCGACGGCCACATCACGCTTGAACTCGCCAACGTTGCGAGCCTGCCGATCACGCTCTACCCGGGCATGAAGATCGGTCAAATCAGCTTTATGGAGATGACATCGCCAGCCGACCTGCCGTACGGCCAGGGCGCCAAGGGCAGCAAGTATCAGGGCCAGGCTGGCCCGACACCGAGCCGGTACTTCGAGAACTTCACCTGACGATCCAGCGCGAACGACGTGGTGCCAGGCACCACGCGTCCGCTCAGAAATCAGTCGGTGTAACGACGAGCCTTGACCGGCTTGCCGCGCATCGTTGCACGATCCATCGCCGCGATCACGCGCTCGACATCGTCCGAGGGCACACCGACAACTGAGTGCTGTTCAGAGATCCGGATCGGCCCGATCTGTCGACCAGTGAGGCCTGATTCGTTTGCGATAGCGCCAACGAGATCACCGGGGCGGACGCCGCTCTTACGGCCGAGGCTGATGAAGATAAAGCCGGTGTCGGAGTTGTCGAAGTCGCGCTTCTTGCCCTGCCGGTCGTCGCGGTCGAACTTCTTCTTGCCCTTGCCCTTGTCGTCCCATTCGCGGTCGTCGCGATGGCGAGCCTTGCCGTCGGAACGCTTGTCCTTGTAGTCGCTGCTGCGCTCGTTGCGCACCGAAGCGTCGGGGATCTCGCGTTCGTCCATCACGGCGCCACGGGCTTCATGGACGAGTTTGATGGCAGCGAGCGCGATGTTGCGGTCGCTATCTTCGCCAGCCAGGGAGTGCAGGACCTTGTTGAAGTCTTCGAGGTCGGGTGCCGTCAGGGCCTCACGGATTTGGGTGACGGTGACCTCAACCTGACGGGCACGCAGGTCCGCGACACTTGGAACCATGCCGACCTCGATGGTCGTCTTCATGAGGCGCTCGATGTTGCCGAGCTGACGACGGTCTCGCGGGTCGGCCAGCGTGATTGCGGTGCCTTCTCGGCCTGCGCGGCCGACACGGCCAATGCGGTGGACATAGCTTTCCGCAGCTGCCGGGACGTCGTAGTTAACGACGTGGGTGAGCGTGTCGATGTCGAGGCCGCGAGCTGCTACGTCGGTTGCGACGAGCAATTCTGCTGTGCCATCACGCAGGCGTGCCATGACGCGGTCGCGCTGCGACTGGTCCATGCCGCCGTGGAGTGCCTCGGCACGGTAACCGCGCAGGCCCATCGTGGCGGTCAACTGGTCGACGTCCATGCGGGTACGGCAGAACACGATGGCAGCGTCAGGTGTTTCGATGTCGAGGATGCGACCGAGCGCGTATGGCTTGTCGTTGCGCTTGACGAAGTAGACCTTCTGGCGGATGAGCTTCTGGCTCTCTTGCGTTTCCGCCTTGCCAATTTTGATCTTCTCAGGGTTGCGTTGGTGGCGCTTCGCAATCGAGTGGATCCGCGGCGGCATCGTGGCAGAGAACATCACCGTCTGGCGGTCGGCCGGTGTGCTCTCGAGAATGGATTCGATGTCGTCGGTGAAGCCCATGTCGAGCATCTCGTCGGCCTCATCGAGGATGACCGTCTTGATCTTGTCGAGTCGTAGCGAGCCGCGACCGATGTGGTCGATTGCCCGGCCCGGGGTGGCCACGACGACGTGCGCACCACGATCGAGGGCGCCCAACTGGCGGCCGATCGGTTGGCCACCGAATACCGGTACCACCTTGGCGCCGAGCTTCTTGCCGTACTTGACGATGGCTTCGCTGACCTGAACGGCCAGTTCGCGGGTCGGCGTCAGCACCAGCACCGATGGTGCATCCGGGAAGCCGGGCTCGATGGCGTTGAGCGCAGGGAGTGCGAAGGCAGCGGTCTTACCCGTGCCGGTTGCTGCCTGGCCGAGCATGTCGCGGCCGGTCAACAGCAGCGGGATGGTTTCGCGCTGAATCGGCGTGGGTTCTTCGTAACCAAGTTCGTTGAGCGTGTCGACGAGTTCCTGGCGCAGACCGAGTGCGGCGAATCCCCTGACGGCTGGTTCGGGCTCGGCGGCTGCTTCGGCAACCGGCTCCGGTTCGGCGTCGG
>CALCXK010000017.1 GCA_937905835.1 uncultured Ilumatobacter sp. | reverse complement strand
CTCGATTTCGACGCCCTCGGCCTGGACGAGGTCGATCTCGCAGACGAATAGAACGATACGTGGTAGGTCTACATGCCTGCTGTGTTCCCATTGACGCAGTAACGGTCGCCTCGGTCCGTCAGGGATATCTCCAAGGGCTCGTCTTCTCAGCAGTGTTAGTCGGCGCCAGCCGGTTGACGATCGACCCCGCCAATGAACGTGGCCCGGCACTCTTCGAGGCGTTGGTCGCCGGACGTTTGCTGCCGTCGACGACCTCGACGCCGAGCGCGCACTTGGGTTCGGCGCCGATGGATGAGGCACAACAACCCTAAATTTACTCTCCGTACATGCGTCTGGTCCGATCGTGTTACCGTTTGCCTTGCCCGCGAGATCGCTCCAATCAACGTGACACAACACGATAGGAAATCACGACATGTCGACCATCGAGAACATCGACGAACTACCGCTTCACCTCCGAGGCAACTGGGCGCCGCTCGCTGAGGAACGCACGATCACCGACCTCCAGGTGACCGGCACGATTCCCGCGGAACTCGACGGCCGCTATGTGCGCAACGGTGCCAACCCGATCACAGGTTTCAGCGATCACCCGTTCCTTGGAGACGGGATGATCCACGGCATTCGGCTCCGTGACGGAAAAGCCGAGTGGTACCGCAACCGATACGTCCAGACCCCATTCATCTCGACGCCTGAACGCCCAGTGATCGATGTCAACGACAGCTTCACCGACATGGCTGCGTCGAAGGCGAACACCAACGTGGTCGGCCACGCCGGCAAGATTCTGGCGTTGGAAGAAGGCCACTTCCCGTATGTGCTCGACGGTAATCTCGACACCGTCGGGCCAACCGACTACGACGGCAAGTTGAAGGGGTCGTTCACGGCCCACCCGAAGCTGTGTCCCGTCAACGGCGAACTCGTCGGGTTCGGCTACTCGCTGTTCGCGCCGTACCTCACCTACCTCCGTGTCTCGGCCGCTGGCGAACTCGTGCAGAGCGAGAACATCACCGTCGGCGGACCGACGATGATGCACGACTTCAACATGACTCAAAACCATGTCATTTTCATGGATCTGCCCGCCGTGTTCGATATGGACATGGCGATGCGCGGCGAGATGCCGATCCACTGGAGCGACGACTATCCGGCGCGACTCGGCGTGATGCCGCGCAATGGCAACGACGCCTCGGTCGTCTGGTACGACATCAACCCTTGCTACGTCTTCCACCCGATGAACGCCTACGAAGACGGCAACAAAATTATCCTTGACGTTGCCCGGCTCGATCACGTCTGGCGCGACAGCGCAATGGACTTCCCCGAGCCAACGTTGTACCGGTGGACCATTGACACCGCCTCCGGACGGGTGGCGGAAGAACAGATCGACGACTTGCCCGCAGAGTTCCCACGGGTTCCCGATACTCGCGTCGGTCTGAAGCACCGCTTCGGCTACATGATGGCCAACGCTGCGGCGTCGGCATTCGAGGAACCGCTGTCGGCGAACGGTGCCATTCTGAAATACGACCTTGAGACCGGGGGGCGGACGAGCGTCGATGTCGGATCGGGCCGTCTTCCAGGCGAATCGTCCTTCGTGCCGAAGGACGGGGCCGTCAATGAAGACGACGGCTACCTCATGACCTACGTCTATGACGCCAACACCGACACCAGTGAATTCGCGATCTTCGACGCGGCAACCATGAGCAACGAACCGGTGGCGACCGTGCAACTACCGCGAGTGCCGTTCGGGTTCCACGGCAACTGGATGCCCAGCACACTGACCGACTAACGCTGCAGTTGACCCGATGGGGATCGGGCCAACTGCAGATTACGCAAGTGCAACGAACACCAATTCACAACGGGGCATCGATTTCTCGATCGACGGCTCACTCAGGGGGAAACATGTACAGCTCAGCGACCGCATCACCACGACGGGGAGGCTCGCTTGGCGTGCTGCTCGCATCGTTTGCACTCATTGCTGCTGCGTGCAGCAGCGGCGGGACGTCGTCGACAATCGACGCACCAGCCGCGACAGAGGCAGCACCAGCCACCGACGCACCAGCCGCGACAGAGGCAGCACCAGCCACCGACGCACCAGCCGACGACGTCGAGCCTGACGCCAACGTCGATTCCGAACCCGCTGCGACGGATGCCGATCCAGCCAAGGTGTTCCCGACGTTGGCTCCGCCAACCGGTGAACCAATCAAAGTTGGTCTCGTCAACTCCGAGGGTTCGCCCGGCCTGGACTTTCCCGACATCCGGACCAATGTCAGTGCCGCAATCAACTATCTCAACGAGCACGGGGGCCTGGGCAACCGCCCGATCGAATTGATCCACTGCGCCGTCAACGGCGCTCCCGACACGTCTCAAGCCTGCGCACAGGAACTCACAGGAAAGGGCGTCGAATTAGTGCTCTTGGGCCTCGACCTGTTCCCCGACTACGCGACATACACCGCGGCCGACGTGCCCGTCATTGGCATGCTGCCGATCCTGCCGGGCGACTACGCCGCCAACGCCTTGTTCCTCACCGGCGGCAACGCTACGACGATGGCCTCAATCGCTGCGGTCGCCAAGGATCACTTCGGCGCAGCAACGGTCGGCATCGTCGGTGCTGATAACGCCGGCGCCAACGCGAGTGAGGCATCGCTCACCGCGTCGCTCGACGCCGCTGGAATTGCCCACACCACAGTGAAAGGTGGCGACAACGAAACCGATGCCGGCTATCAGGGCTTGATGCGCCAGGCTGCCGACGGCAACCCCGACGTGATCATCTCGCTCTATGCCGACGCCGGGTGCATCGGCACGATTCGAGGTCGCGCATCGCTCGGCATCGAAACACCGGTAATCACCACGAGCATCTGCGCAGATGCTGACGTCATTGCCGAAGTCGGTGACGACGCCATCGGGTGGGTGTTCGCTGGAATTCAGACCACCGAGGACACGCCTGAGAAGCGCATCCTGCAGGACATTGTGGCTCCTGCATTGGGCATCGCTCCCGAAGAGGTCGACCCGACCGCACTTGGGCTCGGCGGACTCGGTGTGATCATGACAATGTCGTTGGCGGTGTACTCCAACGCCGTTGTCGCAGCGGGTGGCGACTTGACTGGAAAGTCGCTGTACGAATACCTCGGCACGACACCGGCGTTGCAGCAGTGGCCATCAGGATCGCTCGTCGAGTGCGGCCAGTCCGAGACGTATTCGGCAATCTGTGCGTTCTCGTTCCCGTTCGCCGAGTACCTCGAAGGCGGAGAAGTGCTGACCGTGCCAGGCCTCGAAGCAGTGTCCAGCATCGCCTACCTGCCCTGAGTCGACGTTGAACCGAACCGAAGCGAGCCCAGATCGATGAGTGACTACGCGTTCTACTTTCTGCTCGGCAGTGGGGCGGGTGCGATCATCGCCGGGCTCGCGTTCGGGCTGGTCATCACCTTCCAAGGGTCAGGCGTTGTCAACTTGTCTCATGGCGCCATGGCGATGTGGGCGACGTACGTGTACGCCGAGTTGCGCGAGGGCGCCTACGTCTTTCCGATACCCGGGCTGCCCGATCGCTACCACTTCAACGATGACGTCGGCTTTCGATGGGCGATGATCTTGTCGTTGCTCACCGCCGCGGCGTTGGGCCTGCTCGTGTACCTGCTCGTGTTCAAGCCGTTGACCAAGGCCCCGGCGCTCGCCAAAGTGGTGGCGAGCGTCGGACTGGTCGTCGTCCTGACTTCACTCGTTGAGCGAAGATTCGCGGACAAGACCAACATTCGGGTGAGCAAGATCCTTCCTCGCGAGCCGTACACGCTTACCGGCGATCTGACGATCCCCCGCGACGGCTTGTGGCTGGCCTTCATCGTCGCGCTGATCGGTGCGTTGTTGTGGGTGCTCTACAAGTACACCCGGTTCGGCCTGGTCACGAGGGCGGCAGCCGAGAACGAAAAGGGTGCTGTACTGCTCGGCTATTCACCGAACCTCCTCGCAGGGGTCAGCTTCGTGCTGGCAAGCGTCGTGAGTGGCTTCATCGCAATCCTCGCATCGCCGATGCTCCAACTCGGTTCCCAGGTCTTCACGTTCGGCTTTCTCATCCCGGCACTCGGAGCCGCGCTCATCGGAAAGTTCCGCAACTTCGTGCCAACGGTGGCGACGGGCTTCGCCATTGGCATGGTGCAGTCGGTGTTCACCAAGCTGCAGGTCGACCTCAGCTGGTTCCCCGAGTACGGCGCCCGCGAAGGACTGCCGTTCCTCGTGATCATCGTTGCAATGGTCCTGCTCGGTGAGCGCCTCCCCGAACGAGGCGCTGTCGATAAGTGGCGACTGCCCGCAGTGCCGGTCTCCAAGGTGACGCCGCTGAGCGTGATCATGCCGGTCGGTCTGGCAGTCATCGGCCTCCTGTTCTTCGGCCCACTTTGGCGCGGTGCCATCATGACCACGGTGATCGCCGTGGTGTTAGCGCTGTCGTTCGTGGTGCTCACTGGCTTCGGTGGGCAGACGTCCCTGGCTCAGATGGCGTTCGCTGGTATCGCCGGATTCACGTTGTCAAAGATGGCAATCGCCTGGGGGATTCCGTTCCCCCTCGCCCCGCTGCTCGCTGCGCTCGTCGCAGCGGTATCCGGAGTCGTCATCGGCCTTCCCGCCCTGCGTCTGCGAGGCACCAACCTCGCGATCGTGACACTCGCAGGCGGTGTTGCAGTGTCAGAGTTCATCTTTAAGAACCCCAAATATGTCGGCGATGCCAGCACGGGCGGGGCAAAGGTCCCGTCACCGAAATTGGGGGGCTGGGACCTCGCACTGGTGCTGGGCACCAAGTCGTCGCGACCCGTCTTCGGGATCTTCCTGGTTGTCATCGCGCTCACCATGGGGTTGATGGTGTCGAGTGTTCGCCGCAGCGGGATGGGCCGGCGCATGCTCGCCGTGCGATCGAACGAGCGCGCCGCCAGCGCTGCGGGCATCAACATTGCCAGGGTCAAGTTGCAGGTGTTCATGCTCTCGGCGTTCATCGCCGGCATCGCCGGTTGCATGACTGCCTACCGTTTCGGAGCTGTTTCTGATATTTCGTTCGGCGTCGTGGCGTCGCTGACCGCGCTCGCCGTTGCCTACCTGGGCGGGATCACCAGTGTGAGTGGGGCGGTCACGTCGGGCATCGTGGCTGCTTCCGGTGTTGCCTTCTTCACAACCAGTGAAGTGATCAGCGCCTTCGGCA
>CALCXK010000016.1 GCA_937905835.1 uncultured Ilumatobacter sp. | reverse complement strand
AAAGAACCCCCGGGCGTGGACCTGGGGGTTCTTCGTGGAGCTTAGGGGAATTGAACCCCTGACCTCTTCCATGCCATGGAAGCGCTCTACCAACTGAGCTAAAGCCCCGCAATGTTTTGCGGCGGGTGACGGTAGCGGCACGATTCGGAGATACAACGCAGTGTGAGACACTCAGCGTTGCATCTACAGATCAGACGGCCCAATCGATCCTCGGCACGTCGAGATATAGCCGTTCGATCTCGTAAAACTCGCGCTGCTCCTCATGGAAGACGTGAACAATGACATCGCCGTAGTCGATCAAGATCCATTGCTGCTCGGCACGGCCCTCTTGCCGCACCGGCGGGCGCCCCAGCTCCTGCTTGACCGCACGTTCGATGTCGTCAGCAATCGAGCGGACGAGCCGCGGGTTCGATGCGCTACACACCACGAAGTAGCCAGCGATCGCCAGTACCTCACCGACCTCAAGGACAATGATGTCCGTGCCCTTTTTTGCGTCAGCGGTTCGTGCTGCCAGTAACGCGAGCGTGACGTCGGCATCATCGTTTGCCTGTTCGGCGTTGGGGGTCTTGTCAGCCATCGCCGTCGACGGTATCGGCGTCACCATCAGTCAATGCATCAGCAACTCCGTTGAAGGCGTCGAAGTAGCCAGTGCCGATCGTCATGACGACGTCGACGCCATCGATCAAATCGTCAGACACCACGAACTCGGCATCACCGAACACCGAGCCCAAGGACTTCTGCAGGTCGGCAACAAATTGTTTGTCAGCAACCTCGACACGACTCTTGGTTGGTGCACCCTCCGGATTCGGCGCCACATCGACCGACGCAACGTTCGCTCGGAGGAAAAGCAATTGTCCAACAGCCCAGCGGGCCACGTCGGAGCGGTTCGCGAACGGACTGCGTTCGACACCAAACTGGGCATCGGTGATCGGCACCTCAACGCGGAATACCAGACCCTCGTTCGGGGTCGAAACTCGCGCCGGCGAAACCTGAGCGAAGACGAGCAGCGAATCGAAGCGATCGAGGACGGACACGTCGGCCCCGTTCCCATCGGTCGACGACTGTGCAGACATCACAGCCAAATCCCGGACCTGCACCGGCCCCTGCCACAGACGAGCAAAGACTTCGTCGATCGTCGACGCCGTCACCGGTGTGCCAAACTCGTCGACGACAACGTCGACAGCAGCATCGACCGGCGCTGCTGATGCCAGCGCCGACCACATGGCGACATCATTCGTCTGCCGATCGGCATTTGTTCCTGGGAAGGGCATGCTCCTCAGCACGTCGACCACTGCGGTGACGTCGAAGTTGGTCGACTGCAGCAGATCCGCAAGCTCGTTGGCCTTCTCGAGATCATCGCCCACAACCCCGGTCGTGATGGTTGACTCCGCAACGTCGCCCGCGTCAGGATCTTCTCCGCTACCGGCATCGGGCTCGGTCGCCGCAGGCCCCGGCTCGACAACTTGGGCAGGGGACGGAACGAAGGGAAGGTCGGCCGAAGCTGGTGTGACCGGTTCGATCAACTCGGCAAGCCGGTCAGCACCAACGATCTCACCGAACTGCAACGCGATTGACAGAGTGCCCTCAACCGCCTGGAAGAATCCTTCGGGATCAGCGGGATCGAGCAGACCAGCAAGCGGTCGACGTTCGTTGCCGAGGCCGCTGCTGGCGTCAGCGTCGACCGGAACGGTGACAATGCTGCCGCCCTCGCCGCCTGGCAACACCGTGGCGACAATCAACGCCGTCAGCCGATTGTCGTCGTCGACGACCGCCAGTGCGGCGTTGTCGGTCTGCGGCAACGAGACAACTGGACGCACTTCGCTTTGCACCGCTTGACCCTCGGTCGAGTTGGCAACCGTCGTCGCACCCACCAACGTCAACCCCGCAGCAAACAACACGAAAACAAAAGCGACGGCAGCGCCGGCCACGGTCCGCTGACGGCGGCGGGCAACGCTGGCGGTCATTCGCCGGCTCCCAAATACAGCCCGCGCTGCTCGATCACATCAAGCACCGGTTCGGTCACCAGGTAGTCAAGCGGTCGGCCGTCGCTAAACCGGCGTCGAAGGTCGGTACTCGATACTTCGAGACGTGGCACTTCGACACGAATCCAATCGATGTCGTCGGACAGATCGACTGGGTCACCCGGACGATCGACCACCACAAGATGTGACGATGCCAGTACCTCGTCGTAACGCGTCCAACTGCGAAGACCGGCAGCCGCGTCGTCGCCGACGATGGTGAACAACTCTGCATTCGGATGCTCGACACGGAGCGCCTGCAACGTGTCCGCCGTGTAGCTACTCCCACCGTGGTCGATCTCGGTGCGTCCTGCCACCAAGCCGGAAACGTCTTCAACAGCAGCGACAACCATTGCAAGGCGGTCAGCCGCCGGAGTAATCCGCCGAGTGCCTTCCTTCTGCCACGGCACGTTGTTCACCATCAAGATGACCCGATCGAGTTGCAACGCATGCAGCACATTGACCGCAGTGACAAGGTGACCGACGTGCGGCGGGTCAAATGTGCCGCCGAACAACCCCAGACGGGTCGACGATGGACTCGCGCCGAGTGGGGGCATTCCTGCGGACACGATTGCCAAGAGTACGCTGTCCCAGGGCGAATCACTCGATACCCGGTTCGTCAGGGGTTGACACGTCTGTTACAGTGAGACGTTCCCCCATATACCCCCCGTTTCGATGTTTGAGTCTGATTTCCAACAGAAACCCGTCTCGTACGACATCCGTCGCTCCGATCACTTCAACAGAGCAGCTTCGAGCTGCAGACGAAGTCCCGTATCAGGCCGGCTGTCGTGTTGTGTCTCGCGACACATCGAACATCGGAATCCACCAGAAACTTGAACGGTTGTACCTCATATGAATGATTCAATTGGCCTCTACTTGAACGACATCGGCAAAGTGGCACTACTCACCGCCGAAGACGAGCGCGAACTCTCTCGCGTCATCGAGTCTGGTCGCGAAGCTGCCGAACAGCTCGAGGCAGGCAAGAAGGGCGTTGCACTGAAGCGCCAGGTGCGCGAAGCCGCCAAAGCGAAAGATCGGTTCATCCGCTCCAACCTCCGACTGGTTGTCTCGATTGCTCGTCGTTATCCCCTGCCTCAGGGCATGGATCTTCTCGACCTCATCCAGGAGGGCAACCTGGGCCTCGAGCACGCCGTCGACAAGTTCGACTGGCGTCGTGGTTTCAAATTCTCCACATACGCCACGTTCTGGATCCGCCAAGCCATCGGCCGCGCCCTCGACCAGAAGGCCAGCCTCATCCGCATCCCGGGCGACCGTTCGGCCAGCCTCCGGGCAGCCCTGCGCCAGGCATCGGGAGACGGTGAGACCCTCGACCAGACCAACGCCGAGCTGCATCGCCTGACCACCCCGGTCAGCCTCGACAAGACCGTTGGCGACGATGGTGATGCCACTCTCGGTGACCTGATGGCCAACGGCGATGGCACACCGGAAGATCACGTGATGACGCTCGTCGACAGCGAACTGCTCGACGAACTGCTGCACACACTCGACGCTCGCGCCCGTTTCGCTGTTGAGGCTCGTTTCGGCCTCGTCGACGGCGAGCGCAAGAGCTTCCGCGAAGTTGGCGAGCAGCTTGGTGTTACCGCCGAAGCAGCTCGTCGCCTCGTCAGCCGCGCAGTCGCTGGCCTACGCGACGACGCCGAACGCATTTTGGCGGTCTGAGCCAGATCGCCCGATAGCGGCGTTGCGAGAACTCCTCAACGCCGTCGTGGTGCGCCTGACCCTCGAACGATCTGATCTCCAACTGTTGAAATAGAGAACTGGGGCCGGGTCCGCCCCAGTCTCAGCAACGTCGAAAAACCCAAGCAGTGCCAAGCAGAAGTGCGTCGATAGCCTGACCTGATGGAACCCCAGGGAACGTGGACGCCGCAATCGTGGCAAGACCGCACTGCCAAGCAACAGCCGTCATGGCCTGATCTGGGCGCACTCGACTCCTCGCTGAAACAGATCTCGACGATGCCGCCGCTCGTGTTTGCAGGCGAAGCCCGTTCGTTGCAGGCCGAGCTCGCACAGGTTGCGGCCGGCAATGCGTTCCTCCTCCAGGCAGGCGACTGCGCCGAGAGCTTCGAAGAGTTCTCGGCCGACAACCTCCGCGAGAAGCTCAAGGTCATCTTGCAGATGGCCGTCGTGCTCACCTACTCGGTCGGCGTCCCGGTCGTGAAGGTCGGCCGGATAGCCGGTCAGTTCGCCAAGCCGCGCTCGTCCGACACCGAGCAGGTCGGCGACCTCGAGATCCCGTCGTTCCGTGGCCACATCGTCAACGATGCCACCGCCACGGAAGCAGCTCGCACCCCCAATCCTGAACGTCTGATCCAGGCTTACCATCAGTCGGCCTCAACGCTGAACCTGCTGCGTGCGTTCACCAAGGGCGGCTTCGCCGACTTAAACCGTGTGCACTCGTGGAACCAAGAGTTCGTGGCGTCAAGCCCCGAAGGAGAGCGCTACGACAAGCTCGCTCGCGAGATCGATCGTGCGCTCAGCTTCATGCGCGCATGCGGCATCGAAACGGAGGCCAACTCGAACCTCAGCGAAGTCGATGTCTACACGTCCCATGAAGCGCTGATCCTCGGCTACGAAGAATCCCTCACCCGTCGGGACTCGATCACCGGCGACTGGTACGACTGCTCCGCCCACATGCTCTGGATCGGCGAACGGACCCGCGAACTCGACGGCGCACACGTCGAGTTTCTGCGCGGCGTCGGCAACCCCATTGGTTGCAAGGTCGGCCCGACGATGACCGGTGACGAGCTCATCGAACTGTGCGAGATCCTCAACCCGTCGCGCATCCCCGGTCGCCTCACGCTGATCACCCGGATGGGCGCCGACAACATCGAAGAAGGCCTGCGGCCATTACTTCATGCCATCTCTGATGCCGGTCACCCCGTCGTCTGGGCATGCGATCCGATGCATGGCAACACCTTTACCGCTCCGAGCGGTCGGAAAACCCGCCACTTCGATGACATCGTCCGCGAAATCAGCGGCTTTGTTCGTGCCCACCGCGCCGAAGGCACCTGGCCCGGCGGCATCCACGTCGAGCTGACCGGCGAAAACGTCACCGAGTGCCTTGGCGGCGGCGACGAACTGGTTGATGCCGACCTGGGCGGCCGCTACGAAACCATTTGCGACCCGCGCCTGAACGCTCGACAAGGCGTCGACCTGGCATTCCGGGTCGCCGAACTCGTCCAAGATTTCACCTGATCACTCCGGCAGCCACAACGTGACGGCACTTGACCTCTGTACTGCCTGGCCGGTGCCGACGGTGGCCGGCGCCGTAATGCGGGGCGGTTCGGTCGTCTCAGCTCGTGGTGACGTCGACGCGAAGTTCCGACTCGCCTCACTGAGCAAACCAATGACAGCCTGGGCGGCGCTCGTTGCGGTCGAAGAGGGCATCGTCGGCCTGGACGCCGTCATCGACGAGCAATTCGCCGGGCAGTCTGGCTGCACGCTGCGACACCTCCTGAGCCATGCAGGCGGGTACAGCTTTACCGGCACCGATCCGATCGCTGTGCCGGAACGCACTCGCATGTACTCGAACGGCGGTGTCGAACTCGCTGCTGCTTGGATCGAGTCGCATGCCGAAATACCCTTCGCCGAATATCTTGCCCTCGCCGTGTTCGAACCGCTCGGTATGACCGCCGAACTGATCGGATCCCCGGCCTACGGGGTGTGGGCCTCGGCCGACGACGTCGTGCGATTCCTTGCCGAGGCACGCACACCGCGCCTCCTCGCTTCGGCCACCGCCGACGAAACCGTCCGTGTTCAGTTCCCTCTACTCGGAGGTATGGTTCCTGGCGTGGGTCGCTATCAGCGGTGCCCTTGGGGCCTGGGGTTTGAGATTCGCGGTGAGAAGGCACCCCACTGGACCGGAACGCTCAACGATGCCGCCACCTACGGCCACTTCGGGGGTGCCGGCACAATGATGTGGACCGACCCAGCTGCCGATGTGTCGCTCGTTGCGTTGACCGACCGACCCTTTGATCAATGGTCTGGCGATGCGCTTCGACATTGGCCAGAGTTGTCCGATGCCGTCCTCGATGAGTTCGCGGTAACAAGGCCCGTGGGCTGACCATGTTCCACCACGGTGATCGAGTTCGTTACGCCACGACCGGCGACGATGGGTTCCCAGTGGTGCGCTACGGCTTTATCGGTGGGACAACAGCCGAGGGCGGCCCGGTTGTCGTCATGCTTGACGGCGAATTGGGCGGCGACGTCGTCGACATCGACACGCTCCAGCCGGTGCACATCTCCAATGTGACGCTCGTGCTCGAAGGCACGGACCTTCTGGAAGATCCGGCGCTGCGTCAAGGCCTCGTCCATCTGTGGGCTGCCGAGGCCGAGTCAGCCGGCTTGGAGATCGCTGCGATGAACCCGATGGGCACCGGCGTCGGCGACAACTGTGAGGGCTTTGCGCTCGCCGAACTGACCAGTGCCGGCGAGCCGTACGTGCTCAAGGCCAGCCTGTGCCCGAGCGACCTTGATGCCGTACTCGTGTACGCCGCACACCCTCACGGTTTTCGCCTCTAAGAACGCGTTGTACCTGACGTCGACCAAGCGCGCCGTCAGCGGACGACGCTTTTCTGGCCTGCTGGGATAATCCCCCGCTTGCCGAACTGCTCGAGAAATCAGCGCGTATCGACCACTCTGAATGCTTCTGCACTCGTGCCTTCAGGCCTCCCTCGCTCTGCTGCGATGTTCTTCCACCACTCCCGCACCCGTTCTTCCATCGCGTCCGGATCACGATGCTGGCTCTTGTGGCAACGCAACGCCCGAATCTTGCGGTCGAGTTGCTCGGTGATGTCGACGAAGTCGTTCGCCTCGGCTCCAAGCATCACCCAGACTTCACTGACCGCCCAGTCTTCCAATTCGGCACATTCCGTCGCCGGGAAGGCGAACGGGTTGCGGGCGTCCGGGTACACAGCACACATCGTGGCTTCGCCTGTAGCGATGTGGTCTGGATGCGAACCGTATGTGGAGTCGAGGTTGCGCATTGGGTTGTGCGTGATGACCACCTGCGGGCGCACCTCACGGATCACCTTGCTGATGTCGTGGCGCATTGACATGTCAGCCACCGCTGCGCCGTCCATATGGCCGAGGAAGACGAGCCGTGAGACCCCCACCTCGGCTGCAGCGTTGGCCTGCTCGTCGCGGCGAATTGACGCCATTTCGTCCCGCGGGATCGAATGATCGAAACCGCCAGCTTGGCCATCGGTGACGAGGCAGTACACCACCTCAATGCCGGCGTCGGTCATGTTCGCGACTGTGCCTGCTGCGCCAAAGTCGACGTCGTCCGGGTGGGCCGTGACGACGAGGACACGTTCGATTTCAGAGAGGTTCATCATCGACGTCATTCAACCACCACGCACGGCAAGCTGTCGGCTCAGTTGGTCATGTCGGCACAATCAAAGACGGTGAACTCTGCAATCGTGGGTCGCAGTTATCTACAGTACCGACCTATGCCGTCCAACGATGCCGACATCTCCCTCGACCAGATCGACTTGTCTGACATTGAGTTCTGGGCAGGACCACGCGATCTTCGCGAAGCCGCCTTCAAACTGCTTCGTGACACGCCAGAACTTCAACACTTCGAAGAACGCCTGATCGAAGACTCGCCGTTCCCGCCGGGTGACGGCTACTACGCGCTCACACGACACGCAGACATCTGGGCTGTGAGCCGCAACGCCAAGCTCTTTTGCTCGGGCCAGGGCGCGAGCATCGGTGACCTTCCCCAGGAGATGAACGAGTTTTTCGGGTCGATGATCAACATGGACGACCCGAAGCACTACCGCCTCCGCTCGATCGTCTCAAAGGGCTTCACACCGAAGGAAGTCGCCAAGGTCGAAGCGATGGTCGTCAGCAAGGCGAAGCTGATCGTCGAGCGCATCCAGGAGCAGTTTGCTGACAAAACATGCGACTTCGTCGAGCATGTTGCAGCGGCGCTCCCCCTCGAGATCATCTGCGACATGATGGGTATTCCGCCGGAGGACTACGGCCAGATATTTGCCTGGACCAACACGATCCTCGGCATCGGCGATCCTGACTTTGTCACCTCGTACGACGATCTGATGACGCACTCGCTCGAGATGTTCACGTATGCCCAGACCCTGGGCGAGAACCGCCGTGCCAACCCGCAAGACGACATCACATCAGCAATGATGACCGCCATCGTCGACGGCCAAGAGTTGACGCCGCAAGAGTTTGGGTCGTTCTTCATCCTGCTCGTCGTCGCTGGCAATGAGACAACTCGCAACGCCATCAGCCACGGAATGAAGGCGCTCACCGACTTCCCCGAACAACGCGAACTGCTCTACGGTGATTTTGACAAGCACACTCAGACTGCCATGGAGGAGATGGTGCGATGGTCCACCCCGGTGATTCACTTCCGTCGGACCGCAACCGAAGACACTGAGATCAACGGTTTCCCCGTGAAGGCCGGCGACAAGGTCGTTATGTTCTACAACTCGGGCAACCGTGATGAGCGCGTCTTCAACGACCCGCACCGCTTCGACATCGCCCGCTCAATGCAGCCTGCTCAAGTCGGGTTCGGTGGCGGTGGCGCGCACTTCTGTCTTGGAGCGAACCTCGCACGTCGTGAGATGACGATGATGTTCGACGAGATACAGCGCAGCCTCCCGTCACTGCACATCACGGGCGAACCCGCCTACCTGCAGAGCAACTTCATCAACGGCATCAAGCGGCTCGACTGTGCCTGGACCTGACGCCGCCGACCGCACGGACCTGTCGCTGATCCAACAACTCACCGTCGTCGGCTGGTTGTTGCTCGGTGGCCAGTTCGGCTTCATGCTGTTCCAGTTCGAACGTGTCCGCACTGCCGACGGAACACGCTTCGCGACAGCGTGGGGTCAACGCATCGAGGTTCTGAGTTTCATGATGTTGCCACCAAATCTGGTGGTGCTCTTTCCGGCCGCAGCAGTCGCAATCGGAACGACTTGGCTGGCTGGCTCTGCTCAACGAGGGGCGTGGCTCAACTCGTTGCTCCGCGTGATTGCGGGCATCGCTGTGTCGATGATCTTCATCGGATTCGCAGCGATCATCGAAATTTCCACACGCATTGGTCAACTCGAACTGGACTCAATTTTCCTCCGGCTCGGAGGCATGTCGCTCGCCGCTGGCATCGCTCTGGGCTGCAGATTGGCCGAACAGCACCACGTGTGAGCTCACCCATATCCTGCATCTCGGCGCAGTAGAACGAACCGGTTCAGCTGCCGAGATCGCCGTGGCGGAAATGGATCCGACACAGCAGCTCGTAGCGAACAGCGTCACCGAAGAGCGGCTGCGCATCGTTGTTTCGTGTGTCGCCAACGACGACGGTGTCGCCTTCGTAAACGACAACGCCATTGACGACGCGGGCGTTGTGTGTGGCCCGAGCGCCGCACCAGCACCGAGCCTCGACCTGCAGTGGACTGTGCTCGTCGGCGAGTTCGAGCATGCGTTGCGACCCCGCAAAGAGCTTGCCCCTGAAATCGGTGAGAAGGCCGAACGCGTACACGTCGATCTCAAGATCGTCGACGACGCGGGCCAACTGATCGCACTGCTCATCGGTGTAAAACTGTGCTTCGTCACAGACCATGTAGTGGATCGGCCAATTGGCGACGGCGAGTGAATAGATGTCGAGGTCAGGCGCCACTTCGATCGCCGGCGCGGCGACGCCGAGGCGACTGGTCACCTGCTTACCCTCGCGATCGAGGCTCGTCAGCAACAGCCCGAACAGCTGCCGGTTCGCCAGGTTGTGGTGGATCTGCAGCGCAACGGTGCTCTTGCCTGAGCCCATTGTGCCGAAGCTGAATCGAAGCGTCGCCATCTGCAGACGAACCTAGCCGCGACCGTCAGCCATCGGAGTCGTTCGCCGGACCAATTTCCGCGTCCGGGTCGACGATAGCCGGTCCGTTAATGCCACCAGCCGGTTGCGGTGAGTCGCCATTTCCGCTGCAGCCGACTGCCGCAAGCGACGCGAAAACAAAGCCGACTGCTACGACGGTCTTGTTCATGGCCGTGAGAGTACTCCAAGTGGCACCGCCCTGGGCTCTGCCACCAGTGCCTACGCCATGGTGGGCTATCGTTCTGTCAAACACGACCGGCATTGGTGCCGGGCACCGGATCGACCATTGGGGGCAATGGTCGATCCGCTTACATAGCCAATGGGGCACACACATGACGGACACCATCGATCGAACCGATGTCGCCGACGGAGATCGCGTACTCGACCATCTCATCGTGAGGTTCGCCGGCGACTCCGGCGACGGAATGCAGTTAACCGGCGACCGTTTCACTTCCGTGAGCGCATCGTTCGGCAACGACCTGTCGACAATGCCCGATTTCCCTGCCGAGATCCGCGCACCTGCCGGCTCGGTCAACGGCGTCTCGGCATTCCAGGTCAACATCGCCGATCATGACATCACCACACCAGGCGACGACCCAAACGTCCTTGTGGCGATGAACCCGGCAGCTCTGAAGGCCGATCTTCACCGCCTTGAAACCGGCGGCACAGTCATCATCAACGAGGACGCATTTGGAGAGCGCAACCTCATCAAGGCGGGCTACGTCGACACAGCTGGTGACGCCGTCAACCCGCTCGACGACGACACACTCAACGGGTATCGGGTGCTGAAGGTCCCCATGACAAGCCTCACCAAGAAGGTGTGCGAACCACTCGGTGTCAAACCACGTGATGCTGAACGATCGAAGAACTTCTTCGCACTTGGCCTCGTGTCGTGGATGTACACCCGACCGACCGAGCCCACCGAAGAATGGATCAACGAGAAGTTCAGTAAAAACGAGAAGGTTGCTGGCGCCAACAAAGCGGCCTTCCTGGCTGGCTTCAACTTCGGTGAAACGACCGAGGCGGTCGGCCACCGCTACGAGGTCCGTCCGGCCAAGCTGCCGTCTGGTGACTACACGAGCATCACCGGCAACATGGCCCTCTCGTGGGGGCTTATTGCTGCCGCCCAGCAAGCAAACCTCCCGCTCACGCTTGGGTCGTACCCCATCACACCGGCGAGCGACATTCTCCACGAACTCGCGAAGCACAAGCACTTCGGCGTCCGGACCCTGCAGGCCGAAGACGAAATCGCCGCAGTCGGTATAGCGCTCGGTGCCGCGTTCGCCGGCCACCTTGCCGTCACGACGACGAGTGGGCCTGGGTTGGCGCTGAAAAGCGAGACGATCTCACTGGCATTCGCCATCGAGTTGCCGATGGTCATCGTTGACATCCAACGTGGCGGGCCGTCAACCGGGCTGCCGACAAAAACCGAGGCCTCCGACCTCAACATCGCGCTCTATGGACGTCACGGCGAAGCCCCACTGCCGGTCGTGGCGTCGTACAGCCCTGCCCAGTGCTTCCACGCCGCGATCGAAGCAGCACGCATCGCCCTGAAGTACCGCACCCCCGTCTTACTACTCAGCGACGGGTACCTCGCCAACGGATCAGAGCCGTGGCTCCTGCCCGACTTGGCTTCGCTTCCCGACATTTCGGTACCCTTCACCACCGAGATGAACCACGTCGACGACGACGGCAACGACGTCTTCTGGCCCTATCTGCGCGACGAAAACCTCGCCCGACCCTGGGCCATCCCCGGCACGCCAGGGCTGATGCACCGCGTCGGTGGCCTCGAGAAGAAAGACGGCACCGGCAACATCGACTACACGCCCGAAAACCACGAACTCATGGTCAAATTGCGCGCTGCTAAAATCGCCAAAATTGCCGAGGACATCCCGCTCGCGCAAGTGCATGGTGATGCGGATGCTGACGTCCTCGTCGTCGGCTGGGGCTCCACCTGGGCTGCGATCGATGCCGCGGTGCAGCGACGTCGACGAGTTGGGGTGAAGGTCGCGTCAACACATCTGACCCACCTCAGCCCGCTTCCGCCGAACCTCGGCGAGATCCTCGGCCGGTACAAACGTGTGATCGTCCCCGAACTGAACATGGGCCAGCTCACCAACCTCTTGCGGGCCACCTATCTCGTCGACGCCAAGGCAATCACAAAGATCCAGGGCCTGCCATTCAAGTCACGAGAAATCGAAGCAGAAATCGACGAAGCAGTAGCAAGCACCGGGGGTGCGTCATGAGCACGGCACAGGTGGCAGTCACCACCAAGAGCGATTGGACCAGCGACCAGGAAGTGCGTTGGTGCCCCGGTTGCGGGGACTACGGCATCCTGCTGGCGGTCCAAACCTTGATGCCCGAACTCGGGGTCAATCCGGAAAACACCGTCTTCATCTCAGGCATTGGCTGTTCAAGCCGCTTCCCGTATTACATGAACACCTACGGCATGCATTCGATCCACGGCCGCGCCCCAGCGATCGCCACGGGTGTCGCGACGGCGCGACCTGACCTCGACGTCTGGGTGATCACCGGCGACGGCGACGGCCTCTCGATTGGCGGCAATCATCTCATCCACGCGCTCCGTCGCAACGTCAACTTGAACATCCTGCTGTTCAACAACCGCATCTACGGGCTCACCAAAGGCCAGTATTCGCCTACATCCGAAATTGGCAAGGTTGCCAAGTCGACGCCGATGGGTTCGGTCGACGCGCCGTTCAACCCACTGTCGGTGGCCCTGGGGGCCGAAGCAAGTTTCGTGGCTCGCACGCACGACCTCGACCGCAAGCACATGATGGACACCTTCCGTGCAGCACATGCCCACAAGGGTGCGTCGTTCGTGGAGATCTATCAGAACTGCAACGTCTTCAACGACGGACAGTTCGACGAGATCACGAAGAAGAGTGCGCGTGACGAAATGATGATCAACCTCGTCCACGGACAACCGATCACGTTTGGAACCGATGGTCAGCGAGGTGTTGTGATGGGCAAAGACGGGCAACTTCGCCTGGTCGAACTCGCCGACGTCGCTGCAGAGGACATTCTCGTCCACGACGCGACACGCGACGACCCTTCGCTTGCGTTCGCGCTCGCCCGGTTGAACTCTGACGATGCATCGCCGACGCCGTTTGGGATCTTCCGCGATATCCAACGCACCGAGTACGCATCAGCGGTCAACGACCAGGTCATCGCTGCGAGCGAAGCCAATGGCCCTGCCGACTTGCAGGCCCTGCTGCGATCGAACGGAACTTGGACGGTCTAGCCTCTTGCGAAACTGATTGAGCGTTGGCAGCCCAGACCGCCAGACGATCAGTTCACTAGAGCCTCCATGCTTGACCTCCGACTTCGCTCCACAAAGGAGCGCCTGCTCGCGCCCGTCGCCGCACGCTGCCCCAGCTTTCTGTCGGCAACTGCAGTGTCGTTCGTCAGCCTCGTCTGTTGCGTTGGCGCTGGTGCTGCAGCGTGGAGAGGCGCTGCCATCCTGTCGGTCGCCTTATGGTTACTCGGACGCGTGCTCGACGGTCTCGACGGCGCCATCGCGCGATCGCGCGATTCAGCGGGCGACTTTGGCGGCTACGTCGACCTCCTGTTCGACACGATCGGGTACACCGCGGTGCCGCTCGGGATCGCGTTCGGTGTCGACCAACCTGGAACGTGGCAGATCGTCGCAGTGCTCCTCGGGTCGTTCTACGTCAACTCGGTGTCGTGGCTGATGTTGAGTGCGTTACTCGAGAAGCGCGGCGCACGGGCGGGCGGCGAGCAAACGAGTGTCACGATGCCGGCAGGGCTGATCGAGGGAACCGAGACCATCGTCCTGTTCACTCTCGCGCTGGCCCTCCCCCAGAACGCCGATGTCGCCTTCACCGTAATGGCGGCGGGGGTTGCGATTGGGGTCCTCCAGCGCGTTCTCGCTGCCCGCCGTCTCCTACACAACAACTGAGCTCCGTCGACCCGCATTCCGATACGTGCCATCACGTAACTCCGAGCACCCAACCCTCTTCATTGAGGACATCGTCGAGCTGACTCGATTCGACCTCCGGCACAAAGAGCGCACTCAGTGTGCCGTCGACGTCCATGTTGACCAGCCGTTGCACAGTCGCTTGGACCTGCGCGGCGTCTTTGACCATGCCTCGCGGAACGGTGACCGGCCACAGCGATGGCCAGACTTCGGCTACCACAACGTCGGCATCCGTCGGTACGGCCAACCCTGTGTCGAACGGCCAAACCCGCAGCCGCTCGCCGAGGTCCCAACGCAACCGCTCGAGTGCGGCGATTCCCACGAGGCTCTGGCTGCCGACCGCTCCGACACCGAGCAGTTGCCACGCCGAGAACGGCCGGAGCCCCTCGTCCAGGAGGCGCGCTTCGACATAACGCCATTCCCGCGGCCATGCCCTCGAACGAGCTGGCCTGGTAGACGTCAGGTGGTCGGTGCGATACGCAGGCGGGCACCCCCAGAACGGACCGGGAGCGTCGTCGACCAGCTCAGCGTTCAGGCTCGATGCCACGGCAAACCGGTTGTTCCGGTTGCGATCGTCATCACTGATTTCGGAACCAAGCAGCTCCCACATTGCCCGCCAGGGGCGCCCGGCCAAGCCCAGCGCTGCAGCGGTGCCATGAGGAAACCCGAGCGAGAAGTCGACACCGATCAGCGACGAGTCAACCGAGTCGGTGGCGGCGGCGATCTCGGCCAGCGCAGCGCAACGCGTCGACGGGTTGGAGAGTTCGATGCCACCTGCATCTGCGACGGCAATCCAGATCGAATCGACCCCGGTAGTCGGTGAGCTGCTCGCGCTCCAGTCAACAACGATGATGCGCTCAAACAGCACGAGCGATTCAGGCCAGAACGGAACTGACCGCAGCAAAGTGCAGGCCGGCGGCCAGCACGGTGAACGAATGCCATACCTCGTGATAGCCGAACACCGTCGGCCACGGGTTGGGCCGTTTGATGAGGAGCACGGGGAAGCCGATCGTGTAGGCGAGGCCGCCCGCAACGATCAACCCGAACTGCAGACCAGACAGGTTGTCGACGAGGACCGGATACGCCATTACCAGCGCCCAGCCCATGATCGGATACAAGGCGTAGCCGACCCACTGCACGCGCTGGAACCCGCCGAGTTTAATTGTCATACCAATGAGGGCGAATGCCCCGACGACCGACAGCATCGGGATCCCCCATGCACGCGGGAGTGCAACCAGGCACACGGGCACGTAGGTGCCGGCGATCAGCAGGTAGATCATCGTGTGGTCGAGCCGCTGCATGATCAGGCGAACACGATCAGTACGAGCGAGCCGGTGGTAGGACGCCGACGTTCCGAACACGAGGAGCAGCGTTGCAGCGTAGATGGACGCCGATGCCCGCTCCGCTGCACGGTCAGCCGAAAGAATCAACAAGACACCCGCCGGGATCGAGACAGCGAACGCCCACGCATGCATCCGCCCACGCCACGTCGGGCGCTCGGCCAGCGGCATCAGCGGACGAATTGTCATACCAACACCGTATCTCGATGTCGCAAGCGGTTCCGGTCGACTCTCGCACTCAGTGCCGTGTCAGGTGTGGTGGTCAATTGACAGTGCATCCGCCTCAGCGCGTGAGGGGCAAACGTTGGCCCCCAGGTACTCAGCTGTCGAGTGATCGCATCAATTCGGTCACAGCATCACCGTAACGGTCGAGCTTTGCCGGCCCCACACCTGAGATCTTCCCCAAAGCAGAACGCGTCGTGGGTGCCATCCGTGCGATTGAGACCAACGTCTTGTTGTCAAAGACGACGTACGCCGGCTTGCCATCACGCAAGCTGTTGCGGAGTTCTTTCAACGCTGCAAATCGGATTTGAACCTCGGGGTGGAGATCAGCGGTCGGATCAGTTTTGCTTGCCGCCGAGCTGGACGGCTTCTTGACCGGCTCAGGGCGGTGCGACGAGATGATCCGACGTTCGGTCGGCTCGGTCGTCAACTCGCTGACGAACGGGCTCGGCGATGGGCCGGTGACGACCGTGGCATGCGAACTCGCCCTGGTAATCGCCACGTGGAACAGACGGCGCTCTTCTTCGACGTCTTCGGCGAGACGATGTGGATACTGTTCGGCGTCAGCCAGATGGACCACCACGTGTGGCCACTCTTGACCCTTCACGCGGTGGACCGTCGACAGCATCACGCCGCCGGGATCACGGCGCACGGCGAGGTGATTTCGCATCCACCCCTCGAACGATGCCGCGTCGTCATGCTGCGCTGCAAGGTGTTGGATTGCAGTGAGGTCGTCACCCTGCGCGGCGCGGTTCATCCCGCGACGCTGCGCGTCAAGCGTGCCAACAGCACCGCCGAGACCGATGTCGTCAATCAACGCGAACACAAGATCCGACGTCGGTGCACCGTCGCTCACCATCTTCTGCAACTGCTGGATGTCCGCTGCGAAATCGGTGACACGTTCCTGATCTCGCTCGTTGTTCAAACGGCCAGCGAGGCGATGCAGATCGATGATGCTTGTCTGCTCGCACACCCAGTCGTTGATCCGCGGATGGAAAGAACGCGATGGCCGGCGGAGTGCCTCACGAATGTCATCAGACGCGAGCTTGTCGCTGGTGGCGAGGCGTAACCACGAGAGCACAGCTCGGACCGATGTCCGGTCAGCGAACTCGAGGCCAACCCCGCCCGAGATCGGGATGCCCTGAACGGCCAGAGCAACCTGAACCGGTGCGAGGACTGCGTTGACCCGGGTGAGGACAGCGATGTCAGACGCAGTTGAGCCGCTTCGCAGCGCTGCTTCAACGGCATCGCGGCTCGCACCGACCGGGTCGACCGCCGTGTCGATCGTCCACCCCGAAGTGTCGGTCGAGTGTGCCCGAATCGTCTTCGCGACGCGCCGATCATTGTGACGAAGCAACCGGTCGACAACATCGACGATCCCGGCCGGGCAGCGGTAGTTCACTTCCAGCGGGTGGCTGCCTGCGCCAGGAAACAGCTCGGCGAAGTCGATCAGCCAAGCCGGATCGGCGCCGTTGTAGCCGTAAATCGTCTGGTCGTCGTCGCCGACACCGAAGACCGCGCCACCCGGCGAGGCCAGCAGCCGGATCAGCAGCAGGTGGGCAGGAGTGAGGTCCTGGAACTCGTCGACGAGCAGCATCCGACATGCCTGCTGAGCAACCCGACGAGCCTCGGGCTGCGACAGCAACACCAGGAGGGCTCGGTGAATCTGGTCGTCGAAGTCGACCGCGCGTTTGCGTTCCAACGCCGCGCGATACGCCGGCCAAGCTGCTGCCAGCCCAGCGACGTCACCGTCGTAGCGAGCTTCAGCGTCGGCGGGGGCCACAAGCCCGAGCCGGATCACGCTGAGCGCTTCGATCCAGGGAGCAACGGGGTCACTGTTGCGACGACGGGGAAACGACACCAGGCCGCCGATGATCTGACGAACGTCAACTTCGTTGATCGTGTTCCACCGTATCGACTGCGCGGCAAATGGCGCTGTGCCGTTGACGATCGCCAGGGCCATAGCGTTGAGCGTTCGAACCTGGAGGCCGGGCAGGTCGGACGTTCGCTCGACCATTTCCTCCTGCGCCCGTTTGTTGAACGCGACCAGGATCACGGCAGATGCCGGAAGATTCCAGGTGTTGAGCAGGTGTCGAGCTCGCTCGGTGAGCACGCGCGTCTTGCCAGAACCGGCCGGCGCGATGATTCGTGCTGCTCCACCGCTGTGGGTGACAGCTGCCAGTTGGTCGGGTGCAAGGTCGGCGTCGGAGACGTTGTTCCCGGGCGGTGCGAACGAACGGTGCTCGACAGCGACGTTGTGAAGCACTGCAATACCGTCGACCGGATCGGTGTGGCGGATCGGCCCGCCGTCAAGCCAGAGCGGAGTTCCGTCGGGTGCAACGATGTCACCCGGTTGGTCGCTTGCCGCAGCGGTTGCGCCGGCAGCAATCGCTCGATCGAGGGTAATCCAGGCGAACCGCTCGTCACGCACGTCGACAGCATTCGACCAGACGGCATGATGAAGTGCTTCGAGCTCGAAGACGAAATCAGGACCCATTTCGAAAGGCTGTGCATCGGTCTTCAACATCGGCTCACGGTCGAAATCGACCGCGAGCTCGATAACCAAGCGCTGCCGCCGGCCGGCGGCGGTCCGCAGCGTGGCAAGCAGCCCAGTCGGTTCGGCCAAGGCGGCGGCATCGACAACGACCCGCTCGGCTTCGGCCCACGGCGGCGCAACAGTGGTCGAGGCGGCGACGAGACAATTGCGTCCGAGCTCGGATGGACCGGCGCCAGCTGCGGCGAGACCTCGCTCGAAGCCAGCTACAGCGCTGGTGCTGGACACCTCTTGCTCACCGTTGTCGGCCCAGCACTGGCGTACCTGAACGGGAAAATCGTGTTTGCCCTTGCAATACGCACACGCAATCGCCATACCCCGGACTGTAGCGACCGAGGCCGATCATCGCACACATGTTCGATCCAGGGTCACAACGAGAAACCCGAAGAGTTGCAGCATCGACGTACGTTCCGGCCGCGGCGCACCATCACAGGTACAGGGCATGTTCCCCAAGCAAGCCGACTGCGTCGGTGTTCGCTGACTCTCCATGTGTTGCGCCGCGGTCGGCACGTAGCACAACAATAGGGTCAATCGCCTGGGGATTGAAAGGGGACAAGCCTGTGAATTTTCGTGCGAAAACGCTGTTTTGTTGTTGACATCCATGTGGACAGAATGTGAATAAGAAGCGTTTATCCACACTCAATGGTCACCGTCGTTCAAAAAGCCGGCACGATCTCCACCGGAATACCATTGAGTACGGAAGTTCCAGAGAGCGGGTCAAACGCCTCATGATCGGTGAGCAGATTCGAGTTGACGCCAGCGTGTTCGGCGGCCACCCGCATCCTTGTTCCAGGGTCGTCATGTCCCCAGCCGTGCGGCAGGCTGACCACACCCGGCCGGACGCTGTCAGTCACCTCGACAGGCGCCGTCACCCGGCCCACACGGGAGCTGATCTGAGCCGCCCCACCATCGGTCAACCCCAGCGTCTCAGCATCGTCCGGGTGCACGTGCAGGGTGCAGCGTGGCCGCCCCTTCACCAACACCTTGATGTTGTGCATCCACGAGTTGTTACTCCGGAGATCCCGACGACCAACGAGCACCAGCCCGCGCTGCTCGAGCTCGGTCTGTGCTGCAGCCAGGCGATCGAGGTCGGCAATGAACACCTCGGCGGCGAGTTCGATCTTGCCGCTCGGGGTCCGCAAAATTTCGGGGAGACGCGGCTCCAATGCACCGAAATCGCGACCGTGCGGCCGTTCGATGAGATCGTCTAACGACGTGCCATCTGGGTTGTCTCCGAAGGCGTCGCCATACGGGCCCGTCCGCAACATGAAGTCGAGCATTCGATCAGGACCGCTCCGACCGGACGCGTTCAGCTCGGTGAGCAGCTCGTCGACGTTGCGCCCGAACACCGGGCCGTTCGCGTCCTTCACGGCCAACCTCATCAGGTGTTCGATCGACTGCTCATCGGCGACAGCCGGGTCAGCGTCGATGCCCTGCCCCTGAGCGATGGCGGTGAGCTTCGAGATCACTTCCCACTCATCGAGCTGATCAGCGTCGAGGGGCAGCACGGGTGGGCTGTAGTTGGCCACGTTCCGAACGGCGAACTGCAGGAGCAACAGGTCGTAGTGGCTGCGCTGCAACTGCGATGGAACCGGCAGGATCACATCGGCGTGCTTGGTCGTCTCGTTGAGGTACAAATCAATGCTCACCATGAAGTCGAGCTGAGAGAATGCATCTTCGAGCAGCGCCGTGTTCGGGTTCGATCGGAGGGGGTTGCCGCCCAGAGTGACCATGGCCTTGATCTGGCCGTCGCCCGGCGTCGTGATCTCCTCGGCAAGTGCCGCAACCGGGTACTCCCCCATCACTTCGGGGTGGCCACTCACCCGGGAGGTACCGCGCCCGACGGTGAAACCGCGACCGGAACCGGGCTTGCCACGCGTGGTCGCTCCGCCGGCGACGGGAAGTGCGAACATCGCCCCGCCGGGCCGGTCGAGGTTGCCGGTCAGGATGTTCAGCGCGTCGATCAACCAGGTGGCAGTCGAACCGAACTCGGTGGTGCTCGTTCCGATCCGGCCGTACACGGTCGCCGTGGACGCCGCTGCAAGTTCACGGGCGAGACGTCGGATGGTGGCTGCCTCAATGCCGGTTGCCTTCGCGACCGACTCGGGCGTGAACGGTTGAACCGCAGCACTGAACTCGACGAGGCCATTGAGGTGTTCCGTGACATGAGTGCCAGGATCGACGAGTCCGTCGACAACCAGGACGTTCGCCATGGCCGCCAAGAGCAGCGCATCGGAGCCGGGTCGGATCGACACCCACTCGTCGGCCTCCTCGGCAGTTCGCGACCGGCGCGGGTCGACGACCACAACTCGGCCCCCACGTTCACGAATCGCCTCGATGCGCCCGGGAAAGTCGGGGGCCGTACACATGCTGCCGTTCGATGCGTACGGGTTACCACCGAGAATCATCAGGTGATTTGTCCGGTCGAGGTCGGGAACGGGAACGGACACGCCCGTGCCGAACACATGGCCCGCAGCAACGTGACGCGGCATCTGGTCGACCGTCGATGCGCTGAACCGATTACGTGTCCCCAGCCCGGTCAGCAGCGAACGGGTGAACATCATCGACGACAACGAGTGCGCACCGGCATTGCCGACATACACGCCGAGCGACGAGCGACCGTTGCGCTCGATGACACCTTGTAGACCCGCTTCGACGGCACCCCACGCTTCTGCCCAGGTCGCTTCGACGTGCTGGCCGTCGCGACGGATCATCGGCGTCCGCAGGCGATCCGGATCCTCATGTAACTGCTTGAGCGTCGAACCCTTCGGACAGATGAACCCGCGAGAGAACACATCGTCCATGTCGCCCCGGATGCGCTGGACCTCTTCTCCGCCCTTGCCATTCGGCTTGAGCGTGATCTCCAGACCGCAGGTCGCTTCACAGAGCGGACAGGTCCGGCTGACCGTGCGCGTCGCCGAAGCGGCGTCAGTGTCGGCTGTGCGATCGAGGAGGGACATGGATAAATACTCGCAGAATCCACCCCGAGGGTCGGAGTCCGACTTGTCGACCTGTCATGATCCGGACATGATCAGACGGGTCTTTCCTGACAGTGCGGCGACAACGATCGCCGACACCTACGCCCAGCCCCTCAACCAACGCAGCAACGCCCCGTGGGTCGGCCTCTGCATGGTCAGCTCAATCGACGGGTCCACTGTGGTCGGCGGCAAGAGCAGCGAACTGTCGAGCACCAACGACATGGCTGTCCTCCACGGGCTCCGCTCAATCGCCGACGTCATCCTCGTCGGTGCCGGCACCGTCAGAAGTGAGGGCTACGGGCCACCCCGGACGTCCGGGCAGCGCGTCGGTGTCATCACCCGAAGCGGCAACGTCGACACCACCCTCCCTCTCTTTACAAGCGGCGCCGGCTTCATTGTCACGACAGACCACACCAAGGTCGCCGATGGCGTCGATGTGATCAGGGCCGGTGGCGAAAGCGTCGACTTGTCGGCCGTCATCGAACGGCTCTGTGAAGTGCATCCTTCACCCGACTTCGTACAAGCCGAGGGCGGCGCATTGTTGAACGGGGCGCTCCTCGACGCCGACCTGATCGACGAGATCAACCTCACCACATCGCCGCTGTGCGTTGGCGGAAGCGGCCCACGCTTGACGACCGGTGCAGCCGATCATACGGCCCGGTATGAGCTCGCCCAGATGGTGATCGACGACCAGACCTTCGTGTTCAGCCGCTGGTTGCGGAAACGCTGACCGATAGCGCCACGCAGCGTCGGTCAATCAGACCGGAGCCGACTCGATGTGTTCGGCCTTCTCCATCAACTCGAGCTCGCGGTGGAAATCCACCGCAGCGTCAAAATTTTTGTAGACGCTGGCGAAGCGGAGGTAAGCGACTTCGTCAACTGAGCGCAGATGCTTCAGCACAGCGAGCCCGACATTGGCCGATGAGATCTCGGAGCCCTGCAGGCGCACGGAATCTTCGACAGTGAGTGCGAGTTGTTCAAGCTGCTCGGGGGTAACCGAGCGACCCTTGGTCGATGCAGCCAGGCCAGCAATCAGTTTCTGGCGGACGAACGGCTCGGTCCGACCATCGGACTTGACCACCGTGAGCTGCGCATGATCGACGCGCTCGAACGTGGTGAAACGATGGGCGCAAGCACGACACTGACGGCGCCGACGAATGGCGGCGTTCTCTTCGGCGACACGCGAATCGACGACCCTCGTGTCGTCATCTCGGCAAGCCGGGCAGCGCATCGAAAGCAGGTTACTCCTGCGGCTGTGGCGCTCACGACTCAAGGCAGCCAGATGGCTTCTCCCGAGATGACCCCGGTGTCACCGTTCATCCGAATCAACACATCGATGTAATGATCACGACGGATGTCGCCTCGATAGGTGTCGGCAATCGACCACAGCGTGTCGCCGGGCTGAGCGACGTGCATCGATGGAGTCGCAGCGCCGTCGGTACGGGCCGACTGGACACCGGAGGCTGATGCAGGCATGCCTTGGAATCCAGCGAATACCCCAACGGTTGCAGCCAAGCCGGCGACGGCGAGCCCGAAGCCGACCAGCAAGCGGCGGATGGCGTAGTTGGGGACCTGTGGACGAACCATCCCCCGCACTTCGGCCTCGACGCCGAGCGATGTGGCAGAAACGAATGCCGGCGGCTGCGTCGAGCGACCGTGAAAGTTGCTGCGATGTGCTGTGTGCAAGGTGGTGCCCATATCTACTTCCCAACGGATGACGTGATGTCGATTGGGCGCTCAATACCGTTCGATGTTCTGAACAGTTCGAAACGCTTGTTCGATTCATTGAGTATCAGTCAACCAGCACAAGTGTTCGATGTCAACCGTTTCAGCGACATTTATCGAACGAACGTTTGGAGTACAGATGTTTGACCTGACCGTCCGCATGCCATATCATGTTCCCATGGCCCCCAAGATCAGTCAGCGTCAGCGCGAGATTCTCGTTTTCATCGAACAACAGATGCGCGATCGTGGTTTCCCGCCATCAGTCCGTGAGATCGGCGATGCTGTCGGCCTCACCTCGCCGTCCACGGTACACAGCCACCTGAACACCCTGCAGCGTCACGGCTACCTCCGCCGTGACCCCAGCAAGCCCCGCGCCATCGAGGTTCGATACGACTCGAACAGTGGCGCCATGATGGACAAGCGCCCGGTTCGCCACGTCCCACTCATCGGCGACGTCGCCGCCGGTACCAATGTGCTCGCCGCCGAGAACGTCGAAGAACTCCTCCCGGTACCGGTCGACTTCGCCGGTGAAGGCGAGCTGTTCATGCTGCGCGTGCGCGGTGAGTCAATGACCGGCGTCGGCATCCTCAATGGCGACTACGTCGTTGCCACCCAGATCGATCACCCAGCCAACGGCGACATCGTCGTCGCCGGGATCCCGGGTGGCGAGGCCACCGTCAAGACCTACGCCCGTTCGGGTAACGAAGTCACGCTGACCCCGCATAACCCCACCATGGAGCCAATGGTATTCACCGCCGATCAGGTCGAACTGTACGGCAAGGTTGTCACGGTGATGCGCCGCTACTGAGCCGCTCTGGCGAGCTACTCGCTGGGCATCTCCGGCGGAGCCCACGGTGACGGTGGAGTAGTCGGAGTCGTGAACGGTGGCTGGCCCGGAATGACCGTCTGACCTGACTGGCCCGGACGACTCGTCGGAGGCGATGTCGGCCACGGAGCGGCAAGCACCGCTGCTTCAGGAGCACCTCGGCGGCGGCTCATTGCGATCAACAACAGTCCGACGGCCAACACGGCGGCTCCGGCCGCGATCGCTCCGAGCCGCAACGGTTGCATACCTTCGTTCGGATCACGCCCGATGGCGATGGCGAATATGGCGCGCTCGGAGTCGTTCGTCGACTCGACGCGCATCACATGCTCGCCGGGGCTCTCCACGACGAACGCCCGGATCATTTGACCTGCCGAACCGTCGGCGTCGTAGTCGACCCCGGTGCGAGTGGCGAGCGCAACGTCCGTGCCATCTGGCGCGGTCAAAACAAGGCGAACAGGTGGGAGGTCTTGCGGAGTACCGGATTGCCCGAACGCGCCGGGCGCCCCACAGCTCCCGGTGACGCCGCCAATCTCGCCCTCGGTCTCGACAAAGACGAGGAACTCTCCAGCAACTTCGAAATTGAGGGTGGTGTCACAGCCGACCGGCGCCCGTGCGAAGTTCCGCACCGCATCAGCTTGCCGCTGCCCTGCCGAATACCACAGACCCGCGGCAGCGGGCAGCCCGACGATCAACACCACAATGCCAGCAGCGAGAAATCGGGGGCGTCGGTTCGAGTTCATCTTGCTCCGTCCGGCGCCCAGAGCGCTTCGTGGTCAGGTGGCTGCCGCCAGGCGGCGAGCCACGAGTTCAATCTTCTCGTCTGGTTGTACCACGGCAACTCGTACGAAGTTCGTACCGTCGACGCCATAGAACTCGCCGGGGCTGACAATGGCGCCACCTTCGGCTGCGAGCCGTTCGGTGAATTGCCATCCGTCTTCGACGGGGATCCAGAGGTAGAACGCTCCCCCGGGCTGCTGCACCTCGATGCCAGACCACTCGGAGATCACGTCGGCAAGAAGCACGAGGCGAGAGCGATAGCGGAGGCGCTGCTCGTCGACGTGCACGTCGTCGTCAAAGGCAACTGCGGCCGCAGCCTGCACCGGACCGGGAACGAGCATGCCACCGTGTTGGCGGACGCTCTTCAAGAAGTCGACAAGCTCGGCGTCGCCTGCATAGAAACCCGCTCGGGCTCCGGCCAGATTCGAGCGCTTCGACAACGAGTGCACAGCGACGACGCCGTCGAGTCCGTGTTCGAGAATCGTGCGAGGTGGGCCGTCCCAGGTGAACTCGATGTAGCACTCGTCCGAGAACACCGGGACCCCGTTGGAACGGCCCCAGGTGGCTGCGGCTTCGAGATCGTCGAGATGACCGGTCGGGTTTCCTGGGCTGTTGACCCACAGGAGGAGCGCACGATCGATGTCGGCCTGGTCGACTGCGCCGAAGTCGAGCGCGCCATCGGGGCCCAACGGCACCGACACCGAGCGGCACTGCCCGAGCGTGGCACCCATCGCGTACGACGGATAGGAGATAGCCGGATACAGCACCGTGTCACGTTCTGGGTGGCGCAGCTTCATGTAGCCCGGCAGCGACGCAACGAACTCTTTGGTCCCCACGGCAGCTGCGATCTGGTCGATCGGGACGTCGACGCCAAGGCGCCGCTGCATCCAATTACTGCACGCCGTACGGAACACATGGGTGCCCATACTCGGCGGGTAGCCGCGCTCGGCGTCACTGGTGGCCAGTGCCTCGATCACCGCAGCGGGTGGCGGATCGAACGGCGTTCCAATGGACAGATCGACTGCTCCACCTTCGAATTCGTCGGCGATCGGCTTGAGCCGGTTCAGCCGGTCGTACGGGTACGGCGGCGGCGTATACGGGCCGGTCACTGCTTCGATGGCAACCACAATCAGGCCTCGGACCCAGTCGGTTCGGCCGTCGACCCGTTTGTCTTGGCGATGACAAACTCGCTGAGTCGACCTGCCGAAGCATCAGAAAGACGCGCGCGGATCAACCAGGCTTCCTCGGTCGGGCCGGCGCCATCGCCGATGGAGACGACTTCGCCCTCTCGGTGCACCGAGGCGAGAATGTCGCCACGTTCATAGGGAACGAGGAGTTCGTAGACAACGGCCAGTACCCGGAGCCGATCGGTCAGGGTCCGGAGGAAGACCTCGACGCCGTCGCCAGTGGCCGCACTGATTGCAACCGAACCGGGGTGTCGATCCGTCAGTTCCTTGGCGATTTCCGGCTGGGCATCGGCCTTGTTGAACACGAGGAGTTCGGGGACTTCTGCCGCATCGATGTCACCGAGCACTTGGCGAACAGCATCGATCTGCCCTTCGGGGTCGGGCGACGTGGTGTCGACGACATGCACGAGGTAGTCGGCCATCGCCGCGACTTCAAGCGTTCCCTTGAACGACTCGATGAGGCCGTGCGGCAAGCGACTAATGAAGCCGACCGTGTCGGAGAGCAGCACGGGCTCGCCGCCGGGCAACGCCAGGCGGCGCGTGGTCGGATCGAGCGTGGCGAAAAGACGGTCTTCGACCAGCACACCGGAGTCGGTCAGTTGGTTGAGCAGTGTCGACTTGCCTGCGTTGGTGTAACCAACAATCGCCACGTTGGCGAGGCCACTTTTGTTGCGCCCCTTGCGCTGCAGCAAGCGGGTCTCAGCGAGACCGTCGAGGTCTTTTTCGATCTTGGTGATCCGTCGTTTGATTCGACGACGCTCGACTTCGGTTTTGGTTTCACCACTACCAAATCGACCGCCGACACCGCCGCGCTGCTGCGCCTGCTTGTCGGAGAGCCCTCGCCGGAGACGCGGCAATCGATAGCGCAGGAGCGCGAGTTCGACCTGTGCCTTGCCTTCAAGCGTGTGGGCGTTCTGCCCAAAGATGTCCAAGATGACTGCCGTGCGGTCGATCGCCGTTCGGCCCAACAGCTTTTCGAGATTGAACTGCTGTGCGGGTCCCAGGTTGTTGTCGAACACCACGGTGTCAGCGTCAACGGCGAGGCAGAGCTGTTTCAGCTCTTCGACCTTGCCTTTGCCGATGTACCAGGTGTGATCGGGCCCAGCCCGCTTCTGGACCATGCGGCCGACCTCGTCGGCACCCGCCGTGTCGATCAGCAGGGCGAGTTCGTTCAGGCTTGCCTCGGTTGACTCTTCGGTGTCGCCGGGAAGCGTCACGCCGACCAGCACGATCTTCTCCCGGATGGTCCGGTCGATCAGTGTTTCGGCGAGTGCTTCGTTGTACGGAGTCGTCACGCTGTTCTGCTCATTGCAGTGGCACCTGAATCGTTGCGATATGTGTCGCTGGACCAGCGAGCATGGCGAGTGTCGGATTGTCTGGTGAGAACCAGACGCTGGCACTTCCACCATCCATGTGGACGAGGACCTCACCATCGATCGGTGTGGCGAGCCCCCACTGCGCTGCCGCGTACGCCGATGCGCAGGCACCTGTGCCGCAGGCCAAGGTAATCCCAGCTCCACGCTCGTGGACGCGCATGGTGATCGCGTTGCTCTCAGGACCCGGCTCGACGATCTCGAGGTTGACGTGCGGAACCTTGCCGCCCAGATCTGCCAGGTCGACGGCAGTAACTTCGTCGACACCAACGATGCTGTGCGGGTTGCCCATGGTGAGGTGCGCAACGGGTCGATCAGGGAGGCACGCAAGCGCCGCCCAGCCCAGCGGCTCGTCGATAACTCCGACTTCGCCCATCTCGACCTGTGCCGAGATGGTGTATTCGTCGTCGGTGCTGGCGAGCACGACGACCCGGTCGCCTGCGTCGGTGAGGATCAACTGTGGGTCGAGGTCGCCACGACGTGCCGCGACCGCCTGGGCGAAGCAGCGAATGCCGTTGCCGCTCATCTCTGCTCGTGAACCGTCGGCGTTGTACAGCGTCATCTGCGCTGCGTAGCCCTCAGCGTCGTGCGCTAACAACAGGCCATCGGCGCCGAGGCCGGTGCGTCGGTTACACAGCCGAATTGCGAGGAGCGCGTGATCGACGTCAGGCGGGTCGAAGAGCACCAGAAAGTCGTTGCCGAGGCCGTGGTGCTTGGTCAGAGTCAGGGTCGTCATGCTCGCTGCAATTCTTCGATCACGGTGGGCGCCACCTCGGCGACCGGATCGCTCTCGACGTCAATCCAGCGTACGCGTGGATCACGGCGGAACCATCGCTCTTGACGGACAGCAAACTGCCTCGTTCTGGTAATGATCATCGCCACTGCTTCATCGTGGCTGATCTCGCCACGAAGATGTTGCAGGGTTTCCTTGTAGCCAAGCGCCTGGGCGGATGTCTTCGAGAATCCCGCCTCGCTCAGGGCTGCGACTTCGGCGACCAATCCGGCTTCGATCATGTTGTGCACCCGGGCTTCGATGCGCTCGGTGATGACCGGCCGAGGCCAGCGCAAACCGACCTGCGCGACGCCTGTGTCGGGATAGTGGTCGACTCCCGGCCCGAACGAACTGAAGGGCCGGCCGCTGCCGATCGTCACTTCGAGTGCCCGTAGCAGACGACGGCGATTCTCGGGATCGATCTTCTCAATGGCTTTTGGGTCCAGCTCGCGAAGCCGCTGGAAGAGCGTGTTCGTCTCGTGATGATCGAGACCGGACCGCACCTCAGGCCACTCCCCTGGAAGGTCGAAGTCGTCGATCACGACACGGTGATACAGCCCGGTTCCGCCGACGAGGAGGGCGCTCTGGGCACGGGCCGCGATGTCGTCGAGTGCCGTTGCATGCGCCCGTTTGAATTCGGCGACCGTGAACTCAGCGGTCGGCTCGACGAGATCGATGCAGTAGTGGCGGACAGCCACTCGATCTTCTGTCAACGGCTTCGCCGTGCCGATGTCCATGCCTCGATACACCTGCATCGAGTCGACCGAGATCAACCCGACGTCACCGAGTTCAGCGGCGACAGCCATCGCGACCGACGACTTGCCCGATGCAGTCGAACCAATGACCGCAACGCGAGGGGGCCGGATGGTCAGAGGTGTTCACCTTCGGCAATGCGCTGATGATGATGGATCACTTCAGCGACGATGAATCGGAGGAACTTCTCGGTAAACGCCAGGTCGAGGCCAGCGGCTTCGGCCATCAAACGAAGCCGTGCAATCTGGATTTCCTCGCGAACAGGGTCAGCCGGCGGCAGCTCGGCTGCGGCCTTGTAACGCCCGACTGCCTTGGTCACCTTGAACCGCTCGGCCAGCAGGTGCACGAGCGCTGCATCGATGTTGTCGATGCTCGATCGATACTCGGCCAACTGCAGATCCTCGGTCGCTTCACCCATCAGGTCTCAATGTAGTGCCGGGCAGGCCACGCCGTCGCGGAAGGTCACCGAACGATGTGGCTTCGCCCGCGGCCCGGGCAGCCTCCTGGTTACAGCGCGGCGACTGGAATACGGATCTTGTGCGCAGGCTCCGAAAGGAACTCGACGAAGTCGCCTTCGAGGAAGTGCGGTGCGGCGCGGTTGATGCGAACCGTGGCATAGCTGCCGGTCCGCAGCGGACGGGACGGTACGAAATGAACCAGCTTGTTCTGGCGCGTGCGCCCGCTGGTCACGTTCGGGTCGCGTTTGCTCGGCCCCTCGATCAGCACTTCTTCGATCCGGCCGACGCGGGCCTCGTGCTTCAACAGAGCCGAACGCTCGACAACGATGCGGAGACGCTGGAATCGCTCGCTCGCAACAGCTGGGTCAACGAAGTCGGCCTCCATGTCGGCAGCTTCAGTTCCGGGTCGTGGCGAGAAGATAAACGTGTAGGCGTAGTCGTATTCGGCAGCTGCAGCTACTTCGAGGGTGCGTTCGAAGTCGTCATTGGTCTCCCCCGGGAAACCGACGATAATGTCGGTCGAGACGGCGAGATCATCGATTGCTGCACGGGCCTGCCCGAGCCGGTCCAGGTAGCGAGCAGCGGTATAGCCGCGGTGCATCAGGGCCAGCACACGATCACTGCCGGACTGCAACGGGTAGTGCAGGTGTTCGCAGATCTCGGGCGTTTCAGCCATCGCAGCGAACGTGTCAGGTCGCATGTCTTTGGGGTGCGGGCTCGTGAAACGCACGCGGCGGATGCCTTCGACAGCACCAACGTCGCGGAGTAAGCTCGAGAAACGTGGACGCAGCTTGGCTGACTCGTCGCCAGCCTGGCGGGCCGCAAGCGCCAGATCGCGGCCGTAGCTGTTGACGTTCTGACCGAGCAGCGTGATCTCGGTGACGCCGTCGGCGGCAAGCTGTTCGGCTTCGCCGACGATGTCGACGTACGGGCGGCTGATCTCAGCGCCACGAACTGCCGGCACAATGCAAAACGCACACTTGTTATCGCAGCCGATCTGAATCGTCAGCCACGCGTTGTACGAGGTCTCACGACGCGCCGGGAGCGCCGACGGGAACATCGCATGATCGTCAATCACCGCTTCTTGAAGGATCTCGGTGATCGGCACCTCTGACGACTTCGCCGCTTCGAGCAGCTCGGCGGCTCGGTGAACGTTGTGCGTGCCCATCACGACATCGACGTGACCGGCCTTCTGAGCGACAAGTTCCTGATCCTTCTGAGCAAGACAGCCAGCCACGACGATTTGGCGGTCGTCTCGTTTGCTCTTCCAGGTCTTCAGGTGACCAAGGTTGCCGTACAGCTTGTTGTCGGCGTTCTCTCGGATGCAGCACGTGTTGAGCACCACGACATCGGCATCCGATTCAGATTCGGCGCGCACAAGGCCATCAGCTTCGAGGAGGCCAGCAATCCGCTCGGAATCGTGATCGTTCATCTGGCACCCCATGGTGCGCACGATGTAACTGCGCTGGGCGTCGGGGGCCGTGTCAGACATGAGCGTCAGGCTACCGACCCAACTTGCGAGCGGGTAGCGTTGCGCCCATGTTCGCCATCTTCCTCAACGAGAGCCAGACTCTCGTCAAGCTCCTCTATTTCGTTCACGTCCTGAGCATCGTTGCCGCGTTCGGCCCGTTGTTCCTCTACCCGCGTCTGCAGCGCGCCGGCGAAACCAGCGCCATGGCCGCCCTGCATATGAAGCTTGTTTTCCCCGCACTGATCCTGCTGTGGGTTGTCGGCATGGGCATGGCCGGTGTGAACAAGTTCGCTCTGGCCGAGATGTGGTGGATCACGATCACCATCACACTCTGGGTCGGCACCGTCGCCGTCAGCTGGTTTCTCATCCGGCCGGCCATCAGCGACACCTCCGATAACGCCAAGAAAAAGATGTCGATGGGCATTGGCATCACCCACCTGACCCTGGTGGCCAGCCTCGTGTTAATGATCTTCAAGCCGTTCGTTGACGGCACCTACGCGTTCAATAGCTGACCGCTGCTCGGTGCGCTCCGCATCACGACGGAGTCCACTGAGCGACTACAAACGGTGGAATGAGCAACGCCGCACCCGCACACGGAACCCAAGAATGGCTTGATCAGGTCGTTGAGCCGATCATCGATCCTGATCGTCGGATCATCGATCCGCACCATCATTTGTGGCCGCCTGACGGCGCGCTCCTCTACGGCCCCAACGAGTTGGCGTTCGACACGGCGAGCGGCCACAACGTTGTCGCCACGATCTTCGTGGAGTGCAGTTCGGCGTATCTGACCGACGGCCCGCGCCACCTGAAGCCGGTCGGTGAAACTGCATTTGTCGTCGAGAGCACCGAGTATCTTGCTGCCACGGTGCCGTCGAGCCCGCCAATCGCGGCAATCGTTGGCCACACCGATCTGGCCGATGCAGAACACCTCGACGAAGTTCTCGATGCGCACGTCGAAGCTGGCAAGGGTCGCTTCCGTGGCATCCGAGACGCCCTCGCCCGTGCCACCGAACCTGCAGCAATGATGATCCCGGCAGCCAACTCCGAAGGCAAGTTCGAAGACCCTGCCTTCATCGCTGGCGTCAAGCGGCTCGGCGAACGTGGCCTCACCTACGACACCTGGCACTACCACCATCAGAACCACCAAATGCTGTCACTCGCCAAGGCCGCACCCGACACGATGATGGTGCTCGACCACTTTGGTACGCCATGTGGTGTCGGCCAGTACGCAGGCAAGCGCGACGAGATCTTCGAACAGTGGAAGCTCGACATCACGGCACTCGCTGCCTGCGACAACGTCGTGGCCAAGATTGGCGGGCTTGCCATGCCTGACAACGGCTTCGGGTATCACCTTGCTGCCGCTCCCCCAACGTCCGCCGAATTCGTCGAGGCGCAAGGTCGCTACTACCTGCACACCATCGAGGCGTTCGGACCCGGGCGCTGCATGTTCGAGAGCAACTTCCCCGTCGACCGCTTCTCGCTCTCGTTTCCGGTTCTCTACAACGGCCTCAAGAAGATCGCTGCACAGTTCAGCGACGCCGAGCAGGACGAAATGTTCTCCGGAACTGCTGCTCGCGTGTACTCGATCAAGATCTGAGACCGATGGCCATCCGACGGGAACGGCTCCGGCCTGATCCCGTCCGATACATCACGACCTCAAAACGTCATCGAGCGACCGGATGGAGCATTGGTCAGGCCCGACCAGTGCCGCCCATCCGGCCGCTCGATGATGTGGGAACTGGGTTGATCAGTCGAGCCTGATCGGCTGATCGTCGACTGCGGTGAAGGCATCCTCTGATGCGTCGGCGTCGTCAACGATGACCGGAGCGTTGGGGTCTTTCTTCAGACCGCTGGCAATGAGGACCTTGTCGCTGATCTCCATCATGATCTCGGGGTTGCTCTGGAGATAATCCTTGGCCTTTTCACGACCCTGACCAAGCTGCTCGCCTTCGTAGGTAAACCAGGCGCCAGACTTCTTGACGATCGCCAAGTCGACCGACAGATCGATGAGGGAGCCTTCACGGCTGATGCCCTTGCCGTACATGATGTCGAACTCGGCCTGACGGAACGGCGGCGCCACCTTGTTCTTGACGACCTTGACACGGGTGCGGTTACCGACGATGTCGGTGCCGTCCTTCAGTGCTTCGATGCGACGGATGTCGAGACGAACCGACGAGTAAAACTTGAGTGCACGGCCACCGGGGGTGGTCTCGGGCGAACCGAACATGACGCCAATCTTCTCGCGCAACTGGTTGATGAAGATACAGATCGTCTGGGTCTTACTCAGGTTGCCAGTGAGCTTGCGGAGCGCCTGGCTCATCAGACGAGCCTGCAGACCGACGTGCGTGTCGCCCATCTCGCCTTCGATCTCGGCACGAGGCGTCAGCGCGGCGACCGAGTCGACCACGATGACGTCGATCGCTCCGGAGCGGGTCAGCATGTCGCAGATCTCGAGCGCCTGCTCACCGGTATCCGGCTGCGAGATGAGCAGCTGATCGACGTCGACGCCAATGGCCGCGGCATAGATCGGATCCATCGCGTGCTCGGCATCGATGTAGGCACACACGCCACCGTTGCGCTGCGCTTCGGCGACCACGTGCATGGCGAGCGTCGACTTGCCCGATGACTCCGGCCCGAAGATCTCGGTGACGCGGCCACGCGGCAGCCCCCCGACTCCGAGTGCAAGGTCGAGCGCCAACGCACCTGTCGATACAACCTCGATCGCCATGTTGGTGCGTTCGCCCATCTTCATGACAGCGCCAACACCGAACTGCTTGTCGATCTGAGCGAGTGTTATCTCGAGAGCCTTATTTTGCTCCTTGTTGGTTCCTGCTGCCATGGTCCTGTCTCTCTTTCGTTGTGCCGTTCTCGGCGGTCGCGGGGCTCGGTGCCGATTGACGGTGCCCGAATGACTTGTTGGTTGCCACCATAAGGATGGGGTGTCACAGAGTTGATCGAAGGGCTGTCCGCTGCGCCTGCTCGGCGACTGAGCAACACGATGACGAACTCAGTGACGACTTGTTGTTGGAATGACATCAGTGTAACAAACGAACGACTGTTCGTGCAAGTACCAGTGAGGCGAACAGGCGAGAAATATTGCGGGCATCCCCGTGGCGCCGATGAACGTCAGAGATCGAGGTCGACACCAAGCACGAGGAGTAGCGCTGACACCTTCGAATGGCTTCACGAGCAAGCATGCGGACCACTCCAGAACGAGTCACGACATCATGTTTCGGGGGCATGTCTCACTGTCAGCGTGACTGATTCCAGCGAACAGTCGTGCAAGGGGTCCCAAGTTTGCCAGACTCTCCACATGCGTCGATCTCTCGCAGGATTCCTGCTCCTGGTTTCTTGCGTCCTGATGGCGGTCTCGATCAGCACGTGGTGGTTCCAACACGTGGCGTTCTCACCTTCTTCCGACGCCTCCGTGGCCTATGCGATCCTCGGTGACCCCTACATCCGTAGCGACGTCGCGACCCTCATTGCCAGCGCTGACGCCCCGCCACTCAATGTCTCCACCGCCCAGCTCAAAGAATTCGTCGAGCAGATCTCGCGCCTCAACGCCGGCGCTGCACTTATGGGCGGATTCGTCAGCGACGCCCACGCCCGTCTCATCGGCGAGAACAACGCACCTGTCGTCATCACACCAGCTGAGCAATACGTGATCGTACGCGACGAACGCGCGGCCATCTCCCCCGACCTGATCCTGCCCGTCCCGATCGTGGGATCACTGTCGTTCATCAACACCGCGACGCGTTGGATAATGATCGTCTCTGCTGCCGGTGCACTCCTGCTGTTTATTGCCGGCTTCCTGACACGACCAGAGCGGGGCGAACTGACCTACGCCCTCGCTGTCGGGTTGGGCGTCGCCGGGATCGGCGTCATCCTCCTCGGCTACCTGGTGCCGGTCGGGCCCCTCACCGGGTTGTCGGAGAGCTCATGGATGGGTGTCTTCCCGCGTCTGGCCAACAAATCGCGTAATACCACGCTGCTCTTCGGCATCATCTTGATCTGCATCGGCGTGGCCACCATGCTCGGAACCACGAGCCTGCGCCAGCGACGACAGCGCAGCACTCCGCTCAGCGTCGGCCGCAACCGCGAACAATACGCTTGGTCCCGCTGAGCGGCGTCACGTTTCCATCTCGAGGCGTCACCCGAACTCCTCGGTGACACAAACCAAACGATCCTGCTTTCCGGAACACTCGAGAAAACGAAACAAGCCTCTGATTGCGCTTCCGCAGCCAGAGGCTTGAGTTCGTAGTGCTTCCCCTGGGATTCGAACCCAGAACCAATTGATTAAGAGTCAACTGCTCTGCCATTGAGCTAGAGAAGCAAGCGGGCTGAGAGAGTATCAAGCAATTTCTTGCCAGACACCCGCTCGATGCCCGCGAATGGGGTGGCCAAGGGGACTTGAACCCCCAACCGCCAGGATCACAACCTGGTGCTCTACCTATTGAGCTATGACCACCATGTCGTCGCTTAGTGTGCCAGATCCCGCGGCAATCGACACCCTCGAATTCGACTCATCGTTCAGCGACATACCGAGTGCGACCATCCGTTCACGTGCGAATTCGGGCGGATCGAAGGTCCCCCCAGCGGCGTACTTGGCAACGACGTCGGAGTCCTCGGCCCACACGTGACACGTGTTGAGGTTCATCTGCCACATGTCAGAACGCTCCATGGGAACGCCGCTGTCGGCTCCCCCGGGCTTGCGGGCGTCGGACGCTCGCATGGACCAGAGGCACTGTATTGCAACCGGTGCCATCGCCTGGAGCAGTGCAGTGGTGTGCGTGCACGCACGCGGCCCGCCGAACAACTCTCTGACCCTGTGGGTGAATCCTCGCGAGATCGACAGCCCGACGAGCTTGCCGTAGTGCGGCTCGATCCGCGTGCACTCAAGATTCGGGTGTGTCTCCATGTGCACGTTGGCTGCCATGATCTCCATCGACGGATACGACACTTCAAGGTCGACCAGCATGTGATGGATTGTGAGCGGCTCGGGATCCTCCGGGAGGTACAAGCCCGGCGGCTTCTGATCACGCACGGCACCGCGGATCAACACACGGTCAGAGGCCAACCGGAACGCGCGGACCCGGTACTCGCGGCGTCTTGGCGCCAGCCGCCTTGTCGGGCGACGGCAGCACGCGGACGAACTTCTTGGCATGCTCCGGTCCAATGCCGTCGACGTCAATAATTTTGGCCACGACCAACAGTCGCGCGGAACGATGGGGCGGGCTCGGCAAACCCCTAGTGTGCCCCCGGTGACAAACATGGCAGTGTCGACAACGACCAGGCCAAACCTGCGCATCGTCGCGCTCGTCGGCCTCGCAGCGGGCGCGCTCGGCGGGCTCTTCGGGGTCGGCGGCGGTTTGATCATCGTGCCCGGCCTCGTCCTCGTCGCCCAGCTTGAACGGCGCCTTGCTCACGGCACCTCGCTCGCAGCGACATTGCCGATTGCGCTCGCCAGCCTCAGCACCTACGTCGTCAACGGCAACGTGGACTGGGCGATTGCTCCGTTGATGGCCATCGGCACCGTGACCGGAGCAATCGTCGGCACCAAGCTGCTGACGATCTTGCCGAAACGCACGATCACCATCTTGTTCATCGTCACCGTGCTGGCGACCGCTGTCCGACTGTTCCTCGCCACCGAGACCACAGGACGCGACAATCTGACCGCCTGGTCGGCCGTGCTGCTGGTGCTCATCGGCCTGGCCACCGGCACGCTTTCGGGGCTACTCGGAATTGGCGGCGGGATCGTCATGGTGCCCGCGATGGTGGTGCTGTTCGGCATGGTCCCCCTGATCGCCAAGGGCACATCAGTCGCCGTCATCGTGCCGACGTCGATCGTGGGGACCCTCCGCAATCGGGCCAACGCCAACGTCGACCTCAAGGTCGCAGCGGTCGCTGGTGGGTGCGGCGTGCTGTCGGCAATCGCTGGCGGAATCATCGCCGACGACATCAGTACAGGGGTGTCAAACATGATGTTTGGCGTTCTTCTCATCTTCGTCGCTGGCACTCAGTTTCTCACCCTGAGATCTGACCGTGACGAGGCCGCTGTCGACTGACTACGGCGTTATGCCCAGGCATCAGCAACAATGACAACGTGCATGCCGCCGTTGTTCTCGCGCACCCCCGTGCAGACAGCTACGCCCACGCCCTTGCCCAACGGGCCATCAATGGCCTTCAGATAGCCGGCCACCGCGTCGACGTCATCGACCTCTACGCCGAGGGTTTCAGGGCAGCAATGAGCGAAGCCGAGTGGAAGGCATATCCGGGCGACAAACCAATCCTCGATCCACTCGTGCAGACATCCGCCGACCTGGTCCGCAATGTCGATGCGTTGATTTTCATCTATCCGACCTGGTGGAGTGGGCTACCTGCGATCCTAAAAGGCTGGATGGAACGAGTGATGGTGCCTGGAGTGGGATTTACATTCGACGAGCGGACGGGCAAGATCCGGCCCGGCCTCACCAACGTTCGCCACCTCGTTGGAATCTCTACATACGGATCACCCAAGTCCATCGTTCGGGTGGTCAACGACAACGGCCGGCGCACGATCATGCGAGCACTCCGTTTGAGCTGCGGGTTCGGCGTCCGGAAGCGCTGGCACGGCCTGTACGCGATCGACACGTCGACCGTCGAACAGCGGGCCGATTTCGCTGCCCGGGTCGAACGGTCGATGACAGAGCTGCGATGACGGAGCTGCGATGACACGGCGAGCCCTCGTGGTCTATTGCCATCCCTCGTCCACGTCGTTCGTTGCAGCTGCGCGCGATCGAGTCGCGGCCGGCCTCGAAGCATCGGGTGCTGAGGTGCGCCTCACCGATCTCTACGGCGAGGGCTTTACTCCTGAACTGAACGCCAACGAGCACGCCGCACATCTCGATGTGGGGGTCGAACCATCGATTGCAACCCATGCCGAGGACCTCGTGTGGTGCGACACCCTCGTACTCGTCTACCCAACATGGTGGTCGGGGCAGCCCGCGATGCTCAAGGGATGGTTCGACCGTGTCTGGGCGAGTGGAGTCGCCTGGGAACTCCCCGATGGAGCGAACCGACTGACGCCGCGGCTCCGCAACATCCGCAGAGTCGTTGCTGTGACGACCCACGGATCGCCGAAGCACATCAACATGGTGGAGGGCGAAGGCGGAAAACGAACAATCACCCGCAGCTTGCGCGCCATGTGCCATCCACTGTGCCGCACCTCGTGGCTCGCCCTCTACAACATCGACCGATGCTCCGAATCAGAGCGGTTGATGTTCCTCGATCGCGTCGAGCAGCGCCTCAGGCGCTGACGATCAATCAGGGAGCAGGGTCAACTGGCAGCGATCGCGACCGCCACGTCGGCCGCAACCTTCGCATTGTTCTCAGCAAGGGAAAGGTTCGCCGGAATGCTCCGGCCTTCTGTTGCCTCGCCAATTCGGCCGAGAACGAACGGCGTGATGGCGGCACCTGTGATGCCCTGCGCCGCGCACTCAGCGAGCGCTCCGGCCAACACCTCGTCGAGATGGCTCCCATCGAGTTCGTCGGCTTCAGGGATCGGCACGGTGAGCAACATCCCCGAATTCGGACGAGTGAGCGACGCTGCGATCCGAGCGACCTCATCAGCCGACTCAACCCGGTGCGGAATCAGCAACCCGGACGACCGGGTGTAGAACGCCGGGAACCAGTCGTGCCGCCAACCAAGGACCGGGACGCCTCTCGTTTCCAGGTATTCGAGCGTGCGCGGCAGGTCGAGGAACGCCTTGGCCCCGGCTGACACCGCAACGACGCGATGGCGAGCCAGGGCATCCAGATCCGCCGACACATCGCCAGTCACCTCGACGCCGCGATGTACGCCACCAAGACCGCCCGTGGCGAACACCGTCACACCCGCTGCGGCAGCAATAGCCACCGAGGCCGAGACAGTCGTTGCTCCAAACTCCCAGCGTTGGCCGACAGCAACCGGAATATCACGCTCGGCTGCCTTGCGGGCAATGCCGAGGATCCGTTCCTGTTCGTCCGCTTCGAGCCCAAGTCGCACGACGCCATCGAGCACCGCTGTCACGGCCGGAACTGCGCCACGACTTGAGATCGCTTCAAGGCAACGCTCTAACGCATCGGCGTTCGCCGGAGACGGCAAGCCGAGGTTGGAGAAAATCGTCGATTCGAGCGCCACCACGGCACGCCCGGAGGCGATCGCATCGGCAACAGGCGCGGACAATTTCAGTTGCATCACGAGCCGCAGGCTATGCCCCAGCAACCCCGAGTCAGGTGGGCCAACCGCGTCAGCTGACTTCGCCGACGTAGATGCCCTCTGGATTGCCATTCGAGATAACGCCCGGAGCGTTTTCGATGGTAATCGCGAGCGCAACGACAGTGGTGTTCGTCGTGAAGGTCTCGAGTTCCGGGCGAGGGCCAAAGATGCCGAGAGAGATCACGACGGGTTCCGCAGCGCCAGTGTCAACGACACCCCACAACTGATACGTCTGGCCGTCTGGCAGGGACGGAAGTGCTCCGGCACGGATGAATCCGTGGCCATCTTCATCGATCACGGCAGTGACTTGAGCGGTCGAACCGTCTGCGACCAGCGTGGCGCGGCCCGAGTCACGGTCGCTCTCTGCTGTCTCGTATGCCGCAGCCAATGGATCGATTGGAGCCAACGCCCGGTCAGCCAACCCGACGGCGGCGATCGCCACGATCGCTACAGCAGCCGCCGAGACCAACCACGGCGCCGCGGTCGAGATACCACGCTTACGTGGCGCCTCGGAGATCGCCATCACCTTTGCCAGTTCAGGACCTGGCGCGGGCGCCAGAGCGTCGAGTTCTTGTTCGATCAAACTCCACACAACTTCGGGAGCGTCCATGCCGGTATACGCCAACATTGTTGCAACCTCGCGATGTTCACGGACCTCAGCGGCCGCCTTCGGATTGATCGCAAGGTAGTCCTCGACTCGCTTTGCCTCGTCGGGCGAGACCGCGTCGAGCGCGTAGGCGCCAAGGAGTTCGTCGAGGTCGTAGTTGTCTCTTGACGGCTCATTCATGTCGGTATCCATACTCACTCAGCTCCATGTGTAACGCCGGCAGCCGAAAGTTCGCTTCGAAGACGCTTCAGTCCTACTCGAATTCGACTTTTCACTGTTCCTTCGGCCTCGCCGAGTTCTTCCGCAGCTTCTCGGTAGGTGCGGCCCCCAAAGTAGGCTAATTCAATGGCCTCACGCTCGCCCGGCGCGAGCACCTCGAGTGCTTCGCGAACGTGGCCGGCGAGCGCCATGTCCCACACCTCGCGAGCGAGGTCGTAGCCGCCTTCGGCCTGCTCAAGGCTTTCTCGTTCTTCACGCCTTCGACGGGCCACATCAGACCGAATCACGTCGACGGATCGGCCGTGCGTCTGCGCCAGGAGGAAGCTCCTCAAGGTGCCACGATCGGGGTCGAAACGGTCGGGCTGGTTCCACAGTCGCACAAACACCTCCTGGACGATCTCTTCGGCGCGAGCGTGGTCACTGAGCAACCGTTTGGCCAGCCCGTAGACGGCTCCGGCGTTGCGACGATATGCCTCAGCGAGCGCGGCGTGCTCATAGCGGCTGATCGACACCACCAGCGCTGCGTCAGATGCTTCAACAAATTCGGGCTTCGCACCATGTCTACGGGGCGATTCGGCTGGCAGATGAACCGCTTCAGAATCGTTCCCAGCGGGCAACGACTCAGTGTCCCCGAGGCTCATCGAACGACGAAACGCGTGACCGTTTCAACATGATGGGTCTGCGGGAAAATGTCGAGCACTTCAATGCGCTCAGGGTGGTAGCCGTGCTCGGCAAGCAACGTGACGTCGCGAGCGAGCGACACCGGATCACAGTTGATCAGCACGATGGGTGCCGGCGATGCCGTGACAAGTGCTGCGACTCCTGGCTTTCCAAGTCCGGGGCGGGCCGGATCGGCAATGACGAGGTCGACCGGTTGATCATCGGACGCCGCCCAATTGCCAACTTCGCCACGAATCACCGTGGCATCACGACCGGCAAGGTTGTGTTCGGCGTCGAAGCACGACGACTTTGACTGCTCGAGCACAGTGACCTTGGAGGCACCGGCCAACACCGTGGCGGCAAAGAGGCCCACCCCACCGTATGCGTCCACGGCATGCTGTGCGGTAGCGGCTTCCGGGGCTGCTCGGCGAACTGCATCGACAAGCATCTCGGCCGCGCCGACACCCGACTGGAAGAATGACCCGGCGGACACTCGGAGTGCCACGCCATCGATGACCTCGGTCAAGAACCCGCGATCACCGATATGTACGTCCTCGGGGATGCCGCTGACGAGGCCTGTTCCAGCTTTGCCCTTCGGCTTGGCCCAGCGGGCAGTGATCCCTCCGGTGTCGACCGAGGCGCGCAGCGTTACTTCGACGCCAGGTGCAATCGTCAACAGTGGCAGGAGGTCGGAAAGTTGCTTGACGGCGACGTCACAGCTGTTGACCGGCACCACCGTGTCGGATCCTTCTTCGCGGAAACCGAGTCCTCCGTCGGGCCCACCGACGACACGAATTGTCGTGCGATAACGGAACGGTTCGCCTGAAGCGCCCATATCGACAATGCCGTTGACAACGTCGGGATCGATCCGGCCAACCCGGCGCAGCGACTCCCGGACGATCTCTGTCTTCGCTTCGAGCTGGGCGTACAGGTCGATGTGCATCCAACCGCACCCTCCGCATCCCATGCGCCGGTGATAACACTGCGGGTCGATGCGGTCGTCCGACGGCTCAATGACTTCGGCGACTGTGCCCCTGGCGAAGTCTTTCTTGGCCAACGACAGTTCGACCTCAACCAACTCACCGGGCAATGCACCCCGTACAAAGACGACCCGTCCATCGTCGTCGCGCGACATCGCTTCGCCACCTGCAACGAGTCGATCTGGACGCACGATGAGACGCATCTCTCCAGCGTACGACGATGACTCTGTGCTGCGTCGGATGAAGACCGCCGGGTGCTGAAAGAATGAAGGCATGTCAGAACGCAAGATCAACACACGCGTCGTCGAAACCAAGGAAACCGACTGGTACTGGGATCTCGACAAAAAGATTGCAGTCCGAGCCGACAATCGCGGCCCCGGCGACCACACCCTTGGACCGTACGACACGAAGGCCGAAGCCGAAAACTGGCAGGCCGCGTCGGCCAAACGTAATGACGCGTGGGACAACGACGACGAGCAGTGGAGCGACGTCAACTCGTCGTACGACTGACAACTCCGCTGCACTTTTTAACCGCTGACGCCAGCGGCGAGTAACTTGACCCAACGTGGCACGCCCGATTCAGATCGCTCCTTCCGTCCTTCCCGCCGATTTTTCGAAACTCGGTCAAGAGGTCGCTGACCTTGAAGCTGCTGGAGTCGATCTGATCCAGTGGGACGTGATGGACGGACAGTTCGTCCCGAACCTCACCTTCGGCCCCGACGTCATCAAGTCAGCCCGCCAGCACTGCACCGTGCCATTCGAGGCGCACATGATGGTCTATACACCCGACGTGATGGCCAAGCAGTACATCGATGCCGGTTGCTCACGTCTGATCGTGCACGCTGAAGCCTGCACACATCTCCATCGCACACTCGCCAACATCAACGAGCTCGGTGCCAACGCTGCCGTCGCCCTGAACCCGTCGACGCCTGTCAGCGTCATCGAGCATGTTCTCGATCTCGTCGACCTGATCCTGGTGATGACGGTCAACCCCGGCTTCGGTGGCCAGGCCTACATCTCCACGATGGAACCAAAGATCGCCCAAGTCCGCAAGATGATCGACGACTCTGGTCGAGGCGACGAGATCGAACTCGAAGTGGACGGAGGTATCAGCCCCACCACGATTGCCGGAGCCGCATCGGCCGGCGCGAACATTCTCATCGCTGGCAGCGCGCTGTATCGCGATCCGGAAGGTCTCGAGCACGCCGTGTCCGACCTCCGAGCACGTGCCCAAGCCGCCATCGCCTGACCCATCCCCCCGTCCCCCCCATCCCCCCATTTTCCAAAATGGAGACCATCTCTCTCGCCTGGCGCATCGCGACGATCCCAGTTTCAGCCGCTACGCGGACTCGTTCCAAAATGGAGATCGTCTCTCACAGCTGAGTGAGTGGAACAGCCTCCATTTTGGGCAGGATGGGTCGCGTCACTTCGAATGAGGTCAGGGCGTCGGGCGGTACATGCCCCACATCGTCGGGCCGACCTCACCGAGGGTTGCCTCAGGATCGACGACCCACTCGCTGCGCACATCGAAGCCAAATGTTCGGTAGTAGGCGACAAGTTCGGGTCGTTCGGTTTCGAGATAACACGGAACGCCCTGTTCGTCGGCTTGCTCGAAGACCACCTGCATCAGTTGCGCTCCAAGGCCCTTGCGCTGCCAGTCCGGGTGGGTGGCGAGCAGCTGGAGATACCAGTACGGCTCGGCTGGTTTGTTCTCGGCCATGACCGGACCAATGAGCGCAAAGCGGGCGAGCCGATCTTCGCTCGGTGGCGGACCGATGGCAATCCACTCCGCCTTCGAGGCACCCGGCTCGACCGGTGGGAACCAAATTGCCAACGCCGCAGCGTCATCGGTGCACCACGGCTGCTGGTGTGCCAACCAGTTGGTCATCGAGTTCTCGAACACTGCACCATTCGGGAGGAAGTAGTCGTCATCGTCTGGGTAAAGCCAGCGCATGACCGGGTCGTCGGCAAAGGCACGCATCGCAGTGATACACAGATTACGGAAGTCGGACTGCTCGGCCCGGCGGATCGCCATACGGCACACCGTACGCGACCTGCTACAAACATTCCGTGGACGAACCAACCCTGCCGATCGTCGCGACCGTTCCAGCACGTGGCGCGCTTGCGGGTAATCCATCCGATGGCTACGGCGGCGCAGTATTTGCCATCCCGGTGCCGGCGTATGGCGCAACGGGCCGCTTGCTCCGTTTCGACTCTTGGCTGACACAACGATTCCCCTTTCGGTCGGGTTGGCCGGTTCGAGTGCAATCGTCATTGCTGCGCTCCGGGTACTGATGCGTTCGGTCGACGATGCGATGAGCACCAACGAGCTCGCAGTTGCAGCATTGGCTATCGAGTCCCGACGCCATGCCGATTCTCGCCGATTTTGCCGTGGATGCAGCTGCAGCATTCGCAGCCGGCGGGCCGGAGCTGCGATGGACGCGACGTTCGACACGCGTGCGTCGATCCTCGACCTCGCTCGCGGCCATGTCGAGATGATCGAGGCTGCACGCGCAGTTGGCGCATATGCGAACTGCACAGGATCAGGCAGATCGGTGGTGGTCCTCGCCCCAAGCGCAGGCGTCGAAGCAGCCGCTCGTCAGTCGCTGAACAAGCTCGGCTGCATCATCGTGTCGATCGAGACCGCTTCGCCCAACATTGAGCCAGGGGCTGGCTGAAGCCCCGCAGCCACCGTGTCACGGACCCGCTGCTTCGCGCCAGCGAGATCAACAACCGAACGCTCGATGGCGCCGCTGACCTTGCAGAAGACGAAGCGGCAATCGATCACGTCGAGGCCAGTAGATTCTTCGAGAACGACGGCGTAGGCCGCGCCCTGTAGTTCGTATGCCGCGAGCTTGGCGTCGATCTCGGCCGGCGACGAGGCACTGTCGGTCTTGTAGTCGACGATGACCAGACCGTCAGGCGTCTGGATCAACAGGTCGACATATCCTTCGACCATCACATCACCCACCGGCGCGCCGACGTACAGCTCTCGGAATGCCGTGTTGGTTCGTGCGAGTACCACCGCGTCAGAGCTGAGCGCCGAACGGACCAAGGCTCCGACGGTGTCGACATAGTCGACGATGGCGTGCAACTCGCACTGACGTTGAACGAGCGCGTCGAGGTCGAGCGGCTCGTCGAAGTCGACGAACTCGAGCGTTGCGTGGACAGCGCGCCCGATTGCCGAACCGGCCCGACCTTTCTTGCGAACGATCGTCGGGCCCGACAACTCGTCGGTGGCCGACGCGGTGTCGTCGTCGCTGTCGGCCATTGCTGCGTCGACGGTGCGGGCGATCGCCGTGGCCGACACCACCGTCGGGACTAAGAACGGGGCGAGCAGGTTCTGGCGTGCAGCAATCCATCGATGGCGTTCTGCCATCGGCTCGCCGACCTGCCCGGCGTCGACAGCCGACACAGTGCCATGAGCGCTGGGCCCGATCGGAGTGGCGGAGAACGGTCGACAGAGCTCAGGGTTCGCCGCGGAGAACATTGCCAGACGAGTTGCGTACGTCGCGTGGGCCTTGTTGCTGGCCTTGTGGTGACCCGACACGATGAGATGATCACGTGCCCGGGTCGTTGCGACATAGAGCAACCGCAGCTTCTCGTGGGTGTCCATTTCGTCTTCGAGATCAGCCCGAGTGGTGTGTTCGGCGGTGGCGACGCCCGCCCGAAGCTTGATGGCAGGGGGACCGGTTTCTCCCCACAGCACGCTGACGCCGTTCTGCTTTCCCTTGGACGCAGTCGTCATACCGGAGAGAATCGTGATTGGGAACTCGAGCCCCTTCGATCCGTGCACAGTCATGATCTGCACCGCCTCGTCGTCGGTCTCGGGCAGCATCGGCTCGTGTACTCGTGAGCCCTCAGACGACTGCAGCGCGGCCCAGTCGAGGAACGCCCGTAGCCCTCCACCGTTCGACTCCTCGAACGCTCGGGCCTGATCGACGAGAAACCGCAGACGGCGCCACACTTCAGCAGGCCGTTCAGCGCCATAGCCCAGAAGAAAGCCCCGACGTTCACGCAGTACGCGTTCGAGCATCGAGGCCGGACCAGTCCACCAACGTTGTTCCCACATCGTGCGGAGATGTGCGAGCGCCGTGACGACAGGATGCTGTTGGTCGAACCCCTCATGGACAGTATTTCGCAGGCTCCACCGTCGATGGGCCTGGTGGTAGGCGTACAGGTCGACGTCCGAGCATCCATAGAGCGGGGAACGCAGTGCAGCAATGAGGCTGAGCGTGTCGTTCGGGTCGTCGATAGCGCGCAGGGCAGCCAGCGTGTCACGGACCTCTTGTGTGTCGTAGACCAATGTTCCTGTGGCGAGCCGAGATGGAATTTCGTGCCCCGACAGTGCATCGCGCAGGAACGGCAACGATGTTCGGGTCGGAATCAGGATCGTAATATCGCTGAGGCGAGCGGGGCGCCACTGCTGGTGCCGCTGATCGAATACAGGCCACTGCTCGGGTTCAGCCCGAATCGCAGCAACAACTCCGGCTACGTCGGTCGCTTCAGCGAGACGCAGCTCCCCCGCCTTGACCTTCGGGTCCGGATGTTCGCCTCCAAGCACAACGGGTCGGTGATCGGCGCAGGACTCGAGGCTGCGACCTGCGCTGAGCGGTTCGTACTTCGGTTGGGCATCGGCGATCTCGTCAGACATTGCCTCGGCGAACAGGCCGTTGACCCAGTCAATGATCGGCGGGACCGTGCGGAAGTTCGTGTCGAGCCGAACCACACCCGAGCCCGCTGCGCCAAAGGTGTCGCGAGCCTCGAGGAAGAGCTTGATATCGGCGCGGCGAAATCGATAGATCGACTGCTTCGGGTCACCGACGAAGAACAGTCGACCACCGGCAACGGGGTGGTCGCTCCAGCGCGGCGGTTGGTGCTCCGCTGGAGTGGCGGCAATCAGCGACGCCAGTTCGATTTGGATCGGATCGGTGTCTTGAAACTCGTCGAGCAGGACGTGCTGGTATCGCTCGTGGAGCGCCTTGCGCACCTCGGCGTTGTCGCGCAGCATCTGCCTGGCTATGACAAGCAGATCGTGGAACTCGAGCCCGCCATTCGACTTCCGTTCGTTGGCGGCCTGTCGCACTTCGCGTGCGGTGAGCCGCATCAGCTGCTCGAGGACTCCCTGGCTGACTTTGTCGAGCACGACGCCGAGCGCGTCGTTCGCTTCATCGATGATGTCTTTGATGTCGTTCGGGTCAACGGCCCAGTTCTTCTTGGCGCCACCCACGCCGCGGCCCCAGATGATCCGTCGACCATTCGACGACCGACCTCGACGGTGGAGCGCCTGCATCCGCCGGAGAGCCCGATGCGGGTCGTCGATGGCGACCACTGCCTGCATGTCCGGCAGGATCGTTCGGAGGTGTCCGGCAAGCAGGTCGCCATGATCGAGGCAGTCGTCGAGCAGTGTCGACACTGCCCGAACGGCTTCCTGGAACGGTGCAAAGTCGATCGGAGCGAGAACGGCCCCCAGCGACTGGTCGAGGAGCTCGTCGAGCCGGTCCCAGTTTTGCGCGAAGTTGTGGGCGACGTCCTTGAACGATGCTTGTCCATGGAATGCAGGGCTGAGCGGGACGTCAAGCAGTGCTGCTCGATACATCAGCTCTTCCAACTCCGGTTCGTTGTTCAGTAGATCGACGAAGCGATCCCACCGCTGCTCGTTGGCGAGCTGCGAGGCCACCTCGTCGAGCACGCTGATCCGAGGTGGCAGACCAGCAGCCACGGAGAACTCGCCAAGGATACGGCTGGCGAACCCATGCACCGTCGAGATAGCTGCGAGATCAGTGTCGGCAATTGCCTGCTCAGCTCGCTCTCGGTGCGTCGAATTGCTGGCCTGGATCTGCTTCTCGAATTCGACACGAATTCGGGCCTGGAGCTCGCTCGCTGCAGCTTCGGTGAACGTGATCGCTGCGATCTCGGAGAGCCGAACGTCGGTGTGCAGGACCGTGTTGACAATCCGGCTGACAAGCTGGGTCGTTTTGCCAGTTCCTGCGCCGGCCTCGACGAACAGCGTTCGGTCGAGGCCACGTGAACTGATCAGCTCTCGGGCTGGCTGATCGCTCAACAACATCGTCATGACACGTCTCCGTCGCTGTCTCGATGGGCCTCTCGATCGACCTTGGGCTTCAGCGACAGCGCTACACGCACAGTCAACTCGGGGGCGTTCGCCTTCGCCTCGGCGTGGTCACCACGGTCGCGGACGCACACACTGTCGAAGTCGCAGTACCCACAGTTGTCGTTGGTGAGCCGCCAGGAATCCCACTCCCCCGGCGACGCAGCGAAGACGCCATTAGCAATGCCGGACGTGATTGCCGTCAGCACCTCGTGGAACCGCTCACGTTTCTCATCGGTCCATGCGTATCCGAGCCGTTGCTCGCCATCGCGCTCGACCAACCAGTAGTGCGCCGCCGCCTCGGACTTCCCCGTGGCTTGCATCGCACCTTCGGCATACATACCGAGCTGCAGTGTCGTTCCGTCGATGAACGGATCGTCGTCGAGGCCGTCGTACTTTTTACCTTTGCCTGACTTGTAGTCGGTGACCAGCACTCGCCCATCGGCAGTCGTGTCGACCCGGTCGATCATGCCGCGCAGCGTGATCGAGGAGCCGTTGGGCAACCTGATGGGCACAACGTCGCCGCTGCGGACGCCAAGGTCGAGTTCGACATTGACGGGCGTCGCCAGATGGCTGCTGCGGAACTCATTGTCAGCGAGCAAGAATGCATCGAGTAGGTCGTGGAGGTCATCACGCCGAACACGCCAGTTGGCTCGGCGACCTGTCCGCCCGGTCGATTCGTACTCGAGACATTTCTCATCAGCAATGACGTGTAATCGGGCCCGCGCTTCGGACGACCATGCCTGCTGGGGCGACGGCGCACCATCACGCAGTGCTTCGGCGATGAACTGTTCGAGCGTCGAGTGGATGAGCGAGCCGCGATCGGGCGCAGAGATCTCGTCAGTTCGTTCAGGGTCGTCACGATCACTGACTTCGAGGACGTAGTTGAGAAAGTACTGGAACCCGCAGGTCGCCCAGGTCTCGAGCCGAGACGGCGACAATGCCCGATCGCCGATACCGGGCAGCGGAAACACCTCGGAGCCGACGCGAGCGGACAGGTTGCCGTCGAACTCGGTGAAGTCGGAACTCGCACGCGCCGTCTGCATCTTCCATCCGCTACCGACGAGTACGCCAAGCTCATGGTCGAGGATCGCGACACCATCGGCCGCATCCCTGCCCACCGCAACAATGTCGCGTTCGTCGAGCGACCCGGCGTGCATCGCTGCAGTTATTCCAGAGGCAAACGACCCCACCATTTCGACGAGTTCGAGTTCGTCGAAATCAGTGGCATGGACGACTCGACCGGCCAGCGCGGATGCCGTATCGAGCAGCCAGCGCGATGGCAGAGCCCGCCGATTGGATCGCAGGTCACCACGGGAAAATAACAAGGTACGTCGCCCGGCCGGTGCGGCCGCCAGCACCGCAAGGAACGCTCGATGCTGGTGATGGACACGTTCGGTTCTCGACTCCAGCTGATCGAGCGACTTGGTGCGGACCGCGTCGGGCAAGATCGCATCGTCGCGACGCGGCATCGGCAGTAGCCCTTCGGCACAGCCGACCACGAATACCGCATCGAGGTCATGGCCGATTGCCGTGCCGATCGGGCCGAAGACGACACCGTGCCCGAAGCTGCCGTGACGCCCTCGCGCAACATCGAGTTCGGTGCGCAGGGCGCGTTGAAAGACATCGTGGCTCGGCGTCGGCTCGATGTCGTCAAGAGCAGCCAAGCGCGCCAGCGCATCCTCGACCCGAGCAAACGACTCCTGTTCATGATCCGGCCACGATGTGTGTTGGCGCTCTTCGCCCAACAGCGACTGCAAAAGTGCAGCGGCCGCAGCGCACTTGGTCGGCCAACTATCAGCCTGCTCGACGGCCCGAACCATCCCGTGTAGTCCATCGACGAAGGCCATCAACCGTCGGCCGTCGGCCACTCGATCGCGTAGCCGTTGGAGCTGATACGCGACAGAGTCGGACTGCACTCCGCCTTCGAGCTTGGCCAACCGCTCGGTTGTGCGCTGCTCGTCGTATTCGATCTTGCGCCGCCAATCGGCATGATCGATCACCACGCCGGCATCTCGCGACAGTTGGTCCCAATCGCCAGGCCGCACCGACGCTCCGTCGAAGCGCAGCGGGCCGCCGCTCATGACCGACATCACTCGGTCACGCCGCCAACGCTGTTCCGGCAGCGCCAAGCCGCCAAGCAGGGTTCGACCAGCGACCGAGTCAGCAAGCCGCCGAGGGTCGGGGCCGTTCGCCGGAATCCCCGCAGCACCGAACTGCTGCTCGATGATCCGCGCGTACGGGTCTGGCGCCGGGAAGAACACACCGATGCGGTCGAGCCTCACCCCATCGGCAACGAGGCCGATCACGCGGCTGCACACCTCACGGATCTCCTCTGCAGCATCGGTGACCGAGATAATCGAGTCGCCATGGGCGATCGGCACAGACGAAGCGTGGCGTCCGACGAGTGCGGCTTCGCAAGCGCGCCAAGTCGACTCATCGGCTCGTGGTGCGCCCGAGACCCCGACGATGACTGACGAAGACGGGGCAGTACGCAATGCTTCGCCGATGAATCGCCCGATTGCCGGAGTGACCGAGGCCGGGAGGTACCAGATGAGATGGCCGAACGAGCTGAGTCGATCAGCGAGGTCAGGCCGGTCGGCGGCAGCAGTTGCCAGGTCGTGCTCGGTGTGGAACCCTTTGAGCTGCGCAGCGATGCGCCGGTAGAACTTGACCGCGAGCAGCGCTGCAGTGGAACCCTCTTCGGAGATCGACTCAAGGCCCGCTTCGTCGACATTCGACAGTTCGGCGAAGAGTGCTGCGAGCGCCGCCTCGGTGGCTTCGTGCTGGGCGACGGGCCGATACACGTCGGGGTCTGCGGCAAGCACCTGACGGACCGCTGCGCCGAGCACCGGGTTGGTCATCGGTTGCTGTTCGAGCAGCAGGTCGGCCGCCGCCATTTCGGCGAGGCGAAATGGCGTCACGAACGAGACGTTCGCCACGCCGCTCTTGCCCCCGCGTTCGAGGGCTCCCGAACCGAGCAGCCGTCGCGCCGACAGGCCAACAAAGTTGGACGGCACGATGACCGTGACCGGCATGAGCGGACCTGCAGCCTTGGCGCTGGTGACCGCGCCAGCCAACGCCTCCGACGCTGCTCGCCCGTAGGCCACTGCTTTCACCGACTCGATCACATAAGTGAACGTACACACCGCCTGTCACAGAGTCCGTGACACGACGGGTCATGGGAGCTCATCGTCTGCGACGTGGGTGCGATGCTCGCGCACCCGAACAGACGTGTGGTCCGGCGTCGGCGTGACTGCAGCACGACCGAGTTCGAAGATGCTCTTGATGACCAGGCCCCACACATTGCGCACCAGAACAAGACCGATGACCAACGCAAAGGCGAGCGCCACCGGCACACCGAGTGTGGCAAGCAGTAGCCGCTTCTCACGGAACAGCGGGGCGACCACACCGGAGTCGACACTCTGACCGTCTGATTGCAACGTGCGCACCGGGTCATCGATTACTGGACACTCGATGTCGGAGTCGTTCAAGCCGATCACGTCGTTGCCACCAAAAAGCGGCTCCGGCGGTCGCACGTTCGACAGCAGGCCACCCAGCTCCGGGTCGAATCGAGCACCCACGAGGTACTCCTTATCGACCTCGAGGAACTTTGTATCACCGAGATACAGGACGTCGATCAAGCCGTCGATCGCATAGCCACTCGCCGAACCGGCACGCAGCTGCACGATTTCGAAGCGCACCTTCTCGAAGTCCTTGGCAACTGCCTTGCCCACAAATGCCAGATTGGCGGGGTCCGGTGCGATACAGCCTGGAGGAATCTGGATGAGACCGGAGCCGACGTCTTGCCGGATTGGTTTGTCGGGCGGAGGTGGTGGCGCAGCTGCGGTCGGCGCAGCGAGAAACATGACCAGCGCACCCATGACGAGGGTGCATCGCACCAGCCGACTCAACACAACCTCCACCCTACGAACCGGATGCAACCGGCACTGGTCATCCCGCGTGGTCAGTGATCTGAGGAGACGATTTCCTTGGTCCGCTTATGCAGATCTGCGGCGTGTGGGTTCATCCCGACCAGATGTGCTTCGATCCCGCGTTCGGCGAACTTGGCGACCACTGCGTTTACGGCGACGACCGCTGACGTGTCCCAGATGCGGGCGTCGGTGCAGTCGATCTCGACACGGCGGACCTTGACGGCGTCGTAGTCGAACTGGTGCACGAGGTCGTTGGTCGAGGCGAAGAACAGCTGACCGCTGACCGCGTAGAGGCGCTCGTGGTTGTCGGGGTCGAGCACGCTCGTGACGTTCACAACGTGGCTGACCTTGCGGACGAAGACGGCCGCCGACAGCAGCACACCCGCAGCGACGCCATACGCGAGGTTGTGGGTAAGGACAACCACAATGACCGTGCCGGCCATGACCATCGTCTCGGATTTCGGCATCGACTGCGTGGTCTTCGGCATAATGCTCTTCCAGTTGAACGTACCGATCGCGACCATGATCATCACGGCGACGAGGGCTGCCATCGGAATCTGAGCGACGAGGTCGCCGAGCACCATGATCAGGATCAGCAGGAACAAGCCAGAAGCGAGCGTCGACAGCCGGGTACGACCACCCGAGCGATAGTTGATCATCGACTGGCCGATCATCGCGCAGCCGGCCATCCCACCGAAGAAACCTGTGAAGACGTTGGCGATTCCCTGGCCGCGTGACTCCTGGTTCTTGTCGGAGTCGGTGTCGGTGAGGTCGTCGAGCAGTTGCGCTGTCAGCAGTGACTCGAGGAGACCGACGAAGGTGAGCGTCAGCGAGAACGGGAAGATGATGCCGAGTGTTTCCCAGGTGTAGGGGATGTCAGGCAGACCGAAGCCGGGCAGCGCGTTGGGCAGTTCGCCCATGTCGCCGACGGTCGGCAGCGACCAGTCGAAATAGATGGCACCGGCTGCAAGCACGCTGATCGCAACGAGCGGCGACGGCACCAGCTTGGTGAGGCGGGGCAGGGCGTAGATGATGGCGAGGCCAGCGACGATGAACGCGATGTTCAACGGGAGCTGATCCTTGTCGCCGTCTTCGAGAATGATGTGCGGGATTTGGGCGAGGAAGATCAGGATCGCCAATGCGTTGACAAAGCCGAGCATCACGGTGCGCGGCACGAATCGCATCAGGTTGCCAACGCCGAGCCAGCCGAACACAACCTGCAGCCCACCGGCGAGCACCGTTGCGGCAAACAGATACTGGACGCCATACTCCTCAACGAGCGGGACGATGACCAGCGCCATGGCGCCGGTGGCGGCAGAGATCATACCTGCGCGCCCACCGACCATCGAGATGATGATGGCGATCGAGAACGATGCGTACAGCCCCACCTTGGGGTCGACGCCAGCGATGATCGAGAACGAGATTGCCTCGGGGATCAACGCGAGCGCTACGACCAGACCCGACAAGAGGTCGGCTTTGGGGTTCGACAGCCACGCGTCGTTGAAGCGGCTGCGCATGCTGGGGCGCGTCGGTTGTTGGAGAGTCATAACGGTCAAAGGGAGGCTCCTGGGGGTGAGGGATTCCTGCCCGCCTCGTCTCCTCGGGCCACGAAGTCTCCGAGGATACGGAAACACAGGTTGTGAACGTGTGCTCCTTGATTGGTGTATCGGTCACACCAGCCGAGGGCGTACGCCGTCGCTGTGGTGCAGTTCGGTGACTGACACCGCAATACTGAGTCCGTGGGATTCGACCCGAACCGCCCGTACAACGCCAAGCCGTTTGACTACGCCCTCGTCGGCGTGTGCCTCGTTGCGGCCATCGGCCTGCTCGGCTGGGCGTTCTTCGGCTGATCGATCCGAGCGGTCAGATCACGTCATTGCCCGCGCTCGGCCGTCCCCTGGTTTTGCGTGAGCGATTCCGGCGTCGCTGCCCACTTCAGCTCACACAAAACCTCAGCTCTTTTTCAGGTGAGCAATTCCGTCATCGCGTACCCAAATCAGAACGCGTTCGTGATCAGTTCGACATGATTGCCAGTAACTGCAGCGACATCGAAGCGGACGGATACGTGACCGAGGCCATGGGCTCGCAGCCACTCGACGCCGAGTTGGCGAATACGACGCTGTTTGGCCACCGTCACTGCAGCGGCGGCTGGCCCATACAGGTCAGAGGCACGGGTCTTCACCTCACAGAAGACGTGCACGTCGCCGTCGAGCACGATGAGGTCGAGTTCCCCGGTCGATGATCGCCAGTTCCGATCGATCACCGGGCAGCCGAGCCGTTCGTAGTGGCGAGCCGCAAGGTTCTCACCCCACTGGCCTCGGGCGCGGTTACGCAGATCGGGTTCGTGTGATGACTCGGGTGTGCCCATAGGCGAGTTCCTCCAGCAGTAGGTATTTGCTGGGGCGATCAGCCCGAGGGGAACGTTCGCTCGATGCGACCGTTCGATTGGTGGCCGGCACAACGCCGGCCAGCGCATCAGAAAGTGCGCTTCTCGCGGATCTTGGCAGCCTTGCCCTTGCGATCCCGCAAGTAGTAAAGCTTCGCACGACGAACATCGCCGCGCTTCATGACTTCGATCTTCGAGACGGTCGGAGTATGCATCGGGAAGGTGCGCTCGACTCCGACTCCGTAGCTGAGCTTGCGGACCGTGTAGGTCTCTTGCAGGCCGCCGCCCTGGATGGCAATAACGTCACCCTGGAAGACCTGGATGCGCTCTTTGCCACCCTCAACCACGCGGACATGAACCTTCAGTTCGTCGCCTGCCTGGAACTCCGGAATGTCGGTCCGGAGCGAGTCGTTGTCGATGATGTCGGTGGCTTTCATAGCGTTACGTCCAAGTGAATCGAGTCGAGAATGTGATGTCAGCGCGGACCCGCGCTGACAGGGCCAGTAGATTGTACGGGCGAATCAGGAATATGGGACAGGCGGGAACGCGTCCAACAATCTCTGGTCGGCAGCCGACAGTTCGGCGTCAACCAGGTCAGGGCGGTCGCGCATCGTGCGGTGGAGCCGCTGCGCCCGGCGCCACTGTTCGATCTTGCCGTGATTGCCGCTGAGCAGGATGTCTGGCACGCCCCAGTCACGGAACTCCGCAGGCCGCGTGAACTGCGGTTCTTCGAGCAATCCCGACTCACCGAAGCTCTCAGTGACCGGGCTCGCAGCGTTGCCCATTGCTCCCCCACGCAGCCGCGTGACCGCCTCGATGATGAGGCATGCAGCGACCTCTCCTCCGCTGAGCACGACGTCGCCGACGCTGACCTCGCCGTCGCAGAGATGCTGGCGGACACGATGATCGACGCCCTCATACCGTCCACAGAGCAGGCTGAACCCACCAGAAGTGTCAGCAAGCGCAGCGAGTTCGAACGCCATTGCCTGATTAAATCGACGGCCACCCGGGCTCATCAGTAACAGCGGGCGAGGCGGTTCAGCAGCTTCGACAGCATCAAAAATCGGTTCTGCCTTCATCACCATGCCAGGGCCGCCACCGAACGGGCTGTCATCGACGGTGCCGTGCACGTCGCTGGTCTGCTCGCGAATGTCGTAGGTCCGCAGATCGAGCAGGTTCCGCTCTTGCGCCTTGCCGAGCAGGCTTTCGGCGCAAAAGTCATCGACGAGTTTCGGGAACAACGAAAAGACGTCGATCCGGAGTGCTGTCATGAGCTGGCCCGGTTCGGTTGCGGCACGGTGTTGGCTGCAACGCTCGCCATTCCCGTTCCGCCGACGCTGAGAGTAAACATCACTTGTCCAGGAGGTCGAAGAGCCCGTCGGGAGTGTCGACCGTGACCACACCGTCGACACGACTGACAATGAACGTGGTCGGGACGAGGTGGCCCGTGTCAAGTTCCAAGATGTCAGCCGCAGGATTGGTCAGGACATTGGAGCACGTACCGTGCTCGGTGCCGTCGACTTCGACGACTCTGGAGCCAATCAGGTCGTGGAACCAGAGCGCATCTGCGTCGGAGATCGGCGCGGCATGTACTGCCACGTTGGTCCAGGTCTCGGCGGCCGTGCGATCGGCGATCTGAACGAACTTCACGACCCACCGGCCGTTCGGCAGCACCTTGCTTGCCTCGACAACGAGGTCGCCCCTCGCTGTTGCCAGCGTCGAACCGACGTCGAGTCGTTCATGACGATCGGTAACCAGTTGCACGAAGACATCACCGCGCAGCCCGTGGGCGCGACGAATGTGTCCGACTTCGAGAAAGCCGTCAGGGATGGGAGTGGATCGGGCCATCGAGGCCTCCGGCCTGCTCAGTCGAGGAATTCGATGTCGAGTTCGACATCGTCTTTGCTGGCAGCCGCACGAGTGACGGTGCGGATGCTGGCAGCGGTGCGGCCACGACGGCCGATGACGCGGCCGAGGTCGCCGTCGCCGACACGCACGTTCAATGCGGGACGACTGCCCGACTCGTCGACCTCAACGGTGACGGCGTCGGGATCGTCGACGATAGAGCGGACGATGTGCTCGAGAACTGCGACAGCCGTCGGAGCGAGATCGCTCACTTGGCAGCCTTCTCGGCTTCGAACTGCTCGGTGGCGCCAGAAACCTTCAGGAGCTTGGCGACGCGCTCGGTCGGCTGTGCACCTTCCTTCAGCCAGGCAACAGCTCTGTCGTTGTCGAGCGTGAGGCTGGACGGATCCTGTCGTGGGTCATAGTGGCCCAGGATCTCAATAAACCGACCGTCGCGAGGCGAACGGGAATCAGCCGCCACAATGCGGTACTGCGGTTGCTTCTTCTTACCAATACGTGTGAGCCGCAGCTTGACTGCCATCTTTGATCGTCACTCCAGAGTACGTGTTCGAGAAATTGAGAACGCCGAAAGACTAACGGCGCCCGGGCGCCTTCCCACGCGGGACAAGGATCCCATCCAACAGCTCCCCGACTGAGTCAGCGGGGGAAGTTGGGGATGCCAGGCATCCCGGGGAGGCCCGGGATATCGAAACCAGCCCCTGCCGGATCGAAATCGAGGGGCAGACCCTTGGGCATCTTCTGACCACCCTTGCCCTTCTTACCCTTCTTCCCCTTGCCAGGTCTGCCGGCCATACCCATCTTCTTCATCATCTTCTGCATCTCGCCAAACTGCTTCACCAGTCGGTTGACGTCGGCCACGGTCGTCCCGGAGCCGGCAGCGATGCGAGCGCGACGGGTACCCTGAATGATTGTCGGGAAGGTGCGCTCTTCGGCTGTCATCGACGTAATGATCGCTTCGACCGGCTTCAGATCGTCGTCATCGATCTTGGCGTTCTTCAGCTCCTTCGGCATGCCAGGCATCATGCTCATCAGCCCGCCGAGCGAGCCCATCTTCTTGAGCGCCTGCATCTGTTCGAGGAAGTCATCGAGAGTGAACTGCCCCTCCATCAACTTCGTCGCAGCTGCCTGGGCCTGATCTTCTGTGAAAGCTTTCTCGGCCTGCTCAATGAGCGTGAGCATGTCGCCCATGCCCAGAATCCGACTCGCCATGCGGTCGGGGTGGAACTGTTCGAACTCGTCGAGCTTCTCCCCCGTCGAAGCGAAGGCGATCGGCCGGCCGATGACTTCCTTCACCGACAGCGCAGCACCGCCGCGAGCGTCGCCGTCCATCTTCGACATAATGACGCCGTCGATTTGAAGTGTGTTGTGGAACGCCTCGGCGGTCTGAACTGCATCCTGACCGGTCATCGCATCGATGACCAGGAACGTATAATCAGGGTTGACGGCACCGGAGATGAGGCGAACCTGCTCCATCATCTCGGTGTCGATCGACAGGCGGCCGGCGGTATCGACAATAACGACGTCGCGACCCAGACGCTTGGCCTCTTCGAGGCCCTTCGCAGCCGTGACGATCGGATCCTCCGGGTCAGAGAAGACCGGCACGTTGATCTGACGGCCGAGCGTGCGGAGTTGCTCAACAGCTGCAGGCCGTTGGAGGTCAGCGCCGATCATCATCGGGTTGCGCCCCTGCGCCTTGAACCACGCAGCAAGCTTGGCCGAGTTCGTGGTCTTACCGGAGCCCTGCAAACCGGCCATCAAGACGACGGTCGGCGGCTTGGACGCGTAGGTGATGACGAGCGTTTCGCCACCGAGCGCACGAGTCAGCTCGTCGTTGACTGCCTTGACCACCTGCTGGCCAGGGTCGAGAGCCGTCGATCGCGTGGCCCCGATCGCGTGTTCACGAATGCGGTTGCAAATCGAGCGGACGACCGTCAGGTTGACGTCGGCCTCAAGGAGCGCCGTGCGGATCTCCTGCATCATCTCATCAACGTCTGACTCGGTGAGGCGGCCCTTTCCCCGGACCTTCGTGATGATGCCTTCGAGGCGGCTGGAGAGATTGTCGAACATCGCCATCCACGCTATCGGATAGCCGGTTCAGCGACCGGGGGCTTCAGCGTTCGAACAGGGCCGAAACGAACTCTTCAGGGTCGAAGTCGATCAGGTCGCCGATCGTCTCGCCGATCCCGACAAGCTTCACGGGGATGCCGAGTTCGGTCTCGATGGAGAACACGATACCACCCTTGGCCGAGCCGTCGAGCTTGGTGAGCACAACACCGGTGACGTTGGTGACCTGGCCGAACTCGCGTGCCTGCGTGAGACCGTTTTGACCGGTGGTCGCGTCGATGACAAGCAGCGTCTCGGTGACCGTGCCAGCACCCTTCTCAGCGACACGGCGCACCTTGGCGAGTTCGTCCATCAGGTTGCTTTTGGTGTGGAGCCGGCCGGCGGTATCGGCCAGGACGAGTTCGATCTTCTTTGCGGCAGCTTTTTCGATGCCGTCGAAGATGACCGAGCTCGGGTCGGCACCTTCAGCACCGCGCACGACGTCGACACCGGAGCGTTCGGCCCACGCAGTGAGTTGCTCGGCTGCAGCTGCACGGAATGTGTCGCCCGCCGCGAGGAGCACGGAGCGCCCACGATCCACGTGTTGCTTGGCAAGCTTGCCAATGGTGGTCGTCTTGCCGACGCCGTTGACGCCGACGAACATCCACACGTTGGGGTGCCCCGGTTCGAAATGTTCGAAGTTGAGGGAGCGGTCAGCACCGACAAGCCGCGCCGTCATCTCCGCTTCGAGGGCGTCGAGAAGGTCCGACGGCTCGGTGATCTCCTTATTCGCGACCTTGACGCGCAGGCCACTGAGGAGTTCGCCCGCTATTGCCACGCCGACATCGGCACGCAAGAGCGCCTCTTCGAGGTCGTCGAATGACTCGTCGGTGATCGCTGAACGACCGAGCACACCGGCGATTGCGCCTGCGAACGTGGAGCGCGCCTTCGCCAGACGCTCGCGGAAGGTGCCAGCGGGCAGGTCTTCTTCGACTGTGGGTTCTTCTTCAACGACCGAGTCAAGCTGAGGCGCTGCGACATGCGAGTCGCTCTCCGGCTGCGAAACCAGCGGCCTGGCCTGTGTCGACACCGGCCGGCCCGGCGCTGGTTGACCAACCGACTTGCGACGGTTGAGGAGGACGACGCCCACACCAAACACCACAACGAAGACCGCCAGGATCAGGAACAAAAACTCACTACCCATGAACCGCCGACGCTATCTGTGTTCGAGCGACTGGCGAGTGAGTCCAGGCCGGGAAACCCCCCGGTTCTGAGGCGAGACCAGGTCGTTCAGGAGTAAGGCGCGTGACGACGTAGTTGAGCTTGCTCAATGAGAAGTTCACGCGATGCAGCTAGTGGGCGAGCTGGCCCACCTCAGACGCGCGTTCGGTGACGACTTTGGAGGATCCACCAGCTTGCATGCTGACGCCGAGGAGCACATCGCCAGCTTCCATCGTGCGCTTCTGGTGCGAGACGATGATGAGCTGGGCGTCCTTGCGGAACTCCTGAATGAGGCCAAGGAAGCGGTGTAGGTTCACATCGTCCAGGGCAGCCTCAACTTCGTCCATCACGTAGAACGGCGACGGACGTGAGCGGAAGACGGCGAAAAGATAGGCCAACGCCGTCAGCGAGCGCTCACCGCCCGAAAGAAGCGACAGCTTCTTGACGTTCTTGCCGCTCGGCTTCGCTTCGACTTCGATACCAGTGTTGAGCATGTCGTCGGGCTGCGTGAGCATGAGGTTGCCCTTACCGCCCGGAAAGAGGAGCGCGAACAACTCGGTGAAGTTCTTGGCCACATCTTGGAATGCCGTGGCGAACACGTTCTGAATCTCGGCGTTGACCGCAGAGATCACACGGGAGAGTTCCCGACGAGTCGTCCGGACGTCTTCCAGCTGTTCTTCGAGGAACGTGTGGCGAGTCTGCAGTTCGTTGAACTCTTCGAGCGCCAACGGGTTGATCGGGCCGAGCAACCTCAGTTCCCGATCGAGCTCGCGAACACGCCCAGCCGGTGTTGCCCCGTCGGGCACTTCGGGCATCGCAGCGGCCTCGGCGACGGCCGGCTCGATGTCGAGCTCCCGGCGCAACGTTTCGATCGCAGTTTCGAGGCGCAGTTTGGCTTCGGCCTCTTCGAGTTCCGCCTTGCGGGCGCGCTCACGGGTGACGTCGAGCGACTTTTCCTTGTCGGCGCGTTCCCGCCGCAGCGTGTCAAGTTCGGAGCTCAAGCCGCGGACTTCGTCGCTCTGCTTGCGGCGCTGCTCGGCCAGCGCAGTGTGATGGCCTTCGACGACGTGGCGATGTGCTTCAACGAGCCCGGCGAGCCGATCGATTACAGCGATCTGGCGCTCGATGACCATGCGTTGGCCTTCGGCCGCGATGCGTGCGTCCTTGTCAGCCTCAAGGCGGCGTTCGGTCTCGGCCAGACGTCGCTCGTTCAGCTGGTGGCGTTCCTGTAGCCCGGCGTAGCGCACCTCGATGTCTTTGCGACGCGAAGCAAGCAGGGCTGCTCGAGCTTCGAGTTCGGCACGGAGTTCGCCGCGGGCACGGGCCGCCTCGGCCTCGGCGTGCTCGTCGCTCTCGAGCGCCGGGAGCAACGCCTCGATCTCACCGACTCGTTGCTGCTCCCGAGCCATGTTGGTCTCGGCTTCCTTGATGTTCTGATCGAGCGTTTCCAGTTCAGCCTGGATCTCTCGGTGCTCGCCCTGGGTACGGGCGAGCCCCTGCGTCGCTGCGCCGAATCGAGCGTCGTTGGAATCAAGCTTTTTCGCCAGCTCGCGTTCCGTGTTCTGCGCCGTGCGGAGCGTCTGCTCGGCCTCGGAGACAGCTGCCTTCCCCGCTCCGAATGCAGCGTCGGCTGCAGTTGATCGCTCAGTCGCTTCTTCGAGCGCCGACGCCGTGGCACCGCTGCCGGCAATTCCGATTCGCCAACCGCTGATGCCGAAACGGTCGCCGCCGCCAGTGACAATAACTGCTTCCGGATGCTGCATCGCCGCGTCGAGCGCATCGGACAGGTCGTCGATACGGACTGCCAAACCGAGCAGCCCGTCGAGTAAATCATTCACGCCGGGCCGCTGACTCCGGGCGTGCGGCCGGACAGCATCGCCGACGCCCGGCGGGGCAGGTGCGGCTGGTCGAGCACCGAGTGCGATCACTGCACCACTTGTGTCGCTGCTGCGCAGAGCGTCAAGTGCACGCCTGCCAGCGGTCGGATCGTCGACCACCACGGCCGTCAGCGACTCACCGAGCGCTGCCTCGACGGCAGGCTCCCAGCCTGCGTCGATCTCGATGAGGTCGAGCAACGTGCCCAGGACCCCATCGACGCCTTCCAGCCGTTCGGCTCCGGCGCGGGCACGTGCCGCATCCAGTGCCATCTGCAGTGCTTCGACGCGAGCCGACCATTTTGATGCGTCTTCGGCCAACTCGTTCCGAATGAGCTTGCGCGCTTCGACGGTTGACTGCGCCTCGATGAGCGCCTGCTCGGCGACTTCAACTTTGCCGACGAGCGGAGCTTCGATCGCTCCGGCCTCGTCACAGTCGGTGCGGAATCGTTCGGTGTCTTCGCGCGAGGCCTGCGCGCGTTCAGTCAGCGATGTCTTGCGGCTGACGAGACGGCGCAGTTCGGCCTCGGTGCGTTCGAGTAACGAGCGAATCGACTTGAGTTCGCCGCGCACTTCGGCGGCTGCGCTTGCGGCCTTCGTAGTGGTCTGATCGGCGCGGACCGCGTCCATGATGTTCTCGCGCTCGGACTTGAACGATTCCTCGTCAAAGCCCAGTTGGCCCGTCTCGGGCTCGAGTAGACCGAGCTCGTCGGCGGCCTTTTCGATCTCGTCGCGGAAACGAGCAGCATCGGCCTCGAGGTTGGCGACGACACCAGCGTCAAGCAACTGGCCTTTGTCACGTTCGAGTGATCGACGTCGTTCGACGAGCAACGCCGCGAGACCGCGAGCGCGTTCACGCAATTGCTCGACCTGGACGAGGCGGTCACTGATATCGCTTTCACCGCGTGCCGACAGTTGCGCCTCGATCGCCATCACCGACGTGTCGAGCGCGGCAAGGGCCGCCTTCAGTTCGCCTTCGGCTGTGGAGCTCTCGAGCTTAATGACTGCCAATGCTTCGAGCTTGGTGCGCAAACCGGCAATCTCTCGACCCGACACAAACGTCTTCAGCTCGGTGAGTTCTTCGATCAGCGATCCGTGACGTTCGGCGGCCTTGGCCTGGCGTTCGAGCGGCCGGAGTTGACGGCGGACTTCGCGCAGGAGGTCCTGCACCCGCAGGAGATTCGCCTCGGTGGCATCGAGCCGACGCTCCGCCTTCTCCTTGCGCTTGCGGAACTTGAGAACCCCGGCTGCCTCTTCAATGATCGCGCGCCGGTCTTCTGGACGAGCGTTCAACACCGCATCGATCTGGCCCTGGCTGACGATCACATGCTGCTGACGGCCGACGCCAGCGTCACTCAGTAGCTCCTGCACGTCGAGGAGGCGGCAGCTCACACCGTTGATCATGTACTCCGAATCACCCGTACGGAACAGGATGCGCGACACCATGACTTCAGTGAAGTCGAGGCCGAGTGTGCCGTCGGAATTGTCGATGGTGATGCTGACCTCGGCGCGGCCCAAAGCAGGGCGCTTGGCGGTACCGGCAAAGATGACATCGTCCATCTTCTGGGAGCGGACAGACTTCGGTGACTGGGCGCCGAGCACCCAGGCGATGGCGTCGACAACGTTTGACTTGCCAGACCCGTTGGGGCCCACGACAACAGTCACGCCCGGCTCCAGCGCCATTGGCGTGCTGTCAGCGAACGATTTAAAGCCCTTGATGGTCAGATTCTTCAGGTACACAGCGGACAAGAAGCTACTTGCTCAGCACCCCACTCCCCCAACCTTGTCCGGTCACATTGTGCCAGGAATTGCGTGATCGTCAGCGCTGACAGCTCGGGCAGTAGTGTGTCGACCTGCCAGCAAAGACGATGCGCCGGATCCAGCCTCGACCGCAGGTGCTGCATCGCTCGCCGGTACGGCCGTAGACGCGATGCTCGTTCTGGAAGCTGCCGCTCTCGCCATCGACGTCGACGTACTGCGCATCGCCAAGCGTCGAACCTCCCACCGCGATCGACGCCGTCAGGATGTCGATGATCGCCGAATGCAGCCGCCAGGTCGCCGCCGCATCAATCGTGTTGGCCCGCCGTTCGGGCCGGAGGCGCGACCGGTGGAGAATCTCGTCAGCGTAAATGTTCCCGATTCCCGCCACGTACTGCTGGTCGAGGAGGAACGGTTTCAGGGCCTTACTCGTTCCTCGAACCAACGCTCGCAGAGCAGTGCGAGGAAAGTCTTCTGCGATCGGGTCGACTCCGAGTCGGGCGAGAGACGGGAGTTCGACGGCTGTATTTGCGGGGTCATAGACGACCACCTCTCCGAACGTGCGCTGGTCAACGAACCAGCACTCGGTGCCATTGTCAAGGTGCATGACAACGTGCGTATGCGCTGGACGGTCGGCACCAGCAGGCGCAACGAGTACTTGGCCGCTCATCCGTAGGTGGATCATCATCGAGTCACCAGAGTCGAGCGGCATAATCAGGTACTTCCCGCGACGCTCAGCGCTGAGGACCGTCGTGTTGGTCAGACCGTCGATCAACGCCTCGCGTGACGTCCGCCGAACCACACGTTCTCGACCGACTTCGACTCGCTCGATTCGCCTGCCTGCGAGTTGCTGCTGCAGACCGCGTCGAACCGTCTCGACCTCGGGCAATTCGGGCATCGCTCAGGCCAGTTCAGCGGTAGCAAGTGACGCAGCAGCCTGTTCTGCGGCCTTCTTCGAGCCACCAGATCCTTCACCGAGGACGTCGCCGTCGATGAGCACTTCGGCACGGAAGAGCTTCGCGTGGTCGGGGCCCGTTGATGTGATGACGTAGTCGGGCGCGCCTTTGCCGGCGCGCGCGGCAAGTTCCTGGAGCTGCGTCTTGTGATCGAGTTGATCGAGCCGTTCGATCGACGTCGACATGCGCGGTGCAACCCAACGTTCGACCATCGCGTAGGCCGCCTCGGTCCCACCGTCCAGATAGATCGCACCGAGTACGGCTTCGAATGCGTCGGAGAGAATCGACGGCTTCTCAGCACCACCTGCAGCCGCTTCGCCCTTGCCGAGGAACAGGTACGGGCCGATACCGATCTCTTCGGCAACCTCTGCGAGTGCGGTCGCGTTCACGACGCTCTTGCGGAGGTCAGTTAGCAACCCTTCGGGCAGCTTGTCGAAGCGGCGGAATGCGATGTCGGCAATGACCCAGCCGAGCACGGCATCACCGAGAAACTCGAGGCGTTCATTGCTCGATTCGCCGGACGTCTCGGCGCACCATGAACGGTGGGCCATCGCACGTCGGAGTAGTTCCGGGGCAGCAAACTCGTGGCCAACTCGCGCGGCAAGCGCGGCCAGGTCGGCAGGCGCCGGATCACTCACGGAGGCTTCAGGCGCTTTCGTTGGCATTCTCGTGCACGTAGTCGACAGCGTCGCGCACAGTCTTCAGATCTTCGAGACTCTCGTCTTCGATCGCAAAGCCTGCGACCTTGTCGCTCAGTGCCTCTTCGAGCGCTTCGACGAGTTCGATCAGTGCAAGCGAATCTGCTTCGAGATCATCGGCAAACGACTGACCCTCGGTGATGGTGTTGGGCTCGATCTCGAGAATGTCGGACAATGCGTCACGCACAATCTTCAGGACTTCGTCGCGGCTGATGACTTCACTCATGGCGCCACCCTAGCCGTCCGCAAAGCTCGGCCTCTCGCACGAGAAGCCGCGCTAGCTGGTCGTCATCGCAGCTGCGATGACGTCCCGGATTTCGTTCACCAGGTCGTGTTCGACCAATTCACGAGCAACCGCTATGCCGTTCGTGATCGCCGTTGCGCTCGACGAGCCATGCGCGATGATGCAAACACCCTCGACGCCGAGCAGCACCGCGCCGCCGTAGGTGTCGGGGTTCAACGTCTCGTACAGCGGGAGCAGCGCCGGCATCAGTGCGTCGGCGTGCTCTTTGTACTCCGGCCGACCGAAGGCTTCGAGCAGCGCCCCGATGAGGAACTTCATACTGCCTTCCAGCGTCTTCAACACGACATTGCCGGTGAAGCCGTCGGTGACGCAGACGTCGATGTCGTCACTCATCACGTCGCGGCCTTCGACGTTGCCGACGAAGTTGATGCCTGGAGCTTGAGCGAGGAGTCCGTAGGCCTCTTTACGAAGTGCGTCGCCCTTGCCCGGCTCTTCGCCAATCGAGAGGAGGCCGACGCGTGGGTTCTCAATACCGAAACGACGGCGGGCGTAAACCGAGCCCATCAGCCCGAATTGCACGAGCCATTCAGCCTGGACGTCAGCATTTGCGCCAGCGTCGAGTAGCACGGTCGGTGTCGAACCAGGGACGGGGATCGGGGTGGCGATCGCCGGGCGCTTGACGCCCGTAATGCGACCCATGCGAAGCAGCGCTGCGGCCATCGTGGCCCCGGTGTTACCAGCCGAAATCATGGCGCTGGCGTTTCCGTCGCGCACGGCCTCGGCGGCGCGAACGAGCGTCGAGTCCTTCTTCTTGCGGATGCTCTGTGCCGGGTCGTCCTTCATGCCAATGACTTCGGACGCAGGAATCAGGTCGAGTGTGACACCACCAGAGGTGAGGCCCTTCAGACCTTCAGGGCCCACCATAACGACCGGGGTGCCAGCCGCGGCTGCGGCAAAGGCGCCGTTGAGGTTGGGTTGTGGCGCGGCATCTCCGCCCATTGCATCGACGGCGACGGGAAGCATGTCCGCAGTTGATCCGGTGGGGATCAGACTTCGACGACGACGCGGTCGCGGTACCAGCCACATTCGCCGCACACGGTGTGCGGCGTCTTGGCGTTGCCGCAACGGGGGCAGATGCTCCGCGGCGGCATCTGCAGCTTCCAGGCGCTGGCACGACGGCTGCGGGTTTTCGACTTCGAAGTCTTCTTCTTGGGAACGGCCATCGTTCGCTCTTTCGCTACTGCGTCGACCACTCTGGTCGACTGGAGATCTGATTCACTGGCTGCGAGGAGCCTCGCAGCGACGTGCAACGTTATCGGCGCTCAGCCACAATCAACATATGGCGTGACGAAACGCTTGCCGACGAGCCCCATCCGTTTGCGTGACGATTTGGGCTGGCATGCCAACCAAATTCGTCACACAGACGTTCATTCGTCGAGAACGAGGCCATCGAGTGCGGACCAGCGATGGTCTGTCACCGTGTTGTCGCAGTCGCATGAGGCCATATTCAAGTCGATGCCGCAGGTCGGGCAGAGGCCTTTGCAACCGGGCTGGCAGACCTGCTCGGCGTCGAGTTCGATCAGCGCCAACTCACGAACCATCGGGACGAGATCGAGTTGACCGTTCTCGATCGGGTACGCCTCTTCGTCGATCGTGTTGATCTGGTAGCGCTCGTCGATATCGACTCGGGCCACACCCGACAAGTCCTTGAGGCAGCGGCGACACGGTGCTGCCCAAGGTGCTCCGACAGTTCCGGTAACGGCGATTCCGTCATTCATCGAGTCGAGTTGGATTGCGACGCCGATCTCGCCATTCAATCGTTCGTGAACGACGCCGAGCGCCTCCGCCAAGATCTCCTCGGCCACGGACAGGGTCGCTCCCGGCCGGCGCAACAATTCGACCGCATTGATTCGGAGAGGCCGCAGCAAATCCACCATGGCAGAAAACGTTACCGCCAGGCCGTCACTCCGAGAGTTTGTTCCTCAGTCTTCTGTCACCAGCGGCGATCACGGTTTGGCGAGGTCAAAGAAGCGTGAACCCGAGTTGGCCTCCGCCAACGAGCGGTGAGCGCTGACGCAGAGATCGCCGAAGCTGGCGGCTGGTCAGTGGTCTTGGTCGAAGAAGACGGAGGAGGCAGCGGAGTCATCGATCACTGGCAGGCCACCGGTGTTCGTCGTATCCGGTTGCGGATCGCCAATCGACAACCGCTGGCGCCCCGCGTTGACCGTCTTCTGCAGCTTGTCGAGCAGGATCTCGAAGCTTCCCAACCGCTGGTCGAGGAAATCTTCGGTCTCGTGCTTCAAGCGCCGCGAGTCGGCGTCGGCGGTCTCCATGACGGCCCGAGCTCGCTGCTCGGCGGCACGCACCACTTCGGTGCGCTGGACCATGCGTTCGGCGCGGACGCGGGCAGCTTCGAGCAATTCGTCGGCTTCGCGTCGGGTCTTAGCAACGAAGTCCTGACGCTCTTTCAGCATCCAACGCGCCTGGCGGAGTTCGTCGGGGAGGCGGTGGAGTGCTTCGTCGAGCAGTTCAACGACCTCGTCGCGGTCGATGCGCGGCGATGACGACAACGGCATCGTCGGTGCGTCGGCGATGATATCGATGACGCGGCGGAGCAAGGTCTCAGCATCGCCGACCGGCCCCATCGAGGCGCCTGGTTCCGGATAGGAGTCGTCAATGTCTTCGTAGTTGTCATCGTCGTAACTCATACTTCAGTCCTACTTGTCTGCGGAGACGGTGCGTAAGGCGGTGGCGACAGCGGCCGGCACTAAATGCCCGATTTCCTCACCGTACTTCGCGATCTCCCTCACAAAGCGGCTACTGATGTAGCCCAGCCCGGGCGAGCACGGAAGGTACACGGTCCGAATACCTGTGACTGCGTGGTTGTTCTGCGCCATCTGCTGTTCGATTTCGAAGTCTTCGCTGTTGCGGAGCCCCTTAACGATGAAGTTGACACCGAGATTCGCAGCAGCCTGAACGGCGAGCCCGGTTTGTGCTTCCACGGTGACACCATCGAGATGTGCGAGTACTTGCTCGGCGAGTTCGATCCGTTGGGCGATCGAAAAAAGACCGCTCTCCTTGGCGTGATTGTGCATCACAGTGACGACCACGCCTCCAAAGAGTTCGTGCGCCTGTTCGATGATGTCGATGTGCCCAAGGTGCAACGGATCGAAGCTGCCCGGATACATCGCTCGCAGGGCTTTCGCAGTGGAACCGTTCACTCGCCCAACACTAGTTCGGTGCGTTCGAAGAACGTCACCACTGTGCGTCCGTACTTCTTTTCGCGAGTGATCTTCCACCCGTCTGGGCAGTCGATCGAGCGACCCGATTCGGCAACAACGAGGTCAGCGCGGACCACTCGCAACAGTTCCGCCCAGGCATCGAAGCCGTATGGCGGATCAGCGAGAACGATGTCACAGTCAATAGCCGACGCGGTCGCCATTGCGTCGGAGGTGATCACCCTGGAACGGTCACGCAGTTCGAGGGTGTCGAGGTTTTCCTCAAGGACACGAAGCGCCGCTCGATCGCGCTCGACAAACACGCAGCGTTCGGCGCCTCGCGACAGCGCTTCGATCCCGACGGCACCGGTGCCAGCGAACAGGTCGGCGACGAGTGCACCATCGAGCACGCCGGAACTCCCGAGCGAGTTGAAAATCGCCTCACGGACTCGATCGGTCGTCGGTCGGGTGGATGTTCCATCCGGCGACACGATCTTCCGACCACCGAGTTCTCCGGCCACAACACGCATCCAAGCGATGATAGGGGCACACTGGGGTCGTGCTCGAACCCCCGCCACAGATCACTTGCATCGACTGCGGTGGCCGCTGCTTTCTCCTGACGATGCCACGCGAGGACGGCACCTGGGAAGTCGACGACGTCGTTGCCTACCGATGCGAGGATTGCCTCGACCGTTGGGACCTCGTGCTCGACGAGTCAGACATCGAGAGCGACGGCCGCCCCGACTGGTAGCCGATCACACCGTCCTTGGCACAGCGTGACCGCTGATCAAGACTTCGCGAGGAACGCTTCGTCTCGGTCGCTGAACACAAGGTCGAGCTCATCGGCCAGGTTCGCGTGCTGCGCAAGATCTGGATCGCGATCGACGATTTCGAACGCTGCCTCGCGGGCCAGTTCGACGAGCTGACGATCGCGTCGGAGCGACGCCAACTTCAGGTCACTTCGACCCTTCTGCGCCGTCGACATCAGCGTGCCCTCGCCGCGCAGGTCGAGGTCGACTTCGGCCAATTCAAAACCATCGGTCGTAGCGACCAGCGCTTCCACGCGAGGGTTCCCGACGACGGCGTTGCCATCGTCGTCCTCTTTCTGCTGAGTCACCAGCCAACAGGTCGAGGCGTGCTCGCCGCGCCCGACGCGTCCACGCAACTGGTGGAGCTGGGCGATGCCGAAGCGATCAGCATCAAGGATCGCCATGACGGTTGCGTTGGGAACGTCGACGCCGACCTCGATCACCGTGGTGGCGACGAGGACATCGAGTTCGCCACGACGGAACTCATCCATGGTGGCTGCCTTCTCATCCGACGGCAGCTTGCCGTGGAGCAGGCCGAGCCGAAGCCCCTGCAGTTCGCCGAAGGCAAGCCGTTCGAGCGTCTCTTCAGCAGATGCCACTTCGAGCTTCTCGCTCTCGCCGACCAACGGGCAGACGACGTACGCCTGACGGCCAGCGGCGACTTCGTCTTTAATGTCGTTCCAAACCCCCGCTTCCATCAATGCGCCGTCGGCCCACACGGTGACGATCGGCGTTCGACCCGGCGGCAACTCGTCGAGGACGCTGACGTCGAGATCGCCGTAAACGGTCATCGCTGCCGTACGCGGAATGGGTGTCGCAGTCATCACTAACGTGTCAGGCACCGAACCATTGGCCGTCTTCGAGCGAAGCGCCGCACGCTGCTCAACACCGAACCTGTGCTGTTCATCGACCACCACGACGCCGAGGCTCGAGAAATCGACGGTGTCTTGGATCAGTGCATGCGTCCCGATGGCGATGTCGACGCTGCCATCGGCGAGCCCGGCGAGCACCTGCTTGCGATCGGCACCCGAAATCCGATTCGTGAGGAGTTCGACACGGAGCGGCCGATCGCCGAACAGGTTGCCCGGGTCGGGCACGGTCACGCCTTCGAGCATCGCGCGCACGCTGGAGGCGTGCTGTTCGGCGAGTACTTCGGTCGGCGCCATCAACGCTCCCTGGTGTCCGCCATCGACCGCTGCCAGCATTGCGGCGACGGCCACGACCGTCTTGCCGGAACCAACATCACCCTGGAGGAGCCGATGCATCGGCTGCGCACTGCCGAGGTCAGCGTTGATCTCATCGATGGTCCGCGCCTGGGCGCCGGTCAATGGGAACGGCAGTGATTCATAAAACCGTTTGACGAGCGGGCCACCCAGCGTGTGCTTGATCCCGAGCGAGTCACGTTCCATCGCTCGCTTGCGCAGGACCAAGACGAGTTGCACCCGAAGGAGTTCGTCGAAGGCGAGTCGGTATCGGGCCAACTCCTTCGTCTTCATGTCGTCAGGGAGATGAATTCCAGCGAGCGCATCGGACCGATTGATCATTCTGTGACGCCGACGGATCGCCTCGGGCACCGGGTCGGCAATGGTCCGTTCAGCGCATCGACGGAGCGTCTCTTCAACCCACCCGGCCATCTCCCAGGTACTGATTTGCGCCTTCTCGCTCTGCGGATAGATCGGGACGATCTTGCCGGTGCGGTCGCCAATCAGGTCGACGACCGGATTCGACATCTGCAGGCCGCCTCGATAGGTGTCGGCCTTGCCGAAGAGTGCGACGTGAAGTCCTTCTTTGAACTGCCGCTCACGCCAAGGCTGGTTGAAGAACACCAGGTCCATCCGGCCAGAACCGTCACCGACGTTGACGTTGATCATCGACCTGCGGTTACGGGTGGTGCGTGTCGTGACCGATCGGATCGTGACAAGCACGAGGGCTTCCTCGCCGGGGACGAGGTCGGCGATACGCGCCTCGTTGGTGCGATCGATCCAGCGCCGAGGATATGTGGTGACCAAGTCGAGCAGGTTGGTAATCCCAACCGTGGCGAGCGACGCCTGCTTCTTCGGCCCCACGCCGCGCAGTCGCTCGACAGGAATCAGCGAAAGATCCCGCATCGTGATCGGCCCCAGCTCATTCATCAGTTACCAAACTTAGCGAGACGCCAACATTTCGCCGTTTGCGTCAAGATTTCTGCGAACTGTCCAACGGAAACCTCGACGCAAACGACTATTCGACCCCAAAGAGGTACGGATAGAGAGGCTGGCCGCCGCGTTGGACTTCCACGGTGATATCGCCACGGCGATCGCTCAGCCATCCCTCGATCGCTGCGGTTGACGCTGCGGTCGCCTCTTCGCCGGTGATGACCGTCACCAGTTCGGCATCGTCGTCAAGCAGGTGCTCAAGGAGTGCAATCGACGCGCCGTGCGGCGTATCGCTAATTGCTGCGATGCCGTCGCCCTTGACAATGCCGATCCAATCGCCTTTCTGGATTGGGCCGACTTCGGAGTTTGTGTCGCGGATCGCTTGGGTGACTTCGCCGGTTGCGACCGACGCAGCAGCTTCCACCATCTCGGCGTGGTTGACATCAGCCGATGCCTCCGGGTCGTACACGACGAGGGCAGCCAGCGCCTCTGGCATCGACGTGGTCGGTACCACCATCACATGCTTGAGGCTGAGGGCGTTCACCTGCTCGGCCACGGCGATGATATTTTTGTTATTTGGCAGGATCACCACCTGGTCGGCGTTGACCGCAGCGACGGTGGCGAGCAGTTCAGCGGTCGACGGGTTCATCGTCTGGCCGCCGGTGATGACGCCTTGCACCCGCAGTTGTTCAAACAGTTCGACGAGACCTTCACCGGAACACACGGCAACGATCGCCGTGGTGACGGGCGGGAGGCCACCTCCGGCCTTCGTGATACTGGCGTCGGTTTTCCCACTGGCCATTGCTGCTTCACGCTTGGCGTGTTCTTCGTCGACCTCTTCGAAGAGATCAGTCACACGGATCTGCTTCGGGCGGCCACCGAGGTCGAACGGCACTTCGATCGCGGCACCGATGTCGTTCGTGTGGACGTGACAGTTCCAAATTCCGTCGCCACCGACCACGACGATCGAGTCGCCGATTGCACCCCAACCCTGCTTGAAGGCATCGATCTGCTCATCGGCGAGATCCATGAAGTACATGACTTCGTAGCGCTGATCGGCCACATCGACTTCGCCTGCACCGCCGATTTTGGTGCTGCCCGATCGCTGCGACGGCACGTCGAACGCTGCTGCGACCGCACCACCGGTGCCGTCGTCTTCTTCAGGTTCGGGAAGCGCCTCGCCATCGACCACGTGGAGCGCCGAATCGAGCAGCAGTAGGAACCCAGCGCCCCCAGCATCGACCACACCGGCGTCTTTCAAGACCGCCAGTTGCTCCGGTGTGTTCGCCAACGCAATCCGTCCAGCAGCCTGAGCGGCACGCATGACTTCAACGAGCGAGCCGCCTGCATCGGCCGACTCTTTCGCTGCGTCGGCGCTCAACCGCACCACCGTGAGGATCGTTCCTTCGATCGGCGTAAGTACCGCTTGGTACGCACCGGTTGCTGCGGCTTGCAAGGCTTCGGCGAACTTCGCCCCGGTGACCGGCGCCTTCGTCTTCAGCGTCGTAGCGATGCCCCGCATAATCTGGCTCAAGATGACGCCACTATTGCCACGGGCACCCATGAGCGAGCCGTGGCTGATCGCATCGCAGGTGGCGTCGAGGTCGTCGGGGTCGGTCTCGTCCATCTCTGCAACGACGGCGTCGAGCGTGCGCGCCATGTTCGTGCCAGTGTCGCCATCTGGGACCGGATACACGTTCAACCGGTTCAACCCGCCGGCGTGGGCCTTGACGGCGTCTCGGAAGGTGCGAACCGTGTCGCGCAGCGCTTTGGTGTTCAACCGTTCAAGTGTTGGCACGGCGCCAGAGCTTAGAGGTTGTGTGGCACATGGCCTTGACTACAGCGAAGCTTCTGAGCAAGTTGCAGTCCGCAGTTGTGTTGGTAGCCTCACATGGCTGTTTCAGGCACCAGCGTGCTCGGAACAAATCTGACTTGAAGCGAATCGTCGCAGGAGAATCCAATGGCATCTAAGTGTGAATCGTGTGGCAAGGGCCCGTCATGGGGTATGGCTGTGTCGCACTCGCACCGTCGTACGAAGCGTCGCTGGAACCCGAACATCCAGCGTGTCCGTGCGCGGGTCAACGGTTCGACCAAGCGTCTGAACGTCTGCACCGGCTGCATCAAGTCCGGCAAGATCGTCAAGGCCGGCTGAGGCCGAGCCTTCGGTTGATCTCATGCAGGGCGTCATCAAGGCTTACGACCCCTCAACAGGAGCCGGTCTCGTCATGTGCGACACCGATTTCAACGACTACGAGCTTGCTGGCAACGCGCTGGCCGGGTCGATCTTTCGCATGCTGCGTCAAGGCCAGCGAGTTATTTTCGAACTTGACGATGCCGGCCGAGCGACCAAGCTCAGCCTCGGCTCCGAGGTCGACATGAAGACCCCCGGCCACTGAGCCATCACGAAGGCTTCTGCGGTTTGTCCGCACCTCACGCAATTTGGTCATTCCGAGCTTTCCGCTTGGGCGGCGACACTCCTTCGCGCAACGAGAAGGTGGCCTTCGGACCGTTCACGCTCTCACGATCTGTCTTGGCGATCAACTGTCGAGCCTGTATCGCTTTTTACGATGAGGTAGTCGCACATGAGATAGTGCGCTCTAACCACGCCACCCACTGTCTTCACGGTCGACTCTTCGCCTATGGTCGGTTTCGAACACTTTCGAACACCAGCGCCGCCTGATCGGAGAGCAACGAATGAGTGGAATCACCAGTAATCAACGACTCAAGGATTGGGTTGCCGAGTGGGCCGCCGTCATGCAGCCCTCCGACATCTATTGGTGCGACGGTTCCGCCGACGAATACGAGCACCTTTGCCAAGAATTGGTTGACAGTGGAACGTTCACCAAGCTCGACGAGGCCAAGCGCCCGAACAGCTACTGGGCTCGTTCCGACCCCGGCGACGTCGCCCGAGTCGAAGACCGCACGTTCATCTGCTCGGCCACTGAAGAAGAAGCTGGCCCCAACAACAACTGGCGCGACCCGGCCGAGATGCGTGCCGAGATGCGCCACCTCTACGCCGGTTGCATGAAGGGCCGCACGATGTACGTCGTGCCGTTCTCCATGGGCCCGCTCGGTTCGCCGATCGCACACATCGGTGTGCAGCTCAGCGACTCCGCCTATGTCGCCACGAACATGCGGATCATGACGCGCATGGGCCAGGGCGCGCTCGACGCACTCGGCGACAACCAGTGGGTGCCCTGCATCCACTCGGTCGGCGCCCCGCTCGCTGAGAGCCAAGCCGACGTCCCATGGCCCTGCGATGCCGAGAACAAATACATCGTTCACTTCCCCGACACCCGTGAAATCATGTCGTATGGCTCCGGCTATGGCGGCAATGCGCTGCTCGGCAAGAAGTGTTTCGCACTCCGCATCGCTTCGGTGATGGCACGTGACGACGGCTGGCTCGCCGAGCACATGCTGATCCTGAAACTCACCAACCCGGAGGGTGAGTCGAAGTACATCGCAGCCGCCTTTCCGTCAGCCTGCGGCAAGACCAACCTCGCAATGCTCGTGCCGACCATCCCCGGCTGGAAGGCCGAGACGATCGGCGACGACATCTGTTGGATGAAGATCGGTGCCGATGGTCGTCTCTATGCCATCAACCCCGAAGCGGGCTTCTTCGGCGTCGCACCGGGCACCAGCAACACGACCAACCGCAATGCCATGGAAACACTCTGGGGCAACTCCATCTACACCAACACCGCACTCACCGACGACGGCGACGTCTGGTGGGAAGAGATGACCGACACTCCCCCGGCGCGTGCCACCGACTGGCGCGGCAACCCGTGGAACCCGGAAGTCAAAACGCCTGCTGCGCACCCGAACGCGCGCTTCACCGCACCGGCATCACAGTGCCCGTCCGCTGCAGCCGAATGGGAAGATCCGGCCGGCGTGCCGATCTCGGCAATCCTCTTCGGTGGCCGCCGCCGCACCACGGTGCCGCTCGTCACCGAGGCCAACGACTGGAATCACGGCGTCTTCCTCGGCTCAATCATGGCGTCGGAGAAGACCGCCGCTGCTGAAGGCGTGCAGGGCGAACTCCGCTTCGACCCGATGGCCATGCTGCCGTTCTGTGGCTACAACTATGGCGATTACTTCGCACACTGGCTCTCGATGAAGGATCGCACCGACGTGGCCAACCTCCCGAAGATCTTCTTCGTCAACTGGTTCCGTCGTGACGACGACGGCCGCTTCCTGTGGCCTGGATTCGGCGAGAACAGCCGCGTACTCAAGTGGGTCTTCGAGCGTGTCGACGGCACCGTCGATGCCATCGACTCACCGATCGGCAAGCTCCCAGTTCCCAATCAGCTCGACCTGTCGGGTCTCGACATCGAACAGGCTGATCTTGACACTCTGCTCGCCGTCGACACCGAAGGCTGGAAGGACGCTGTTCCCCAGATCCGCGAACACTTCAGCCGTTTTGGCGACCGGCTTCCGGCCGAATTGAATGCAGCAGTCGACGAGCTCGAAGCGGCTCTGTAACCCCGTCAACGGCCCGGTAAATCGGGGAGTCGAACCGATGAGCAGAACGACCGTGGCCCCGAGCGCTCCATCAGCGTGCATCCGACCAACCGAGGCAGCAATACCGACAAAGATCGAGCGCTGATCCGAAAACGATGAAGGCCGGGCCTGACGGCCCGGCCTTCAATCAGTTTGATCTGTGTTCAGTTGCCGGAGACGACCGAGACAGCCTTGCGGCCTCGGTGGTTACCGAATTGCACGACGCCATCGGCGAGTGCGAACAATGAGTCGTCTTTGGCCTTGCCAACGTTGTTGCCCGGGTGAAAACGTGTTCCACGCTGACGAACAATGATGCCACCGGTGCGAATCTCTTCACCACCGAAGACCTTCACGCCGAGGCGTTGCGCATTGGAGTCACGGCCATTTCGGGTTGAACCGCCGCCCTTTGTCTTTGACATGAGAAGTCAGCGCCCTTTCAGTTGGGAAATTTGATGGACATAATTTCGACCACGTCATACTTTTGACGATGGCCGTAACGACGATGATTGTTGGTGCGGCGTTTGAAGGTGAAGCCGTTGATCTTCGGGCCCGCTGCGCGGCCGACGATCTTGCCGGTGACTGAAGCTCCTACGAGCTCATCGGCCGTTGCCAGCACAGTGTCGCCGTCGACGAGCATGACGGGGGTGAGCGACACGTCGCTACCTTCGTCTGCGCCGAGCAGTTCGAGCTGCACCCGCTGGCCTTCAGCCACTTTTTCCTGCTTGCCGCCTGAGGCGATTACTGCGTACATAGCGATGCAGGATGATAACGGCTCATCGACGCGAATGCTCCTGCGACGGCGAGCGTTCGTGGGTCCTCAGTTTGAGTCGGAATCAGCGATCTGTTCTGATTCGCGCGCGGCACCAGCGAAAATTCCCTTGGCCATCAGCGACGTTTCCTGCTTGCGGCGGGCCCGATAGATGAGCGCGCGCGTTCGGTGGATACCGCCGTCGGCTGGCGCAGCCCATCCGGCCAAGTCGGCCAAATGACAGGCCAGGCGATGATCTCCCTGCTCAGCAACAGTCTGAGCGCGAGCAATCAACACGTTGACGCCGCCGGTAAGGGACGCCAGTTCGGTCGCGAGTGCGGCATCTGGCGACGGCTTGAGCCGGCTGGGAGCGCCGTCCCACCACCCGCCGAATTGCCGCCACACACTGCGTACGACGAATTCTGGCTCGTCGTAGAGAGGCCGGAGGTACGGCTTGCTGAGCAAATCTTCGGGGACCGTGACCGAATGCACAATGGTGTCGAGAACTTCGCCAGCGTTCATCATGTCAACAACCTCGCGAACGATGAGTTCCAAGGACGTGGCGACGTCATCGAGCACGCGAGCAATTCGGTCCTTGCCTTCAATCGGCAACCCGTGCGCTGGAAGCAGCAGTTCAGGCCCCTTCGCGATCATCTTGCGGAGCGCTTCAGCCCACTCGATGGGGTACCGCTGGACCTTTTGTGGGTTGCCTGCGTTCGGGAAGTTCCAGATGAAGAAGTCGCCTGACGTGATCCACTTCTCTTCGGGAAACCATCCCCACAGGTGATCGTCGGTCTCGCCACGTGCATGGTGCAGCTCGATGGTCCGGTTACCGATCTCGAGCACATCGTGGTCGTCGACGATGTGGTCGGGCCGGTGGGTGTTCGCCGGGATGAACTCAGGCAACTCTCCCATCCCGTAGTCGCCGGAGACTCCCCCGAACTGGCGAGCATTGATCTGGACGTTCCAGTCGTTCGTCGCGGCGTATCGGTCGAATCGGGCGTCGACGTTGCGGTGAGCGACCACGGTGATGTCGTCGTAGGCAGCGTCGAAGGCGACGCTGCCGCCAACGTGATCGGCATGTCCGTGGGTATACACGATGTGGGTGACTGGATCGCTGGTCCACCCCTTGATCGCCTCGACGATCTGCTGGCCGGTCTGCACATGCGACGCATCGAAGGCCACGAGCCCGTCGCCGGTATCGGCCACGATGCTGTGGCTAAAGCTCTCGACGATGGCGAGGCCATCAGCGACTTCGGAGAGTTCGTTGTTGATTCGGTTGAACGGGCGGTCGGTCAGCCCGTTGTCGATGACATCATTGGAGAGCGCAAGCAGGTCACCCATGGCCCGACACTACGCGCTCCGAAGCGGTTCAGATGCAACAGGCGTCGCCGTCGCCGCTGACACCGGGCTTCGCCTTGAACTCAATCGACAATGACTTCGTCAGTTTGCCTTTGGTGACGATTCGCATCTGCTCGGCCATACCGATGAGCTGCGGGGTGATCAAAATCCGGAAGTCCTCGTGGCGCAGCTTGCGGTATGGAGCGAGGTTCTTGTTCTTGACGTTGGTGTCGACCGACACCTCTGCAACCTTGCCTCAACCGGTGGGACGGATGAAGTCGATTGACATCGTTCCGCCCTTTTTTGCCAACACCTTGCGAGCATCCTCGGTCATCTGAATCTTCATCCGCCCAGCATCGCACAGCGCCAATCGATCTGACACGTCTCGTTCATGATGAATCCATGAACCCGACGACGTTGAGCTTGCTCAACGAGGACTTCACGCAACACGGCATCCGGGCGGACCGGACCGTCTCGCGAGGGTTGGTTTATTCGAGCATGGAGTAATCGACAACGACGCCGCGACCATCGCAGTCAGGGCAGATCTCGCTGTACTCGGTCAGGAGCCCCTCACCAATGCGTTTACGCGTCATCTCCACGAGCCCAAGTTCGGACACGTCGAAGACCTGCGACCGCGTCTTGTCTCGTGCAAGCGCTTCGCGCAGCGCTTCAACGACCTTGCCGCGGTTCTCGCGGATTTCCATGTCGACGAAGTCGATGACGATAATGCCGCCGATGTCGCGAAGCCGAAGTTGCTTGGCAACCTCGACTGCTGCCTCCATGTTGTTGTGAAAAACCGTTTCTTCCAGGTTCGACTTGCCGACGTTCTTTCCGGTGTTGACGTCGACCACGGTGAGCGCTTCGGTGCCTTCGATAATCAAGGAACCACCAGACGGCAGCCAAACCTTGCGATCGAGCGCCTTGTGTACCTGCTCGTGGACGTGGTGGCGCTCGAACAGCGAGAGTCCTTCTTTTTCGGCGTCGTAGTACTCGACGCGATCGGCCAGGTCCGGGTTAAACGCTGCAACGTAGTCGCGAACGTCTTGCCAGAGGCGCTCGTCGTCGATGAGTACACCGCGGTAGTCGGCGTTGAACTCTTCGCGGATCACTCGCACCGCAAGTTCGGGCTCGCGGTACAACAGTGCCGGCCGCTGTGCCTTTGCCGCCTTGCCCTCGATCACTTTCCACTCCCTGAGGAGGATGGTCATGTCGGCGATGAGTTCCTCCTCGGTTGCCGACTCGGCTGCAGTACGAACGATGATGCCGTGCTCGTCGGGCTTGACTCGGTCGAGGATCCCTCGTAGACGCTTGCGGACATCGTCCGGCAGCCGCTTCGAGATGCCATAGGTCTGGGAGTTCGGGATCAGAACGACGAAACGACCGGGCAGCGACACTTCCTGGGTGAGCCGGGCGCCCTTGTGCGCGATCGGGTTCTTCGTGACCTGGCACAGAATCAACTGCTTGTTCTTCAGGATGTCCTCGATGCGCGGGTTCACCCCTTTGACTTCGATGTCTTCAGGCTCGTACTGCACGTCACTGCGATACAGCACAGCGTTCTTCGGCGTGGCGATGTCGACGAATGCCGCCTCCATGCCGGGCAACACGTTCTGTACCTTGCCGATGTAAATATTGCCGTGGATCTGTGCGACGTCGTCCGAGGGGCGGCTGACGTAGTGCTCGATCAGGTTTCGGCCTTCGAGCACGGCGACCTGCGCCAGGCCCGGCCCCGACTGGACGCACATAAAGTAACGCCCGATCGGCTTGCCATTGCGCTCACGCCCGCGACGCTGCTCGAGCCACGCATCGTCCAGTTGTTGTGTGTCGCCCCTCCCGCGACCCTTGCCGCGACCACGACCATCCTTTTGGCTCTTGCTCTGCCGGTCGCCCTGACGGCCTTTCGGCTTGTTTGCCTCTTCGTTGCCGTCTTCGCCCTGGTTGGGCCCGCCGCCCCGACCTTGGCCGCCTCCGTTGCCAGCAGCTTTGCCGCGACGATTGCGCTTCTTCTTGTCGCCCTCGCCGACGTCACGCTGCGAGTCGGAAGGCCGCGCTGAAGGCGCCGACCTGGTGTCGCCGATTTTTGGCTTACGGACCAGGCCACGCTCGGCAGCTTCGACCGACGGCTTGCCTTCGCGGATCCGATCCGGGACCTCGACGTCGTTCTTGTCGGCGGTGTCGTCGGTTCGCGGACCTGCAGGTTTGCGATTCTGGCCGCCTCGGGATCCTCGCTGGCGCTGTTTGGCCGGCTGGTCAGCCGCTTGATCAGTCGATGGTGCTGAGTCGTCGCCTGCGGATTCGTTCGCGTCCGAGTGTTCCATTGGAGAAATCCCTTCTACGGAAGCGCGCCGCGGCGCCTTCCGGGACGGCGTCGAGCAGCGAGCGATCGCGCTGGACATCGTCATCGTCGTTCGATGAGTGTGATCGCAGCACAGGCTGCAAGGTCTGCGCTGCCGCCCCGACCGAAAGCGCAAAAAGCACCCACAGGATCAGATCAGCTACGGCCATCGGATCAATCTACCGGAGCCGAGGTACGAGAAGCGCGAGGCCACGGCACCCTTATCGCATGCGCCTCATGTGGACGCTCTGGACCAGGCCGAACATGCCAAAGTAGACGACCAAGCTAGAACCGCCATAGGAGATAAACGGGAGTGGCAGACCCGTGACCGGCATGATCCGCAACGTCATCGCCACGTTCTGGAAGACCTGCCAGAGCAGCATCGTGAACACGCCAGCGCAGATGTAGGTGCCGAGCACGTCGCGGGACAGGTGGGCGATTCGCCACACACGAAACAGGGCAACCCCGTGGAGCGAGAGAATCGCCGTGCACCCGACAAGGCCGAACTGTTCACCGGCTGCAGCGAACGGGAAGTCAGCCCACATCACTGGGATGTCACGACCGTTCGTCAGGGGGCCCTGCAGCCAGCCCTTACCCCAAATGCCGCCGGTGCCGATTGCGCGCATCGCATTCTCCGCCTGATACGTCTCGTCAGCGCCAGCGGCAGCCGGGTTGATCAACGCCCGGATTCGTGCTGATTGGTAATCGTTGACGAGTTGCCCGAAGAACGCTGCAGCAACAGTCGCAACTGACAAGACGCTGATCATCCCGATGTATCGGGCTTTGGCTCCCGCGACGAGAAGTACTCCCATCGCGAGAGAAATAATCACCGAAGCTGATCCCAGGTCTGGCTGGATCACGATCAGCACAGCTGGTGCGCCAACGATCGACAAACCGCCGAGGAAACGGGCATACGACACCTCTTCGCTACGTTCATCAGCGAGGTAGACCGCCAGCATCAAGAGCGTTGTGAACTTGGCGAGCTCCGCTGGCTGCACGTTGAACGGGCCGAGATCGAACGAGATGCGGTCTTCACCGCTGGCGATGCCGAGCAGAATGAGTAAGAGCAGCACGACCAGCGTGAGCCCATACAGGAACCTGACGCGTTCCTTCCACATTTCGTAGTCGAACGCCATCACGACGAACATCACCACCACCGCGACGGACGCGAAAATCACTTGTCGAGTAGCGAACGCATACGGGTCGTCAACAAGGCGCGTCCTGGAGGCCGAGAACACAATGAATCCACCCATGACCGTCAGCACGATCTGCACCGTCATCAACACCCAGTCGATGTTGCGACTGGGATCTGCCGGGCTCGCACCGATGTTGCCGAGCCCCGAGTCGGGCTTGCGGGAGAGGAATGAGGTGGCCATCAGGACGACCCGCCACGACGGGAGAAGCAGCTCGTGTCGTTGAGCTTCTTCGGTGGTGCCTGGAAGACCGAATTGGTGTCGAGCAATTCTGAAACCATCACAGGATCAGTCGGCGCAATTCCCGAGAGCTGGAGGAACATGCATTTGACGACCGGGCCCGCTGCGGTCGCGCCGTAACCGCTCTTCTCGAGATACGCGACAACGGTATACGGCTGCTCGGGGTCGATGCTGTACGCGGCGAAGGCAGACGAGTCGTTCCATGGGAGGTTGTTGCGACCCTGCGCTGTGCCGGTCTTGCCGGCAATCTGGATAGCTGACGCCGGGTAGTCGAAGAACAGCCGTTCGCCGGTGGTGCTGTGGAGGTAGTCGCTGAAGTGCCCCGGCCCAGTGATGACGCGACGCAATCCTGAGTTGATCTCGTCGCGGATCTCGGCAGGCATTGGGATCTGCCGAACGACTTCGCCGTCCACGTTCGGCTCTGCTGCAAAGCGAGCCTTTGAGATATCGGCATACCCCTGCCGATCGGATTCAGGAACACCGGCTTCGAACACGGCCTTAATGATCTCAGCCTTCATCACGAACCCGGCGTTCGCAATGGCGCCGTAGGCAACAGCGAGCTGAAGGGGCGACGCCGACAACAGACCCTGACCGATGGCGAGCTGGACATTGTCGCCGGTGAAGTAACCAGTGCCCTCGTCCTTACTGATCACTCCCAGGGCGGCGTACCGCTCCTTGAGTTCGCGGTCCGGAACCGTGCCGTTGAACTCGAAAGGAAGGTTGATGCCGGTGTCGGAACCGAAGCCGAACATTTCGACTTGTTGCTGCAGCAGGTCCTTCTGCTCGTTCTCTTCCATGATCAACTCGCCGATCCGGTAGAAGAATGCATCACTCGACACGGCGAGCGCTGTGTTCACGTCGACGGTGCCGTACACGCAGGGCCCACCGAATGGGCAGTTCGCGTTCTTGTATACGCAGCGGACGCGGCCTAACTCACATTGGTACTCGTCAACCGACACCATCCTGTAGGTGCCGGTGTCTTCGTAGGTGTCGGTGGTGCTGAGCAGTCCAGTGCTCAGCGCGGCATATGCCGTGAACGGCTTAAAAGAGGAACCCAGGTTGTAGCGACCCTGAATTGCCCTGTTGACCAGCGAGGAACGGTCGGGGTCGGTCTTGACCGTGTCAGGAATCGGCACACTCGTCACCGGATCATATTCGACGGCTTCCAAGTCGGTCACGTCGAAGATCTCTGCGAACTTGCCACCGCTGAGGTCGGATTCAAACCACCGGTTGTCGAACGTCGGATACGACGCCATCGCAATAATGTGCCCGGTCTCGTAGTTCTGCACCACGACGGCCCCAGCCGGCGCCTTCAAAGGCATCTCTTCGGGGTAGTAGATCTTTTCTCCGGTTTCGGCGTCGGTCTCGTAGAACGCACGAGTCGTGAAGCCCGTCTCCCTATCGAGGGGATTTTTGGCGACCGCCTGCTGACGAAGTCGAAGCTGCGTTTCGAGGACCTGCTCAGCATACTGCTGCTGATCAAGGTCGATCGTCAGCTGAACGTCTCGCCCATTGATCGGCGGCACCTCTTCAATGACACGTACGATGCGGTTTCGGTTGTCGACCTCAAACTTGATGTAACCCCACTCTCCGTGGAGTTGTTCCTCCATACTCAGCTCGACGCCAAACTGTCCGACACGCTCGTTGAGCGAGTAGCCGTTGCTCGTGTACTGATCTTTCGTCTCGACCGTGATGGCCCCCATGTACCCAATGACATGGCTCGCGAGCGGGGCAAACGGATATATCCGCTCGGAGTCTTCGATGATTGTGACGCCCGGTAAGTCTTCGACACGCTCTTGAATCGCAATCGCCGTTCGCTCGTCGACATCTTCCGCAACAGGCATCGGCAGCAGCGTGTCAAAGATGCCGCGCTTGAAGCGTTCTTCCATGTCTTCGGCCGGCACATCGACCCAGCCCGAGAGGCGCCGGAAGATTTCCTCACGCTGGCTCTCGCGACGCAGTAGCTCCCAGTCGACCGCGACCGAGAGCGAGCGCTGGTTGTCAGCAAGGATGCGGCCGTCGGCATCGAAGATACGACCGCGCACCGGGATCAAAGGCTTCGTGCGCACCTTGGTGGTGTCGACTTGTTGCTGCAGTGATTCCGCTTCAACCGTCTGCAAGAACCAGAGGCGAGCGCCGACGAGTGAGAAGAGCAGGGTGCCCACGACGGCGAGAACGCCGAGCCTGGTTGCACGCTTGTCAGCAGCCATGTTTTCAGTGTGCCCCTTCGTTCGACGTCCGCTCGACGCGATCGTTCTTCACACAACCGCAATATAGTTCCCCGCCTTGGCCACTTGGACCGCGGCAGGGCGTGTTCACCGAACGTTTCAGAGCGCCGGCTCGCGTGGCGGTGCCACCCATTCGGCACGCTTGATCCGGAGGCACCAGCGTGCCAACGGTACAAAGACCGGACTCAAAAGGCCCGCAGCAATCGCCACCACGGGGACGATGATCGTCAAACGCGGCTCGAACGGATCGGGGACGCCAGTGAACAGGCGGACGACAGGCAGCATCACTTCGCCGGCCGCTGCTCCGAGTGTGGTGAACATCATCGCCAGCCACCACTGCGGATCGGCAACGATCAACGCGAGCAGTCCGGCAACGGCGCCGGCGAGTGTCATGGCGACGGCCGTTGAGCCGATCGGGAGCCCTTCGAGCATGTCGTACATCACGCCCAGCGTGAATCCGGCAATGGCACCCCGTTCCGAACCGGCAGCGGCGCCGGCAGCCGCTGCGAGCGCCAGAACGACCTGGATGATCACCCCCGCGATGGTGATTTCGACAAACAGCGATCGTTGCAGTGCGAGGAACACCATGCCGACCGGAACGAGTCGGATGAACGGACCTTGCCAGATCGCAGCGAGCATCAGTTGCAGCTCACTGCGGAGCGGGCGCCCCTCATTGCTCGACTTCGGAAAGCGGGGTGTACTTGACGACACGAATGAAGTTCAGCCTCGTGACGTCGGCATACGGAAGAACGTCAAGCAGCGGACCACCGGGACCTGAACGATCGGCACGGTTGATCACGACACCGACGGGGATGTCCGGCGGGGCGAGACTGTCGAAGCCGCCGGCGGTCACGACCAGGTCGCCCTCTTGCAAGACCGCGATACTCGGATTGTCCTGCAGGAAACGGATCTGCGGGATAAGGCCTCGACCGCGTCCCTCAAGCGCGCCGAACTCCTTCGCCGCGAGTACCGGAACGGTGGTCGTGCTGGTGGTATCCGTCGAATCACCGAGACCCGTCTGTGTAGGGTCGAGCACGATTGCTCCAACGTCGCCGACGATGACGGGGACCCGGTCGTTCTGCGGCAGGGTGGTACCCGTGTCGAGCACGTCGGTCACGAGCGTCGTGGACGGGCCCGCTGTCGTGGCGACCAGATCTTCCAACTCCTCGTTCGTCTGGCCCGAAGGATTGGTGTTGGTCGGGGTGCTGTCCGCCTCCGGGGCAGCGAGTACACGAACAGGGACGGCGTAGCGCGAGTCGGTGATCAGTAACACCTTGGCAGTGTTGTCGGTGACGCTGGTGATCTTGCCGATGAGGCCCGCCTGGTTGACGACCGGCATACCGACCCTAAACCCAGAGCTGCGGCCCTTGTTGATCTCGATAATCTGATCGAGGTTGTTCGACGATGCACCTATGACCTTGGCGACTTCGGTCGGGATGCCAGCGAGCGAGTCCAGGCTGAGGAGCGCCAACAGTTCTTGATACTCCTCAACACTGAGGAGTGCCATTGCATGTGTACCGATCAGTCGATCGACCTGGTCTTGGAGCGCCTGGTTCTCGCGTTCGAGATCGTCATATTCCGTGATGCCGTTCCAAGCACGATCGAGTGGGGTCGCAATCACGTCCGTGGCCGACTCGACAGGGCTCATTACCCGCGAGAACCCGTCGCGGACGCGGTCAAGGACCGGGTTGCCGCGCAGATCAAGCGTGAGGAGCAGCGCACACGTGAGGAGCAGCGCAACGATGACTCGGCGGCGGCCGACGGTGTAGATCGCCATGTCAGAAGGCTCCTGGAATCAGGGACCGACCCAGTCCGAAGAGGGTCAGCGTTCTCCGCCGAGCGACATCAGCCCACGCATTGCATCGATGTTCTCGAGTGCACGGCCGGAACCAATGACGACGCTGTACAGCGGCTCGTCGGCGACACGGATCGGCATGCCCGTTTCGTGGGCGAGGCGCTCGTCGAGCCCGCCGAGCAGGGCGCCGCCACCCGTGAGCATGATGCCGTCTTGCATGATGTCGGCAGCGAGTTCAGGTGGTGTCTTGTCGAGGGTGGTCTTCACTGCGTCGACAATCGCACTGATCGGCTCGGCAAGGGCCTCGCGGATATGTTCGGTGGTCACTTGCAAGGTGCGTGGCAGACCCGAAATGAGGTCTCGGCCGCGGATGTCGGCGGTGAGTTCCTGTTCCATGGGCCACGCAGAACCCATCTGGATTTTGATCTCCTCGGCGGTGCGCTCGCCGATCGCCAACGAGAACTCTTTCTTGATGTACTGCATGAGGGCCTCGTCGAGTTCGTCGCCGGCAACACGCACCGACTGCGCCGTGACGATGCCACCGAGTGAGATGACGGCGACCTCTGTCGTGCCACCGCCGATGTCGACAATCATGTTGCCGGACGGCTCGTGCACCGGCAGGTCAGCGCCGATCGCAGCCGCCATTGGCTCTTCGATGATGTGCACCGGCTTGCGGGCGCCTGCATATTCGGCCGCATCTTGCACGGCGCGCTGCTCGACACCGGTGATGCCGGACGGCACACAAATGACCATGCGCGGCTTGCTCCACTTCGATGCGTGCACCTTTTGGATGAAGTAACGCAGCATCTTTTCGCACACCTCGAAGTCGGCAATGACGCCGTCTTTGAGCGGCCGAATGGCTTTGATGTGGTTGGGCGTGCGGCCAATCATGCGCTTGGCTTCGAGACCGACAGCGACGGGTCGTCCGTCGTTGGCGTTGATCGCAACGACGGACGGTTCGTCAAGGACAATCCCTTGGCCACGCACATAAATCAGTGTGTTCGCCGTACCGAGGTCGATCGCGAGATCACGCCCCAGGCTGAGCGGGTTGTTCCGGGCCATGGTCTGTTCTTCCCTTCGCGAGCGGTCGTCCGAATAAGTTCGAGTTCTGTCAGGCACCGGCAATCCCGCATGCAAGATGGGATACGTCGGATTCCTCAACCCGAAGAGTATCAGGGCGGTGGAATGTTACAGATTCGGGAAGAAGATACTGATCTCGCGCCCAGCCGACTCGAGCGAGTCGCTGCCGTGCACGAGATTCTCGGTGAAGAGAATGCCCAGATCACCGCGGATAGTGCCGGGTGCGGCGCCGCGTGGGTTGGTGGCGCCCACCATGGTACGGACGACTTCCCACGTGTCTTCGGGACCTTCGATCACCATCGCGACAACCGGGCCCCGGCTCATGAACTCAACGAGCTCACCGTAGAAGCCCTTGCCAACGTGCTCTTCGTAGTGACGAGCAAGAGTGTCCGCGTCGAGCTCACGGAGCTCCATAGCAACGATGTCGAGGTTCTTGGCTTCGAAGCGGGAGATGACCTGACCCATGAGCTTGCGCTCCACGGTGTCGGGCTTCAGGAGGACGAGTGTGCGATCAGACATGGGCAGCGAGGCTATCGCTGCCGCCCGCATCGCGCGCTGGCGAACCTAGAAGGGGTGCGTCAGTTGGAGTGGCGCTGAACCACGGGGCGAGCTTCACCGACCGTGTAGAGACTGCCGCAGACGAGGACGGCATCGTCGCCGTCGGCATACTCGAGCGCACGGCGGCATGCTTCCGCGACCGAGTCGTATGCGGAAACGTTTTCGCAGCCGAGCTCTTTGGCAGCAGCAACGACCTGTGCAGCCGGCACACCACGCGGCGACGGAGCGGTGCAGGCGAACACGGCATCGAACTCGTCGGCCCGGAGCGCAGCGAGCATTTCGCCTGGTTCGCGCAGCGTGCCAAACACGAGGAGGCGTCGACCTTCCGGATGAAAGTCATCGAAAAAGACCTGTGCGCAGGTGTCGGCACCGACCGGATTGTGTGCACCGTCGATGATCGTGAGCGGCTGACGGCCGAGCACTTCGAATCGGCCCGGCATCGATATTTCGGACATTCCTTCGGTGACGATGTCGCCCGCAGGCGGATTGGCGAAGAACACCTCGACGGCCGTGAGCGCGACCGCTGCATTGACACCCTGGTGCGCACCGTGCAGCGGGACGAACACATCGGGATAGAGCGTCGTCGGGGTGCGGAGGTCGAGCACGCGGCCACCGACCGCGAGAGCGTTACTGTCGACGTCGAAGTCTTCACCGCGCACGATGGTCGTGGCGGCGCCGGCGTTCTGGAAGATTTCGACGAGATCCGGTCGGGTCTCGCCGATGACTGCGGCGCAGCCAGGCTTGATGATGCCGGCCTTCTCGGAGGCGATGTCAGCAAGCGTCGGTCCGGCAAATTCCATGTGGTCCATGCCGATGTTCGTGACAACGGCGACGGTCGGGTTGACCACGTTGGTCGCGTCCCACCTGCCGAGGATCCCGACCTCGATTACCATCACGTCGACAGCGACGTCGGCGAACCAACGGAACGCAGCAGCGGTCATGATCTCGAAGTAGCTCGGACGCATTCCGACGACCGATTCGAGGTCAGCGATCGCTGCAATCTGCTCTGCGAACTCGTCGTCGCTGATCGGCTCGCCACTCCGACGCATCCGCTCGTTGACTCGCTCGAGGTGCGGACTCGTATACGTGCCAACGCTCAAGCCAGCAGCGATGAGGATCTGCGAAATCATTTGAACCGTTGAACCCTTGCCGTTCGTGCCGGTGACGTGGATGACCGGCGCGCAGTGCTGCGGGTCGCCCATGACAGAGCAGAACGCCTCGATCACATCGGTGGACGGCGAATCGATGCGACCAGTGTTCTGATACGAGGCATGGTCGTCGAGGTAGGCAAGCGCAACCTCATATGTGAAGTCAGCATTCATGAAAAGTTGAGCCTCACAGCAGTCAATCTAGGCGCGTTCTGAGAGAGCGAGGCGAGCATCGAGCGTCCGCGTGAGCAGGCGGGATCTAGGAGGCAGCTTTGCGCTGACGTGGCACCTTCTTGGGCACCAGCGTCGGGTTGACTTTGTTGATGACGACAGCGCGATCGATGACGACCTTGCCGACGTCGTCCCGACCCGGCACCTCATACATCGTGTCGAGCAGAACTTCTTCCATGATCGCTCGAAGGCCACGTGCGCCCGTGCCCCGGAGTAAGGCCTGGTCGGCGATCGCGTCGAGGCCGTCTTCGGTGAACTCGAGTTCGACGTCTTCGAAGCTGAACACCTTGGAGTACTGCTTGACCAGGCTGTTCTTCGGCTCGGTGAGAATCGACACCAGCGCTTCTTTATCGAGGCTGCGGACAGCGCCGACCATTGGGAGCCGGCCGATGAACTCGGGAATCATGCCGAACTTCACGAGGTCTTCCGGCAGGACCTGTGCGAATAGCTCACCCGGATCTTTCTCTTGAGACGTCTGGACGGTGGCGTTGAAGCCGATGCCCCTGTGGCCAATGCGCTGCTCGATGATCTTTTCCAGCCCAGCGAATGCACCACCGAGGATGAACAGCACATTGGTGGTGTCGATCTGGATGAATTCTTGGTGCGGATGCTTGCGGCCGCCCTGGGGCGGAACTGATGCCTGCGTGCCTTCGAGGATCTTCAGGAGCGCCTGCTGCACGCCCTCGCCGGACACGTCACGGGTGATCGACGGGTTCTCGCTCTTGCGCGCAACCTTGTCAATCTCGTCGATATAGATGATTCCGGTCTCGGCGCGCTTGACGTCGAAGTCGGCAGCCTGGATCAGCTTGAGCAGGATGTTCTCGACGTCTTCGCCGACGTAGCCAGCTTCGGTCAATGCCGTTGCGTCGGCAACTGCGAATGGGACGTTCAGCTGACGGGCCAGCGTCTGAGCGAGATGGGTCTTACCGCAACCGGTGGGACCGAGCAGCAGAATATTGGACTTAGCGAGTTCGACCTCGTCACGCCGACCAACCGTGGTGGCCTGGCTCTGATACTGAATTCGCCGGTAGTGGTTGTACACCGACACGGCGAGGATCTTCTTCGCTTCAACCTGACCGACGACGTAGTCGTCGAGGAACGCACGCACTTCACGCGGGTTCGGCAGGTTGTCGAAGCTGAGCTCAGCGGTTTCGGTGAGCTCCTCTTCGATGATCTCGTTGCAGAGGTCAATGCACTCGTCGCAGATATACACACCTGGACCGGCAATCAGCTTCTTAACCTGCTTCTGTGACTTACCGCAGAACGAGCATTTCAACAGTTCGCTGTTCTCACCGAATTTCGCCACTGTTGCTACCCCTCAAGGACTTGTCGTTTGCAATGACCCCGACCGAACCCCGGGCGAGACATTGTGCCCCACCAGCGCCCCCCGGTCGCGGACCCCTCCTCCGGAGGCGTCAGCGAATCGGGCCCTCCCGGTCAACGCTCTCCCGGGATGTGATCACCGTATCGATGATGCCATACTCCAATGCTTCATTCGCTTCCATCACGAAATCACGGTCGGTATCAGCATGGATGCGTTCGATCGGCTGACCTGTGTGCTTGGCAAGAATGCCGTCAAGAATCTCGCGCATGCGCAGAATTTCCTTTGCAGCGAGCTCGAGATCAGTGACCTGTCCGTAGCCAACCTGGCCAGACGGCTGGTGCAACAACACTCGCGAGTGGGGCAGTGCGAGACGCTTGCCCTTGGTGCCAGCAGCGAGCAGCACGGCGGCTGCGGATGCGGCCTGGCCGAGGCAGATCGTAGCGATGTCGTTCTTGATGAACTGCATCGTGTCGTAGATCGCAAACAGTGCCGTAATGTCGCCACCGGGGCTGTTGATGTAGATGCTGATGTCCTTGTCGGGATTCTCCGACTCGAGGTGAATTAACTGTGCCGAGATGAGGCTGGCGATCTGGTCGTCGATCGGCGTCTGCAAGAAGATGATGTTGTCCTTGAGCATCCGGCTGTAGAGGTCGGACGCGCGCTCACCTCGACTGGTCTGCTCAATGACATTCGGAACCAGGTAGCTCTGCGCACCGTCAACGGCACGGGGATCAAAGTTCATGACTCATCTGCTTCCTCGGACGTTGCGTCCACGTCGTCGTTCTGGTCGGTCGTCTCAGCTTCATCACCTGAATGATGATGGACGTGATTGCCGTCTTCGTCGTGAGTATGGCCGAGAACGACGTCCTGGTCCATTGCAGTGCCATTTTCGTCGACGAAGCTGACGTTATGCACGAGCCAGTCGAGCGCCTTGTTTTTCTTGATCTGCGCAAGCAGCTCAGGGACGGCATCATTTTGCTCGTAGGCCCGACGAATTTCCTTGGCCTTCTGGCCGTACTGCATTGCCATGCGGGCGTATTCACCCTCCAGCTCGTGGTCTTCGACAACGAACGCTTGCGCAACCGCGACCGCCCGCAGTGCCAGGTCGGATTTGACGGCGTCTTCGGACTGGCCGCGCATCGACTCGATGAACTGTCCAGGCTCTTGGCCTGTGACCTGCATCCACTGAGCGAAGTCGATGCCCTGTGCTTGGAACTGCTGCATCGTGTTCTGCACCCGCTGGTTGAGGTCGGAATCGACCATCGACTCGGGCGCTTCAATGTCGGTCAGCCCGGTGAGGGCGCTCGTGATCTTGCTGACCAGGCTCTGACGCATCTGGTTGAGCTTGACGTCGTGCATCGCCTTCTGAAGTGAAGCAGTCCACTCGGCGATCGTGTCGAACTCGCCCGTGTTGTCGGAGACCCACTCGTCGGTGAGTTCGGGCAAGTCCATCTTTTGGACCGAGGCGACCTTGACGGTGAAGTTGGCTTCCTCTTCGGTGCCCTTCGGCGCTGAGGTAAAGGTCAGTTCGTCGCCAGCTGAGGCGCCAGTGAGCTGCTCATCGAAGTCATCGGTGACCCAACCCTGGCCGAGTTCGTAGTTCCAGTCTTCGGTGTTGAGTCCGATGACCTCTTCGCCATCGCGGGTCGCCGCGAGATCGAGCGTGACGAAGTCGCCGATTTCGGCCGGACGATCGGCATCGACGAGCGAACCGTTCTTGCGGAGTTCAACCTGGCGGGCCGCGTCGAGATCGGCTTCGGTGACGTCAAGGACGGGGAGTTCGATCGTGAGCGAGTCGTAGCCGGGCACTTCGACGATCGGTCGGATCGTGCACATGGCTTCGAACTCAACTGGGCCTGAGTCTTTCCCGTCGGTGATCTCGACTTCAGGCGTCGCGATCAGGTCGACGTCGTTCTCACGCACAGCCCGGGCGAGGTACTCGGGCACTCCGTCACGAAGCGCCTGCTCGCGAGCCGGGCCGATGCCGACTTGGGCTTCGAGCACTTTGCGCGGGGCCTTACCGGGGCGGAAGCCCGGAAGGCGTACCTCCTTGGCGATCAACTTGAATGCCTTGTCGATCTGGGCGTCGAACTCAGCTTCTTCGACTTCGACGTACAGCTTGACTTGATTGCCCTCGAGGGCCTCTACAGAACTCTTCACAGAGGCCAAAGTGTATCGGTGGGGACCAGTGGTTCGACTCGGTGCGGATCCCGCAATGTCGCCAAGAGATACCTGGCGATAGGTCAGTTGTCTTTGGCAGCGAGCTTGGCCAGGCGTTTTGCCGTGCGGCCGATCGGCTCAAGGTTGCGGTGATCGAGATCGCCGACTTCGGCACCGTTCTCGAACAGCACGCGATAGCGCTGCCAACTGAATCCATTGGCGAGGATGACTTTGCCTTCGGTGCCCACGGGAACGCCGTGGACCTCAGTCGTTGTGCGGACCGTGTCGTTCATCTTCAGAAAAATCTGGCCGTCGTGCGGCGAGGCGAGCTTGTGCGGCTTCCAGAACTCCATCATTATCTAGTCTGCCGGATGACCGCCCATTTGCCGCAAGTTTTCAGCTCGAGAGTTCAGCAACACGGCTTCGAGCTTGTCGGGTGCCACCTGGAAGCCCGTGAACTTGATGAGCTCCTTGCATAGTTCGCCGCGATCACCAACACCTTGGTCCTCGCCGGTGACAGGGTCGACCACGCGGCTCTCGGTATTGGACACCGTGACGCCGCTCGTTCCGGGCCGGTAGTCGCCTTCAACGGTGCAGTGGCTGATCTTGTGGTCGTGGACTGCCGGCAGGGCTGCGAGCGCAACTTCGTCCTCGGTGTAGGTGAAAACGTAAAAAACGCACCACCGGCAACATCCGGGTGGTGCGTTTTTTGAGTAATCGGGCGACGTCCTACTCTCCCAGGGGATCTCTCCCCAAGTACCATCGGCGCTGACAGGCTTAACTTCCGTGTTCGGAATGGGAACGGGTGTGACCCTGTCGCTATGGTCACCCAAATATGTTGTCAACTGAGGGTATTCCCCCTTCAGGACTCCAGAGCAAGCACGAGCTGTTTAACCAAGCCCTCGGCCGATTAGTACCGGTCAGCTGAGCGTATTACTACGCTTACACTTCCGGCCTATCAACGTGATGGTCTCGTCACGGGCCTTACTGCGTTAACCGCATGGCTATTCTCATCTTCAACCGGGTTTCCCACTTAGATGCTTTCAGCGGTTATCCCTTCCGTAGGTGGCAAAACTGCGATGCTTCTGGCGAAACAACAGTCACACTAGAGCTACGTCCATCCCGGTCCTCTCGTACTAAGGATAGCAGTTGTCAAAATAGCTTCGGCTGCGGAGGATAGGGACCGAACTGTCTCACGACGTTCTGAACCCAGCTCGCGTACCGCTTTAATGGGCGAACAGCCCAACCCTTGGGACCTGCTTCAGCCCCAGGATGCGATGAGCCGACATCGAGGTGCCAAACCTTCCCGTCGATATGGACTCTTGGGGAAGATTAGCCTGTTATCCCCGGGGTACCTTTTATCCGTTGAGCGACCACACTTCCACACGTGATGGCCGGGTCACTATGCCCTACTTTCGTACCTGCTCGACTTGTAAGTCTCGCAGTCAAGCTCCCTTGTGTCATTGCACTCGACGGCTGATTGCCAACCAGCCTGAGGGAACCTTTGGGCGCCTCCGTTACTCTTTAGGAGGCGACCGCCCCAGTCAAACTACCCGCCTGGCACTGTCCCTGACCCGGATAACGGGCCGAAGTTAGAGCTTCAACTTACGCAGGGTGGTATTTCAACAATGACTCCACACTAGCTAGCGCCAATGCTTCCCAGTCTCCCACCTATCCTACACAACGCAATTCAAAACTCAATACCAAGTTATAGTAAAGGTCCACGGGGTCTTTCCGTCCTTCCGCAGCTAACGAGCATCTTTACTCGTACTTCAATTTCACCGGGTCTATGGTTGAGACAGTGGGGAAGTCGTTACGCCATTCGTGCAGGTCGGAACTTACCCGACAAGGAATTTCG
>CALCXK010000015.1 GCA_937905835.1 uncultured Ilumatobacter sp. | reverse complement strand
TCCACTCTCGACTTCTGACTGGACTGTCCACTTTTGACCCGAGGGGAATCGGACAGGGTTCGAGACAGTGATTGCCGCCACGGCCACATCGATCGGGAAGCAAGCAGGGAAGGCCGCAAGGCACTGCCCGCTTTGGCACCGAGCACGTTCATTTCGTTCGCCCACCCGGGTTCCCCGAACCTGTCTGACCCAAATTGACTGATCCACCGGACGCTCGGAGAGCAACGATGTCCGCCGTCGGGAACGTGCCAACGAGGTATCCAACGGCGATCCGCTGAATGTGAGAGCGAACACTCATCCGAGTTGAGCTCTTAGTGGGCCTTGCATCACTCAAGGTTCGCGGTGATAGCGCGTGGAACACAAGAGCGCCGCCGCTATATTTTCGTTGCTCTCAACGAGACGAGTTCACTCGCCTCAACGAACAGGCCCCCATCGTCTAGTGGCCTAGGACACCACCCTTTCAAGGTGGCGGCACGGGTTCGAATCCCGTTGGGGGTGCGGAAGACCCTCGGGTTTTTCATGGCGGGTGCGGTGACACGCATCCGTTCAATACATAGCTATTCTGGTCCCGTGGTGAAGTCAGGAGTTCACGCCGGCCTGTCAAGCCGGAGGTCGCGGGTTCAAATCCCGTCGGGACCGCCAAACACAATAGGATCTGGTTTCGTAGCTCAGTCGGCAGAGCGCTCGCCTGAAAAGTGAGAGGTCACCGGATCGACGCCGGTCGAAACCACACAAGACACCCCGCTTGGTCCGCCAAGCGGGGTGTTGTGTTTTTCAGCCCACCTCCTTGGAAAAGCGGTCACGCTGTGCCTCACACAGTGTGACCGCCACCGATCAGCTGGCGTACGTCTGGAGCTGGCCGCCTGATTCGGCAAGCGACTTCAGAAGCGGGCTGAGATCCCAGTGCTTGCCACCGAGACGCTCGCTGTATTCCTGAACCTTGGCCGCGATCTCCGCGAGGCCGATGCTGTCAGCCCAGTGCATCGGGCCACCGCGGTAGACCGGCCAGCCGTAGCCGTTGACCCACACAACGTCAATGTCGCTGCCGCGGATGGCGATCTTTTCTTCGAGGATCTTCGCAGCCTCGTTGACCATTGGATAGAGGCAACGCTCGAGCACTTCCTGGTCAGAAACCTCGCGCTGCTCGATGCCCTTGCCAATGGCAAAATCTTTGATCAGCTGCTCGACTTCCTTGTCGGGCGTGGCCGCTCGGGTCTCGGCGTCGTACGTGTAGTAACCCATGCCGTTCTTCTGGCCGCGGCGACCGTTCTCGCAGAGCACTTCACGGATCGTCGAGGACGAGGACTTCTCTTGCTTCCAGCCAATGTCGAGGCCGGCGAGATCACTCATCGAGAACGGTCCCATTGGAAAACCGAAGTCGAAGAGCACCTTGTCGACCTGCGCTGGCGTGGCACCTTCGAGCAGCATGCGCTCGGCTTCGGCTCCGCGCATGAACAACATCCTGTTGCCGACGAAGCCTGGGCAGACACCGACCATGGTGGAGACCTTGCCGATCTTCTTGCCAATCGCCATCGTGGTAGCAACGACGCTGTCGGACGACTTGTCGCCGCGCACGTTTTCGAGCAGCTTCATGACGTTGGCCGGGCTGAAGAAGTGCATCCCAATGACGCTCTCTGGCCGGCTGGTGACTTCAGCGATCTGGTTGACGTCGAGTGCCGACGTGTTCGAGGCCAGCAAAGCGCCCGGCTTACAGATCTTGTCGAGTTCGCGGAAGATCGACTGCTTTAGTTCCATATCTTCAAACACGGCTTCGATCACCATGTCGCAGTCGGCAAAGTCTTGTTTGCTGGTGGACCCAGTGATCAGCGCCATGCGCTCTTCGACCTGCTCGGGCGTGGTGGACCGTGAGCGCTCGTAGTTGTTACGGACGACGCCAAGGCCCTTGTCGAGCGATGCCTGGTCGCGTTCGACGATGGTGACAGGAATGCCGACGTTGACGAAGTTCATTGCAATGCCGCCGCCCATGGTGCCAGCACCGAGGATGCCGACCTTCTGGACATCGATCAGCGGCGTGTCTTTGGCGATATCAGGAATCTTGTTCGCTGCGCGCTCGGCAAAGAAGTAGTAGCGCTGGGCCGCCGACTGCGGGCCGGTCATCAACTCCATGAAAAGCTTGCCTTCGGTCGTGAGCCCCTCATCGAACGGCTGATTGCAGGCCGCTTCGATGCACCGGATGTTGAACTCGGGTGCAAGGAACCCGCGGGTCTTGCGGGCGATGCCCTTGCGGAAGTTGGCAAAGATCTCTTCGTCGCCGGCATGTGCCTCGACCAACTCGTTGCGATCGCGGACCCGAATCAGCGCGAGGTTCTCTGCGACGGCATTATTGGCGAAAGCAATTGCTGCCGCGCGCAGTTCCTCGAGGCCACCATCTACGACATCGTCGACAAGGCCACCCTCCTTGGCTTCGGAGCTGCTGATGTGACGACCCGTGGTCATCATCTCAAGTGCCTTGGCGACTCCGACGAGACGGGGCAGGCGCTGGGTTCCACCGGCACCCGGAAGGAGGCCGAGGTTGACTTCGGGCAGCCCAAACTTCGCCGACGCCAGCGACACGCGGTAGTGCGCGCACAGCGCAACTTCAAGGCCACCACCGAGAGCGGTGCCGTGAATGGCAGCGATCACTGGGATCGGTGCGTCCTCCATCGCGGCCTGTACCTCGTGCAGACCTGCTGCCTTCGGCACGTTGCCCCCGAACTCGCTGATGTCAGCACCGGCAATAAACGTGCGGCCATCACAAATGACCACGACCGCTTTGGCGCCCGATTCGACGGCCCTCGTCATCCCGTCAAAGAGGCCTTGGCGGACGTGCCAGCTCAGTGCATTCACGGGCGGATTGTCGACGATGACAAGCGCTACATCACCTTCGTGTTCCAAACGGACGGTGTCGGTCAACTGGATCGATTCAGACATGTTCACAGTCAAGCAAACCCGAGCCGCCAAATTCGATTCCGTGACCCATCTCACCGCCGTCTCCCGAAATCCGGCAGAGCCCGAACCAATGCGGGCGGCGCGCGTCGGGGACCATCGCTATTTTGTGATTGCATATGCCGAGATGACTCAGACAGCAGACCGCGACACGATTGGATTTATCGGTTTGGGGAACATGGGTGCGCCGATGTGCGACCGCCTCCTCGAAGCTGGCTACGCCGTCGTTGCATTCGACCTCAATCAGACCAAGGTCGAGCACGCCGTCGCTGGCGGCGCACACGCTGCAACCTCGGCCGCCGACTGCGCTGCGCGGGCCGATGTCCTGCTCACATCGCTGCCGCGCCCCGACCACGTCGAGGCCGTCATGGAGGCAGGCGGTGCACTCGCTGCCCTCCGCGCTGGGTCGCTCTGGGTCGACCTGACCACGAACCGAAAAGAGCTCGTCGCGCGCCTCGCCGAAGCAGCACCCACGGGAGTCGATGTGGTCGACTCACCGGTCACCGGCGCCGTCGACGGAGCCCGCAACGGCAGGCTCACCCTCTTCATCGGCGGCGCCGACGAACCCGTTGCCCGCGCCACAGCGATACTCGAACACCTTGGAGTCGTCATCGCGTGCGGCCCGCTCGGAACGGGCAACGTCGTCAAGTTGGTCACGAACCAGCTCTGGTTCATCTCCGCAGCGGCGCTCGGCGAAGGGTTCGCTGTCGGAATGGCACACGGCGTCGATCTCGGTGTGCTGTACCGAGCGATCATCGAATCGGTCGGCGACAGTTTCGTGGCCCGCCATGACGCCCCGTCGATCTTCGCGGGGCACTACGACCCGTCGTTCACTGTCGGCCTCTGCCTCAAAGACCTTGCACTCCTCGAAGAGCTCCAGGGTGGCGTCACTGCACCGATGGTGATGACCGACGCCGCGCGCAGCGCGTTCCGCGACGCTGGTGATCGTTACGGCACCGACGTCGGAGAACTCCACGTCGCCAAACGACTCGAAGACGACGCTGGCCTGTCGTTCCGAATGGACGGCAACTGGACCCCACCCTGGGAAGTCGACGATGAATGACCTTCGCGCGCTCATCAACCTCGAGCGATATCCGCTCGACCAGCCGGACACCGCCGCGTACCGCGCTGCCATTTCGGCGGCACGTGACGACCTGAGCGATGGCGGTTGCGCCATCATCCGCGACCTGGTTCGACCCGAAGCTGTCGAGACCTTGAGCGCAGAGATCAACGACCGCAAGTCCACGACCCACTTCTCGACGCAGTTGATCAACCCGTACTTTCACACCGTTCGCGACGACGCTTTCCCAGATCGGCACCCGATCAACACGTTCATCGAACGGTCGAGCGGCTTCATCCCCGGTGACTCGTGGTGCTTGGACGACGCGATGACAAGTCTGTTCCGATCTCCCGAGCTGACCAGCTTCCTCAAGCAGTGCCTTGGTGTGCCGACACTGCACTGCTACGCCGACCCGCTCGCCGGGTTGACTGCCAACGTGTTGGACCCCGGTCAGCAATTCACGTGGCACTTCGACACCAACGAGTTCGCCGTCACAGTTCTCGTCGACGAAGCAGACGTTGGGGGGCTCTTCGAGTATGTGCCGGCGATCCGCTCGACGACCGACGAAGGGTTCGACACAATTCAGGCAGTGCTCGAAGGCGGCCGCGAGGGCGTTCGCACGCTTGACCTCCGGCCCGGCGACCTGCAGATCTTCCGCGGCCGGCACTCACTCCACCGCGTCACGCGAGTGCCCGAGAACTCGTCAGCGCGACACGCCGCGATCTTTGCGTACACTCTCGAACCCGGCGTGATTGGCCGTGTTGAGCGCACACGCCAGCTCTTCGGACGGGTGCTGCCCGAGCATGTCCGTGCTGAAAATAAACGTGTCCGCAGCGACGCACTCCTCGACTAACGCTCAGCCTGCGCGCACCAGCGGGCCGATCAGCCGAGGGCTTCGAGGTCGCCCCAGAGATGACCGAGCGCACGGTGGACCGTGCCGGACTTACGAATCGCCATCCACTGATCGTCGGTTGCGATCCGATCGATCAGGTCAGCCAGCGCTGGCTGCTCATCCCGAGCGAGTTGCTCGGCTGACTGCCCCACAAGCTGTTCGAGGTTGAACGTCATTGCCAAGAGACGACCGAAGTAGCCAAGTGGCCCCTCGAACGGCCCCGTAGATGACGGTTGCCGCGCCGCCGTAAACGAGTGCTTGCCCCACAGCTCGTCCATGCCTGCGAAAAACTCGTCGCGTGCAGCAAAGTGAACGTGCTCGACGTTGAGCAGCATCGCTGCAGCCGCACACATCAGACACGGCTCAAGAGTCGTGTACAGGTGCAGACCTTCTGCGTCAAACTGGTCAAGTTCGGCGAAGGCATTCATCTCGGCATGGGCTGTCATGTTGCCCGACAGTGTTCGCGGCGAGCGCTGTTGCTGCATCACACGGTTCCGCCCTGACGTCACGATGGAATCGCCATTGGCCGGGTCGACCAGCACCGCGCCCACCCCAAACGTCCCGGCTCGGTATGCGGCCCAGGCCTCCTCGAAGGCCACTTGCCAAGGCAGTGGCAGCGATTTCCAGGTTGCGGTGGCCGTACTCATCAAGATCAGTCAACCAGCAAGACACACCCGCTACTTGCCAATCTGCACGCCAGAACGTTTCCATCACGAACCCTGAAGAAATCACGCTGTGCACGATCGAGTGCGGCAGTTCGACCTCAGGTGCCGAAACCGAAACCGAGATCCGGCGCCGTGAGGAGCGGCCGATAGTCGATGTCCTTGCCGGCAGCCATGGCCGCACACGTGCCACCACGATCGACGATGACGGTCATGAAGACCGGGATCGCTCCGAACGCTGCGATCTGGTCAGCGGCTTCGATCAGCGACGTGCCACGAGTCGTCGTGTCTTCGGTGACCAACACTCTGTCGCCGGGCTGCAGCGCACCAGCAATACGACCAATAATGCCGCCCTGTTTGGCTTCCTTGCGAACGCTGAAGCTGCGCAGCGTGTGCCCGCGAGTCGCCGCGACTGCCTGAACTCCATAAGCCACAGGGTCGCCGCCCATCGTCAAGCCGCCAATGGCATCAATGCCATCGAAATCGGCGCCGAACACTTCGATCATCGCATCGGTGACGGCGATGATGCCAGCGGCACGACACGCCGTTTGTTTGGTGTCCAAGAACCAGGTGCTCTTGGCCCCCGACTTGAGCGTGAAGTCACCGGTCTTCACCGAGTGCTCCATCACATGGTTGCGGAGCCGATCGAGCGTCGGCGAGAGGTCGGGAAGCGCAGCATCACTCATGGCTGGCCGAACCTACCCGGTGAGTCCGCCCTGACAAGGAAAACGGGCCAAACGGGCGGCTTGCGGTGACGCCGAGCGGTCAGGGCTTGGCAGCGCGATCGCGAAGCAGAACCTCTTGCGTCACCGTCGCAACGTGCGTGCCATCGGCGGAGAAAATATGCCCATGGGCGAGGCCGCGACCTCCGACGAAATGCTGGCAGCTGAAGTCATACAGGTGCCACCGGTCGGCGCGCAGCGGACGGTGGAACCAGATCGTGTGGTCGAGGCTGGCGCCGAAGAACCGGTCTTCCTCGCCCATCACAGCCGCTGCCTCCGGATGGGCCTGCATCACCGCCTCCGTCGGGATGTCGTCGGAAAGAAACGCCAGCCACGAGCGGTGGAGCAACTGCGTCGCTGCATTCGCGGGGTTACCGACTTCCTGGTTCACCTTCATCCACACGACCATGCGTCCAGCACCATCGCGGCTCGGGCCCTGGACTGCCTGAGCCGGCACCACGACGCGATCGAAGGTCTCCGTCCACGACGACGCCTCAAGCGAGTCGGGCGCCGGAACGTTGGGCATCAGGATCGACTGCACGCTGGCCGCAGGTTCTGGCCGCTGGAACGAACTCTCGGCGTTGAGGATCGCGCCGATCGCCTGCCTGGCGACCACTCGGCGAGTCGAGAAACTCCGCCCGTTCCTGATCCGGTCGACTTCGTACCGGACCGGTTCACTGGCATCACCACGACGGATGAAATAGGCGCGAATGGAATGGGGTTCCAGGTCGGCTTCAACCGTCAAGGTCGCGGCGCGCAACGCCTGGGCGACGATCTGACCGCCATACAGGCCACCCCATGGATACTGCGGGCCCGTCCCAACGAAGACATCGGTGCCATGTGGGGAAAGTTCGAACATCATCATGAATCTATTCAACCCATTGGGTCGAACGTGAAAGCCCAATAGGGTGTGGGTTATGGCAGCAACACGTGGTCCGAAAACGCCGATGTCCAATGAACACAAGGCCGCGCTCGCAAAAGGGCGAGTCGAGGGTCGTGTGGTCCGCGAGTATCTCGAGGGTCTGCGGGCCACAAAGCCCAAGCGCGGCCGCAAGCGCACCGCTGAAACAGTGACCGCAAGGCTCGAAACAATCGATGCCGAGCTTGAGTCGGCATCGCCCCTCGACGAGCTACTTCTGGTCCAAGAACGTCGTGATCTGCGGACCGAATTGGAAACTTTGTCCGACACGATCGACATGGTTTCGCTCACAGCAAACTTCGTCGAAGTGGCCAAGAGCTACAGCCGCAGCAAGCAGATCTCGTACCAGTCGTGGCGTGACGTCGGTGTCGAGGCAAGCGTTCTCGCGGCCTCCGGCATCTCCCGCGGCGACTGACTCACCGATTCGAAAGTGTGCGGCGGGCCCCTCCGGGCAGCGCCAAAGCGCTATCAGTTCAGACTTGGATCGCGTCGACCGCTTCGAACACGCGACCCAGGTTCGACAATGAACGACGCAAATCGAAGGCATCGTCGAGAACCGAGTTGTCAACGTCATCATCGGCTTCGAGCAACGACCTGAAGTCGACGCCATCGTCCCATGCTTGCATCGCAGTGCGCTGCACGATGCGGTACGCCTCGTCGCGGGTCTTGCCGGCCTGCACCAGCGACAACAGCACCGGCTGGCTGAAGACCAGTCCGTAGCTGGCGTCAAGGTTTGCCTGCATCCGCTCAGGCATAACGACCAGCCCCGACAGCAAACGACGCAGCCGCCGCATCATGTAGTAGGTGAGTTGCGACGAATCCGGGAGAATCACGCGCTCGACCGACGAGTGCGAGATATCGCGCTCGTGCCAGAGGGCAATGTCTTGCAAACCTGCGAGAAGGTTGGAGCGAACAACACGCGCCAAGCCGGAAATTGTTTCAGCGGAAATTGGATTCCGCTTATGCGGCATTGCCGACGATCCCTTTTGACCTGGCTTGAAGCCTTCCTGCACTTCGCGAACCTCGGTGCGCTGCAAATGGCGGAGTTCGACGGCCATCAGTTCGCAGGTCGCGGCGACCGACGCGCAGGCATATAGGAACTCGGCGTGACGGTCACGGGCAACAACCTGGGTGGCTGGCACCGGCTTCAGACCGAGTGCGTCTCCGACGAACTGTTCAACTGCAGGCGGGATGTTCGAGTAGGTACCGACAGCTCCGCTCAGCTTCATGACTGCAACCGTGTTGCGGGCAGTACGCAGCCGTTCGCGGTCACGATCGACCTGGAGGGCCCAGAGCGCGACTTTGGCGCCGAAGGTCGTTGGCTCGGCGTGGATGCCGTGCGTACGGCCGATCATCACGGTGTCGCGGTGTTCGCGCGCCATCTCGATCAACGTGCCGAGCAATTCGGTCGATGCCTCGATCATCAAATCAGTGGCATCACGCAGTGCCCAACACAGCGCAGTGTCACCGACATCGGAAGATGTCAGGCCGTAATGGATCCATGATCCTGCCGGGTCGTTGATCGCATCCTGCGTGACATCGACAAACGCCGCGACGTCATGGTCGGTGATCGCCTCACGGTCGAGGATCTTCTGCAGGAATGCGTCGTCGGCCACCGGAGCGTTGGCTCGACAGATCTGAGCAGCTTCCTGCGGAACGACACCAATTGCGGCATGTCCTTCAGTGGCCAGCAGTTCAACTTCGAGCCAGCGAGCAAACTTGGCCGTGTCAGACCAAACAGCATCCATCTCCGGAGTGGAATAACGCGGGATCATGAAGCCGTTCCCGTTGTTTCCCAAATGAGATAGTCATCGCGTTCGGCGCCGACGCCAACCACGTTGACGCGAACGCCGACTTCGCGTTCGACGACAGCGATGAACGCCTTTGCCTCGGCTGGCAATTCACCCGGTTCGCGTATCTCGTTGATCGGTGTCTTCCAGCCGGGCAGCTCTTCGTACACCGGCTTGATCCGTTCGAGCACGTCGTACTGGTCGGGGTAATCGGTGACCGGTTTGCCATCGAGCGTGTAGCCGGTGCAGATCTTCACCGTGTCAAACCCGTCGAGAATGTCGAGCTTTGTGAGCGACAATTCTGTCAACGAGTTGAGCCGCACCGCGTGGCGCAACATCACGCAGTCGAGCCAGCCGCAACGACGTGCACGACCTGTTACCGTGCCGAATTCGTGACCGACTTCGGCGAGCATCTTGCCGTCGTCGTCGAACAACTCGGTGACAAACGGGCCAGCGCCCACACGGGTGGTGTACGCCTTGGTGATCCCAACAATCCGGCTGAGGTCGCGCGGTCCCAAACCTGAGCCGACCGAAGCGCCGCCCGCCGTCGGGTTCGACGACGTCACGTAGGGGTAGGTGCCATGGTCGAGGTCGAGGAACGTTGCTTGGGCGCCTTCGAGCAGGATGTGGGCATCGTCGGCCAGCGCATTATGCAGCAGGCTGATCGTGTCGGAAAGGTACGGCACGAGACGTGCGCCGAACGTCGAGAAGCGTTCGACCATGTCGTCGACGTCGAGTTCGTCGCCGCCGGCTTCGCCGATCAACTTGTTCTCAACCGTTGCGCGTTCGCGGATCAGTCGGGCGAACCGTTCGGGGTCACGTGCGTCGCCGGCACGAATGCCGACTCGGCGCATCTTGTCGGCGTAGGCCGGGCCGATGCCACGCAATGTGGTGCCGAGCTTGTCGTCGCCACGCATCGCCTCGGAAATCGCATCGTGGCTCTGGTGCCAGGGGAAAATAAGGTGCGCTCGGGTGGAGACCTTGAGGTCGGAGCAGGAGTTGCCCCGCGACTCAAGCATGTCGACCTCGTTGAAGAGCGTGGGCATGTCGACGACGACACCGTTGCCGATCACCGGGATCACATGCGGATACAGGATGCCCGAAGGCACAAGTTGCAAGGCGTACTTCTCGCCGTCAACCACCACGGTATGGCCCGCATTGTGGCCGCCCTGGTAGCGCACGACATAGGCGTGCTCTTTCGACAAGAGGTCGATGACTTTGGCTTTACCTTCGTCGCCCCATTGGGCTCCGATAACGACCGTGACTGGCATTGACGCTCCCCTTCGCAGGGTGTGAGAGGAATCCGACCATCGCTCAATATGCCGAACGAACGTCGCGAATGGAACGTGATGTGACACTACTGCCAGCTCAGTCATCCATTCGATTCTCCGCCGTGCTTTTTGTCAAGCCGATGACCACACCCTGCTTCCCACCCGATGCCGCAACGCCAGTCGAAGGGCTCGACGGTACTCTTGAGGACATGACCGTGATGCGACGCCAGGTGTGGAACGAGATGGGCAGCGATGCTCGGGCCGCCCTCATGCACCGCGGCATCGACGACATCTTTGACCCCGAATTGCGAACCTCGATCGGCGTCATTCTCGAAGACGTTCGGCGTCGCGGCGACACAGCGGTGTGTGCTGCACTCGCCAAGTTCGATGGAATAACGCTCACCCCTGACCAACTCCGAGTCAGCCCAGCCGAGTTCGAGCAGGCAGCCGTATCGGACGCCGTCGACGAAGCCATCGACGATGCGATCATCCACCTGCGTACCTTCAACGAAGCACAGATGCAGCAGTCCCGGGATTGGAGTATCGAGAGCGAACCGGGTCTGACCGTCGGCGAGAAGATCACGCCGATCAGCTCGGTTGGTCTGTTCACGCCGTCGGGCAAGGCGAGCTATCCGAGCGTCGCATATCAACTCGCGGTTCCGGCAGTGGTCGCCGGTGTTCCCAAGGTGTCGCTGGTCGTGCCACCCGTTCCCGGCGGATCGGGCGAGATCGACCCGGCTGTGCTCGTCGTCTGCCGCAAACTCGGCATCGAGAATGTCTTTCGCGTCAACGGTCCGGCCGGCATCGCGGCCCTCGGATTCGGCACCGAGTCGATCGACAAGGTTGTCAAGATTGTCGGCCCCGGCTCGCCCGCCGTCACGATCGCCCAGGTGGAAATGCAACGGTTCGGGACATCGACAATGATGCTGCTCGGCCCCACCGAAAGCCTGGTCATCGCCGACGAGACAGCTGACCCTGTCCGCCTGGCTGCTGACCTGCTGATCGAGGCCGAACACGGCACCGACAGTTCCGTTGTACTCCTGACCACTTCAGCCGCGCTCGCTGACGCCACCGACACCGAACTCGAACGCCAACTCGCCGCCCTGCCCGAGGTACGCGCCACAGCATGCCGCGCCTCGCTCGGGCCGAACGGTGGATGCGTCCTCGTCGACGATCTCGACACTGCCATCAACGTGGCCAACGAGTTCGCCGCCGAACACCTTCAGGTTGCTGTTTCCGATGCCGAGGTCGACCGAGTCGTCGACGGTTTGGTAAATGCAGGCGAGATTCTGATCGGTCAAGACACCCCGTTCAGCGCTGCCAACTTCATCCTCGGCTGCCCCGCATCACTGCCGACGAGCGGCTTTGCTCACGTGGCGTCAGGCATCACCGCCAATGCGTTCTTGAAGCGGACTGCAATTGCTTGCGCCAACGGAACCGCTCTTCGCCGCATGGCTTCGAACGTGATTGCGCTGGCTGATCACGAGGGTTTCCCAGCCCACGCGAACGCGCTGCACCTTCGCAACGGCTGAGGTCGGCAGCGCGCGGTTGAGCGTCGCCAGGAGTATTCAGACCTCAGGCCGAAAAGCGGAAGTGCCCTCGAGTCATCCCTCTGCAGCACCGACGACAAGTCCCGGATGTTCTTCCGTTCCCGGCCGAACGGTGATCCGCCCGTCTTCTGGGACACCACCGTCGAGAATCAGTATTGCTGCCGGGTCGGCGATCTCACGCTGAATGATCCGCTTCAACGGACGAGCGCCGAACGATGGGTCGTAGCCCTCGCGAGCGAGTTGAGCCATGGCGGCGTCGTCGATGTCGAGTGCGATCCGTTTCGTATCGAGCCGCTTGCGGAGCAGTTCGACCTGCACTTTGACAATGGCGTACAGATCCTCTTCTGACAGCGAGCGGAACCGGATGATGTCGTCGACCCGGTTGATGAACTCCGGCTTGAAGAAGTCGAGCGGGTCGCCTGGAAGATTCGACGTCATGATCAACACGACGTTCGTGAAATTGACCGTGCGCCCCTGTCCGTCGGTCAGCCGACCGTCATCGAGCAACTGGAGCAGTGTGTTGAACACATCTGGGTGCGCCTTCTCGATTTCGTCGAGCAACACGACCGAATATGGCCGGCGACGGACTGCTTCGGTGAGCTGCCCGCCCTCGTCGTAGCCGACATATCCGGGGGGAGCGCCGATGAGGCGCGACACGGAGAACTTCTCCATGTACTCGCTCATGTCGATCCGGACCATCGACTTCTCGTCGTCAAAGAGGAACTCAGCGAGCGCTCGGGCCAACTCGGTCTTGCCGACGCCGGTCGGGCCGAGGAACATGAACGAACCGATTGGCCGATTCGGGTCGCTCAGCCCTGCGCGGCTGCGGCGGACAGCGTTGGCGACCTTCGTGACGGCATCGTCTTGACCAATGACCCGCTTGTTGAGCAGTCCTTCAAGGTGGACAAGCTTGTGTGTCTCGGACTCCATCAGGCGCGTCATCGGGATACCGGTGGCCTTGCCGACGACCTCGGCGATATCTTCCGCGTCGACCTCTTCCTTAAGCATCGCCTTGGTTTCCTGCAACTGATGAAGGTGCGCTGTGGCATCTTCGATACGCCGCTCGAGTTCGGGGATGCGGCCGTACCGGATCTCAGCAGCAAGTTCGAGGTCGGACTCACGCTCGACCTGCGTGCGAAGACCTTCCAGTTCTTCTTTGAGTGAGCGAATCGCGCCGATCGCCTGCTTCTCCTGCTCCCAGTGCTCTCGCATTTCGGCGTTAGAGGCATTGAGCTGAGCGAGCTCGTCGTGCAAGGCATCGAGCCGCTCGGCCGACAGCTTGTCGGTCTCTTTTTCGAGCGCAACCTGTTCGATCTCCAACTGCAGGATCCGCCGCTGCACGACGTCGATCTCGGTTGGCAGCGAATCGATCTCGATGCGCAGCTTCGATGCCGCCTCGTCCATCAGGTCGATTGCTTTGTCGGGTAGGAAGCGCGACGTGATGTAGCGATCAGACAGCACCGCAGCGCTAATCAGCGCTGAGTCTTGAATGCGGACGCCATGATGCACTTCGTAGCGCTCTTTGAGGCCACGCAGAATCCCGATTGTGTCTTCGACCGAGGGCTCGCCGACGTAGACCTGCTGGAAGCGACGCTCCAGAGCTGGGTCTTTCTCGACGTACTTGCGGTACTCGTCGAGGGTCGTCGCACCAATCATGCGCAGCTCGCCGCGGGCCAACATCGGCTTGATCATGTTGCCGGCATCCATGGCGCCCTCGGCACCGCCCGCTCCGACGATCGTGTGGAGTTCGTCGACGAACGTGATCACTTGACCGTCAGCATCGTTGATCTCCTTGAGTACGGCCTTGAGCCGCTCCTCAAACTCGCCCCGGAACTTCGCCCCGGCGAGCATCGAACCGATGTCGAGCGCGATGAGGCGCTTGTTCTTGAGCCCCTCGGGAACGTCGCCGTCAGCGATACGCGCCGCGAGACCTTCGACGATGGCTGTCTTGCCGACACCGGGCTCGCCGATGAGTACCGGGTTGTTCTTCGACCGCCGTGACAGCACCTGAATGGCGCGGCGAATCTCGTCGTCGCGGCCAATAACCGGGTCGATCTTGCCGTCTCGGGCACGGGCGGTCAGGTCCTGGCCGTACTTCTCGAGGGCCCCAAACTTCTCTTCTGGGTTCTGATCGGTGATGCGATGTGAACCGCGAATGTCCTTCAACGCCATCAGCAGCTCCTCGGAGCCGACGTCGAGGCGGTCGTTCATCGCGAGCAACAGGTGCTCAACCGACAAAAAGTCGTCGCCAAGCTCCTTCTGATATTTCTCGGCGTTATTGACCTTGTTGGTCAACTCCTTGCTCATTCGCGGCTCATCGCCGCCGTAGGCCTTCGGCAGACCCTGGACGCGTTCGTCGACCTTGTTGCGCACCATCAGCGGCGCTTGACCCAGCTTGGCGAGTACCGCGGGGATGATGGTGCCGTCCTGACGCATCATGGCGCCGAGCACGTGGTCGGGTGTCAGTTCAGGGTTCGACAGCTCTTTGGCCTGATCGATGGCGGCGGCGAACGCCTCTTGGGTTTTGATCGTCCATTTCTTCGGGTCAAATACCATGTCGTGTCCACTCCACTTCCTTGTTTCGTCTCAATCACGCAACAATCTTGAGTCAAACCGTATCAGGATTTAGGCTGATCGATGTTGGCTTCTTCCGACTGCGCCTTTTGGCGCAGGTGAGCAATCACACCGTCAGCAACCTCCGCCAGGTCCGTGACGAACGGCCGACGGAACTCACTCGTCGTCGGCGCCGGCCCGTCCATCAACGGCAGGTACCGCGCATCCACAGTCATCGACACGGCACCAGACTACGGCGCTACCCGCAGCGCGTGAACTCGTGGTGCATCACGTCGAACAAAACCGGAGCAGCGGCACCGACACCCGTGGATTCCCGTCATTTTTTTCCGACAGTAGCGGTCCCACCCGAGTCGCAGACTCGAGCGCAACGCAACGCGCGGCCTCCGAGGACATTCGCTGCACACAGCGCCTGCGAGAACGGCTCGGTATCGTTGATCCGATGTCCCGGTACCGCCCGCCGTACCTTGCCCAAGGCACGTGGCGATCTGGTGCGCTGCACGTGTGGGGTTGGAATGGTGTCGATACCGCGTCGATGGCCTGGCTGTACTCCGGCTTCCGCAAGATCGGCGACGACGGTCAACGCACCGGCTGGCACGACTCCCCGATTTCGTACGGCGCAATCGGTCGGGTAACCATTGACGTTCCGGGTCATCACACGATGCACGCATCGTCGGTCCAGCTCGACTCGATCGGAACCGCGGTCTGGCTCAGCGAGCTGCCAGCATCAGAGTTCCTGTCCGACTCGCTTGCCTGGTTCGCGCGCCTCGCTGAACTCGCTCGGTACACCGTGTCAACCAACCGAATCGTGCCCTCAATCGTTCACGAAGGTCTGTTCATAGTTGCGCGCTGGGCGGCCGTCACCGACGAACAGATCAAAGTCATACTCGCAGCGCTCGACAGCTCGATGCCCGACATTTGCGCGGCTGGTTCGGGCGTCAACTCCACGCGGATTTACAACCAGCTCGTCGATGGCATTGCCCGATCATTCCTCCATCAGAGCGGATGGAAGGCCAACCTTGGGCGACAGCGCAAGCCAGAGGTACAGGCATTGCGATCACTGTTCGGTGCTCTGTCGAAGCCCGACCACGTGATGCGCGGCAGTTCGGGTGACTACGACGTCGCCGTCCAACACCTACGCGACGACCTCGAACGCCACCGTCGGCGCCTGAACGGCGAACAGGTGTTGATCCCGCGTCTCCGCCTGATCATCGCCGACGACCCCCTCGACCCGTGGCTGGTCCGGCTCGAACTCGTCGATGACACTGACAGCGCTCGGTGGTGCTCGGCAAATGACGTGTGGGCACGCAATCAAGTCGCTGTCGACATGGCTCGCGGCGAAGAGCACCTCGACAACTTGGCCGAAATGCTCGGCGAGGTCGTCAGCCGCATTGGTGGCGTACCTGGCCTCGCCGACCTTGCGCTCCAACACGAGCCGACCAGCGTCGAGCTCGAACTCGATGTTGCCGAAGATTTCATCGACCTCGCGCCGCACCAACTCGATCAGCTCGGCGTCGGGCTCATCGGACCCGAGCGTCTGTTGCGAACGCGCGTCAATGTCAACGGCGAGGCCACCCCGTCGCCGCCTGACGACCGTACGAAGCAGTTCGGCAAGGACGCACTCGTCAAGTGGAAGTTGGTGATCGGCGACGAAGAGATCTCCGATGCCGAGATCGTTCGTGCCGAAGAAGCCGGCGCTACCTTGCTCCACACCGGGCAGCGCTGGGTGCGTATCGACGCTGCTGAGCTCCGTCGCAAGCGTGAGCAGCTCACTGATCTCAGAACCAACCACAGCAAGGTCAAGCCGCTCGAGCTCATGCGGCTCGCAAACGACGAGGGCAGCACCGACGAGAACCCACTCATCTTCGTCCATGATGCACCCGACCAAGACGGTGCGCCAGACGCGGACGGCACTGCAGCGCGCGATCGGCTCGCATCCGATTGGGTCCGTGAACTGCTTGCCGGCCTCCCTGACGAGGAACTCGAAGAGACCCAAGAGTCACCGGAGTTTGTCGGCGAACTGCGCCACTATCAGCGACGTGGCCTGTCGTGGATGCAATTCCTCGCCAAACTCGGGCTCGGCGGGGTGCTTGCCGACGACATGGGGCTCGGCAAGACCGCAACCACGCTGGCGCATCTTCTCGAACGTCCGGGACCGCACCTGGTCATCTGCCCGCTGAGCGTCGTACGCAACTGGAAACGCGAGTCAGAGCGCTTCACCCCCAAGCTCGACGTCGTCATCCATCACGGCGCCACACGCAGTAAGGCACTCGCATCCCCTGACTCCGAACTCTTCGTCACCAACCCAGAACGCCAGCTCGTGATCACCACCTACGGCCTGCTCCCTCGCGACCTCGAACACCTCGGCAGCATCAAGTGGTCGACGGTCGTACTCGACGAAGCGCAAATGGTGAAGAACCCGAACACGAAGGCAGCCAAAGCTGTCCGGCTGCTCGACGCCGAGCAGAAACTGGCCCTCACCGGCACACCGGTCGAGAACCGATTGAGCGAACTGTGGGCGATCCTCGATGCGGTCAACCCCGGGTTGCTCGGCAGCCTCACCAAGTTCCGTGACAAGTTCGGCACCCCAATCGAACGCCATCACGATCTTGAAGCAGCAGCACGACTCCGCCGAATGACGCAGCCGTTCATCCTTCGCCGCACCAAGGCCGACAAGCGGCTCCTGCCCGATCTGCCCGACAAGATCGAACAGATCGCGTACGCCAAGCTGACCAGGGAGCAGGCAACGCTCTACCAAAAAATCGTCGACCAACTCCTCCACGACGCCGATCAAGAAAGCGGTATGAAGCGGCGCGGCCTCGTCCTTGCGGCGCTGATGCGCCTCAAGCAGGTCTGCAACCATCCGGCTCACGCATTGAAGGACGGATCCCGATTGGGTGGCAGGTCGGGCAAGCTCACTCGCTTCGACGAACTCGTCACCGACTTACTCGACCGGGGCGAGCAGGCCCTGGTCTTCACGCAGTTCCGCGAGATGGGCGAGCTGCTTCGACAGCACATAACCGATCAGTTCGGGTTCGACCCGCCGTTCCTCCACGGCGGCGTGACGCGCACACGTCGCGACTCGATGGTCGACGAATTCCAAGACGGCAGCGGCCCACCGTTGCTGCTCATCTCACTGAAGGCAGGCGGCACCGGCCTGAACCTCACCGCCGCGTCGCAGGTGATCCACTACGACCGCTGGTGGAACCCGGCCGTCGAGGATCAAGCCACCGACCGTGCATGGCGTCTCGGACAGGAGCGCACCGTCAACGTCCACAAGCTGGTCTGCGAAGGCACCGTTGAAGAACGCATTGGTCAGGTGATTGACGACAAACGCAAGCTCGCCGACGCCGTCGTCGGCACCGGCGAAGCGTGGCTCTCCGAACTTTCGACCAACGACCTCCGCGACCTCGTCGTGCTCGAGCAGGACGACTGAAATGACTCGCCCCCGCAAGCCCTTCGGTTCCTCACAACCTGGGCGCCTTCCCGCAACGATGGTCAAGGTGCTCGCCGCCGAGATGAGTGACCCGTCGCGGCATCGCAAGGGCAAGCAGTACGCCAACGACGGCGCGATCCTCGACATCATCATCGAGCCCGGCATCGTGACGTGCGAGATCCAAGGGTCACGGTCGATGCCCTATGTGGCGTCGATCGAGGTGCTCCCCGGGAGCGGGATGCCATTGCGTCGCGACCTGACCTGCTCATGCTCCTGCCCTGACGACGACAACTGGAGCGGGCATGTCTGCAAGCACGTCGTTGCCGCGCTCTACACCCTCAGTAACGAGTTTCTCATCGAACCCGAACTGCTCGACGTGTGGCGTAACAACAGCGACAGTAACGATCTCGAACCCGACGCGACACCTGGCACGCGCCGCCATCTGTCGATAGTCCGTGACGCCGACGAACCAGCACCGCGTCCGCCCTCGGTTTTCGAGGATCCGCTGCACTCGGTGTTGCGCCTGCAGCCCGGCACCGAACTGCCCGACATCCCGCAGCTCGAACGGGCCGATCTCCGCAGCCCGCGCGACCGCGACCTCGCCACGGCACTCCGCGACGCACTCGCGCACGTGCGAGTTGACTGGGACTGAAAGGTCAGCTCAGCCTTCTCGTGATCGTCGAGCAACGAAAAGACCATCCGATCTTCTTTTCAGAAGTGAGCACGGGCACCTTCTCGAACGCGACAAGCACGGCGGGCCGGCCGTCGGTGAGGTGGAGGTCGGTGAGGTGGAGGTCGGATGCGTCTGAATTGACGGTC
>CALCXK010000014.1 GCA_937905835.1 uncultured Ilumatobacter sp. | reverse complement strand
TGAGTGGAACAGCAGACCGGGAAACCAATGTCGGCCGAGAATCCAATGTGGGCTGGCACGAATCGGTGCCGCCGAACGGATTCGCAAAGCGACCCCGCTCATCGGTCACCGACACCAACGACAACCCGGCCGGGCTCGCAGCTGAGGTAAACGAGTTGGAGACGACACCTGAGCACTACAACCTCATCGCGGGTGACCCGATGGTTGTCGGCTGGACGCGCAGCTATGACGACCCGAATGTTGTCGCGCTCCGCGAGCGCCTTGATCGGGAGAACGGAATCCCTGATCTCGAACTGGTGGAACCTGTAGATATCGATCGAGCCGTCGAACTGTTCGACCGAGATGGCTTCGTGGTCGTGCGAGACGCGCTCGATCCGGCGCTGCTGGAACGGATGCGTACGGCGGTCGACCGGGTCGTCGACCGGCTCCTCGAGGTCGATCCGGACAACAGTGTTGGTGGGGGTGCCGGCGGCCTGCCCCACCGCTACTCGTTCGGTTCCAGCTCAGCGACGCGACACATGCTGCACGTGCCCGAGTGGTGCGAGCTGGTCGACCTGGCGACAACGACACCAATCCTCACCGCAATCTTCGGCTCGCCGAACTACCTCCTCGGCGGGGGTGGGGGCGACATGGCGCTCCCCGGGGCCATCGAATACCAGGGCTTGCACTCCGACAACATTTGGGAGGAACTCCCGGACCGATCGGGACGCGTTGGCGTCCGTGACCTCCCGGTGCCGGTCGTGACGATCAACTTCCCGATGGTCGACTTCACGCGAGTGAATGGGCCGGTCCGCCAGATCCCGGGTACGCAGAACAGCCACGATCCAATCCCCAGCCTCGCTGCCGAACCTGACTGGATGAAGCTGAGCACGGTCTGTCCGGTGCCGGCTGGCTCGGCAATTATCCGCGACAACCGGACGTGGCACGGCGGGACGCCGAACCTGTCTCGCGACGTGCGGGCCATGCCGAATATGGAGTACTTCGCCCCGTGGTTCCGGAGTGAAGGCGTGATTCGGTCGATGCCCTACGAACGGTGGCAAGCGCTCTCGGCGCACGGTCGTCGCATCGCACGCCACGTGATGCTCGGAGCAGGAGAACAGTTGATCGGAGAGGGCTTCATCCACCCCAGGCGCGCCGAAAGAGAAGCCTTCCGCGCAAAACAGTTAGAAGCGCTCGGCAAAGCAAAAATGCAGGAGTACAAGGCGAGGTCCTAAGCAGGGAAGCGTGAGGCGACGCGAAGAGGTGGCCCTGGACGGGCCACGAAGTGACCGTCGGGCGCAGCCCGAGCAGGCGATGAGAGACGCCGTCAGGCGTCGGCGACGAAGTCGCCAAGGCCGAGCGCAGCAACGGCCTCATCGCGCATTTGGATCTTGCGGATCTTGCCCGTAACGGTCATCGGAAACTCGGTGACGATGCTGAGGTAGCGCGGGACTTTGAAGTGGGCGATCTTTCCCTGGCAGAAGGCCTTGATGTCGTCGAGGGTCACGTCAACTCCGTCGGCGGGGATGACGCAGGCCATCACCTCTTCGCCGTACTTCGCGTCGGGCACCCCAATGACCTGGACGTCGCGGATGTCGGGATGGCCGAGCAGGAACTCTTCGACCTCGCGCGGGTAGATGTTCTCGCCGCCGCGAATCACCAGGTCTTTGATGCGGCCGACGATGTTCACGTAGCCGTCGTCGAACATCACCGCGATATCGCCGGTGTGCATCCAGCCGTCGGCGTCGATGGCGCCAGCTGTCTTCTCGTCGTCGTTCCAGTAGCCCTTCATCACCGAGTAGCCGCGGGTGCAGAACTCGCCGTGTTCGCCGCGCTGCAGCGTTTCGCCGGTCAGCGGGTCGGCGATGCGCACCTCGACGTGCGGGTGGGCGACGCCAACGGTCTGGGTCTGGTGCTCAATCGTGTCGCCGATCATCGTTTGGCAACTCACCGGCGAGGTCTCGGTCATGCCGTAGCAATTGGTGACGTCAACCATGTGCATCTTTTCGACGCAGGCAATCATCGCGTCTTCGGGGCACAGCGAGCCGGCCATCACGCCGGTGCGCAGGCTCGTCAGGTCAAAGTCGTCGAAGTTGGGTAGGGCCAGCTCGGCGATGAACATCGTGGGCACGCCGTAGAGCGCGGTGCAACGTTCTTTTTCGACGGCGGTGAGCACGGCGACGGGGTCGAATGCGTCGCCGGGAATGACCATGGTGGCGCCGGTTGAGGTGCAGCCGAGGTTGCCCATCACCATGCCGAAGCAGTGGTAGAAGGGCACGGGAATGCAGAGGCGATCCTCGTGGGTGATGTTCTGCCCGCTGGTGACGTTGTGCCCGTTGTTCAAGATGTTCTTGTGCGTGAGCGTCGCACCTTTCGGGAAGCCCGTTGTTCCTGATGTGTACTGGATGTTGATCGGGTCGTCGCATGCGAGCTTGGCTCGACAGGCATCGAGGTCGGCGTCAGAGATCGTGTCGGATCCGCCGCAGAGTTCGTTCCAGTCGTCATCCCAAAAGAAGACGGCTCGCTCGAGTTGGGAGCACTGGTCGCGTACCGAGGCGACCATCGATCGGTAGTCGGAGGTTTTGAATTCGGGCGCGGCCACGATCCAGCGGCATTCAGACTGATTGATTGCGTATGCCAGTTCGTGCGTGCGGTACGACGGGTTGACGTTGACGAGGATCACGCCGATTTCGGCCGTGGCGAACTGGAGCAGGGTCCACTCGGCGTAGTTCGGGCTCCACAATCCGACGCGGTCACCGGTGACGAGGCCCGCTCCGAGCATCCCCTTGGCGAGGTCTGCGACGCGTCGAGCAAACTCGTTGTACGTCCAGCGAATGTCTTGGTGCACCGCGACCAAGGCTTCGCGATCGCCGTGTGCTGCGACTGTGGCCGCAAGGTTTTGACCGATGGTGTCGGTCAGGAGTGGACGATTGGTCGGTCCAGCCGCGTAAGCGAGTTCGGTCATGTTCGTACCCCCGGTGTCGGTCTTCAGGCGCTCGACGTGCAGCGCGGTACGTAGTGTTGCAGATCGGTACCGCGAGATCTTGCAAGAGCAACGGGTGGGGGAGTCTCCCTCGTTTGCGTCGACAAATGGGGGTACATACCAACCGGTTTGTCGACGCAAACGGGAAAGACCTCCCTATTTTTGGGAAACGCGGCCGCGCATTGCAGCGCTGGCCATGCTGAAACTGATCGACGCTAGGACCAGGGTTGCGATCAGGCCCTTGCCGAGCGTGGCCCACTCCCAGCCATCAGTGATGAGGCTGCGCAGACCGTCGAGCACGTACGTGACCGGGTTGTAGGTGGCAATTGTCGCGAGCCACCCGGTGAGGGCTTCCTTTGGCAGGAACGACGTGGTCAAGAAGGCGAACGGGAAGAAGAGAATGAAGCTCGAGTTGACCGCTGCGGGGTTGCCGGTCTTCAGAGCAATTGCATAGGGGAAACCAGCGAACGCAAGGCCCCAGAGTGCTCCGTAAAACAGGAAGGCAATCATGCCGAGAATGCCGGTAGTGAAGCTGACACCAACGGCGAGGCCGAGCAGCAGGACGGGGACCGTGAGCATCATCACCGCCATCAGGTCGGCGGCCATCAGCCCAAGGAGTAGCGCGGGTCGCCGGATCGGCGTGAGCAGTAGCCGGTCGAAGTAGCCACCTTGGATATCGGTGACAAGTGCACTCGCTCGGGACACGCCAGTCACGGCAAAGATGATCGACACGGGCAGTTGGAAGGCCTTAAAGTCAACGACAACGCCGGATTGCTCGGCAAAGTCCTGCAGGGCGCCGATGTTCACTACGAAGAAAAACACCGGAACAACGAGTGCCGGGATAAAGAACTCGGGCTCACGGAATACGCCGCGGCACGCCCGCCTCGCAACTGTCTTGAGGTCGTGGAAGATCGACAAGCGCCGTGCCAACGGCGCAGCGTTCGTCTGAGCGTCGAGCGAGGTGGTTTGCGTGGCGGTCATGGTGCGGTTCCTTCCGTGTCGTCGCCCGGACTTGCGTGGCTCTCGGCAAGATGCGCACCGGTGACCTGGAGGAAGACGTCATCGAGGGTGGGCGTACGCAACGTGAGCGTCTGCACCGTCACCCCGCTTCCCTTGAGGGCGACAGCAACGTCGGCGATTACGGCCGCACCATTCGCGGCCGACACGGTCAACTCGCCAGGTCGAGATTCGACGTTCGACACGCCGGCCAATCCGCGCAACTCGACTTCGATCGATGACGTGTCGCCATCGACTTCGGCGACGATCAGGTCGTTGCCGATCGACTGCTTCAGAGCGTTCGGAGTGCCTTCGGTAGCGAGCTTGCCGGCGGAGATGATGCCGACCCGGTCCGCAAGCTCATCGGCTTCTTCGAGGTACTGGGTGGTGAGGAAGATGGTCATACCTTCCTCCCGGTTGAGCTTGCGAACCTCGTTCCACACCGCCGTGCGGCTTGCCGGGTCGAGGCCAGTGGTCGGCTCGTCGAGGAAGAGGATCTGCGGCTTGTGAATGAGCGACATTGCCAGGTCGAGCCGGCGCTTCATGCCGCCGGAGTAGGTCTCGACACGGTCGTCGATCGCCGAGCCGATGTCGACAAGGCCGATCACGTCGCCCATACGTTGCTTGATGTCGGACTTTGACAGCCCGTACAACTCGCCCTGAAGGTGCAGCATTTCGCGGCCCGACTGCTTACCGTCGATTGACGAGTCTTGAAGTGCAACACCGATGCGCAGCCGAATGTCGCCGGCCTGCGACGCGACGTCAAACCCGGCAACCGTTGCCCGGCCTGAGGTGGGCGTCAACAGAGTGCAGAGCATCTTGACCATGGTCGACTTGCCCGCGCCATTTGGCCCGAGGAATCCGTAGATCTCGCCCGGTTGAACGGCGAGGTCGACCCCGGCAACGGCCTCGTTCTCGCCGAACGCGCGGCGGAGGTTGTGTGCTTCGATTGCTGCAGTCATTGCTTGCTCCGTTGCTCGTTCATCATCCGCTCATCGTCAGAGCCGTCCAATCTCCGACGGCAAGGCATGTAGATCCTAGGGATGGTCTGGCGTAGAGCGCCTGCCATCTTCAGCCAGGAACGAGTGACGTATGCACCGGTGGCTCTTCGGACTCAGCGGATCATTCCCGACCCAGGTCGGTTTCGCCGGCGGCGTTGTGATCGACGTCTTGGTCCATGGCGAGGTCGACGCTGACGCGGACAAGTTCGCCGGTGTAATTGTTGGGGCCCATGAACCGGCCGGTGCCGTCATAGTCGGCAACGGTGGTGCCTCGATCGTGGCCGATGTCGAGGCCCGACCAGGAAATCATGAGCCAGAAGATCTGGTCGGTCTTCATGGCGCCGGCGGGCTCGCCGTCGATGAGCAAGGTGCCGACGCCGTGTGGGAACGGTCCCTCGCCGGTGCGTTGCATCTGGAACCCGAGCGTCGTCGCGTCTTGGGGAATCCGGCGGTCAGACGTGACGACCTGATGGGTGCCACCGATGTTCAGATCGTGCACGAGGTGCCCATCACGGACGAACAGTGAGTAGCCGCACGTGGCATCGCCGTGGGCGATCAGTACGCCATCTGCGTTCCCGACATTTCCGGACGTGTTGACGTGCGCGGTGATTTCGTAGCTGCGGCTTCGCAGGTCGGGTGCGACGTCGGACGGCACGTGTCCCATGCCCGACCAGAACGTGAAGTTCGTGCGGCTGCCAGCGTGGCGCTTGGCGTTCTCGGCAAAGCGTTCACCGAAGCGATCGTCGAGCGGGAGGACCTGGTTGGTGCGTGCTTCGGCCCACCAGATCGCTTGCAATTCGCGGAGGCGCTCCGGCTGCGTGTCGGCGAGGTCGTGATTCTCGTTGAAGTCGTTGTCGAGGTCGTAGAGCTCCCAGGTGTCGTCGTCGAATGACGTGCCAGGCGAGTGGTATGCCACGGCCTTGAGGCCTTCGTGCCAGATGCCGCGGTGCCCGAACATCTCGAAGTACTGCGTGGTCTTGCCGGTCGACGCGTCGGCCTCTGCGATTGACGACGCAAAGCTGGTGCCGGTCATCCCGTTCGACGAAGCAGCGTCGCCCAGGCCCAGCAGTTCAAGGATGGTCGGGGCGAGGTCGGACACATGGCAGAACTGATGGCGGAGCTCGCCAGCGTTCGACGGGTCAACGATCCAGCGGGGCCCGGTGATGACGAACGGATCGCGCACGCCACCGCTGTGGGTGTTCTGTTTGTATCGCTTGAGGGGTGTGTTCGCGGCCATCGCCCAGCCATGTGGGAAGTTCGAATGCGTGTCCGGCCCGCCGATGTCATCGATCCGTGCGATCTTCTCGTCGATCGTTTCCTTGACCATGTTGAACGGCGCCATTGCGTTGACGAAGCCGAGCGGCCCGCCCTCCTGGCTGGCGCCGTTGTCCGACAGCACCATCACAATGGTGTCGTCGAGCTGCCCGGTTGCTTGGAGGGTGTCGATAACCCGGCCGAGGTGTCGGTCGAAGTGTTCGAGCATCGCGGCGTAGGCGCCAGCGAGCCGAGCGAAAAGCCGTTGCTCGTCTGCGCTGTGTTCGTCCCAGGCTTTCACGCCGAGGTTGCGCTCGGGGAGCTCGGTGCCGTCAGGAACGATGCCGCGGTCGATCTGCGCAGCGATCCGGTCGGAACGCGTCTGATCCCACCCCTTCGCGAAGATCTTGGCGTACTTGTCGATGAGGTCGATCGGTGCCTGATGGGGCGCGTGGCATGCGCCGGGAGCGAGGAACATGTGCCACGGCACGTCGGGTGTGGTGGCAACGTGGCTTGTGAGGTACGTGATGGCTTGGTCGGCGAGGTCTTCGGTGAGGTGGTAGCCGGACGCGTAGTTGCCGGGAGCGGTGACGTGTGTGTTGTCGCGCACCAACTCGGGGGAGTACTGGTCGGTTTCCGCGTCGAGAAATCCAAAGAAGCGGTCAAAGCCGCGACCAAGCGGCCAGCCGTCGAACGGGCCGGTCGCACCAGTTTCGGTGAGTGGCGTGCAGTGCCACTTGCCGACCATGTAGCTGCGGTATCCGTGCGGCCGGAGTACTTCGGCGAGCGTCGGCGCGTCGGCAGCGATTTTGCCGCGGTAGCCGGGGTAGCCGCTGTCGAAGTTGGCGAGGCAGCCCATCCCGACGTCGTGATGGTTGCGTCCAGTGTGCAGTGCAGCGCGGGTGGTCGAGCACATTGCCGTGGTGTGGAAGCCGGTGTACCGAAGGCCGTTGGCGGCGAGCCGGTCGATCGTGGGGGTGGCAATTTCGGAGCCGTAGCAACCGAAGTCGGCGAACCCGACGTCGTCGAGCAAGACGATCAGCACATTGGTCTTGAGTCCGGGCGGGGTCGGAGGGGCAGGCCAATGCGGTGTGGAATCCGCCACTGTCGTCCCGATTTTTCCCCCGAAGTCGCCCATGGACAGTACCGTAAACGATACCGACTGTGAGCGGCGTTGTCACACTCCGGTCTGACCAAAGCGTGACAGGTTTCAGCTGGTGCCGTTGGCGAGGTGCTGGCCGTATTCGTCGGCGGTGATCGTGCCGGCTTTGGCGGCGGGGCCTTGGTCGCGTTTGGGCTGGATCATGTCGATGAAGAGCAGGCCAATCTTGGCAGCCGACTCGATGTTGCCCATCGACAGGAACATGCCGTTGCCGTCGTAGCTGGGGAACTCGACGGTGTGCTCGTCAACCACACGTACCATGCCGACGGGGCCGCCCTTGTACGAGACAGTCGGCCAGCCATCGGCGTTGACACTCGACAGAAAGAAGTGGTCGCGTCCCTCGATGAAGGTCTTTTGCTCGTCGTTGATCGAGTCGGTGACGATCGTCGCCTCGAACACCGCGGCGAGGTTGCTGGTGTCGAAGCGTGCCTGCAGCGCGCGCTGTTCGTCTCCGTAGAAGCTCATGCCGCAGCTTCGCAGACGCCCCCCCGTCAGTGTGGCCCAGTGTCGGGCGTGTTTGCGCGGCCGGTCAGCCGCAACAGACGCCTGACGTGCCGATGGCGGCGTGCTCCATTTGGTCGGTGTCGCCGCTTTTGACGTACCACTCCCAGCGGGCACCTTCTGGCGACTGCATCCATGTTTCGGTCTTCTCGGCGTAGCAGCACACAGCATCTTCGACGCCGGTGGTTGTGATGCCGGTGTCGCTGATGCGGGCATCGGCAGCGATGACTTCGTCGGCGGTTTCGGCCTCGACGCCGAGGTGGTTCAGGTGGTGGAACTCACCGGGTGCAGCGGCCTCGGGGTGGTCGCTGCCGACTTCGAACAACACCAGCTTGAGCGGCGGGTTGTCGATCGCGAAGTTGGCGTAGCCCGACTTGACCTTGGCGGGCTCGGCCCCAAACATTTTGGAGTAGAAGTCGATTGCCTCGTCGAGGTCGGTGACGTTGAGAGCGAGTTGTAAGCGCATGGTGGTCCGTTCAGAGTCCGTGCTGTCGTATTGATGGTGATCGATACGTTACCAACATATCGATCAATGTCAATACGAAGTTGCGGCGTCCCTCAAATGGAGACCAAAACTGGCTGCAGAGAGCGCGAAACGGTCTCTATTTCGGAGACGGCGCGGCGCGGTGGCGTTAGCGAGCGCGGAGTTCGAGGCGGTCGCGCTGCGTGATGCGGTAGGTGCGGTCTTGCTGCTCGAGCCAGCCGAGCCGGATGAAGCTGGCAATCGCCTTATTGACGCGCTCACGTGATGCGCCGACCATGCCAGCGAGTTCCTCCTGCGTGACCGGCAGCGTGAACTGGTCGGACCCGTCGGCGAGCTCGAGGAGGCGCTTGGCGGTGCGGCCGGTGACATCGAGGAACACCGAATCGGCGAGTGCCTCGTCGGTGACGCGGATTCGCTGAGCGAGCATGCGGGTGACGTTCCACAGCAGCTTCGGATGCTGGTCGAACATCGTCAGAATTGGCTCAAAGGGGATTGCGAGCACGGTGGTGGGCTCGAGCGCGCGGGCCATAGCGGAGCGGGGGCCATTGTCGAGCATGCTCATCTCGCCGAACAGATCGTCGGGCTCCATCAGCGCAACGACGCTCTCACGACGGTCGATCGGGTTGGCGATCGCAATAGCGATGCGGCCGCGGATCACCAGGTACAGCGAATCGGGCGGATCGCCTTCGTTGAACAGTACGTCGCCGCGGATCAGTTGTCGCTCCTCGCCTGCAGCAGAGACTGCAGCGAGCGCCTCCGGAGGCGCATCGGCAAAGAAGTCGGTTCGGGCGAGGATGTCTTCGTGAGCCATGACGCAGGTCACGGTACTACCCTCCGAGGCTGTGCAGCATGCAGAAACAGTTTGGACTGTTGTTGTCGGCGGTGGAAGCGGTCAGAGATTCGGCAAACCAAAGCAGTATGAGCTGATCGGCGACCGTCGTGTGATCGACCATTCCAAAGCCATTGCCGAGCAGATGAGCGCCGGTGTCGTGGTTGTCGTGCCGGCGAGCGATGCTGTGGCTGAGGGTGCAATTGCGGGCGGAGATTCGCGGTCGGCGTCGGTTCGGGCAGGTCTTGCGGCGGTGCCTGACGATGCAACAATTGTCTGTGTGCATGATGCCGCCCGCCCACTTGCGTCGCCCGCGGTGTACGAGCGTGTGATTGCCGCTGTCGCGGCTGGAGCAGACGCAGCCGTGCCCGGTATTCCCGTGGCCGACACGATCAAAGTCGTGGAGGCCGATGGCACGGTGGTAGCCACCCCTGATCGGTCCACACTGGTGGCCGTGCAGACACCGCAGGCTTTCCGTGCTTCGGTGCTGCGCGCTGCGTATGCAGCCGGTGGCGAGGCCACGGATGACGCTGCGCTGATCGAACAGGCTGGCGGCATCGTGATCGTCGTCGACGGTGATTATCTCAATCGAAAGATCACGTTGCCCGACGATCTTGAATGGGTGCGACGCGAGATGGGCGAACGATGACCGGTCTTGGCGATATCAGGGTCGGGCAAGGTTTCGACATCCATCAGTTCACCGACGACCCGAGCCGAACCCTCGTGCTCGGTGGTGTCGTGTTTCCCGACAGTCCCGGACTTGTCGGTCACTCTGACGCCGATGCGGTGGCGCATGCCTGTGCCGACGCCCTGCTGGGTGCAGCTGGCCTCGGCGACATCGGGATGCACTTCCCCGACACCGACGAGCGTTGGCGTGGCGCCAACTCGATCACGCTGCTCGAGCATGTGGTTGGTCTACTCGCTGCGGATGGGTGGGGAGTCGGCAACATCGACACGGTGCTCGTGTGCGAGCAGCCGAAGATCGCGCCGCGTCGAGACGAGATGCAGCAGGTGCTGAGTGCGGCGGTCGGAGCCCCGGTCACCGTCAAGGGCAATCGGGCCGAAAACCTCGGTTCTATTGGTCGCAGTGAAGGTGTCGTGTGTTTCGCCACGGCGCTCATCCAACGAATGACGAAGACGTCGGAAACGGTGGAATTATGAGCAAGCAGGGTCGAAGCCGTGGAACCTCCGGCGGCACAGGCAAGCGTCAGGGGCGGCCCGGTGGCGGTCCTGGTGGGAGCGCAGGTGCCAGTGCGGGTGGTCGCGTCGGCGGCCGTCCGGGCAGTCGTCCTGGTCAGCGCGGTGGGCCTCGGCCGGGTCAGCCGCCGCGCCGCACCGGCGGCCCGCAGGGTGGTGGCCGTGAGGCCGATCCACGCACCTCGGGTCGTGGGCTTGGTGGCAAGCAGATCGAGGGGCGTCAGGCCGTCCGCGAGCTACTCATGGCGGAGAAGCGCAAGGTCTACGACATCTTTATCAGTGCCGATCTCGAAGGTGATGCTGGCGTGGCCGACATCGTCGAGATCGCTCGCGCCCAGCGCGTCATGGTCACCTACATCGCACGTGTCAAGCTTGACCGCGAGGCCCGTAGCGAATCGCCGCAGGGTGTGCTCGCCACTGCCGCCGAACTCGAAGAGGCTGACCTCGGCGAACTGCTCCGCACGAAAAACGGGGTCAAGCCGTTCCTTGTTGCCGTCGATGGCGTGACCGATCCAGGCAACCTCGGAGCGATCATCCGCAATTGCGATGGCGCCGGCGTCACCGGCGTGCTGCTCCCGAAGCATCGTGCGGTGCACGTGACGCCCACGGTGGCGAAGGCGTCGGCTGGTGCGATCGAGCACGTCCCGATCGCACTCATTCCTGGTCTTCCGGCCACGCTCGCCAACATGAAAGACCATGGCATTTGGATCGTCGGTCTCGACGACAGCGCTGACCGGGATCTCTTTGAACTGGCGGCGCTGGCTGACGAACCGATCTGCCTTGTCCTCGGCGCCGAAGGTGGTGGCCTGTCGAAGCTCGTCAGGCAGCGGTGCGACACGATCGTGTCGATCCCGATGATGGGCCGCATCAGTTCACTGAATGTTTCTGCGGCTGCGGCACTTTCGACCTACGAAATCGCTCGGGGCCGTCGTTCGACGTCGTAAGTCGCTCGACGCCGTCGTTGGTTCTGATGATCGATCGCGTCCGTCGGCCACCATCGCCGATGGACGCCGTTCGAAAATCCAGTGACGTCGCTATCGTCATGCCCCACGCCGGGTTAGCTCAGTTGGTAGAGCACTTGATTTGTAATCATGAGGTGGTGAGTTCGATCCTCACACCCGGCTCCATACGTCGTTAGGTTTCTCAAGCGATTACGGGCTCGTAATCGGTGTCAGTCAGAAGCCCGTCCTTGTGCCACGCCTTCGGGCGCCGCGGCGACTCAGCGCGGGCGAGTCGAAACGCTCGTTCGCTCGACAGGTCGAGGCCAGTTCCTTCTCGAGCTCAACACGTACGGGATCTGCGACTTTCCTATCACCCACCATTGGGGACGCCCAGGTACGTTGCAAGATCGGCGAGGGCTTGGGGGGTTCTCTCGACGTGGCCCCGTCAGGAACTGACGTCGAGGCGGATGTCGTACGCGCAGGTGTGAGCGCCGCTGGTCTTGTGGGTGACCCGTTGCACGTTTGCTTCGGGAATCAATGTGCGGAGGTACTCGAGTTCGCTGGCGCAGGCCTGCGGGTAGTGGCTTGCAACGGCCCAGATAGCGCAGTTGTGAAGGTTGATCCGAAAGTGACCGTCGGCGACTGCTTCGAAGTCGGCGAGGTAGCCCTGTTCGTCGAGGATCTCGGTGAGGATGGCGACCTGTTCGGCGACGGCGTTGCCTGCGAGTCGACGCGCAGCGACATCGACCATCTGGTGCCGCCGACGATCGAAGACGCGGCCCACGAGGGCCGGCTCTTCTGCTTCCATATGGCCGAGGAGCTCGATAGGCAGGCTGTCGGTAGCTGTGGCAAAGAGGGGCTCGGTGAGCGCCGTGGCGCGGTACCGCTCAGCTGGGCGGCCGGTGTTCCCATGATCTTTGTGTGACATGACGAGCCCGGCGGTCCGGAGAGATGCGAGGTGCTGGCGGACCGCACTCGATGAGATCTCGAGTGCGTTTGCGAGTTCGTCGGGGGTGGCCTCGCCGTGACGTTTGAGAATTTCAAGCACATGACGCTGCGTCGGCGACAGATCAACGGCATGCTTCATGCTGTCCAATCATACAGAAGAGTTGCACTATGCGCAATTGCGCAAGGTGCATGTTGCAAAATTACCGAAAAGTCGATAAGAATTCAATCAGCGGTGACCGATTCTCCGCGTACACAAAGTCTGGTCAGCCCCTGAGTTCGGCCAGTCGAAAGGAGCCCCCCATGAAGGTTTGGATCGATCAGGATCTCTGCACCGGAGACGGCCTTTGCGAGGAGATCGCGCCCGACGTTTTCTTCGGGATGGACGATGGCCTCTTCTACGTCAAAGAGACTGCTGCCAATTTCGGCTCTGAAAAGCGGTTCGACGGCGCTGCCAACCCGGCAGGCGCCGAGGGCATGGCGCGCATCCCGGACGGCGGCCTCGACAGCGTCATCGAGTCAGCCGAGGAATGCCCCGGCGAGTGCATCTTCATCGATGTGGACGGGTGACCATCTCTGATGAGTGAAAGCACGCGCACAATCGAGGAGCTGACGTCGGCTGATTACGAGTACGGCTTCAGCACCGACCTTGACACGGACATTGCCCCTCCGGGCCTCGATGAGAGCGTTGTTCGCCTCATCTCGTCGAAGAAAGACGAACCAGAGTGGCTCCTCGAATGGCGCCTGAAGGCGTATGCGGCGTGGCGCGAGATGGAAGAGCCTGACTGGGCCAAGCTCGAAATCTCGCCGATCGACTACGAGTCGATCAGCTACTGGGCAGCACCGAAGCAGAAGCCGGTCCTCGACAGCATGGACGATGTCGACCCCGACATTCGCGAGATGTTCGACAAGCTCGGCATCCCGCTGCACGAACAGAAGATGCTCAGCAACGTCGCTGTCGACGCAATCGTCGACTCCGTGTCGGTGACCACGACGTTCAAGGCAACGCTCCTCGAAGCTGGCGTGATCTTCTGCTCGTTCTCCGAGGCGGTCAAGGACTACCCCGACCTGGTGCGTGAGCACCTCGGTTCCGTCGTGCCGGTGCGCGACAACTTCTTTGCTGCGTTGAACTCGGCGGTGTTCTCCGACGGTTCGTTCTGCTACATCCCGAAGGGCGTTCGCTGCCCAATGGAGCTGTCCACCTACTTCCGGATCAACGCAATGAACACCGGCCAGTTCGAGCGCACGTTGATCGTTGCTGAAGACGATTCCCATGTGTCGTACCTCGAAGGTTGCACCGCACCGCAGCGTGACGAAAATCAGTTGCATGCAGCGGTCGTCGAGTTGGTGGCCAAGGATCGCGCCGAGATCAAGTACTCCACGGTGCAGAACTGGTACCCCGGTGACGAGAACGGTGTCGGCGGTATCTACAACTTCGTGACCAAGCGGGGGCGCGCCCACACCGATGCCAAAATTTCTTGGACCCAGGTGGAGACCGGCTCGGCAATCACGTGGAAGTACCCCAGCGTGATTCTGCAGGGTGACCGCAGCATCGGCGAGTTCTACTCCGTAGCGCTGTCGTGTCGCCGCCAGCAGGCCGACACCGGCACCAAGATGATTCACATCGGCAAAGACACCACGAGCACGATCATCTCCAAGGGCATCTCTGCCGCCCACGGTCAGAACACGTACCGCGGCTTGGTCAAGATCCTGCGCTCTGCGGAAAATGCTCGCAACTACACCCAATGCGACTCCTTGCTCCTCGGCAAAGAGTGCGGTGCCCACACGATTCCGTACATCGAAGTAAAGAACCCGACCGCCCAGGTCGAACACGAAGCATCGACGTCGACGGTTGGTGAAGACCAGCTCTACTACTGCCGCCAACGCGGCATGACCGAAGAAGACGCGATGTCGATGATCGTCAACGGCTTTTGCCGCGAAGTTTTTAACGAACTCCCGATGGAATTCGCCGTCGAAGCTCAGCGTCTGCTGAGCATCAGCTTGGAAGGAAGTGTCGGCTGATGCTGCACGTCAACAACCTCACCGCCGCCATTGGTGGCAAACAGATCCTCAACGGTCTCAACCTCGACGTCGCGCCCGGCGAAGTCCACGCGATCATGGGCCCGAACGGCTCCGGTAAGAGCACGTTTGCGCACACCCTTGCTGGGCGCGATGGCTACGACATCACCGGTGAAGTCACGCTCGACGGAGCAGACCTCCTCGACATGGAACCCGAAGCGCGCGCCGCTGCCGGTGTCTTCATGGGCTTCCAGTACCCGGTCGAGATCCCCGGCGTCAACAACATGTACTTCCTGCGAACGGCGTTGAACTCTGTTCGGCGGGCTCGTGGCGAGACCGAAGTCGGTGCTCGCGACTTCCTTGAGGTGTCCAAGAAGGCAATGGACCTCGTCGAGATGAAGGAAGATTTCCTGTATCGCTCGGTCAACGCTGGTTTCAGCGGTGGCGAAAAGAAGCGCAACGAGATTCTTCAGATGGCCATCATGGAACCGCGCCTCGCCATCCTCGACGAGACCGACTCTGGCCTCGACATCGACGCGCTGCGAATCATCGCCGGCGGTGTCAACGCGCTGCGCAGCCCAGAACGTTCGATGATCGTGATCACTCACTACCAACGGCTGCTCGACTACATCAAGCCTGACTTCGTGCACGTGCTCGTCGACGGACGCATCGTCAAGTCGGGTGATCACACGCTCGCCCTGCATCTCGAAGCCAACGGCTACGCCGACTTCGAGAACGACCTCGACGGCGCATCCCAGCAGTCGCTCGCCGGAGCACAGTCGTGACAGCATCGCCCACGGCGATCGATCTGGCAGTTACGGGCCGACCGGCCGCTCTCGATTGGGTGGAGTCGAGTGGGTATCCGACGCGACGCAACGAGGCGTGGCGTTATGCGCCCCACAAAAAGCTTGCTGAGCTGTCATTCGGACCACCGCTCGCACCGCCGCCGAGCGTGCCCGACATCGGCGAGCTGATTCCTGCCCTTGACGGTCCCCGCATCGTCGTGGTGAACGGCGTGGTCGATGTCGAATTGTCCACGATGATCAGCCCGGCAGGCCTCCATCTGTCAAGCCTGCTCGACGCCCGTCGGGAACAACCTGATCGGCTCGCTGTGCATTTCGATCGGGCTGACGGACAGATCAGCGACGCGTACATGGCACTCAACCTTGGGTTTGGTGGTGACGGTGCTGTGGTGCGCGTCGACGACGGCGTGACGCTCGACGTACCGATTCACATCGTCGACGTCGAGATACCTGACGAAACTCGGAACGCATCGTGCACCGGCGTGGTCATCGAGTTGGGCGCTGGTAGTTCGGCCACGATCGTCGAGACCCGCATTGGTGTGGGTACTGAATTCGGCGGGTCCAACATCCGTACGACCATCGCGCTCGGCGACGACGCTTCCCTCGAGCATGTGCTCCTGCAGAACTTGCCCTCGAGTCACGTGCATCTCAGCAACATCGACGTGACGCAGGGAGCCAACAGCAAGCTCCGGGCCCGTTCGTTCAACCTCGGCGCCGCCTACGGCCGGGTTGCGTACCGCGTCGATCTCGCCGGGTCCGGCGCGCACGCCGATCTGTCAGGCTTGTTCTTTGGTTTCGGTGACCAAGTCCTCGACCAGCAGATCAACGTCATCCACTCGGCCAAAAACTGCACGAGCCGCCAGACCTACCGTGGCGTGCTTGACGACGCCAGCACCGGAATTTTCAACGGGGGCATCGACGTGCTTCCGGGTGCCGACGGAACCGATGCCGAACAATCGAACCAGAACCTGATTCTCTCCAACCGTGCCGAGGTCAACACTCAGCCACGGCTCGAGATCCTCGCCGACGAGGTGGCCTGCAAACACGGCGCCACCGTCGGCCAGCTCGACGAATCAGCGATGTACTACATGCGTTCACGGGGCATTCCGGCTGTCGAGGCTCGCCGCCTGCTGATCAACGGCTTCGCCGACCAGGTCGTTGACGAAGTGAGTATCGAATCGGTGCGCACGTGGATCACCCAGCGGCTCGGACACGATGATGCCTGATCAGACCGTCAGCGTCGGCAAGACCAAGGGCTTCACGCTGCCTCGCGCAGTCGATGCCACGATCGTGCCGGCCGGTCAGGCAATCACGCTTCCAGCGGGTGACCGGGTGACGTTGCTGCAGGCGCTTGGGGCGACCGCCACGGTCACCACCAGTGCCGGTGAAATGGCTCGTCTGAGTCGGCAAGATTCGATCGATTTCGGGTTCATTGCTGCTCCGGACGTCGAGGCCGTTGCGAGCGCCGGGCCGTTCAGCGTCGACCGTGTCTGGGAGGCCGCTGCGACCGTCTATGACCCAGAGATCCCAGTCGACATCGTCGAGCTTGGTCTGGTCTATCGCGTCGATGCCGAAGAACTCGATGAAGGGGGCTGGCACGTCGACATCGACATGTCGGTCACCGCCCCGTTCTGCGGCATGGGCGACATCCTCCGCCTCGACCTTCGCGACGCGGTTGCCGCAATCAACGATGTCAAAACGGTTGACGTATCGCTGGTCTTCGACCCGCCGTGGGACGCCTCGCGCCTCTCCACCGTCGCCCGCCTCGAACTCGGGATGATGTAGCTCGGGTCACCCCTCACTGCCGCTCTACGATTCTTCCATGACTTCCCGCCTGATTGAACCGTCCTTCTGGACGCAACCACTGGACGACCGGATGCGCGAGATGATTGCAATCCGCGAATCGGGGCCGTTCAGCAAAGTTGAGTTCGTGAACGAAATGACCGGGATGGAAGAGGAGTTCTTCGCGGTGACTCGGTTCGACGAGATCGTTCAGATCAGCAAGAACGCGAAGGATTTCAGTTCGGCACAAGGCGCCATCTCGATCGTCGACTTGCCGCCCGAGGCCCTCGAATTTTTCGGCTCGTTCATCAACATGGACAACCCGCGTCACCAGCGTCAGCGGGCAATCGTTGCCAAAACCTTCACGCCAACCGATCTCGCGACCGTGCTCGACTCGGTTGAGAACATTTCGCGCGAGGTCATCGACGGGTTCTGCGAAAAGGGCGAAGTCGACCTCGTCCAGGCGCTCTCGCAACCGTTCCCGCTGCTTGTTATCTGCGACATGATGGGTATCCCGCGCAGCGAGTTCGACACCGTGCTCAACGCGACGAACGTGATCCTCAGCGGTGGCGACCCCGAGTTCATTGGCGACGGCGACCCGATGATGGCCATCTTCGGTGCCGGAATCCAGCTCACCGAACTGATGAATGGGTTGGCAGAAGAGCGGCGCAAAAACCCCACCGACGACCTCACCTCGAAGCTCGTCCACAACGACCTCGACGGCGAAATGCTCGCACCCGAAGAGGTCGCCCCGTTCTTCATCCTCCTCGCCGTCGCCGGCAACGACACGACTCGCACGGCTATTAGCCACGGAATGAACCTGCTGGCGCAGCATCCTGAGCAGCGTGCGATCTGGCAGAACGACATTGCCGGAGTCACCCCGACTGCTGTCGAAGAGATTGTTCGCTACTCCTCACCGGTCACGTTCATGCGTCGCACCGTCACGCGCGATCTCACGATGTCTGGTCATGATTTCGTCGAGGGCGACAAGCTCGTCATGCTCTACGGCGCCGGCAACCGTGACCCGAAGGCGTTCGCCGACCCCGAACGCTTCGACGTGCTGCGCAGCCCGAACCCGCACCTCGGTTTCGGTGGCCCTGGGCCGCACTTTTGCCTGGGTGCGAACCTCGCTCGCCGCGAGCTGGCGGTGGTCTTCCGCGACCTGTTCACCCGGTTGCCCGACATCGAAGTCGTCGGCGACGCGGTCCCGCTCGACGTCGCAGGCATCCCGCTGGTGACCGGTGTCAAGCACCTCAATGTGCGCTTCACACCGACACAGCGCTCTGACGCCTGAGCCTGGATCAGGCAAGCCCGAGTCGGTGTTGCCGAGCGAAGATGAGGCCGAGTTCAGGCAAAAACGTTCGCCGCTCGGGCCAGACCCGTCGGGAAATACGTGGCCGGGATGGGCATCGCAGCCGCTGCAGCGCGCCTCAGTCCGCAGGATGCCGAATTTGCGGTCCTTGTGCAGTGACACACTGCTTGCGTCAATCGCTTCGGTGAACGACGGCCAGCCGGTGCCGGAGTCGAACTTGGTGTCAACTGCTGAACGTGTCGAACAGTTCGGAGAACGCCTTGTTCTGGCCGCCGCTGGTCGATGACGGAACGAGGATCGGTGACGTGACACCCGCGTCGAACCACGCTTCAACGCCGTCGCGCACGCGGCCGGCCGAACCCGAGAGCGTGCAGTCGTCGAGCCATCGATTGCTCATCGCGGCCAGCACGCCGTCTTTGTCGCGAGCCTTGAGCGCAACCGACACGGCGGACATCTCTTCTTCGTAGCCCGCGTCGATCCAATAGTTGCGGTAGTTCGGCAGCGCAACATACCCCTGCAGCGTCTTGCGGTTGCGAGCCCGCGCCGCCTCGATGTCGTCATCGATCACGGTCGGGATCATGTTGCCGATCCAGAATCCTTCGGCGCGGCGATCGTCGGGAACGAGCCCCAGTGAGTGCTCCATCCGGCTGCGCGATGCGTTGGCCCACACCGCCCCATCGCCGACCTCGACCGAGAGGCCGACCATTTTGTCGCGCAGCGTCGCAAGCACGATGTCCGGCAGTCCGCCCAAGCGCTCCGCGGCATCGAGCATCGTGGCGACGTAGTTGCGCATGTCGCTGAGCGGCTTGCCGGTCTCGACCTGCAACTGCTTGATCACCGGGCCGTGGGTGACACCGACACCGAGCCGGAACCGACCGCCTGCAATCTCGTGCAGATAGCTCGCCGTCGTTGCGAGCGCGACCGGGTGCTGCAGATAGATCGGCTGGATAGACGTACCGAACTCGATCGTGTTCGTGGCGTGCGCGATCGACAGGCACAGCCCCATCGCATCGCCGAAGCTGGGGCCGTAGATTCCGGAGAAACCACGCTGTTCGATCTCGACGGCTAGCTCAACGGTCTGGGCGCGTCGGCCGGGAACGGCGACGAGGGCAATGGCAGGCATGCGTTCTGTCATGTCGCGAACCTAGGCGGATGGGGATGCGGGCGGCGATCCGTCGGGTCAGCGAATCCATTCGGTCGGGTGATCTGGCCGACCGTGGAAGACCTCATGCAGGTCGAACCTGGGAGAGACAATGGAAACCGGCGCTTTTTTACACAACGATCCGGACTGGGCGTACCAATCGTTGGTTGTTCAGCCGGTGGTGAACACGAAGTGGGCGTCCATGTCGGCTTCGACGTCGGCGATGTGATCGATATACGCCGGGAACCCCCCGTTGTAGTTGCCGTCCTGGCGCCGGTTCTCTTGGCCTTCGAAGTTGTAGTAGCCGGGCGTGCACTCCTGGTTACGTGTGGTCTTGCCGCGATGTGCGATCACTTCTTGCACCCACCACTCCTCAGAGTCGGCGGTGACGTCCATGGTGTCGGCACCAGTGGCCCGGGCATGCGAGATGCAGTAGGCGATGTGGTCGCCTTGTACTTGCAGTAGGTCAGTGAGGTTGAACTGGAACGACGCCTGGTAGCCGCCCATGATGAACATGTTGGGGAAGCCGGCCGAGTGGATGCCGAGCATCGTGCGAATACCACTGTCGTACTTGTCGTTGAGGTCGACGTCGCCCTCACCGACGATCCGGTTGTAAATGCCGGTCTGTTGCACTTCGAAGCCGGTCGCATAAATCAGCAGGTCGACCTCGTATTCGACGCCATCGAAGATCGGGCCGCGTTCACCGATCTCGGTGATGCCCTGGCCCTGGGTGTCGACGAGATGCACATTTGGCCGGTTGAACGTCGGGAGGTAGTCGTTGTGGAAGCAGGGCCGCTTGCACATCAGCATGTACCACGGCTTCAATGCGTCGGCCGTCGCTTGGTCGTCGACAGTGTCGTCGATGCGTGTGTGGATCCGCATCATCTGATCGATGTTGTTGTTCTCCTGGCGCCGGATCTTCTCCTCACGAGTGATGCCGTGGCGGAGTTGTCCCTTCCGATCGGCTTGTTCGCGCAACTTGGACACGATCTTGGCGCGACGCTTGGACTGCCAGCCGTCGTCCAACTTGGCAGCCCACTCGTCGCTGGTCTCCCAGTCGTCGCGGACGTCGATCGACGAGGGGGTGCGCTGGAACACATGGACACTTTTCGCGTGCGTGCCGAGGTTGGGGATGATTTGGACCGCGCTGGCACCGGTGCCGATGATGCCGACCCGCACGTCACCGAGCTGCTCGAGATCATGGCCGGTGAAGTTGTAGTCCCAGCGCGAGGTGTGGAACGAGTGTCCCTGGAAGCGCTCCATGCCGTCGATGCGTGCGAGACGCGGCTTGGCAAGCGTGCCGTTGGCACACACGACGAACTTTGCGCGCATCGTGTCGCCCCGATCGGTCGTGATGTTCCATCGTTGAGCGTCGCCATCCCACAGGGTCTCGGTGACCGTGGTCTGGAACACCGCGAGGTTGTAGAGGTCGTATTTCGTGGCGATGGCCTGGCAGTGGGCAAAGATCTCGGGCCCCTGGGCGTAGTGCCGCGTGGGGACGTAGTTCATCTCGTCGAGCAGTGGGAGGTAGTCGTACGCAACGACATCGCAGGCGACGCCGGGGTAGCGATTCCAATACCAGGTTCCGCCGACATCGGCGCCACGTTCGACGATGCGGATGCTCTCGACGCCCTTCTCCCGCAGACGTGCTGAAGTGAGGAGCGCGGAGAAGCCACCGCCGATGAACAGGACGTCAACCTCGTCACCGTTGGCGGTGTCGTCGATCGGTTCGCGCTCGGCCCAATCGTCGGCGTATGGGTCGCGAGCGAGGTCGGCCATTGCGCCGTCGAGATCGCGGTAGTTGTTGGTGCCGGGTGGGCGGTAGCCGAGGCGCACGTCGCGCTGCTCAGCGAACTTTGCTTTGATCTCGTCGTAGTACTCCTGCGGCGGCCGGCCAGGACGTTCGGTCGGCTCGAAGTTCATCACGAACTTGTCCTGCTTCTCTTCGGCCATTCCTCAATCATCGCGGGGAACTACCGTTGCGATCGGGTCGGGGGATCCACCACACAGATTGGAGAACGGCAATGAGTGACGACTTGGTGTTCGAACCGCACGGCAAGGTCGCCGTGATCACCGGCGCTGCCGGAGGTATTGGGCTGGGTATGGCCCGGGCATTCACGGCAGCAGGGATGTCGGTGGTGATGTCTGACATTGATGCCGACCGCATCGAAGCGGCAGCGTCTGGCTTGCGAGCAGATGGCCATGATGCGATCGGCGTGCAGGCCGACGTGTCGAAACTTGGCGATGTCCAGGCGATGGCCGACGCCGCAATGGACACGCACCAGCGCGTCGACGTGCTCTGCAACAACGCAGGCGCGGCCGTGTTCGCGAAGCTGTTCAACGTCACGATTGACGACTGGGAGTGGACCTTGGGCGTCGACCTTTGGGGTCCGATCTACGGCACCAAGGTGTTCCAGCCGCTCATTCAGCAGTCTGAGAGTGGCGGGCACATCAACACGACGTCGTCGGTGTCGGGCCTCATCGCCGGTGCCGCGGCGGGCCCCTACAACGTTGCCAAGAGTGGGGTGATCGCGTTGATGGCCACGCTCGAGCGGGAGTTCCGGATCGCCAAGTCGCCGCACCATGCATCGGTGCTGTGCCCCGGCCCGATCAACACCGAGATCAGTCGCAACAGCGTCCGCAATCGCAAGGCGGCGAAGGGCGAGTTAGCCCCACGTGGCGCAGAGGGCAAGAAGCTCGGCGGCAAGATCGACAGCTTCCTGTCGAACGGCATGGAGCCGGATGAGGTTGGCCGCATCGTGCTCGACGGCATCGTGCATGGCAAGTTTTGGATGTTCACGCATCCAAAGTTGTTGCGGCTGTATCAGGAGCAGATCGAGATGATGGACCCTGACGGCACGCTCTCGATGGGGCGGCTGACCTGATGCCCCTCACTGGGCCAATCACCAAACCGTTGGAGGGCGTCAAGGTCCTCGATTTGTCGAGGGTGTTTGCTGGCCCAATCGCGGGCCGCACGCTGTCGGATCTCGGTGCCGACGTCGTGAAGGTCGAGCCGCCCGACGGCGACGTCACTCGGCTGTGGGGGCACAAGACGGCAGGGCTGTCGACCTACTTCACGCAGCAGAACTGCGGGAAACGGAACGTCTGTATCGACCTGCAGGCCGACCACGGGCCCGAGTTGGTTCGCCGGTTGGCCGCGCAGGCCGATGTCGTGATCGAGAACTTCCGGCCCGGCGTCATGGCGAAGTTCGGCCTCGACTGGACCGCGCTGCAGCGTGTCAATCCACAGCTCATCATGCTGTCGATCACCGGGTTTGGCCAGGACGGGCCCGAGTCGCAACGTGCTGCATACGCCTCGATCATCCACGCCGAGTCCGGCATCTTGCCGGAGGGCGTCGATGGTGAAATGGCGCTCGACCTCGACCTCAGTGCGGCCGATGTCCTCTCCGGGATGCACGGCGTCATCTCGGTGCTCGGAGCGCTGCGAATGCGTGATGCCGGAGGAGTGGGTCAACACATCGACATGGCAATGATCGATGCGATGACCTTCTCAGCTGACATCATCGTCAATGTGCTCGACGGAGCCAGACGCAGCGAGTCGATCAACGGCGAGGTCTGGCGAACCGTCGATGGGCCGAAGATGCTGACGGGGGGTCTCCGCTGGATCTGGCACCAACTGTCGAGCACCGCTGGCCTCGTTGATTCGACGCCGAAGGAGGCCACGATAAGCGAGAAGGTCGCGTCACGCCGGAAGGTCATCACGGACTATCTCTGTGCGCTACCCGACCGAACTGCCGTGATCGACGCGTTCGACACGGCGAATTTGGCGTGGGCCGATGTGCGTGACTGCGGCGAGGTGCTCGAGTCGCCGACAATCAAACACCGCAACACCATCGTCGACGTCGACGACCGCGCAGGCGGCACACGCAAGGTTGTGCGCAACCCGTACCGCTGGTCGGGCACCGACCTGTCTGACGTCGGCGTCGCTGCGTTCCGTGGCGAACACAACGCTGAGGTCCTCAACGAGTGGCTCGGTGTCGGCACTGAAGGAATCGAAGCGTTGGGCACCGACGAGTGGGTGACGTCGTGAGCGAAGCACTGCTGCAACGGCTTGCTGACGAGTCGGATCTCCGTGATCTCATCCACCGGTACGCGTTCGGGCTTGACACGAAAGACTGGGTGCTCTGGCGTTCGGTTTTTGCCGACGAGGCCACTATGGACATGAGCGACTACCAGCCCGAACCGCCACCTCGCCCGGCGCCCGCGGACTTGATTGTGAAGAACGCCGGCGTGTTGTTTGCGGGCCTCGAACGGTCGCAACATTTCATGGGCTCGCACCGCTACGAGATCGATGGCGACCGCGCCACGATCACCGCGCACATGCGTGCCGAGCATTGGCTGCACACCGGCCAAGGCGGCGACCGCTACACGATGTTCGGCACATATACCGACGATGCAATTCGCACGCCCGACGGCTGGAAGCTCGTCGGGGTGAAGCTGGTGCTCCTACGCGAAGAGGGCAACCGTTCCTTGATGCGCGAGGCCGTCCGCCGCGGCCGTTCCAAATAGGCGCGCCTCAGGCGCAACTATCGGCGACGGAGAGTGACGACTCGGTGCTGCACTCGCCAGCCGTCGTCCGTCTGCACGACCTGGTCGTAGTACGACGCAGTCCCGGCGAGCCCGACCAGAGGGTCGATGCCGAGGTCGGTCATGTCGAACACGGCGTCGGTGGTGAAGATCCGATCGAGCGCTGGCCAGTCGCGGTCGTCGATGGCATCGCCGTATCGGCCCGGTAGCTCATGGAGCTCAAGCCGGTCGTCCGTTGAGATTGACATCCTGTGAACCCCCATGCATCGGTCGATCTAGTGTGCCATGCCGGACGACTGATTCAATTGCGCGGGAGAGTCGACCAGGGTTGGCTGCGCTGTTCGGCTTCGCCAGGTTCACGCGGCAGGCCGAGGACGCGCTCACCGATGATGTTGCGGTTGATCTCGTCGCTCCCACCGGCGATTGACATCGCCGGCGTGAACATGCAGTAGGTCTGGAACTGGCCGCCCGTCGGGGCGTCATCACCCCACAACATTCCGCTTGGACCCATCGCCGCGAGGCCGAGGTCTCGCGTGCGCCGTGAGATCTCGGCGCCGATGACCTTGAGCGTCGATACTTCGGGGCCTGGCTGCCCGCCGGCCTTGACCGTCGCCATCGACCGTTCGGTCGACCAGCGCGCCACCTTGCGCAGGGTGTACAACTGCATCAATTGCTGCCGTCGAACAGGGTGAGCCGCAGCGTTGAATTCGTGGACGAGGCTGTCGAGCAACCTGTTGGCGCCGCCGCTCATAGCGAGCGTAAAGCCATCGACGTGGCCTCCAACGGCAGACGCGTAGTCGCCGACCGTTCCGCCAAGATTCGAGCCGCCGAACACGAACCCGCTGCCCGACCCGGCGTTGTCCGGGTCGCGTTCGTGCGACAACGTCGTCATCCCAATCTGCCAGCCCTCACCTTGTCCGCCAAGCCGATTGGCGTCGGAAACGCGTGCATCTGAGAGGAAGACCTCGTTGAACGCAATGTCGCCGGTCATCTCGCGCAGCGGTCGGACGTCGACACCTGGCTGATCCATGTCGATCATGAAATACGAGATGCCCTTGTGTTTCGGCTGCTCTGGATCAGACCGGGCCATCAGAATCCCGAACTTTGCGTGCTGCGCGCCTGAGTTCCAGACCTTCTGCCCGTTGATGATCCATTCATCACCGTCAAGCACAGCGCCTGTTGCGAGGCCAGCAAGGTCGGAACCGGCACCCGGCTCGGAGAACAGCTGGCACCAGACGTCGGTACCGCGAACGATGCCCGGCATGAATCGGTCGAGCTGCTCGGGAGTGCCGTAGGTCATCAGCGTCGGGGCGACAAGAAATGTGGCGAGGCCCCTGGGTGGTCCGTAAGCGCCGACTGCGACCCGCGCCCGCTCTGCCTCTCGTGCGTCGCCGGTCGACAGGCCGCGTCCGCCGTACCCTTCGGGCCACTTCGGAAAGGACCAGCCGGCCGTGGCGAGTCGGTCCCACCATTCACCGAGTGGCAAATGGGGGGCCCACTGCTCTGAATACCACTGGAACGCCTCATCGAAGACTGCTGTCGCCATGTCAGGAAACTAGAGACATCGGTGGCATGCCAGCGAAGGGGACGTCGCAGCCGGCTGTCGAGCTGAGAGTCGCTGCGTGATGGCCAGTACGTTGGCCCCATGGAGCGCACAGGAGAAGAGCTGCCGAGCGGCCTGGCTGTCAGGCTGTTGCTCGGTCGTTTGCAGTGAGCGAGCGCGCATCACGGATCTGGCCGGTGGTCGCGATCGGCACGATGTGTAGCGCGTTTCCCGTCTTTTTAACTGGCGCGCTCGGTGTGCAGCTCCGTGACGACATCGGCCTGACCGCCACCCATGTCGGCCTTTCGATGGGCTCGTCGTTTGGGGTTGCAGCCGTCTTGTCCGCTCCGATGGGTCGTGTCGCCGAGCGGCTCGGACCGCGTCGGGGATTCCGTGTCGGCCTGACGACGTCGGCTCTCGCGATGCTCGCTGTTGCATTGCTGGCACGCAATGTCTGGCAGTTCTGCTTGCTACTCGGAGTTGCAGGAGCGGGAAATGCGCTCAATCAGCCATCTGCCAACCTGATGCTCGCAACGCACATCGAGGGCGAGCGATTGGGGTTCGCCCTCGCTGCCAAGCAGTCCGGAATGCCCGCCGCTGCACTGCTCGGCGGCGTCGCGGTGCCAGCTATCGCGCTGACCGTCGGCTGGCAATGGGCCTACGTGGCTGGAATCGTGGTGGCAGTTGGAGCGATGCTCAGCTTTCCACCCGATCGCCGCAGCCAATCTGATCGCAATACGAGCGCCAATGCGACGGGCGATCGTCGGTCAGCGCGACCCGACCTGGGCATGGCATTACTTGTGCTCTACGCCCTGGTCGGGCTCCTTGGGGCGACGAGCGCCGGAACGATGGTGGGCTTCATCACGAGTGGGGCCGAGGCATCTGGGCTCGGGCCGGGAGCCGCTGGCCTCGTGTTGAGCCTCGGATCTTTGGTCGGGGTGGCCAGTCGACTCATCCAGGGCTGGCAGGTCGACCGGTGGGGCGTCCTCCCAATCCAACGGCTCGTGTGGCTGTTCGGCCTCGGCGGTCTAGGAATGCTCGTCCTGGCGATCGACGTGCCGATCACGTACGTCCTCGCACCGATTCCGGCCTTCGCATTTGGGTGGGCGTGGCCAGGGCTGTTCAACCTTTCGGTGGTTCGTAACAACCCGTCAGCGCCAGCGGCAGCGACAGGAGTCAGCCAAGTCGGCGTGTTCATCGGAGCGGCAGTCGGGCCGGCGCTCGGCGGTGTGATCATCGACAACGGCAGCTACCGGCTGCTCTGGCTCTTCGGAGCCAGCACCCTGCTGCTGGGTTCGATGTTGGCCACGGTGCTGCGCCGGCAGATTCGGCGGAATCGGGAGCGAATTCCGGTTGCCAGCCCTGGCCTGGTCC
>CALCXK010000013.1 GCA_937905835.1 uncultured Ilumatobacter sp. | reverse complement strand
ACGACGACCTCCGCCAACGGCTCGGGACCAGCAACGACTACCTCGCCAAAATCCAACCACCCGGCCTGCACTGACCGGAAGTCTCGACGGGGAGCTCAGGCGTTCCGGGCAGCGACCCACGCCGCGACATGATCGAGTGCCTCGGGGTTTGCGAGCGAATCACGTGACGCTGCTTTGTCGGCCGGCATGCCCAGCAACATCCGCTTAATTGGCACCTCAAGCTTCTTGCCCGACAATGTGCGCGGCACAGCAGGCAGCGCTGCGATTTCATCGGGAACGTGCCGTGGCGACAGTTCCGACCGGAGTGCTCGCTTGATCCGGTTGGCGACGTCGTCGTCGAGTTCGTAACCCGCCGCCATTGCCACCAGGAGGATCAGCTCGCCAGGCCCTCCCTCCTTGTCTTCGAGGTGGACGACCGCACTGTCGGCAATCTCGGGCATCGAGTCGACAATCACATAAAAGTCTGCGGTGCCGAGGCGAACACCACCGCGGTTCAACGTGGCGTCGGAACGGCCCGTGATCTGGCAGGCACCGTCGTCGAAGAAGGTGATCCAGTCACCGTGATGCCAGACCCCGGGGTAGGTGTCGAAGTAGGTGCTTCGGTAGCGCTCGCCCGACTCATCCCCCCAGAGGCTGATCGGCATCGACGGCATCGGCGCGACGATCACGAGTTCGCCGGTCTCGTTCGGAGCGCACTGATCACCCGCCGGCGTGAAGGCCTGCACGTCGCAGCCGAGCATGCGGGCACCAATTTCACCCGCCCTGATCGGCAGGGTCGGCGCCGTACCGACGAAGGCCGTGCACACGTCGGTGCCGCCGCTCATCGAGCCGGTTTGGATGTGGCTGCCCACCGCATCGGGAATCCACTCGAACCCTTCGACCGGCAGCGGGGCCCCGGTCGAACCGAGATGGCGCACCCGGGACAGATCGACGAGGTCGCCCGGCCGGATGCCCTCTTTCCGACAGGCCATGATGAACGGCGCACTCACGCCAAAAACGTCGACCTGCTCGTCGGCTGCGACGCGCCACAGCGCCAACAGGTCCGGGGCGGCCGGATCACCGTCGAACAGGACGATCGTCGACCCCGTGAGCAGCCCCGAGATCAAGAAATTCCACATCATCCAACCGGTCGTCGTGAACCACATCACGCGATCCCCCGGCTGCAGGCCGTAGTGCAACGACCAGGCCTTCGCATGTTCGAGCACAATGCCGCCGTGGCCGTGCACAATCGGCTTCGGTAGGCCGGTCGTGCCCGATGAGAACAAGACGTACAGCGGGTAATCGAACGGAACTGCCTCAAACTCCAGTGGCGCATGGTCGGCGAGCAAATCATCCCATGAGCAGACCCGCGCATCGGTCGGGAGGTCGCCCTGGGGTCGGAGATAGCCGATGTGCACGATGTGTTCGAGGGACGGCAGCCCTGCGGCTATCTGATCGACGTGCTCCCTGCGATCAATGCCCTTGGTGCCATACATGTAGCCGTCGACGGTGATCAACACCTTCGGCTCGATCTGTGCCCAGCGGTCGGTCACTGCACGAACCCCAAACTCGGGCGCACACGAACTCCAGATCGCGCCGAGGCTCGCCGTGGCCAGGAAGGCAATCAACGTCTCAGAGATGTTCGGGCTGAACGCGACCACCCGATCACCGCGGCCCACGCCCCGCTCGACGAGTCCTGCACGACAGCGTGCGACCTGATCGGCAAGCTCCGCCCACGTGACTTCGCGACGGTCGCGGCTCTGCGACAGCTCGATGATCGCCGTCACGTCAGGCTGCTCTGCGCCCCAGGCAAGCATCCGCTCGGCGTAGTTGAGCGTGCCGCCGGGGAACCACGTCACGTCCGGCATGGTGCCGCCGACCAACGATGCGCTGGGCTCGTCGTGCCAGCGAATGCACTGCCAGCTCGCCACTGCCGCCCAGAACGGTCCGGGTTCACCGAGTGACCAGTCGAGCAATTCGGCGTAGTCCGCACAGGTCGGCCCGCCGAGCGCGACAACGTGTTGAGCGAAGCCAGACAGCGCACTGTTCGCCCAAGCGTCCTCTGCCGGGTGCCATGTAAGGGTGCCGCGTTCAATCGGCTCGATAGTCATGGCCGAGATGTTGCCACTCTCAGCCACCACGGAGAAACCGCTGGCCGAGAAGCGGTTCAGCGCAAGCGATCCGGTCGCGGCGCCGTCGGTCTGGAATCATGGGCAGATGACTGGTCGCCCCCGCTCCGCTGTTGCTGCTCTCCCCGGATACAAGCCCGGCCGTTCGGCTGCCGCAGCCGCTGCCGAACACGGAATCGCCGATGCCATCAAGATGGCGTCGAACGAACTTCCGTACGGTCCGCTCCCCTCCGTCGCTGGCGCCATCAGCGCCGGAATCGAACACATTGGTCTGTACGCCGACCATCGCGCCACAGCATTGCGCGAGGAGCTCGCCGAGTACGTCGGGGTCGACACCGAGCAGGTCACGATCGGCGCCGGCTCCGCAGGCATCTTGCAACAGTTGCTGCTCAGCTACGTCGGGCCTGGCGATCAGGTGGCGATGTGTTGGCCGTCTTTCGAGGCGTATCCACTGTTCGCTGCGCTCGTCGAAGCCGAGCAGGTGCGGGTCCCGTTGGTCGACGAAACGTTCGACCTCGTTGCGCTGGCTGCGGCGATCACTGCGCAGACGAAACTCGTTTTCGTCACGAACCCGAACAACCCGACCGGGACGATCGTGCCGACGGCCGACATCGCCGAGTTCCTCCGCACCGTTCCCGAGACATGCCTGGTGGTCCTCGACGAGGCGTACTCCGAGTTCGTGACCGACGAACGTGTGACCGACTCAATTGCACTGCTCGCCGATCATTCGAACCTGGTGATCACCCGAACCTTCAGCAAGGCACACGGCCTGGCCGGGCTGCGGGTCGGCTATGCGCTCGGCCATCCCGAGGTGACCGGCATCATCGACCGCACGCTCGTCCCGTTCGCCATCAACGAACTCGCACAGCGCGCCGCTCGGGCAAGCCTGGCAGCTCCCGACGAGATGCGGCTTCGGGTAGCCGAAGTGGTCAGCGAACGCTCTCGGGTCGTGGATTCGCTTCGCTCTACAGGTTGGGATCTCCCGGACCCACAGGGCAACTTCGTCTGGCTTCCGGTGCAGCGCGACGCCGCGGCACTCGGCGTCGACCTCGAGCGCCAAGGCGTCGTCACGCGTGCGTTCCCCGATGTCGGTGTACGCGTCACAATCGCCAGCGCTGAGTGGAACGACCGTTTCCTCGCAGCCCTCGCGACGGTTCGGCCGCGTTAGCTCAGAGGACGTCGCGCAGGTTGCTGGCAGCGGTCTCCGGCGTGAGGTCGCGTTGGAGGTTGGCAAGCAGTTCGTAGCTCGCCGGGATCTTGGCGACGTCGGCCGAACGGAGCAACGGAGGGTAGTAGTGCGCGTGTAACTGCCAGTCGGCCTCAAGCCCGCGCGGAGCGACGTGCCAACCAGAGCAGTAGGGGAACGGCGTGTTGAACAACCGGTCGAAACCCGACAGCATCGTCTTCAGGGCGTCGGCGAGACCCTCTGCCTCGTCGACGCTCAGGTCGAGCAGCGAAGCCACAGGTCGGCGCGGCAAGACGATGGTCTCATACGGCCAATAGGCCCAGTACGGGACCGCCACGACCCAGTGGTCGTTGGCATGAATGATCCGGTCGCCAGCTGCCAGCTCACTCTCGACGTAATCGACGAGCAGATGACTCCCGTGCCGGGCTCGGTAGGAACGCTGTTCAGCGAGTTCGGCGACGATCTCGTTTGGGAGGAAGTTTGATGCCCAAATCTGCCCGTGCGGATGGGGGTTGGACGACCCCGAGATCGCGCCGCGCGTCTCAAAGATCTGTACGTACTCGTAGCGATCGAGTAGCTCGGCAAGCTGACTCTTCCAGAGGTCGATCACCACGCCGATCTCGGCCAGGTCCATCGTGCCGAGCGTCTTGCCGTGATCCGCCGAGAAGCAGATAACTCGACACTCGCCATCGCCGGTTGCTGCTTGGTAGAGCCCGCCCGACATGTGGCCTTGCCTGCTATCTGGGCTGTCAGGCAACGGAACATCGGGGAGTAACGCTGCGAAGTCGTTCTGGAACACGAACGTCGACGAATAGTCGGGGTTCGATAGTCCGCCAGCCCGTTCATTACCCGGGCACAGGGAGCAGCTCGGGTCATAGACGGTGGGCTGCTCCATGGCTGCGCCGGTCTGCCCCTCCCAGGGACGCTCGGTGCGCTGCGGCGACACGATCACCCACTGTCCGGTCAGCGCGTTCCGCCGTCGGTGCGGGTGAACAGACGGATCAAATCTCTCGGGCACACCTCGGACGGTAGCGACCCGACACGGTGCACCAAGACGTCGGGAGCGCCATGTGACGCGAGCACTGTTGCCGTGGCGGTCTACATGTCAAGGCTGGTGAGCGCCGACAACTCGGTCAGGACATCGTCGCCGGACATCATCGAGCCGGACATCATCGAGCCGATTGGCGCGCTTCGCTGCCAGCAGCATTGCCTTGGTCCGCAGCCGTTCAACGTTGACCCAATGTAGGTCGGCGCACGATAGACGCATCGTTCCGGGACCGTCGGGCCTCAGTAGTGCCTTGGCGAAGCTCTGTGCCGCCGCCGTGTGTGTCGGGGTGTTGGAGGCGCGGTCAGGCGCCGACGAGCTCGCGCCACGACCCGGGGTACTTCGCGGCGGCCGCCTCGGGCGTCAGCTGCAGTGTGGAGTCTGGCACCATGTCAGCGACGTCGCGAGCCTCTGTGTAGTGATGGGCGACGTGTCGCAGGCCAGCGAAAAGTTTCGCTCGCAACTCGATCAGCTCGGCCGGCGGTTGCTCGTCGAAGTAGCCCCAGATCGTGAACGCCAGCTTGACGTCGTGCACCACGGGTGCACGGGAAAACAACGATGCTCGCCCAAGCGCAATCCCGAGACAACCGCAAACGGCGTCGTCGAGATGCTCGCCCGGCTGTAGCCGGATCTGGGGAGCGAGTCGCGCTGCGATGCGCAGCGCGAACCCCTGGTCGGGGCCGTGATGACCGCGGCGAGGACCAGACGGTTGAAACCCTGCGATCTCGGCCGGACGATCCGGCATCCAGTTTCCCGGGACGCGATCGGGCGACGCGTAGCCACGGGCGCGGTCGGTCGGTGCAACAGGGCTGAATTTCGGAACTGCCATCGATGCCTTTCTACAGGATCCGCGCCGCGAAGCAACGCGTCGGGCGGCACGACCCTGGCCGGTCCCGATTTCGTCAAGCGCTTGTCAGCACACCCATCTTTCCACCCAAGATTTTGTCACTCAGGACACTTGTGTCAACGACGTTGACGTCAACATGCAAGTCACCTCATGGGGCGGAAATTCATAGAACGCTGTGTGAGGTCACCAACGGTGGGAACGCATCCCAGAGTTGTCGTACGTCAGGTATCGGTGTGGAGCAATCCGTAGACGAGCGTGTCTTCCAGGGCACGCCAGGATGCTTCGATGATGTTCGCGCTCACGCCGATCGTGGTCCAGTCACGCTGACCGTTCGTCGCCGACAACAGCACACGTGTGGTCGCCCCGGTGGCACTGCCGCCATCGAGGATCCGCACCTTGTAGTCGGTGAGATGAATCCTGCTGAGCTGGGGGAACGCGTCGCCCGCAGCGGCACGGAATGCGGTGTCGATCGCATTGACCGGGCCGTTTCCCTCCGCAATCGACACGCGCCGTTCGGCAGTGTCGCCGTGGCCCAGCCAGAGTTTGACCGTGGCTTCGGTGCTAAACGGGCCGCCGCGCACCTCGTCGGTGATGACGCGCATCGACTCAATCTCAAAGAACTCGGGGACCCCGCCGATGGCTCGCCGCATCAGGAGTTCGAGCGACGCGTCAGCAGCTTCGAAGTGATACCCCTCGTGCTCGAGCCGCTTCAGATCATCAATCACCTGGTTGATCTGAGCTCCGTCGATCTCGAGGCCCAATTCATCGGCCTTCATCTGGATGGTCGCCCGGCCGGCCATCTCGGACACGACGAAGCGGGTGCCGTTACCAACGGCGCCCGGGTCGATGTGCTCGTAGGCATCTTTCGCCCGGGCGATCGCCGAGGCGTGAAGCCCGGCCTTGTGCGCGAATGCCGATGAACCGACGTAGGGAGCCTGTGGGTTGACCGCCCGATTCAATGTCTCGGCCACGTGGTGGCTCACCGACGTGAGGCGCACAAGACGGCCCTCTGGAAGGCACTGGTAGCCCTGCTTCAGCTGGAGGTTCGGGATCACCGTCGTGAGGTTGGTGTTGCCCGTTCGCTCCCCCAGGCCGTTCAAGGTTCCCTGCACGTGGCTCGCACCGGCCTCGACCGCCGCCATTGAGTTCGCCACAGCGCAACCCGTGTCGTCGTGGCAATGGATACCAATGATCGCATCGTTACCGACGTGCGCCTTGATGTCAGCAACGATGGCCGACACCTCGTCGGGCAGAGTTCCGCCATTCGTGTCGCAGAGCACAAGGTGGGATGCACCACTGACCACGGCGGCTTCGAGAGCACGCAGCGAAAATTCGGGGTTCGACTTGTAGCCGTCAAAGAAGTGCTCGAGGTCGACCAGGACGGCTCGTCCTTCGCCGTGTAAAAATCGGACGCTGTCGGCAATCATCGCCACCCCCTCGTTGAGCGTCGTCTGCATTGCTTCGACGACCTGGTACTCGGAGCTCTTCGCAACAATGCACACGGCGGCCGTGTTGGCTTCGATGAGATTCCGCAGCGTCGTGTCCTCATCAGACTTGCCGCGAGGGCGACGGGTCGAACCGAATGCAACGAGCGTCGACGTGGTCAGCTTCAGCTCCGTCGCAGCGCGTGCGAAGAACTCAATGTCCTTCGGGTTCGCTCCAGGCCAGCCGCCCTCGACGTAGTGGACCCCGAGGTGATCGAGCTGCTCGGCAATCCGGAGCTTGTCGTCGACGGTCGCCGACACTCCTTCGACCTGCAAGCCGTCACGCAGGGTCGTGTCAAAAATTTCGACGTGTCGCATATTCCCAACAGCATACGGGAGCATGCAACACCCCAAATTCCACGTCTGTGAGATGTGGACAGAGCTGTGCACCAACGGTGGGGAAGCGGTGGATGAACCACGAAATTCTGGGGGTAACAAGAAAGTTTCGGGGATAACCCTGTGTCTTTCGGAAAACCCCTTGACCCTTGATTCCAACGGGTCTTTACTGGAGGACGTTACGAAAAGCGCACGCCAACCGGGGCGGTGAGGATGGGGCTTCGGCCCAAGCCCACACTGCCGACGAGGAGCAGCGGATTCGAAACAGGACAGAGCTCACAGCCATCTCAGACCGATTTCGTACTGCACCTTCGGGTGAAACACGAACAACGGGGAGTCGGCACCGAGATCGGGCAACCGGTCGAGGTGTGAGGTCAGACCGGGTCGCCAGGTCCTTCGGGATCAAGCGAAGACGGAGACCTGCGGAGTCGTTCGGGAAACCGATCGGATCAGCGAGGCAACCGAACTGGATGTCGGCCTTCGGGCCGGTGCGCAGCAACGGAGCAATGGTGCAGAACCGAACGACCTAGGAACACCCCAACTGGACCTTGGACCGACGGATCTGCTTTGGCACCAATTTTGATGGCACGGGCAACTGGGTCAGCGTGAAACGGTGTCAAATCGGGTGGGGTTCGGCTTGCCGAACGTCATCCGAAAACGGACATCGCCCACCTCGACGCTCCCCCGATTTAGGTCGGAGGAAACGGCGAGACGGGCGATGTGAACAGGTCGTGACGCAGGCTAACGCCCGTCGAACGACCAGTGGTGGATCTGTCCATCTGACGGGCCCCGGAAGGCGCGCCGACTTCGGTCTGGCAGCGCTGACCGGGGCTCTTCTGCTTTTCCGCCCGAGCCGTTCTTTCTGGTTCCTCTGTGTTTGCGTAACGAAATCGGTGCGCATGAGCACCAATATCGTCACGCAAACATCCGGGGGCCCCATGAAGCGAGCGCAAGGCGACAACGTCGCCGAACCACCGTCAGACGGTAAGTTCGCACCAATCCAAATACTTTGGGTTCTCGCGGCGCACCGTGGCGAGATAGGCCTCTGACATCGCCAGTGTCATCGGGCCGGGGCACGGGATGTCGCGGTCGTCAATCGAGTTGATCGAGCTCACTTCGGCCGCAGTGCCACAGACAAAGGCTTCGTCGGCGATATAGAGATCACTGCGGGCGATGTTGTCGACTTTGACTTCGAACCCAAGGTCGTTGGCGAGCGCGCCCACCGTGCTCTGGGTGATTCCTTCGAGCGCCCCAGCCGACAGTGGCGGGGTGAGCAGCTTGCCGTGACGGGCAACGAAGATGTTCTCACCGGTGCATTCGGCAACGAGACCGTTCGGCGCGAGCATGATTGCCTCGTCGTAGCCGGCTTTGAGCGCTTCAACTTTCGCAAGCGATGAGTTGACGTAGTTTCCTACAGTCTTTGCGGCAGGCGGCATGGTGTTGTGATCGTGACGGGTCCACGAAGAGATCTTCATTCGCACGCCCTTGGTGACTGCCTCGTCACCAAGTAGCGCACCCCACGGCCAGCAGGCAATAGCGACGTCGGTCGAGCAGGGCAGCGTGTTCAAGCCCATTTCGCCGTACCCGAGATACGCCAGCGGACGCACGTAGCACGAGTCAAGCCCAGTCGAGGCAACGGTGTCCTTGGTGGCTTGGACAAGTTCATCAACCGTGTACGGGATCGAGAAGCCGAGGATCTTGGCCGAATCGAACAGGCGCTTGATGTGCTCGGTGAGGCGGAAGATCGATGGGCCGTCGACGGTTGCGTAGGCGCGGATGCCTTCGAACACGCCGGTCCCGTAGTGAAGGGTGTGGGTGAGCACGTGGACCTGGGCCTTGTCCCAGTCGACGAGCTCACCGTTCATCCAGATCTTCGGTGTGGGTGTGATTGGCATGTGATCAGTTTCCCACGCGGGCAGCAATCGCGTCACCAACGTCTGTGGTGCTGCCGGTAACCGGTTGGGCACAGGCCGCACGAATGCGGTCAGCGGCAGCGCCCTCGGCGAGGAAGTCGAGCATGAGCGCAGCGGACAAAATGGCTGCGGTCGGGTTTGCCTTGTTCTGTCCGGCGATGTCGGGGGCCGAACCGTGCACGGGCTCAAACATCGACGGTCCGGTGCGGGCCGGGTTGAGGTTGGCCGACGATGCGAGGCCGATGCCGCCAGATACTGCGCCGCCGAGGTCAGTGAGGATGTCGCCGAAAAGGTTGTCGGTAACAATCACGTCGTATCGGTGCGGGTCCTGGACAAAATAAATGCAGGCGGCATCAACATGGTTGTAGGCGGTGCCGACCTGCGGGTACTTGGCAGCGACCTCGTCGAAGGTCCGCTGCCAGAGATCGCCAGCGAACGACAGCACGTTGGTCTTGTGGACCAGTGTGACGTGCTTGCGCTCGCGACTGACAGCCAACTCGAAGGCGTAGCGGATACACCGTTCGACACCGAAGCGCGTGTTGACCGAGCCCTGGGTCGCCACTTCGTTGGGTGTGCCGACACGCAGCGCTCCACCTTCACCGACGTACGGGCCCTCGGTGTTCTCGCGGATGACGATGAAGTCATGCTGAACGGTGCCACCCGGAGCGGTGCCAAGAAACGGGCGCTGGTTGATATACAGATCGAGTTCGAAGCGCATTTTGAGCAACAGACCGCGCTCGATCACGCCGGGCTTCACGTCGGGGTGACCAACGGCGCCGAGCAGGATGCTGTCAAACGGCCGGAGCGCATCGAGGGTTTCGTCGCTCAGGATTTCGCCGTCACGCAGGTAGCGATCGCCACCCAGATCGAACTCGGTCGTAGCGATGTCCACGCCGGCGGCGCGGATGACCTTGATGGCTTCGGCGGTGACATCGGGTCCGATCCCGTCGCCACCGATCACGGCAATATTGTGCGTCATACGGCGGCGAGGCTACCCGCATCATCTCACCGGTTCCGATTGGGAGGGAGTTGCGAATGATTTGACTGCCAGGAATGGGCGGACCTCTTTCACAACTCCTTCGCAATCGGGTTGGGCTCGCTATCGTCTCTGAAATGGCTGGAGCGAAGTTGTCCAAGTCCGCCCTCGAGCGTTTGCAGGCGGAGTTTCACGATCTCACCACGCGCGGACGGATCGAAGTTGCCGACAAGATCGAACGGGCGCGAGAAGAGGGCGATCTCAAAGAGAACGCCGGCTACCACGCTGCCAAGGACGAGCAAGGCCACATGGAAGGACGCATCCGTCAGCTTGAGTACCTCATCGACGAGCCCGAGGTCGTCGAAAACCAGGTCTACGAGATTGTGTACGACGGCGACTCCGACGACATGGCCGAGCGCTACATGATCGGCAACATGGAAGAGGAGATCGAGGGTGCCGACGTCATCAGCTCCACGTCGCCTCTCGGCGCTGCGCTCAACGGCTCCTCTGTCGGCGATTCGATCACCTACGACGCTCCGAACGGTTCGATGACCGTCAAGGTGCTGAGCGTCGATTTCGTTTGAGCCAAACTCGCAAGACAGACGGCAAGACAGACGCCAACCTCACGCCGGGCTCAGCAGCCGACGCTGACAGGCCGCTCGACAGTCCCGCC
>CALCXK010000012.1 GCA_937905835.1 uncultured Ilumatobacter sp. | reverse complement strand
ATTCGTGAAGGTGGCCGCACTGTTGGTGCTGGCCGCGTCACCAAGATCCTGAAGTAAGCAATTTCTGACGACAATGGTCGGCTCGGTTTGTCCGAGCCGACCGTTGTGCTGTCACCACCCGTCGCCCAGGCGACGAACACGAAAGCGAGCCAGACATGGCCAAGAATGACAAGCGGGTCAAAGTGACCCTCGAATGCACCGAGTGCAAAGAGCGCAACTACATCACGATGAAGAGCAAGGTCAATGACCGCGAGCGCCTCGAGATGAACAAGTACTGCTCGCGTGAGCGCAAGCACACCCTCCATAAGGAGACTCGCTGACGACAACGTGAGGGCGAGTCGGTGGCATTCGTTGCCGGACCCGGCCTCACCCGATGCGCTGGTACCCTGGTGCGTCTAACCGAGGGCAGTAGCTCAATTGGCAGAGCACCGGTCTCCAAAACCGACGGTTGTGGGTTCAAGTCCCTCCTGCCCTGCAAATTTCACCGGGATACCGGTGATGTGACCAAACAACTCGAACACGAGAGAACGTAACGACAACGTGTCACTTGATGATCTGAACCGTGAGCAGAAGCGACAGCTTCGCAAGATGGGTGCCCTCGACGAGGAGGGTAGAGCTACTCGCGCCCCGCGTCAGCAGAAGAAGAATCAAGAGCGTGTTGGCGTTCTTCAGTACTTGCGTGAAGTGCGCGAAGAAATGCGCAAGGTGGCCTGGCCGAAGCGTCCTGAGGTCACGCGCTACTCCATCGTCGTCGTCATCACCGTCGTGTTCCTTACGGCACTTGTCGGCGGATTCGACTACCTGTTCGGGCAGTTGTCCGAGTGGTTCTACCGAGCATCATGAGCGACGAGATGACAGACAACGATATGCCCCACAGCAGTACTGATGATATGACCTCCGACGACAACGAATCCACCGGGACCGACGCGCTGGCTGCGCTTGACGTCGAAGCAACCAACGCTCTGCTTCCTTCGGGTGACGTCAACGTGCTCGCCGATGTCGAGACCGAGGCGTCGGTCGGCGGGCCTGTCAGCGCTGACGCCGTGCTCCCGACCGGTGATGTTGATGTCACGGCTGAGCCCGCTGACGAAGGTGATGCCGCTGGCGGTACACCTGCCGACGATTCCGAAGCAGCACTCGACGAGGTTGCTGTAGTCGAAGAAGAAGTCGAAGAGGTTCCGTACGACGATCCGCTGCTCCGCCCGGGCGACTGGTATGTCGTGCACACCCAGTCGGGCTACGAAAAAAAGGTCACGGCGAACCTCAACGCTCGCATTCAGTCCATGAACATGGAAGACAAGATCTACGAGATCGTCATTCCCATGGAAGAAGTCGACGAGTTCAAGAACGGCAAGAAGCAGACCGTTCTCAAGAAGGTCTTCCCGGGCTACCTGCTGGTTCGTTGCCAGATGGACGACGAGTCGTGGTACTGCGTCCGCAACACGCCGGGCATCACCGGCTTCGTCGGCCAGGCCGTCAAGGGTCAAAAGCCCACGCCGCTTTCGCGCAAGGAAGTCAAGACGTTCCTGTCCCCGAAGACCAACGCCCAAGCCGACGCACCGCGTCGCAAGGCCAAGCTCGATTACGAAGAGGGCGAGAGCGTTCGTGTGAAGGAAGGCCCGTTCGCCGACTTCACCGGCGAAATCGCCGAAATCAACGCCGACCACCTCAAGCTCAAAGTCCTCGTTAACATCTTCGGTCGCGAGACCTTGGTGGAGATGGACTTCAGCCAAGTTGCGAAGCTGTAGCTCGTCACCAAGCTCTGATCAGCGTCGTTCGCTGACTGAAATTGAATAGAAACCCCCGAGAGAAGAAATCACATGGCCAAGAAAAAAGTCCTCACCGTCGTCAAGATCCAAATCGAAGCTGGCAAGGCGAGTCCCGCCCCGCCCGTTGGTACCGCTCTTGGACCACACGGCATCGCGATCATGGACTTCGTCAAGGCGTACAACGCCCAAACCGAGGCCCAGGCCGGCACAGTGGTGCCGACTGAGATCACGATCTACGACGACCGTACGTTCACCTTCGTTCTGAAAACGCCGCCGACCTCGACGTTGATCCGCGAGAAGGCCGGACTCTCCAAGGCTGCGAACAACCCGGGCTCAGAAATCGCTGGCAACATCACTGAGGCCCAGGTCGAAGAGATCGCCACGATCAAAATGCCTGACCTCAATGCCAACGACATGGAAGCCGCAAAGCTTCAAGTCCGTGGCACGGCTCGCTCGATGGGGATCACTGTCAGCTCATGATGCCGGGGCGACTGACGTCCCATATCAAGACAACCAAAGTTACGGATGGGGTCAGGCCCCTTTCGCAACTATTTCAGATAACCACCGAACAACGTCTCGACCGGCTCACCTCGACCGGCGGACGTACTACTGAGGGAGACATATATGTCAGGCAAGAAATTTATTGACGCATCGAAGAAGTTCGATCGTGAGACGATGTACACCCCGGCCGACGCAGTCCGTCTGGCAAAAGAGACCGCGACGGCGAAGTTCGACGAATCCGTCGACGTGTCGTTCCGTCTCGGTATCGACCCCCGCAAGGCCGAGCAGATGGTGCGCGGAACTGTCGCGCTCCCTCAGGGCACCGGCAAGGACGTTCGTGTCGCCGTGTTCGCTTCGGGCGAAGCAGCTAACGCTGCCCGCGAAGCCGGCGCCGACATCGTGGGCGCTGACGACCTGTTCGAACAGATCGAGGGAGGAATGATGGACTTCGATCTCGTCATCGCGACACCGGACATGATGCCGCTTGTTGGTCGTCTCGGCCGCACGCTCGGTCCCCGTGGCCTGATGCCGAACCCGAAAACCGGCACCGTCACTCCGGATGTCGCCAAGGCCGTCACTGAGTTCAAGGGCGGAAAAGTTGAGTACCGCACCGACCGTTACGGCAACGTGCAGCTCACTGTCGGCAAGGCTAGCTTCACCCCTGAAGCGCTGGCTGAGAACATTTTCGCAGTGATCGAAGAGGTCCAGCGTGCGAAGCCTGCGTCGGCCAAGGGCCGATACATCCAGAAGATCACCGTTTCGTCGACGATGGGCCCCGGCGTCAAGGTGGACATTCAGCGCCTGAAGCCAGTGCTGCCTGGCGAAGGCTGATTCAGCGTCTCGAACCTGGCGCCGCGTGGAAAGACTGAACGAATGCCCGCACTGTGGTGCGGGCATTCGTCGTTTTCGACTGGGCACCGTGCGTGGACGAGTTCTGGCCAGCGGCCACTGTCCCCCGTCGACCCACAAGGCTGGGGGAGTCAGAATTTCGGTGGCGCCCAGTTGGCAGATGCTGAGCTACCAGATGTTGGGGGCGTCACCAGGTTGGGCTGCTGGATCACCGACGGTTGCGAAATGGCAATCGTGACCACGTGATCGCCTCGGCGGCGTTCCTTACGCAGCGTCCACTCGCCGGCACTCTGGGACTCGAGAGCGAAGCCCTGCTTCGTGAGGTTGTCTGTGAGACCTTGGGCATGGGCAGACGAGTCGGCTGCAACCCTGCGATTCTCTCCGACCATCCCGTCATTGTAGATCAGGCCCAGTCGCGGGACCGCGTGGAACCTCGACGCGCGAGCCTTAGTATGAGGCCCTGTAAAATAGGTCGCTCGCCAGAGACCGTTGGTCCGGAGAAATCCGGGTAATGGATCCTCCACATTTCGTGAAGGAGACGCCAACCGAGGTGCATACCACGAGGTAACGGCTCGAGACATCGTCTCGCTGGTCGCTCCTTGGAGGTGTTCGCTGAACATCGCGAGCACCCCGAGTTGAGCGAGAGGAGGAAAACACACATGACAGAAGCAAACGCACCGCGACCCGACAAGGTCGCAAAGGTCGAGGAAATCACTGCAAAGCTCAAAGAAGCCAGCGCAGTGTTCGTCACTGAGTACCGCGGCATGTCGGTCAGCCAGATGGCAGACCTTCGTACCCCGCTGCGCGCTGTTGGCGCCGAGCACAAGGTGTACAAAAACACCCTGGCGAAGCTTGCCGCTACCAACGCCGGTCGCGACGGCCTCAATGATCACCTGACCGGTCCGACTGCGCTCACCTTCGCCGCCGATGATTTGGTGGGCGCAGCAAAAGCGCTGATCGATGCGGCCAAGGCGAACCCGCTGCTCGTCATCAAGGGCGGCATGCTCGGCGACACGCCGATGTCCGCTGATGATGTCAAAGCACTGGCCAGCCTGCCGTCGCGCGACGAGTTGCTGGCAAATTTTGCTGGCGCACTCCAAGCACCCCTGGTCAAGACCGCACGGTTGCTCAAGGCACTGCCAAACAAGTTCGCGTTCGGACTCTCTGCTCTCATCGAGAAGCAGGAAGCCGAAGCCTGAACACCCCATATTTCTGGGGTCGAACGGCCCCGCACTGAAACTGAACGAAAAGAGAGAACATCATGACTAACGAAGAAATCCTCGACGCTATTGGCGCCAAGACCGTCATCGAGCTCAAAGAGCTCCTCGACGCCTTCGAAGAGAAGTTTGACGTCACAGCTGCTGCCCCTGTAGCAATGGCTGCAGCAGCTCCCGCTGGTGGCGCCGCCGAAGCAGCCGAAGAGAAGGACGAATTCGATGTCATTCTTAACGGTGCAGGTGGACAGAAGATCCAGGTCGTCAAGGTCGTCAAGGACCTTCTCGGTGTGGGTCTGAAGGACGCCAAGGACCTCGTCGACGCCGCCCCCACGCCGCTTATGGAGAAGGTCGGCAAGGCTGACGCTGAAGCCGCCAAGGCCAAGCTCGAAGAAGTTGGCGCTGACGTCGAAGTGAAGTGATCAGTCGGCGGCGCAGCGCGCTGCTGACCTGAGTTCTTCCGAGAAAAGCCAGAGCCCGGATGTCGACCCCTCGGTGTGCATCCGGGCTCTGTCGCGCTCTGAGTCAGTGACCCAACTGACGTCCTGCAGACGACATCGAGTCGTGAATCAGCCAACTTCGAGGCGTCACTTCAGGCGAAATGGGGCTCCGGTGACGTCAGCAGAGCACCTGGTCACGTATGAATTTCGTGGCGATACTGCTGAGATGCTTGACATTTCGAGGGATGTTCTTTACGTTGGCTCGCAATTCGTCGATGACACTTTCAACATCGTCGATCCAGGAAATGTACGCCCGCAGCGCGAATTCAGGCTGTCTGCGGTTGATATTGCTCGCCCCACGTAGATAGTCTGGCACGCTGCCGTGCGTCTACTGTCCCCCCACCATTCATCAGGTGTGGTTCAGCGCGCCCGGCAGCCTGGCAACAACCCTCAACTCTTTGGAGAGTGATCGTGGCGACTCGTCCCGTGTCTCGTGAACGTTATTCGTTCGGCAATCTGAAGGAGCCGCTCGAGCTCCCCGACCTGATTGCTGTCCAGCGTGAGAGCTTCCAGTGGTTTCTCGATGAAGGGCTCGCGAACACATTCCGCGATATCAGCCCCATTAAGGACTTCTCGGAATCGCTCCAGCTTGAGCTCGAATTTGACCCGTTCGACGAAGATCTGCGCCCACCGCCGAAGTTCACGGTTGAGGAATGCAAAGAAAAGGATATGACCTACAGCGCGCCGGTCTTCGTGCGCGCCCGGTTCATGAACCGCAACACCGGTGAGATCAAGGAACAAACCGTCTTTATGGGCGACTTCCCGATCATGACCGAGAAGGGCACGTTCATCGTCAACGGCACCGAGCGTGTCGTCGTCAGTCAGCTCGTTCGTAGCCCCGGCGTCATCTTCGAGCCAGGTGAGCGTTTCCGCCTGCGTAACCTCACCAAGCACCAGCTGGTCAAGGGCACCATCCACCCGTACCGCGGCGAGTGGATGGAGTTCGATGTCGAGCACAAGCCGGGCAAGGATGTCACCGCCGGCACGCGTGTCGCTCGCAAGCGTCGCCTCGGTGTCTTCACCATGCTTCGTGCGCTCGGCTACGACGAAGAGAACGCTCCGGGCTTTCTCGATCGCTTCGTTAGCCACTTCGACTTCCTCGAGGGCCAATGGGAGAAGGAACGCGACACTGCGCCGACCCAGGAAGAATCGCTCATTGAGATCTACAAGCGCGCCCGCCCGGGCGAACCGCCGACCGCCGAGTCCGCCAAGGCCTACTTCCGCAACGCGTTCTTCGAGAGCCGTCGCTATGACCTCAGCCGTGTCGGCCGGTACAAGATCAACCGCAAGCTCGGTGAAGAGCTCAGCCAGGTCGGCACACTGTTTGGCCTCGAAGGCGGCCTGAACGCCGAAGGCGAGCCGCTGCTCGACTACCCCGAGGAGGGCCAGAACGTCCTCAGCCGTTGCGAAGTACTCGCGACGATCAGCTACATGTTGCATCTGGTCAAGCAGGAGCCGGGCTACCGACTCGACGACCAGGACCACTTCGCCAACCGCCGCATCCGTAGCGTCGGTGAACTGATCCAAAACCAGGTCCGCATTGGTTTGAGCCGCATGGAGCGTGTCGTGCGTGAGCGCATGACAACGCAAGACGTCGAGGCAATCACGCCGCAAACGCTCATCAACATTCGTCCGGTCGTCGCTGCGATCAAGGAGTTCTTCGGAACCTCTCAGCTCTCGCAGTTCATGGACCAGGTCAACCCGCTCTCGGGCCTCACGCACCGTCGTCGCCTTTCTGCGCTCGGCCCAGGTGGTCTGTCCCGTGAGCGCGCCGGCTTCGAAGTCCGAGACGTCCACTTCAGCCACTACGGCCGGATGTGCCCGATCGAAACCCCGGAAGGCCCGAACATCGGCCTGATCGGTGGCCTGTCGTGCTACGCCCGAGTCAACGAGTTCGGCTTCATCGAGTCGCCGTACCGCCAGGTGAAGGACGGCAAGGTCACAGGCGAAATCGTCTACATGGCAGCCGACGAAGAAGAGAACTACGTGGTTGCCCAGGCAAACACGCCGCTCAAGGACGACGGTAGCCTCGCCGACGAGCGTGTGCTCGTTCGCCGTTCGCCGCAGGCCGCCAGCCTCGAGGATCTCCGCAAGATGCTCGAAGCTGAGAGCTTCTTCGGTGCCACTACCGACATCGGCTACGTGCCTCCGTCGGAGGTCGACTTCATCGACGTCAGCCCGAAGCAGATCGTGTCCGTTGCCACGGCGCTGATTCCGTTCCTCGAGCACGACGATGCCAACCGCGCCCTCATGGGGGCCAACATGCAACGCCAGGCTGTGCCGTTGCTTCGTGCCGAGGCGCCGTACATCGGTACCGGCATCGAGAACCGTGCCGCCCGTGATGCCGCCGATCTGATCATGGCTGAAGACGACGGTGAAGTCACCGACGTCTCCGGTGAGGCGATCTCGGTGCTGTACAAGACGCTCGGCAAGCGGACCTACAAGCTCTCCAAGTTCCGTCGCTCGAACCAGGACACCTGCATCAACCACCGCGTTCTGGTCAACGAAGGCGACAAGGTGACGGCGGGCGTCATCCTCGCTGACGGACCGTCGACCGACCAAGGCGAACTCGCATTGGGCAAGAACCTGCTCGTGGCGTTCATCCCGTGGGAGGGCTACAACTTCGAGGATGCGATCATCCTTTCGGAGCGCCTCGTGAAGGATGACGTACTCACGTCGATCCACATCAAGGAGCACGAAGTCGATGCTCGCGACACGAAACTTGGCCCGGAAGAGATCTCTCGTGACATCCCGAACCTGAGCGACGACATCCTTGCTGACCTCGACGACCGCGGCATCATCCGCGTGGGCGCCGACGTTGGGCCGGGCGATGTCCTCGTTGGCAAGGTCACACCGAAGGGCGAGACCGAACTGACGCCTGAAGAGCGTTTGCTCCGTGCGATCTTCGGTGAGAAGGCTCGCGAAGTTCGCGACACCTCGCTGAAGGTGCCGCACGGTATGACCGGCAAGGTCATCGACGTCAAGGTGTTTAACCGTGACGACGGAGACGAGTTGCCCCCAGGCGTCAACCAGTTGGTGCGGGTGTATGTGGCTCAGAAGCGCAAGATCTCGGTGGGCGACAAGCTTGCCGGGCGTCACGGCAACAAGGGCGTCATCTCCAAGATCCTTCCGATCGAGGACATGCCGTACAACGAAGACGGTCAGCCTGTCGACATCATCTTGAATCCCCTCGGTGTTCCGTCCCGAATGAACGTGGGCCAGGTGCTTGAAGCGCACCTCGGTTACTGCGCTCGCTGGGGTTGGACCAACCCGGACGGCACCCAGATCGGCGACGACCCGATCCGTGGTACCGAGACCAAGACCCGCCCGAACACCAAGCCCGCTACCTTCGTGGCGACGCCAGTGTTCGACGGCGCCAAGTGGGACGAGACCGAAAAGGCCGGCAAGCACCCGGTCATCCAGAACATCCTCGCAAACCTCAACGTCGAGTCGGCATCTGGTGCTCGGCTGGTCGGCACCGACGGCAAGATGACGTTGTATAACGGTCGCACCGGCGATGCGTACGACAATCCCATTACCTGCGGTTACATGTACATCTTGAAGCTGGCCCACTTGGTCGACGACAAGATTCACGCCCGCTCTACTGGCCCGTACTCGATGATCACTCAGCAGCCGCTGGGTGGTAAGGCTCAGTTCGGTGGCCAGCGCTTCGGTGAGATGGAAGTGTGGGCACTCGAGGCCTACGGCGCCGCGTACTGCTTGCAGGAACTGTTGACCATCAAGTCCGACGACGTGCTCGGACGTGTCCGTGTCTATGAGTCGATCGTCAAGGGCGACAACGTTCCCGAGCCGGGCGTGCCCGAGTCATTCAAGGTGCTGATGAAAGAGATGCAGGCACTCTGCATCAACGTCGAAGTGCTGACCAAGGATGGCCAGGAAATCGAAATGCGTGACCTCGACGATGAGGTCTTCCGCGCTGCCGAAGAGCTCGGTATCGATATCTCACGTCCCGAGCGCGGTACCGATGAAGACGACGCACGCCGCGAACGAGAAAAAGCGGAGCGCGCAGGCAATTTCCGCTGAGTTTCAGTTGGGGTCAGACCCCAACTGAAACTGTGCGATGAACCCCGAACACCCAGAGCTACCGACAAAAGGGAAACCACATGCTCGACGTCAATATGTTCGACCAACTGAAAATCGGCCTCGCTGAGGCAGACCAAATTCGTAACTGGTCACACGGTGAAGTGAAGAAGCCCGAGACGATTAACTATCGCACGCTCCGTCCCGAGAAGGACGGCCTGTTCTGCGAGAAGATCTTCGGACCGACTCGTGACTGGGAGTGTTACTGCGGCAAGTACAAGCGCGTTCGCTTCAAGGGCATCATCTGCGAGCGCTGTGGCGTCGAGGTCACACGCTCGAAGGTCCGCCGTGATCGTATGGGCCACATCGAATTGGCCGCACCGGCCGTGCACATCTGGTACCTCCGCGGTACCCGCTCGTGGCTTGCCTACCTCCTCGCCGGCATCGAGCCGAAGGAAGAACTCAAGGCGAAGATGCTCGAAAAGGTCATCTACTTCGCTGCGCACCTCGTCAGCTGGGTTGACGAAGACGGCCGCCACGAAGCACTGCCGAGCCTCGAGGCCGAGTACCTCGAAGAGATCGAGGCCATCAACAAGGAACTCGAGATCGCCATTGATCGTCGGTTCAAGGAACTCGAAGAGGCCGTGGTTGCTGCTGAGAAAGAAGGCGCCAAGCCTGCCGATCTCAAGAAGCTGCAGCGTGAAGGGGACAAGGAACTCGAAGGCATTCGCGAGCGGTACGCCATCGAGCTCGATCTCGTCGCGCGGACATGGGATGAGTTCAAGAGCGTCCACTCTCGCAAGATCATCGAAGACGAGATGTTGTGGCGTGAAATGCGCGACAAGTACGGCGAGTACTTCGAAGGCGGCACCGGTGCCGAAGCCATCAAGCAGCTCATCAATCGGATCGACTTCGACGAAGAAGAGATCAAGCTCCGCGAAGCCATTGACGTCGGCGACTCCGGCCGTAAGCCGCTCAGCGCCCAGCGCAAGCAGAAGGCCATCAAGCGCCTGAAGATTGTTGCTTCATTCAACCGTCGCGATGAGAACGGTCGTCGCGAAAACGATCCGATGGCCATGATCCTTGACGTGGTCCCGGTTATCCCGCCGGAGCTGCGCCCGATGGTGCAGCTCGACGGTGGCCGCTTCGCGACATCCGACCTCAACGATCTCTACCGTCGTGTGATCAACCGCAACAACCGTCTGGAGCGTCTGCTCAACCTCGGTGCACCGGAGATCATCGTCAACAACGAGAAGCGCATGCTGCAAGAAGCAGTCGATGCACTCTTCGACAACGGCCGTCGTGGCCGTCCAGTCACCGGCCCGGGCAACCGCCCGCTCAAGTCGCTGTCCGACATGTTGAAGGGCAAGCAGGGTCGTTTCCGTCAGAACCTCCTCGGCAAGCGCGTCGACTACTCGGGCCGTTCGGTCATCGTGGCCGGCCCGACGCTGCGCCTACATCAGTGCGGTCTGCCGAAGCTGATGGCGCTCGAGCTGTTTAAGCCGTTCGTCATGAAGCGCCTTGTTGACCTTGAGCTGGCACAGAACATTAAGACCGCCAAGCGCATGGTCGAGCGTCGCCGCCCGCAGGTTTGGGATGTCCTCGAAGACGTCATTCAAGAGCATCCAGTGCTGCTGAACCGCGCGCCCACGCTGCACCGTCTTGGCATTCAGGCGTTCGAGCCTGTGCTGGTTGAGGGCAAGGCGCTCCAGATCCATCCGCTCGTGTGTACGGCGTTCAACGCCGACTTCGACGGTGATCAGATGGCCATCCACGTGCCGCTCTCAGCTGAGGCTCGTGCCGAAGCTCGTGTGCTCATGCTGTCGGCCAACAACATCTTGTCGCCGGCATCGGGTCGCCCGATCGTCACGCCGTCACAAGACCTGATCATCGGTGGCTACTACCTCACCGAGTCGATTGCTGGGGCTCCGGGCGAAGGCCGCACATTCCGCCACCTGTGGGAAGTGCTCCGTGCTTACGACGAGAAGACGCTCGACTTGCACGCAGTGATTAACGTCCGTGTTCCAGGCGAAGTGCCGTTCGAGACCACTGCCGGTCGCGCCCTCTTTGAAGAGGCGTTACCTCAGCGTCGCGTCGCTGACAGCGGCGAAGTGATCCAGGAGTCGTACCCCGACAAGTTCGGTCATATCGACTACCTTGTCACCAAGAAGGAGATGGGCGTCATCGTCGAGCAGCTCTCCGACAACTACAGCAAGGCCGAAGTGGCCAACGCTCTGGACAACATCAAGGACCTCTGCTATCGCTTTGCCTCGCAGTCCGGCATCACGGTGTCAATTGACGACGTGCGGACTCCGAAGGCCAAGAAGGCAATGATGGAGGAGTACGAGCTCCAGGCCGACAAGGTCGAGACGCAGTTCCGTCGTGGCATCATTACCGACGGTGAGCGCCGTCAGCAGGAAGTGCGCATCTGGACCGACGCCACCGCCGAGGTGCAAGCCGAGATGGAACGCGAGTTCAAGGAAGCCAAGTTCAACCCGATCGACATGATGGTCGGCTCGGGCGCCCGAGGCAACATGACGCAGATGCGTCAGATTGCTGGCATGCGCGGGCTGGTTGCCAACCCGCGTGGTGACATGATTCCTCGCCCGATCAAGTCGAACTTCCGTGAGGGCCTCGAAACCCTCGAGTACTTCATTGCTACCCCTGGCGCCCGTAAGGGTCTGGTCGACACCGCACTCCGTACCGCTGACTCGGGTTACCTGACTCGTCGCCTCGTCGACGTTGCTCAGGAGCTCATCGTCCGCGAAGACGACTGCGGCTCGACTCTCGGCGTGTGGATCGAGAACGTCACGCCGGACACGGCCAACGTCCGTTCCTACATCGAGACCAAGCTCTATGGTCGTGCGCTGCTGCAAGACACCAACCTTGCGAAGGCAATGGAAGACGGCCGCAAGGTTCTGCCACGCAACACAATTGTCGGCGACGAGGAGATGGAAGCACTCCGTGAGGACAAGGACATCACACGGATCCGTGTGCGTTCGGTGCTCACGTGCGACGCCGAGCTCGGTGTGTGCGCCCTGTGCTACGGCCGCTCGCTGGCCACCGGCAAGATGATTGAACTTGGTGAGGCCGTTGGCGTCATCGCAGCTCAGTCGATCGGTGAGCCCGGTACTCAGCTGACGATGCGGACCTTCCACACCGGTGGTGTTGCAGGTAAGGACATCGCTGGCGGTCTGCCCCGCGTTGTCGAACTCTTCGAAGCTCGTACGCCGAAGGGCTCGGCCCGTCTGGCCAAGGCAACTGGCATCCTCCACCTTCGTGAAGACGAGGGCAAGGGCATTCCTGTTGTCGTCATTGACGACGCCGGCGAAGAGCACGAAGTGGTTCTGCCGCTCGGTGCCCGCCCGATCGTGGTAGATGGCCAGTCGGTGAAGGCCGGCGATCCGCTTGTCGATGGTCCCTTCGATCCGAAGGAGATCATGGAGATCAAGGGCATCCGCGAGACCCAGCTCTACTTGGTCGAGGAAGTCCAGCGTGTCTACCGCGACCAGGGCGTGTCGATCCATGACAAGCACATCGAGCTCATCGTGCGTCAGATGACGCGTCGCATCGGCGTCCAGGAGCCGGGCGGCTCAGGCTTCCTGCCAGGCGAGCGTGTCGACTCCAAGCGCTTCCGCGACACGAACCGTCGCATGGTCGAAGAGTCGCTGCGTCCGGCCGAAGGCCGTCCGGAGCTGATGGGCATCACCAAGGCATCGTTGGCAACCGAGTCGTGGCTGTCGGCTGCCTCGTTCCAGGAGACCACTCGTGTGCTCACCGAGGCTGCCATCGATGGCCGCGCCGACCACCTCATTGGCCTCAAGGAGAACATCATTCTCGGCAAGCTGATTCCAGCTGGCACAGGTATGCCGAAGTACCGCGAGTTCGGTATCGAAGCACCGGACTACGAGCCGATGACGTTCTACTCGAGCGACGATGGTGTGGAAGATCCCGCAGCGTTCCTCGCGAACCTGCATGGTTCGTACGACGCGGCCAAGGCCACCGAGCCGATCGGCTGACCACCGACTGAATTGCACTGCGGCCCGGGTCGTCTCCTTGTGAGACGGCCCGGGCCGTTGCGCGTTCTGGGTCAGATTGATATCGCGTTGGTGACCGGCTGCTCGGTCGAGAGCGGCGGCCAGCACCGTGAAGAACATGGTGGGCGGAGTCGGAGGCGTGATCGGCCTGTCCGTTTTGCAGCGCTCACCAGTGCAGCGGTCGATGGGGTCCGACGCTCGCCGCTCCGCGCCTCGCTCGTGTGCTGCTCATGCCAGGGACACCGAAAGGCGGGCGGCGACCGCGTTGCGCGATCAACGCGATGCACCTAGCATTGCACGGTCCTCTCATCGAGTGTCTTCTGACATTCGGTGTACGGCGGTCGGCCACGTTCGTGGTCCCGGCCAACCCACCACATGCCGTCGTATCCATCGGTGCGAACGGTCAGTCCAGACGAACGAGGTTCCATTCGTGCCAACAATCCAACAGCTCGTCCGTCAAGGACGAACTTCCAAAGTCACCAAGTCGAAGACGCCGGCCCTCAAAGGCTCCCCCCAGCGTCGTGGCGTCTGCACTCGCGTGTACACGACCACACCGAAGAAGCCGAACTCGGCACTTCGCAAGGTCGCACGCGTGCGTCTGAACTCCGGTATCGAAGTCACGGCCTACATCCCGGGTGAGGGCCACAACCTGCAGGAGCACTCGATCGTGCTCGTCCGTGGCGGTCGTGTCCGCGACCTACCCGGCGTCCGTTACAAGATCATCCGCGGCGCGCTCGATGCCGTTGGCGTCAAGAACCGCAAGCAGTCCCGCAGCCGTTACGGCGCGAAGAAGGAAAAGTAGGCTGAACGATGCCTCGTAAAGGTCCCGCTCCCCGCCGCGAACTTGTTGCGGATCCCATCTACAAGAGCGTCGTCGTCACGCAGTTGATCAATAAGGTCATGCTGCATGGCAAGCGGACGATCGCTGAAAAAATCGTTTACGACGCAATGATCATTGTTCAGTCTCGCCTCGAAGGCGACGAACTGGCGATCGACACTGTCAAGCGTGCCATCGACAACCTGAAGCCGCCACTCGAGGTGCGTAGTCGCCGCGTTGGTGGCGCCACATACCAGGTGCCCGTCGAAGTGCGCCCGCGCCGTTCGACCACATTGGCCATTCGCTGGCTCGTCGACTTCGCTCGGTCCCGCCGCGAAAAGACGATGTCCGAGTGCCTCGCCAACGAGATTATGGATGCGTCCACCGGCCTCGGTGCAGCGATGAAGCGTCGCGACGACATCCAGAAGATGGCTGAGTCGAACAAGGCGTTCGCTCACTACCGCTGGTAATCCGAATTGCATGAAAGCCCCGAAGCCTTCATCAGGCTTCGGGGCTTTTGTCGTTTTCCGGTGCTGATGCGTGCGCTTCACGAGTGCACTAGGTTCTCTTCAGGTTGATTCAGACGCAAAGGGGAACTCGATGAACGTGCAATCCATCCTGTCGGTCAAGGGGAACGCGGTCGCCACGATTGCGTCCACAGCCACGCTGTCTGATGCGGTCAGTTCGCTTCGGGACCACGGCGTCGGTGCGCTGGTGGTGAGCGACGATCGCACGACGATCGCCGGCATCCTGTCTGAACGAGACGTGGTCCGCTCGATTGCAACCCACGGCGACGATACGTTGCACCTCACGGTTGGATCGGCCATGTCGAGCAACGTCATCACGTGCCAACCTGCCGACACGATCGATGTGCTGATGAAGGCGATGACCGACCGCCGCATCCGCCACCTTCCCGTACTCGAAGCTGACGGGTCGATGGCGGGCATCATTAGCATCGGCGATGTCGTCAAGTACCGCCTCGGCGAACTGGAGAGCGAGAACAGCCAACTCCACGACTACATCGAAGGTCGTGTCTAACCCGATCCCTTTGCCGCTGATTTTCCAACACTGAGACCGCTGCGCGTCGTCAGCGGCGAGAAACGGTCTCCATTTCGGGTCGGGCCGGGCCGGGCCATTTCCGGCTGAGCCAGGACTGCGGAACACCGGGTAAACGCGTGTTGCGGTTGGATTTCGACCGGTACACTTCATTGCCTTGTGCACGCATGCACAAGATTGCACACCCCCCGAATACGCAGCTCCGGAATCTGCCGGTTACCTGCGTGACGACGCCCTTTGAGATGGAAGTGAAGTAGAAGATGGCCACGCGAGAGTTTCCCCTGGAGCGCACCCGAAACATCGGGATCATGGCGCACATCGATGCCGGTAAGACCACCACGACCGAACGCATCCTCTACTACACCGGCAAGAGCTACAAGATCGGTGAAGTGCACGACGGCGCAGCGACCATGGACCATATGGCCCAGGAGCAAGAGCGTGGTATCACCATCACCTCTGCTGCCACCACCTGCGTGTGGGACAACCACCGCATCAACATCATCGACACCCCGGGCCACGTTGACTTCACCATCGAAGTCGAGCGCTCGCTCCGTGTGCTCGACGGTGCGGTCACCGTCTTCGACTCGGTTGCCGGCGTCGAGCCGCAGACCGAAACCGTGTGGCGTCAGGCCAACA
>CALCXK010000011.1 GCA_937905835.1 uncultured Ilumatobacter sp. | reverse complement strand
CGGCAGATTCGGCGGAATCGGGAGCGAATTCCGGTTGCCAGCCCTGGCCTGGTCCAGCTGTGAGGACCTGAACCTGTCACGCCGAGGTCAGACCTCGGTGTGACCGATCGGTCTTAGGCGAAGACGGTACGGCCGATCCATTCGGCGACGAGGGCGGGCTTCTCGACGCCTTCGATCTCGACGGTCATCGCACGCGTCTGATCGACGGCGTTGCCCTTGATCGTAACGGCCACCGTGGAGGCCGTGGCCCGGACACGTGAACCGGTCGGGACCGGGTTGACGAAGCGCACCTTGTTCATGCCGTAGTTGACACCCATCAGGACGCCCTCCAACTTGGGGAGGTCAGTCGGAATGCTTGCGGACAGATGGACGAGCAGGCTGAGCGTGAGGAAGCCGTGGGCGATCGTGCCACCGAACGGCGTCTGCGCTGCACGTTCCGGGTCGAGGTGGATGAACTGATGGTCGAGCGTTGCATCGGCAAACGCCTGAATGCGATCTTGGTCAATCGTGAACCAGTCGCCGGCAACCGGCTCGCTCCCGATCAATGCGTTGATGGCGTCGTATGCGGCTTGTGCGTTCTCGCTCATGATGATGTCCGTTCAGGGTCGTTGCTCGGTGGCGTTCGGAGACGATGTTAGGAGGTCCCCCCGCTGACACCGTTCTTGGAGTGTTTACCCGCTGCGATGCTGGCGGCCACCAGACTGGGCCAATGACACGAGACGAGCAGTACGGCTTCCGGACGCGAGCGGTGCATGCTGGGGGTCGACCCGACCCTGCGACAGGTGCGCGCGCCGTTCCGATCTACCAGACCTCGTCCTTCGTGTTCGGCGATACCGACGAGGCCGCGAACCTCTTCGCGCTCCAAACCTTCGGCAACATCTACTCGCGCATCTCCAACCCAACAGTTGCCGCGTTCGAAGAGCGCATGGCCTCACTCGAGGGCGGCATCGGAGCGATCGGTACGTCGAGCGGTCAGGCCGCCGAGTTCCTCACGCTCGCATCGCTGTGTGGCGCAGGTGATCACATCGTGTCGAGTGCGCAGCTCTACGGCGGCACTCGCACGCTGATGGAAGTCACGCTTGGTCGCTTCGGTGTGGAGACCACCTTCGTGGCCGAACCCGAACCGGCCGCTGTCGCTGCAGCAATCACCGACAAGACGAAGTGCGTCTACATCGAAGTGATCGCCAACCCGAGCGGAATGATCCCCGACTTCGAAGGCCTGGCCAAAGTCGCGCACGATGCCGGCGTGCCGCTGGTCGTCGACTCGACCATGGCAACGCCCTACCTCTGTCGACCGATCGAACACGGCGCCGACATCGTCATCCACTCAGTCACCAAATTCATCGGCGGTCACGGCACGTCGATTGGCGGAGCGATCGTCGAGGCAGGAACGTTCCCATGGGACAACGGCCGATTCCCGTTGATGACCGAGCCGATGCCGAGCTATGGCGGCATCAGTTGGTGGGGTAATTTCGGCGAATACGGATTTCTGACTCGTGTGCGGTCGGAGCAACTGCGTGATATCGGTGCCACGATGACGCCGTTCAATGCCTTCCTGTTTCTGATGGGCATGGAAACGCTCTCGCTCCGCATGAAACAACATGTCGAGAACGCGCGGATCGTTGCCGAGTTCCTCAGCGCTCACCCGCTGGTGGCGTGGGTCAAGTACAGCGGGCTCCCTGATTCACCCTGGTACGAACGAGCCCGGAAGTACCTGCCGGAGGGGCCGGGTGCGGTCTTCGCCTTTGGCGTGCAGGGAGGCCGTGCGGCCGGGGCGACATTCATCGAGAGCTGCCGTTTGGCCAGCCACCTGGCCAACATCGGTGACAGCCGGACGCTCGTGATTCATCCGGGTTCGACCACGCACGGTCAACTGTCCGATGATGCACTGAAGGCCGGGGGAGTGAGCGCCGACCTCGTGCGAATTTCGGTCGGACTCGAAGACGCTGACGACATCTGTGCCGACCTCGACCAGGCACTCAACGCAACGCAGAACCAGGGAGCACACTGATGGCCGCGATTCTCGAACGGATGCAGGAACGCCTCGACCTCCTGCAGCGCACTCGGTCGATTGCCATTGTCGGCATGTCGAAGAACTCATCACGATCGAGCCACTTCGTCGCGACCTACCTTGCGGGGTCGACCGACTTCGAGGTGTACTACGTCAACCCGCGTGAGACCGAGATTATGGGCAAACCGGTGTACGCGTCGCTTGCCGACTTGCCCGTCGTGCCCGACATGGTCGATGTGTTCCGACGGGTCGACGATCTGCCAGCGGTCACCGACGAAGCAATCGCCGTCGGCGCGACGTCCGTGTGGTTCCAGCTCGGTCTCGAACATCCCGACGCAGCCGCCACGGCAGTTGCTGCGGGCCTCGATGTGGTCCAAAATCGTTGCCTCAAAATCGAACACGCCAGGTTTCGTGGTGGCCTCCACACGGCCGGCTTCAACACGGGCGTGATCGACAGCCGCCGCGCCCGCCTCGTGTAAATGTCCGTTTCCCCTCGGGTCAGATGTCCGTTTCGCTTTGAACATGTTGGCGGCACCATTCGTACATCGCGATGCCCGACGCCACGCCAGCATTGAGCGACCGCGTCGAACCGAATTGTGTAATCGCACAGGTGGCTCGGGCTGCGGCGAGCGCGGCGTTGGAGACACCGGGGCCTTCCTGGCCGAAGAGTAGAACGCAGTGCTCAGGGAGCGCTGTCGACTCGATCGGTACGGAGCCATCGACGTTGTCGATCGCCACGATCGGCAAGCCCTCAGACGCCGCCCATATGACGAAGGCGTCGACGTCGGCGTGGTGGTGCAGATGGAGGTATCGGTGCGTCGACATCGCGCCCCTCCGATCCCAACGGTGTGGCCCGATGATGTGCACCGCGCTCGCGAGGAAGGCGTTGGAGTTACGGATGACCGAGCCGATGTTGAAGTCGTGCTCCCAGTTCTCGATGGCTACATGAAAGCCATGGCGACCGTGGTCGAGATCGGCGACGATCGCGTCGACCGACCAGTACCGGTAGCGATCGAGCACGTTGCGACGGTCGCCTTCAGCCAGGAGTTCGGGGTCGAAGTGCGCCTCAGCTGGCCAGGGCTCGGGGTGCGGTCCGACGCCGACGTCGGTTGTCTGATCTGGGGCCACAGCAGAACCGTACCGAAGGGTCGGTGCATCAATGGGTGAAGTCGTTCGGCAACGGCGGTGTCTGGGACACGGCGAAGAAGGAGAACAGCAAGCTCTGGGAAGCGATCGTGAAAGAGAACCCATTCCGCCGGCTCGGTACGCCCGAAGAAGTCGCCGACGTGGTGGTGTTCATTGCCAGCCCGCGCTTCAGCTTCGTGACCGGTGCGAACATCCTCGTCGACGGAGGCGCCACGTCGGGTCTCCAGATCTAAGTGTCCACTTCCCCTCGGGTGAGAAGTGGACACCGGGTCGGTGCGACCTCGATCCGAGCGCAGTAGGTCCTTCAGAACGTGGCAAGGTGCATGAATGCACACGTCGATTGACATCTTGACGGGGGAGACGGTTGAACTGCTTCAGCAGTTGATTCGGAACCAGTGCGTCAACGATGGTCGGCCCGAATCGGGCAACGAACAGGCCAGCGCAACGTTGCTGCGCGACGAGATCGAAGGGCTTGGCCTCGATTCCGAGTTGATCGAAACAGAACCCGGTCGCACGTCGCTGATCACCCGCTATCCGGGCACCGACGCCGGCGCCCCAGCGCTGTGCCTGATGGGCCACACCGATGTCGTGCCTGTCAACGCCGACGGGTGGACGCATGATCCGTTCGGCGGTGAGCTGATCCCGTCGTCCGATGGGGTTCCCGAGGTCTGGGGCCGCGGTGCGGTCGACATGCTCAATCTGACGTCGTCGATGTTCGTGGCATTTCGCGACATCGTGCGGACCGGTACGAGGTATCCGGGCGACATCGTCTACTTCGCTGTGGCTGACGAGGAAGCGGGTGGTGTGCTCGGCGCAGCGCCGATCATCGAGCACCAGTGGGACCTCGTCAAGTGTGATTACGTCCTCACCGAGTACGGCGGCACGCCGTCGGTCAAAGACGGTGCGACCACTGTGCTACTCACGACCGGTGAGAAGCACTCGGCGGGCCGACTGCTGGTAGTACACGGAACGCCGGGCCACGGATCGATGCCCTATGCAACCGACAACGCACTGGTCAAGGCAGCCAAGATCGTCGACCGACTCGTCAGCTCGAAGGTCGTCCCGCGGATCGATGAGATGTTCAGGGCGCGAGTCAAAGCACTCGGCCTCGACGCCGACATGGAGGCCAGGCTGACAGACCCGGCGCGTCTCGACGACGCGCTTGCCGAGCTCCCGCCCGACCTCGCACGCAACGTGCACTCCTGCTGTCACGCCACGTACAGCCCAAACATTATGCGGTCGGGTAACAAGGCCAACACGGTGCCTGACGTTGCGAAGCTCCTGATCGACGTTCGGCTGCTACCTGGCGAAACCCAAGACGATGCCGATGCGCATCTCCGTGCAGTGATCGGCCCCGACCTGCTGCCTTCGGTCGACATCGAGCCCGTCCGCGACGACTTGAACAACGGCACTGCGCTTTCGTCGACCGAGACCCCGATGTGGGGCGCGCTGCGCGACTCAATCCAGATGGCGTACCCGAATGCGTCGGTGCTGCCGAGCCTCGTGACCGGTGCGACCGACGGCCGCTTCTTCCGCCAGCGCGGCGTGCCGGCATATGGCGCCGGCCTGCTCAGTCATCATGTGACGCTCCCAGAATTTCT
>CALCXK010000010.1 GCA_937905835.1 uncultured Ilumatobacter sp. | reverse complement strand
CCACGACGACGACGACCGGCGGATGAACCCCGGCCGGTGACGACCGGCCCACAGCAGGCTCAGCGCGACGAGCACGACTGAGACGAAGGCGTTGAACGAGAGGGCCCGGGCGATGTTGCCTTGGAATGAAGTGATGTGTTGCACGCGTCAGCCCGCACCAGCGATGGGGAAGCCGGAACGGGGGCAAGCGTGAGTGACATCAGTTGCTCAGACCGTTCGTGCCGAGAGCAGGGTCACCGCGAACAACGACCGTAGCCTGGCCCGATGCTCCAAGCGCAAGCGATCTCGGTGGAAGTAGGTGGTCGACTCCTTGTTGAGAATGCCAGCTTCACCGTCATGCCGCGTGACAAGGTCGGCATCGTGGGCCGCAACGGCGCCGGCAAGACCTCGATGTTCAAGGTGCTCGGCGGTGCCAACGAACCAAAGTCGGGTCGTGTCATCACCAAAGGTGGCTTCGGATATCTCCCGCAGGACCCGAAGATCGACTCGGCGCTCGACGGTCGTTCTTGTGTGACGCACATCCTGTCGGGCCGCGGGATCGACGACCAAGTGATGCGCATCGAGAAGTTACGCATCGCCATGGAAGAGAACCCTGACGAGCGCAACGTCTCCCGTTACGTCAATGCGGAAGAGTCGTTCCGGACCAACGGTGGCTACGCGGCCGAGAGCGAAGCGCGACAGATGGCGGCAGGGCTTGGGATCGAAGACGAGCGGCTTGATCAGCCGATCAGTACGTTGTCCGGCGGGCAGCGGCGCCGCATCGAGTTGGCCCGCATCCTGTTCGCCGGGTCCGAAGTTCTGTGTCTTGACGAACCAACCAATCACCTCGACATCGACGCAAAGATCTGGTTGCTCGGCTTCCTCCGTGAGTACAAGGGCGCACTGCTCGTCATCAGCCACGATCTTGAGCTGCTTGACGAGGCGATCACCCGTGTGATCCACCTCGACCGAGCGTCCGAGCATGCTGTCGGTGAGATCTTTGAGTACAAGGGCACGTACACCCAGTACAAGCGGGCGCGGGCCGATGACGAGACACGCCTCGCCAAGAAGGCGATCTTGCAGGGCAAGGAAATCGACCGGCTGCAGACCGTCGTCGATCGCTTCGGTGCGAAAGCGACGAAGGCAGCTATGGCGCACAGCGTCGAGAAGCGGATCGCTCGTCTTGAAGGCGAACGAGTGCATGGGCCGCGAGCTGGCAAGACCATGGCGGTCAGGTTCCCGCCGCCACCAAAGTGCGGCAACACGGTCGTCACGGTCGAGGGGCTGTGCAAGGGATACGGCGGCCCACCGATCTTCGAAGACATCAACTTCGACCTTGGTAAGGGGGAGCGCCTCCTCGTGCTCGGTCTGAACGGCGCCGGTAAGACCAGCCTGCTCCGCATCCTTGCCGGCGAAACCGAGGCCAATCTCGGTCAGTTCAAGTGGGGCTATCAGGTGCATGCCGGCTACTACGCCCAGGAACACGACAACCTCAAGGTCCACGAGTCGCTCCTCGACAACATCCGTGATGCTGTCCCACCCGAGGTGCAGCTTGGCGAAACCGAGCTTCGTGGGCTGCTCGGCATGTTCGGGTTGTCGGGCGAGAAGGTGTTCCAAGAATCGGGGACGCTCTCCGGTGGTGAGAAGACGAAGTTGGCGCTGTCGATGCTGATGGTCGGCCGCAACAACGTGCTTCTCCTCGACGAACCGACCAACAACCTCGACCCGCCGTCGCGCGAGGCCGTGGCCTCCGCCTTGGTTGATTGGCCTGGGGCGATCATCCTGGTCAGCCACGACGAGGAATTTGTGCGAGAACTAGAGCCCACGAAGGTGTTGCTGATGCCCGACGGTGATGTCGACTATTACTCCGAGGAATGGCTCGATCTCGTCTCTATGGCGTGACCGCGACATCGTGGGTGCAACCATGCTGTTGGTGGTTGCACCGCCTTTGCTGACCCGAGCGTTCGGTGGGAGCGCTTGCCGTTGTCTACCGTTGGGTCATGTCAGCCATCACGCTCACCGTCGACGACCGCTGCGTTGCCACGGTCGTGGTCGATCACCCGCCGATCAACCTGATGACGACGGATGTGTTCGTCGAGTTGGCAAAGTTGACGAGTGCGCTCGCCGTCGATACGGGTGTCCGGGTCGTCGTACTGCGATCAGCCAATCCTGAATTTTTTATTGCTCACTTCGATGTCGAGGCGATCCTCGGATTTCCAACTGACACACCCCCGCCGAGCGAGCTCCCCGGATTCCATCGGATGTGCGAGACGTTGCGGACGATGCCCAAGCCGACGATTGCGGTGATCGAGGGCCGCGTCGGCGGAGGCGGCAACGAAGTCGCGATGAGCTGCGACATGCGGTTCGCAACGCAGCAGGCCGTGTTCAATCAGCCGGAGGTCGCGCTGGGCATCATCCCCGGTGGCACCGGAACGGTGCGGCTACCGCGCCTGGTTGGTCGCGGACGGGCGCTGGAGATCATTCTTGGTTGCGACGACATCGACGCAGCGACTGCCGAACAGTGGGGCATGATCAACCGGGTGCTGAGGGCGACGGAGATCGATCTGTTCGTCGATCGGCTCGCCGGGCGTATCGCGAGCTTTCCCCGTGATGCGGTGGCTGCGGCCAAGGCGAGTGTTGTGCGCGCCGACCAGGAACTTGGCGACGATCTCCTCGCCGAAGCAACGGCATTCAGCAGCTTGCTTGGTAACGCCGACTCGCGTGATGCCATGACGGCGTTTCTTGCCCATGGTGGACAGACGCCCGAGGGCGAGCGGCGACTGGGTGACCTGGCGGGCGAGATCTCAGGCTGACCGAACGCTCGTTGCTGGGGGCTCGCTGCTGGGCCCGGCTACCGCTTCGAGAGCGAGATGGGCATCGATGCTTCTGAGCGCACCTTGGCGTAAAAGTCGTTGCCTTTGTCGTCGACGATGATGAACGCAGGAAAGTTCTCGACTTCGATCTTCCAGATCGCTTCCATCCCGAACTCGGGATACTCAAGGACCTCGACTTTCTTGATGTTGTCGAGGGCCAGGCGTGCTGCAGGCCCACCGATCGAACCGAGATAGAACCCGCCGTTGTCTTTGCACGAATCGGTGACTTGCTTCGATCGGTTCCCTTTGGCCAGCATCACCATCGAACCGCCAGCTGCTTGGAACTCGGGGACGTAGGAGTCCATTCGGCCTGCCGTCGTCGGTCCGAAAGAACCGGACGCATAGCCCTCGGGCGTTTTGGCCGGGCCGGCGTAGTAGACGGCGTGGTCCTTCCAGTACTGCGGCATGTCTTGGCCGGCATCGAGGAGTTCCTTGATCTTGGCGTGGGCAATATCGCGAGCAACGATCATCGGCCCGCTCAGCATCACCTGGGTTGTCACCGGGAGCTCGGCAAGGGTCGCGCGAATCTCGTCCATCGGCCGGTTGAGGTCGATGTGAACTGCGGCTTCGTCGGCGAGGTCTGCGGCGGGCAAGAAGCGTGCCGGATCGGTTTCGAGCTGCTCGAGGAAGAGGCCGTCGACCGTGATTTTACCAAGCATCTGGCGGTCGGCTGAGCATGACACGGCCATCCCGACCGGACACGATGCGCCGTGACGCGGGAGGCGGACGATGCGGACGTCATGGCAGAAGTACTTGCCGCCGAACTGAGCGCCGACGCCGGTGTTCTGCGCGAGCTCGAGGACCTTGGCTTCAAGGTCGAGATCACGGAACGCGTGCCCAGATGCCGAGCCGGTCGTCGGCAGCGTGTCGAGGTAGTGGGCGCTCGCAAGCTTCGCAGTCTCAACGGCGATCTCGCCGGATGTGCCGCCGATGACGATTGCGAGGTGGTACGGCGGACACGCTGATGTGCCGATCGCCTGAATCTTGTCGAAGATCCACGGCAGCAGCGTTGCCTCGTTCAACAGTGCTTTTGTCTCCTGGAAGAGGAAGCTTTTGTTGGCAGACCCGCCACCCTTCGCCATGAACAGGAACTTGTAGGCGTTGCCGTCGACGGCGCTGATCTTGATCTCGGCGGGCAGGTTTGTGCCGGTGTTTTTCTCGGTGTACATATCGAGCGGTGCCATCTGGCTATATCGCAGGTTCGACGTCAGGTAGGTGTCAGCGATGCCGTTGGCAATCTGTTCCTCGTCGCCACCGCCGGTGAACACGAACTGGCCCTTCTTGCCCTTGACAATTGCCGTGCCGGTGTCCTGGCACATCGGTAGCACACCACCGGCGGCGATCGATGCGTTCTTCAGAAGGTCGAGTGCCACGAAGCGGTCGTTGGCAGACGCTTCGGGATCATCAAGGATTTTGGCGAGCTGCTCAAGATGGCTGGTGCGCAGGAAGTGCGCGATGTCGCGCATCGCTTCGGCCGTCAGACTGCGGATTGCGTCTGGTTCGACCTTGAGGAATTTTCCCTGCGGTGTGTCGAACGTCGAAACACCCTCCGTGGAGACAAGCCGGTATTCGGTTTCGTCGGGCCCGAGGGGGAACATCTCGGTGTAGTCGATCTGCGCGTCAGCCATGCCGCGAGCTTAAGACGACATGGTGCCTGGCACCACGTCATCGGGTGCTTCTGCTTACCTGATCAGGTACACGAAGTCGGTTTGCTCGTCGACTTCGTCCAGGGCGATTGGAGTGCCGCCCTTGAAGATCGAGTTGAGGAACGAGACGGCGAAGGTGTTGGTGATTGCCTGGGCTCGCTCGATCGGCATGTCGTCGGCGTCGCAGCCTGCTTCGGTGCGTGCTTCGAGGGTGTCAACGACGATCTGTGCTGGAGCTTCGAGTGTCGGCAGGAACGCGAGGTAGGCGCAGATGTCGGTAAACGTCTCGTGCTCGGCCGCCGTGAGGTCGAGGCGGTACGAAACGTCGCTCGACGTGCTCTCCCACGGGCGGGTGACGTTCGGGTCGATCGGCGTCGTGCGGTCATCGGTGGCGCCGACGACCAGCGTCGGAATGCCGATTGAGGCGAGCCGTTCGTCGCTGAGTAGCGCTTCGCTGGCGGCCGGGGCGAGGGCGATGATCGCTCCGACGCGCTCGTCGGCCGCGAACTCACCATTCTCATTGTCGTAGCCGGACGCCATGGCGTACGCGGTGAAGCCGCCGAAGGAATGGCCGGTGACGGCAATCTGGCTTGGGTCGAGATTGGCGACGAAGCCAACCGTTTCGATGTTCTCGGGGTCGAGGAACGCATCGATCACGCGAGTGACGTCGTTCGGCCGGTTGAATGCCGTGACCGCGCCGGGGGTCTCGCTCCCGGCGATGCGTTCGACAGCGGTGTTTCCGATGTGGTCCGGGGCAGCGACGATGTAGCCGTTACTCGCGAGTGCTTCGGTGTAGTTCGAGTGGATGAAGCGGAGGCCGCCGGAACCGTGGGAGTAGATCACCAGCGGGAACGGTCCGTCGGTGGCGATGCTGTCGGCCGTGGCGGCGACTGCGGACGGCGATTCGTAGTACGTGCCGGGGAGCAGGGTGTACTGCTGTGGCGGGAAGTCAGCGTCACTGTCCTGGGAGAGTGGGAACCACACGTCGACGGTGAGGTCGCGGCCGCCGCCGGTCGAGTCCGGGACCATGATCGTCTGGACGCCGACTCGGTAGGGGCCCAAATCGTTGCCGAGTTCGATGTCGGCGGTGTTCGCGGGAACAGCCACCGGCGGGTCGGTTTCGACGGAAGGCTCGGTGACGGGAGCATCAGTTGCTGGTGGCTCTGTCGCTGCAGGAGATTCTGTGGCCACCGGTAGTTCGGTCTCGACGCTCGCCGGGGCTTCGGTTACCGGAGCGCTGTCGTTGACTGTGTCGGAGCCGGAACACGCAGCTGCAAAAAGCGCGACAGCAGCAAGGGTTGCTACTCGACTGGAACGGGTGAAAGTCCGTGAGGAACGCATCGGTGAATCGTGCCACGAATAGACCGCACTTCGGCGGTTAGGCGCCGCCTGATTTCAACAGTTGACAACGCTGCACCGAAGCGCTGTGGCGTACTTGCGTGGGCTGGGCGCAGCGAAGTAGATCGGGCGGTTGATCGCGGTTGTCAGTTGTTGGTCGTGGATCGCGACAGACGTTACGCCAACGTCTCCACGAGGAGACTGACCGCGCTGAGTGTGCAAATCCCGAGCACTGCGGGCCGCACGACTGCCGGATCGAGGCGGTCTCGGTAACGCGACGCAACGAGCATGCCGAGGGCGGTGCTGGGTAAGACCAGCAGGGAGAGTTCAAGTTGGCGACGGCTCACTTGGCCCGCAACGGTCAAGGCTGCGAGCGACATCAGCGCGCCAACAGCGAAGAACGTGGAGATGGTCGCCCGCATGGTGGGCGGGTCGGCATGTTGATAGGTGAGTGCGATCGGAGGGCCTCCGACGCCGGTGGCTGTGGCCATGAAGCCCGAAGCGAACCCGGCGACGCCGAGGACCCCATTGCCGACGTTGAGCTTTTTACCGCTCGCCGAGACGGCGACGGCAACCAGCACAGAGATCGCAACAGCGATGCCAAGCGCATCGGTCGAAACGCAGGAGATGATCAACGCGCCGAGGACCACACCGGGGACTCGCCCGCCGAGCGTGAGAGCCACGCCACGTCGATCGATATGTCGCCGCTCGGCCCACGCCACCATGCCCGAGAGCGGAATGACCGCCACGATGATTGCAACGGGGACGAAGTCTGGATCGGTGATTGCCAAAATCGGCGCGGCGATCATGCCCAGGCCGATCCCGAGCGATGCCTGCACCGTGGCACCGACGAACACAACGACGACGGTTAATGCCAAGAGCCAATTCGAGAGGCCAGCAACAGCGAGCACTTAGCGATCCTTCATGCGTTTGGGCACGGCTTTCGCCGGATCATCGGGCCACTGATGTTTGGGATAGCGACCAGCCATCTCCTTACGAACTTCGTTCCACGACCCCGCCCAGAATCCTGGAAGGTCGGCGGTGACTTGAATCGGGCGGTTGGCAGGCGAGAGCAGCTGGAACCGGATCGGTCGGCCGCCAGCCGTTGGGTGGACGGTGGTGCCAAACAGGTCTTGGACGCGTGCCGATGCTGTTGGCTGCTCGCCGCTGTAGTCGATGTGAGCTGTTCGCCCGGTCGGCAGTTCGAGCGAACGTGGTGCGAGTTCTTCGAGGTCGGCACCTTGGGGCCAGGGCAGCTGTGAGCGCAATACGGTGTTGAGGTCGAGTTGTTCGAGGTCGGCGCGGCCGCGTGCGCCAGGGAGGTACGGGCCGAGCCATTCGTCGAGTGTCGCTATCAGCGTTGCCTTCGACCAGTCGGGCCATGGCTCGCCAACGTGCTGATGGAGGAACTCGACGCGCTCGCGAAGGCTCTGTGCCGCCTCGTTCCAACTCAAGACGTTCAACTCGGTGACCTTGACGCGGGCGAGGAGCGCGGCAGTGGTCGCTTCTCCGGCGGCGGGGCGATCGGTGTGGGCGCCCAGCTGAATCGCGCCGAGCCGGCGCTCGATCTTCTCGCTCAGGTCGTTGCGGTCGGTGTTCCAGGTGATGGTTCGCTGCTCGAGGATGTCGGGCCCGAAGTTCGCGATCACATCACTGGCATCAACGGCAGCAGCGAGCCGGATTCGGGCCTTGTCGCGCTTGCCGTCGAGGTCGGCCGCAACCACGAACGGCTCGTCGGCGAGCGAGTCGTTACTGGGCAGAAAGGCGGCGCTCCCGGCACGGAGTTGGTACTGCAGGCCGCGCCGAAGTGCCGCAAGGCGATCGGGATACGCAAGGAGCAGCAGTGCCCCTGACCGGTCGGCGTCGAGCGCCGAACGATCGAACGGGATACGGGCCCGCCGGGCGAGGTCAGCAGCGCGGTCGCGCAGCCGATGCACGGCGCCGCGGTCGGCGAGATCGTGGCCACGCGCTCCAGACAGCACCCCGACGCGCAACGCAAGGTCGGTCGGCACCTCGTCGGGTCGGCCACGAAAGATGTCGCGCTCATCAACGAGTGCTGCAACAGCGCAGGCCGTGGGGCTCTGGTCGACAGCGATCATCCGGGCGAGTCGCGGGTGCACCGGGAGCCCCAGCATCTTGCGGCCCAGCGGCGTAATCGACTGGTCGTGCGGATCGAGTGCGTGGAGATCGATCAGGAGTTCTCGAGCCTGAGCAAGTGCGCCGGTCGGCGGTGCGTCGATGAATCGAAGGTCGTCGGGCGAACCCCATGCTGCGAGTTCCAGTGCGAAGCCGGCGAGGTCGGCCTGGGTGATTTCGGGGGAACGATGTTTGGTTCGTGTCCCGTGCTCGATCTTGCTCCAAAGTCGATAGGCCGTGCCCGGCTCGGTACGGCCAGCGCGGCCAGCACGCTGCTCTGCAGATGCCCTACTCGTCGCCACTGTCGTGAGCCTGGTCATCCCCGAACGCGGGTCGAACCGTGGCTCGCGGGCGAGGCCGCTGTCGATCACGATGCGGACACCATCGACGGTCAATGATGTTTCGGCAATGTCGGTCGAGAGCACGACGCGCCGCCGCCCGGGTGGCGATGGGGCCAGCGCGAGATCCTGCTCGGCGAGGCTCAGCGCACCAGCCAGTGGATACACGTCGATGTTCGGGCCGAGCACCTGGTTCAACAGTTGCTCGGTGCGGCGGATCTCACCGATGCCGGGCAAGAACACGAGGATGTCGCCTTCGCCATCACCAAGCCCACGGAGCACGGCGGCAACGACGTCGGGTTCGATGCGCTGCTGGCCAGGTCGCTGCGGACGCTTACCCCGAGACGGTGCCGAACGTGGCAGCCACTGCACATCGATGGGAAAGGTCCGGCCCTCGCTGGTGATCACCGGGGCGTCGAGTAACTTCGTCAGTCCATCGGTGTCCGGCGTTGCCGACATGGCGATGATGCGCAGTTCAGGCCGTAATTCGGTAGCGACATCGAGCGTGAGTGCGAGGCCAACATCGGTCGTGAGGTTGCGTTCGTGGACCTCATCGAAGATGACGCAGCCGACGCCGGGGAGCTCGGGGTTGTTCTGGAGTCGCCGCGTCAACACGCCTTCGGTTACGACTTCGATCCGAGTGGTCGCTGTGATTTCTCGCTCGTCTCGAGTTTGGTAGCCGACAAGCTGCCCAATCGGGGTCCGTGTTGTCACCGACATTCGCTGAGCTGCTGCCCGTGTGGCGAGGCGACGCGGCTCCAGCATGATGATCGTCTGATCGCCGAGCCAAGGTTCGTCGAGCAGCGCGAGCGGAACGACGGTGGTCTTGCCAGCCCCGGGGGGTGCAACAAGGATGGCACGACGCTGTTCGATCAGTGCGAGACGAAGGGCGTCGAGTGCATCCTTGACCGGCAGGTCAGGAAGATCTGCCGAATAAGGCCGGCCGGCCATCAGCAGTAGACGACGATCAGCCGAGGGCCGGTGAGCCGTTGAAGGGCCTTGGATCGCTGGCGCCGGGAATGTCGAGCGATGTCCACGAGGTGACGTCGGCAATCGAGTCGGCAACGACTTGCCATTCGGCTGGGTGCCAGCCCTGGGCTTTTGCTGCGACCGAACCATCGACACGGGTGAAGACGAATGCCGGAAGTTCGGTGAGCCCCATGGCTTTCACCGCCGAACGGTCGGCGTCGCAGAACACGAGGAACTGGTCGGCGAGCGGCCCGAGAAACGCACGAGCATCGTCAGCACCAGCGGTGACGACGAAGTTGATCCGAGCATGGGAGCTACGGAACTGCTCGAGCACCCGTGTTGCGGCGCGGAGAACCCACGAGCTTTCGTTCGTGTACGGGTCAAGGACAACCGAGGCCAGGTGGAACGTTGTCAACCAGTCCATGATCGGTCGGGCCTGGCCGAGGCCGTCGGCCGTTACAGGCGTCAGGTGGAGTTCGTTCGGGAGCTGAGTCACAGTGGGGTCGGCCACGGGCGAGAGCGTAGCGAGTCAGGTGCCCGCCAACCCAACATGCGACGCCGGTACGTTGGTGACCGATGCATCCGATCGAACACCTTCGCTACGTCGCCCGAGCACAAGGGGCTGATCCAGCCTCGCTGGTCGAAGAGACTGCGCACGCACTTGCGTCGCTGCGGATGGATCCGTCAGGCATTGTTGTGGCGTGCCGTCGGATCGTTCAGCGACATCCGTTCACGGGTGCCCTGTGGTGGTTGTGTGCCAATGTGTCGACTTCTTCGGAGCCGTTCGATGCTGTCTGGGAATTGGCTGAACAGATTCGCGCCGACCGGACGGGTTCTGAACTGGCAGCTGCACTGCCCGACGACGCAACGGTGGCGACCATCGGGGACCCGTGTGTGATCGGCGACGGCCTGATTCGTCGCGGCGACGTCCGCGTGCTCGCGCTTGATGTGCAACACATGGCCACGTCGTTTGTTCGGCGCTTAGAGCGGTACGACGTCGACTACGAGCCCGTTGATGCTGGCGCAGCTGGCGCGGTGGCCCGCACGGCTGACGCCGTCCTGATCGAAGCACTGGCATGCGACAGTGATCGCGTGATCGCTCCAATGGGCTCGTCAACGCTTGCTGCAGCCGCTGCTGCCTGGGGGACACCAGTGTGGCTGGTCGCAGGCACCGGGCGCCGTCTGCCCAGCGGGATGATCGACGCCATGGTCGCCAAGATTGACGACCTCACCGCGGTCGACGACATCGCACCGACTGACCCGCTCGGAGTGCGTTCTGCTGCCACGATGAATGCGTGGGATCTCGACGTCGAAGTCATTCCGACGTCAATGATCTCCGATGTCATCGGTCCCCACGGACACGTCCCGATGGGCCCACCGGCGATCAAGCCGGAATGCCCTATGGCCTGGGAACTCCTCAAACACAGCCCCATGTGACCCCTTCTCCACCTCCCCCTCTTTCTTCGTTTGCGTAACGATTTTGGTGCGGATGTCAGCCATTTTTGTCACGCAAACGCTGCAGCAGGGTCCGCTGGACCATGCCGGGCGACTCGGTGACGTCGGCGTAGGTGTATTCGTAGACACGTCGGCCGAGGTCTTGGAGCTCGTTTCGTCGCTGAGCATCGCGTCGCCGTTCAGTCGGGCTCGAGTGACCGTGCTGCCCTGAGACTTCGATGACAACTCCTTCGGCGGCAAATAAGAAGTCGACCCGTGCGATGTGGCGTTGCCCTTTGCGATGGATGGCCTGCGTGAGCGGTCGGCCCAGGCCTGCTTCCCGGCAGATCTGCAGGAAGCGTCGCTCGAGCGGCGAGTGACCACCGCTGTCGACGACTAATCGTTCGATCAACCGGCATCCCCACCGGCCCTGGCCGCGCAGCGTCTCGAGGCGTGTGGCGATGGTGTGTGGTGCCGACAGGCCCTTTCGGACGGCACTGTCTATTGCCGCTTCGATTCGTGCCGTCGATCGTCGAGCATGGGCGAGGTCGATGACAGTCCGTGTCGCTGAGAGACATCGCAGGCCGTCGACCTCGACTCGATCGATGGCAGGTATCCGATCCGAGGTGTGGACGGTGAACGGTTGGCATTGCACCGAACGACCTCTGGGAACAGTGAACTCGACGATGTCGGAACGCGAACGGTCGAGTTCGTGGAGTTGCGCCGCAGCCTCGTAGCTCACCCAACAGTCGTGGCCGAGGCTGAGCAGGCCAGAGCGAAGGCGGCGCCGATACGTGTCGGGCGAGCCGTTGATGGCGTAGACGCCCGGGGCGACGCGAACCAATCCGCCGCCCTCAATGAGCTTTCGCTGGCGGTGACGCGCAGGCACCTCGTGGCGTAATTGGATCAGGGTGATCACTCCGTCTTGTCGAGCGGCGATCTTGGCGATGTTGATCTCCATGCCGAGACAGTGGGCAGGTGGTCCGCTGAGCCGGAATGAACCCGTTTGCGCGACGATTTTGGTTGCGATTCGCACCAAAACCATCACGCAAACGGGCAGGGTGGCGCAAGCGGGCAGGGTGGCGCAAGCGGGCAGGGTGGCGCGGTCAGAGTTTGCGGTGGCGGGGGGCGATACCGGTGACGTCTTCGATGATTTCTTCGGCCTCGGCTTTGCGATCCTCGGTCACGAAAATCCGGCCCATCGGTTCACGGCTGTATGTGCCGAGGTGGATGTTGAAATCCTCGCTCCAGACGGCGGGAATGCCTTCAGAAATCAACATGTCGGCGAGCATCTGGGCCTGCCACATGGGTACCCAACCCGCCTCGACCGTCTTGTCCGGGTTTGGCGGCTTGGGCAGATGTTTCCCGAAGGCCCAGTTCCAGGCGCTTCGAAACGTCGGCATGTGTGCAGACTAGGGGCACCTCATGAGCGACCCCGCACCCATCTCGCAACCGGCCCGTCCACCGGTTCGCCCACCGATCCTGCAACATCTGCCCCCTCAATCGAACGGCGCACCGCCGGATGAGAGTGCGCTGCTCGACGGTTTTACCAACTGGACGATCGAGCAGGGCATCGAGATGTACCCGGCGCAGGAAGAAGCGGCTTTCGAGCTGATTGCCGGGAGCAACGTCATCCTCAACACGCCGACCGGGTCGGGCAAGTCGCTCGTGGCTGTCGCTGCGCATTTCGTTGGTCTGGGCCGCGACCAACGCAGCGTCTACACCGCACCGATCAAGGCGCTGGTGAGCGAGAAGTTTTTCGAGTTGTGCAAGCAGTTTGGGTCGGAACAGGTGGGGATGATCACCGGCGACGGTTCGATCAACCCGAACGCACCGATCATCTGTTGTACTGCCGAGATCCTCGCGAACTGGGCATTGCGTGACGGGCACCGGACTGATGTCGACATCGTCATCGCCGACGAGTTCCATTTCTATGCCGACCCGCAGCGCGGTTGGGCATGGCAATTGCCGATCCTTGAACTTCCGCACTGTCAGTTCCTGCTGATGTCGGCGACACTTGGCAACACCCGGTTTTTCGAGGACGAACTGACCAAGCGGACCGGTCGCGAGACCGTTCTGGTCAAGTCGTCGCAGCGACCGGTGCCGCTCGACTTCGAGTACAGGACAACGCTGCTCCACACCTCGATCGAGTCGCTCCTGGAGTCGGGTCGAGCACCGATTTACCTCGTTCACTTCACGCAGCGCGACGCGACCGAAGCAGCACAGAGCTACGTCAGCCTCGACCCGCTCACGAAGGAAGAGAAGCAGCGGGTTAAAGAACTGATCGGCGGATTCCGCTTCGACTCGCCGTTCGGCAAGGGCCTCCGACGGTTCCTCGTGGCAGGCATCGGCGTGCACCACGCCGGGTTGCTGCCAAAATATCGACTCCTCGTAGAACGGCTCGCGCAGGCCGGCCTTCTCAAGATCATCTGCGGTACTGACACGTTGGGCGTTGGCGTCAACGTCCCGATCCGCTCGGTGCTGTTCACGAAGCTCTGCAAATACGACGGAAGCACCACGCGCATCCTGCGCAACCGTGAGTTCGCGCAGATTGCTGGGCGTGCCGGCCGTCGAGGTTTCGATGATGAAGGCACGGTCTGGGCTCAGGCGCCGGAGCACGTCGTGATGAACCAGGCGAAGCTGCAGAAGGCCGCTGAGGACGCCAAAAAGAAGAAGATGGTCAAGAAAAAGGCGCCCGATCGGGGCTATGCGCACTGGGACGAGGGCACCTTCGAAAAGATGGTCAGTGGGGAACCCGAGCCACTGACTTCGAGCTTCCAGGTCAACCATCAGATGATCATGAGCCTGCTCGACCGTCGCGGTGACGGCTGCGCTGCGGTTCGAAAGTTGATGGTCGACAACCACGAACCGCGCAAGCGTCAGCGCCAGCACATTCAGCAGTCAATTTCGATCTACCGTTCGCTCGTCGACGCTGGCCTGCTCGAATTTCCTGACGAGCCTGACGAACTCGGTCGTCGTGTACGCGTGAATTTCGACCTGCAAGACGAGTTTGCGCTGCATCAGCCGCTGTCGCTGTGGGCGCTCGATGCGATCGAGCATCTCGACCGCCAATTCGAAGTTGAAGAACGGTCCCATGAGCAACGCCACGAGCGGAGGGAGCGGGAACGTGAGGTCGCCGTCGAAGATGACGCGCCACCGAGCGACAACCCGTTTGCTTCGCTGTCTGGCCTCGTGCTCGATGAAGCGCCCGAAGTAGTGAGCCCTCAGCCAGGTGCGGCGGCAGGCGACTCGTCGCGCGACGACAACGATGATGACCGTGCTGATGACCGTG
>CALCXK010000009.1 GCA_937905835.1 uncultured Ilumatobacter sp. | reverse complement strand
CGGGGTTCTGTTGGGTGGGTGTTATGGGTTGCTTCGCTCACAGTGCTCTCGTTCAGTGTGGGACCGACATGGTCACGGATGACCGACCATAGCAGTTGGTCAGTTGGTCAGACCAGAGCAAGCAGGCGACAACCAGGTTGGTATGTTTGTACGACCAACCGCCCAATGCCTCTATAATTGCCATGATGCCGCAAGACCGCCGAATCTATGCCTGACACTTCACCCTTTGCCCCCATCTCCCGCGAGACCGTGAGCTCACAGATTCGTAACCAGCTCCTCGAGCGGATCTCGAATGGCGAACTGCCCCCAGGTGCTCAGATGCCTTCTGAGCGGGAGTTGTCGGAGAAGTTCGAGGTGGCGCGGACGTCTGTTCGAGAGGCAATGCAGGGTCTCGTGTCGATGCGCGTCGTTGCACGGCGCGGGAACCGCTCGTATGTGGCTGAACACCTTCCGGGCGTCGTCGTCGACCCTCACGACCGGAGTAAATCTTTCGTGGCCGAGTTGTTCGAGACACGTCGGCTTCTCGAAGTGCCGTTGTTCGAAATGGCGGCCGAACGCGCCACCGACGCTCAGCGCGATCGGGTGGCTTCGGTCGCAGCGTGCTTTGACGCATCGCTCGACATCGTGGAATTCCGTCGCCTCGATCGTGAGTTCCACACAACGATCACAGCAGCATGTGGGAACCCGCTGCTGATCGAGTTGTACGGAAAGGTCCTTGACCAGCTTTTCCGCTCGATGGAGTTCTTCACGTTGTTGTCGGCTGAGAGCAATCAGCCGGAGGTGGTCCAGATCATTGCCGATTCGTGCGTTGCGCACCGTCGAATTGCTGATGCTTTTAGCACGGGCGATGCCCTTGCGGTCCGCGTCGCGATCGAATCACACCTCGACTCTGTCGAACAGTCGATGGTCGACGACCTGCACTGACCTGACGCCAGCAAGGAGCGCTGTGTCGCCCCGATGACGTAGGCTCGGCTCTGTTGGTCAGTTGGTCTGACCAGTGAGATGTCTGACACGTCTGCGTCCGACACGTTTGACGCCGACGAAGGAGTAATGGCTGCATGACTTCATTTGTACACAACGCCGCACTTCGCACAGCGTGGTACCCGGTTGCGGAGGTGTCCGACATCGCTGGCCGTCCGTACGCCGTCCGTCTGCTGGCGGAGGACCTTGTGGTGTGGCGTGGTGCCGACGGTGCACTCGTCGTTGCTCCTGACCGCTGCCCGCATCGCGAAGCACCGCTCTCGATCGGCACCGTCACAAACGGCGAGCTGACGTGCGCCTATCACGGCTGGGCATTCGGCTCAGCCGGGGCGTGCGTTGCGATTCCTTCATCTGGTCCAAACGCAGCCATCCCTCGAACTGCACACCTCCCATGTATGCAGGCCCGTGAGCAGTACGGCTTGGTGTGGGTGTGCCCTGGCGAGCCAGCAATGGATATCCCGCGAGTGGTGCAAGACAACGACCCTGCCTTCCGTCGTCTGAATACAGAAGTCGAAGCCTGGGCAACATCGTCGCCCCGTCTTGTCGACAACTTCATGGACTTCAGCCACTTTCCCTGGGTTCACACCGGGACGTTCGGCGCAGGTCAGGATCCGCGTGTTCCCAAACTCGATATTGGGCCGCTGGACGATGACTTCTTCGGCTACGCCTACGAAGTTGACGCTGCGAACCCTGACGAGGCAGTCGCAGTCAGCGGTAGCGACGACGACGTTGTGCATCGCTCGATGAGTACAGGATTCGCACTTCCGTTCACGGTGCGTAGCACCATCCGCTACGACGACGGGCTCGAACACATCCTGTTGCTCTGCAGCACACCAGTCGATGATCTCAACTCGCTGTTCACGTTCGTAGTGTGGCGCAACGACGATCACGCGACCGACCCCGAAGAGATCCTCGCATTCGACCGCGCAATCGGAGCCGAAGATCGAGTGATGCTCGAGCGTGTCCCTGGCACGTTGCCCCTCCAACGTACGGGCTTGGTCAACGTGCAGTCGGACAAGCCGTCGGTCGAATGGCGCCGCCAGTTTGCTGCTTTACTCGACCTCACGTAGGAGCATTCGCTGGGGCGAACTCAATAATTCGGCGTGCGACGCGATCTTTCGCTATGGTCTGACCATCAGTCCACCAACGACCAAAGAGCGACGATGAGTATCACCGGTATGAACCATGCAGTCTTGTACGTCCGTGATTCCACGCGACATCGTGCGTTTTATGAAGAAGTGCTGGACTTTGTTACAGTGATCGAGACCCCGGGCCAGTTCGCGTTCATGCGGGCGCCCCGGTCCAACAACCACCACGACATCGCATTCTTCACCATTGGTGCTGGCGCTGGCCCGTCGGCGGCGGGGAGCGAAACAGTCGGCATGTACCACCTCGCATGGGAAGTCGCGACGCTCGGCGACCTGTTCGAGATGCAACGGCGTTTAGAAGCCGCCGGTGTGATCAAGGGATCGTCGGACCACGGTCCGAACAAGAGCTTGTACTGCATGGATCCTGACGGTCTCGAATTCGAAGTGATGTGGCTCGTTCCTGCTGACCGGTGGGGGGATGAAGAGCACGAGGCGATCGTCCGGCCACTTGATCTTGCGGCCGAGGCCAAGCGCTTCCCGGACATGATGGCGACGTCGTCATGAATCTGGCGAACCAGTACTGCCACTTCTTCGACGACGACGAATTCATCGAGACGGACCGCCCCGGCTTTCGACGACGCGTTCTCACCGGCGACAACCTGCAACTCTGCTTCTGGCGAATTGATGGCGGCGCAACGGGCTCGTACTTGCATAAGCACGACGATCACGAACAGCTCGGCATTATCGTGCGCGGCGCGCTCGACTTTCTGATCGACGACGACTCCGGCAACACCGAGCGCCAAATCATCGGCGAGAACCAGGTCTACCTTGCGCCTGCCGGAGTCTGGCACGGCGACAGTTTGTTCGTCGGCGACGATGAGCTCAATGAATGCTGGATTCTGGACATCTTCTCGCCACCGCGTGACGACATCCGACAGGACCCGCAATCCACATCTACAAAAAGGATCACCACCAATGGCTGACTGGAGACTCGCCGTCGACATCGGCGGCACGTTCACCGACGTCGTATTACTTGATGCTGCGTCGGGCCGTGTGGTCGTCGACAAGACACTCACCACGCCGTCGGCGCCGCTTGACGGAGTGCGCACCGGAGTCACCCAACTGCTTGCCAAAGCAGGGGTTCTCCCGGGCGACATCACCGCACCAATCGTGCACGCCACCACGCTGATCACCAACGCTCTGATCGAAGGCAAAACTGGGCGAGCGGGCCTCGTTACCACAACCGGCTTTGGTGACACTTTGCTCATCCGGGACGAGCATCGCTACGACATGTACGACTTGCAGATCGAGTTTCCCGCGCCGCCGATTCCGCGCGAGCTCACGTTTGAGATCAACGAACGAACGGGCGCCGACGGTTCAGTCATTACCGACCCGTCCACTGCCGACCTCGATGCCCTGGTCGAAGAACTCCGCCGCGCCGATGTCGAGGCGGTAGCGATCTGCTGTCTGAACTCCTATGTCAACGGGTCGAACGAGCTCAAGATCGCCGAGCATCTGCGGAGCGCACTTGGTGTCCCCGTGTGTATCTCAGCCGAAATCTCACCGCAGATCCGCGAGTATCCACGGATGGTCACCACTGCGTGCAACGCCGCGACGATGCCCGTGATTGGTCCGTACCTTGATGAGCTGCAAAAATGGCTTGCTGCCGAGGGCTTTGGCGGTTCGGTTCTGATGATGCTCTCCAACGGTGGAGTCGTTTCGGCCGATGAGGCCGCACGGGGACCAATACGCCTTGTCGAGTCCGGCCCGGCTGCGGGCGCTCTCGCTGGAAGCTGGTTCGCGAAGCGGCTCGGCATTGACCGGCTCCTGTGCTTCGACATGGGTGGGACAACTGCCAAGGCATGCCTCATCGAGCACGGTGAGCCTGAACTCACCAACACGTTTGAGGTTGCTCGTGCCTATCGCTTCAAGAAGGGCTCCGGCTTTCCTGTGTCAGTCCCGTCGGTCGACCTCGTCGAGATCGGTGCCGGTGGTGGAAGCCTGGCGCGTGTCGACCAGTTCGGTCTCTTAAAGGTCGGTCCAGAATCATCTGGAGCCGACCCTGGTCCAGCAAGCTACGGCCAGGGTGGGACCATTCCCGCTGTGACCGACTCAGATGTGATCCTCGGTCTCCTCGACCCGGCGGCCTTCCTCGGTGGCGACATGCCCCTGGATCGCTCGCTTGCTGAGGCCGCAGCGCAAACGGTTGCCGACGGCCTCGGCCTCGAAATGCTCGACACCGCGGCAGGGATTCACGAAGTAGTCAATCAGAACATGGCAGCTGCTGCCAGCATGCACGGAGTCGAGATGGGCGTTGACCTGCGGGGTATTCCTCTGATCGCGTTCGGTGGCGCCGGCCCGGTCCACGCATGTGGCGTGGCCGAGCTTCTCGAATCTGACCGCGTGATCTTTCCGGTGAATGCGTCGGTGCTCTCGGCCTTCGGCACGTTGGTGTCGCCGGTCCGAATCGACTTGGCACGATCGATGCCGCGAATGATCGACAAGGTCACCGACGATGAGCGCGATGGTCTCCTCGACGAACTCCGCAACGAGGGCCGCCGCGTCTTGCGTGGTGCCGGTGTCCCCGACGACGCCATCGTCTTCCGTTACGGAGTTGACGCTCGGTACTCAGGCCAAGGCAACGAGATCACGATCTGGGTTGGCGAGGGCGACGCCTGGCCCGCCACTGCAGCAGACGTCACCAGTGCCTTTGAAATCGAATATCGCCGCATCTACGGGATGACCATTCCCGACGTTGCCGTCGAGGCAATCACCTGGCGGCTCTCCGCCTCGGCCACAACGTCGCACGTCGAACCCGACGACTCGATTGCGCCGCACGAGGGCGACGTCGTGCCCAAGAGCACGCGCCCGATGGTGTTCTCACGCGGCGTCGACGCCGTTGAAGCCCCGGTCTACGACCGATCGGCGCTTGGCGCAGGGGCCAGATTCACCGGCCCCGCCGTAGTCGAAGAGCGCGAAACCACTTCGGTGATCCGCCCCGGTTGGGACGTCGAAGTCGCCACCGACGGAAGCCTTATTGCCAGCAGAACTGTGAAGGAGTCAGCATGACCATCGTCGAAACACGCCCGTCTGGGTTCGATCCGATTGAACTCGAGATTCTGTGGCAGTCCTTGATCTCCACAGTCAACGAGCAGGCCCGGGCATTGCAGCGTTCGGCGTTCTCGCCGATCGTGCGCGAAGCCGGAGACCTCGCCAACGCGGTGTTCGACCGGCGGGGCCGCATGGTTGCCCAGGCAGTTACCGGGACGCCTGGCCACATCAATTCACTGGCCATCGGTGCGGCAAAGATGCTCGAGGAGTACCCGCTCGACACCCTTGAAGAGGGTGACGTACTCATCACGAATGACCCGTACAAGACGGCAGGGCAACTGCTTGACGTCACGGTGCTGGTGCCTGCGTGGCGCGACGGCAAGATCATTGCGCTGTTCGGCTCCACTATCCACCACACCGATGTTGGCGGCTACGGCATCGGTGCCGGCGGCCGTGACGTATTTGAAGAAGGGCTGTGGATTCCGATCTGCAAGCTGATGAAGAGGGGCGAGCGCAATGGCGACGTTTGGAAGTTCATCCTGTCCAACGTGCGTCAACCCGATCATATGGCTGGGGACCTTCATGCGCAGATGGCGTCGGGTGAAATCGGTGCGCAACGCTTGAACACGCTCTGCGCAGCGCACGGGCTCGACGACATCGAAGAACTCGCCGACGAGATCATCACGCGCTCGGAGGAAGCAACCCGAGCGAGCATTCGCGAGTTGCCGAGTGGCACATACAATTCCAGCGCGATTCTTGATCTCGCCGACGGGTCAAAGATCGACATCGTGTGTGCACTCACCGTCGATAGCGACACGGGTGAGATCACCGTTGACTACGAGGGCACCTCGGAAGCCTCGCCCTGGGGCATCAATGTGGTGATGAACTACACGCACGCGTACACAACATTCTGCGTGCGTTCGGTCCTCAACCCTGACATCCCGAACAACCACGGCAGCCTGGGGCCGATCAAGGTCAAGGCACCTGAGGGTTCGATCGTCAACGCAGTCTCGCCGCAGCCGGGTACGGCCCGACACGTCGTCGGGATGTTCCTGCCGAACGCGCTTCTCAAAGCACTGGCGCAGATCCGCCCCGAGGCAGCGATGGCCGAAGGTTCTGGTGCTGTGTGGACAATGCAGGTCAATGGCAGCCACCCCGACGGCAGCCCGTTCATCACGGCGATGTTCACCTATGCGGGCGGCGTTGGAGCCCGCGCTACGAAGCCTGGGCTGAGTGCTTGCTCGTACCCGACAGGCATCTCGGCGGTTCCGATCGAAGTCGTCGAAGCGTCGGCGCCGATCCGTTTCCACGAGAAGTCGCTTCGGAAAAATTCTGGTGGAGCAGGGGCGCAGATCGGAGGGCTCGGTCAGGCAATCGAATTCAGCGTCGATACCGACCGAGCGTGGCAGCTGAATGCGGTCACGAGCCGGCTTGCCGATGCTCCGCTGGGCGTGTTCGGTGGAGAACCCGGAGCCACTGGAAGCTTCTTACTCAATGGCAAGGCGGTCGACACTCAGGCGCGCCTTAGCCTGACCGGCACCGATGTCATCAGGCTTGAACTCCCCGGCGGTGGGGGATACGGGGCAGCGGAATAGCCATGAACGAATGGGCCGATCCGACGACGTTTGCCCACGTCTGGGCCAACGCGGTGTCGACGCGTCCTGACGCGCCCTTCCTCACGTTCGAAGCACCTGACGGCACGGTCACTGACTGGACCTACGGCGAGTTCGATCGGGTGGTCGCCCGCACTGCCACCGAGCTGGCCAATCACGGCGTGGGCCCTGGTGCTGCGGTGCATCTTGCGCTCGCCAACTCACCGACGTTCGTGGCGGTGTGGATTGCGACCATCCGGCTCGGCGGTTGGATTGTGCCATCCGATCCGATGGGCCGCAGCACGGAGTTCGAAGACCATATCGAGCGCACCGGCCCGGTCGCCGGTTTCTTCGCACAGGAGCGAGCAACTGTCTATCGAGCCGCTGCAACTGACATCGCGTTGTTCCCGATCGACGAGGCAGACGTTGATTTCGAATGGTTGCCAACGCAGGAGTTCACCGAGTGGCCCGAAGCGGGCCTGCGCGATGTGGCTGCAGTGATGTTCACGAGTGGTACGACGGGTCGGCCCAAAGGGGTGGTTGTCTCGCAAGCGAACTACGCCTTTGCTGGTCAGACCATGGCGGAGGCCGCTGGCCTTACGAGCGACGATCGCTACCTCGTCGTGCTGCCGATGTTTCATGCCAACGCGCAGTACTACTCATTTGCTGCAGCGGTTTGGGCCGGGGCATCGGTCGCTCTGATGCACACGTTCTCAGCCAGTGGCTTCTTGCCGCAGGCACAACGGCACGCTGCGACATGCGCCAGCTTGTTCGCGGCTCCGCTGCGAATGATTCTGGCTCGAGGTGGTCCGGTCGAGGGGCTGCGGTTGCGTCACTGCTGGTTCGCCCAGAACATCGCCGATGACCAGCACCGAGTGATCACCGAGTGGTTCGGATGTGCACCGCGTCAGTTGTATGGCATGACCGAAACCATTCCCGCCGTCCTCAGCGATGAGGCCGCCGATCCCCGTGCTGACTCGATGGGATTCGTCACAGCCGGTTGTGACGTCGAGATCCATGACGTCGAAGGCGTTTGCGTCGGCATCGACGAAGTCGGCGAAATTGTCGTCCGAGCAACACCGGGCTTGACGTTGTTCACCGAGTACCTCGCCGACCCGGAGACAACAGCCGACTGCTTCAACGGCGAATGGTTTCGCACTGGTGATCGTGCATTTCGCGACTCGACTGGTCGGTTTTTTTTCGAGGGGCGCCGTTCCGACGTGCTCAAAGTTGCCGGCGAAAACGTGTCGACCGTCGAGGTCGAAGCCGTACTCACCGCGCACCCTGCTGTCCTCGAAGCTTCAGTCATCGGCGTTCCCGACCAGGTACGAGACGAAGTGCCAGTTGCGTTCGTCGTCGCGGCTGAGCCCGACTCGCCGCCGTCGGTTGCCGATCTGCACGAATGGTGCCAGAGCCGGCTCGGCAAAGCGAAGCGGCCGCGTGAGATCACGCTGCTCGACGAACTCCCACGCACCAGCGTGGGCAAGATCCGAAAATTCATGCTGAAAGACAAGGTGTTGCAGACGTGACCACCAACCCGTTGTCCATGAGTGACCGGCTCTTAGCGAGCCTTGAGGCTTCGACCACCGATGTGTCGCAGGCCCTGACGCTGCCCGCTGAGTTGTACACGTCAGCTGACGTTCTTGCCTTCGAATCCGAAGCGCTCTTCATGAAGGAATGGCTCTGTGTCGGGCGAGCCGAGAGGATCCCGAACGTCGGTGACTGGTTCACCGTGACCATCGTTGACGAGCCGATCATCATCGCGCGAAACAAACTCGGTGAGGTCTGTGCGATGTCGGCTGTGTGCCAGCATCGCGCAATGCAGATCTGCGAAGGTGAAGGAAATAGCACCACCTTCAAATGTCCGTACCACCACTGGAACTATGGACTCGACGGTCGTCTGCTTGGTGCGCCCGCGATGGAACGAACTGAAGCCTTCGACAAAGCCGACTTCGGGCTGCCGCAACTCCGAGTTGAAGAGTGGCTCGGATTTATCTTTGTCAACTTTGACAGCGATGCTGCACCACTTGCCCCGACCCTCGAGCGCTATTCGCCTTTCGTTCACAACTACGACCTCGAAAATGCAATCTGTCCTGGCACATTCACGTTGGAAGGTATGCCCTGGAATTGGAAAGTGATGTTCGAAAATTTCAATGACGGCTATCACGCCAATCGGCTCCATCAGTACGTGCAGGATTTCTGTCCGTCGAGCATGTCGGAGTTCCCGGTGCCGTGGTCGGACGACTCCAACGTGATCTTCCGGACCGGCGGTTACACACACATCGATGGCGGATTCAATGCAACGCATCGGGTGATCATGGACGTGTTTCCTGATCTCACCGACGAAGAACGCACGCGTTCGACGTTCGCGCTCATGCCGCCCACCCTGTGTTTCGGAACGGCGCCAGACCAGTGTTTCTTCTTCCTCGTTCGTCCAACCGGTCCTGAGACCGTCGACATCGAGATCGGGTACATCTTCCACCCGTCGGCCCTCGACGATCCGCTCTTCGAGCAGAAGATGGCGTTGTCGGATGCGGGTGTTCAGGTCTTTGTCGAGCAGGACCAAGACGCCACTGCGAAGGTCCAGCGCGGATTGCGCTCTCGCTTCGCACCGCGTGGCCGGTACTCATGGCAAGAGGAAAGCCACATTCAGTTCAACCGATGGCTGGTTCAGCGTTACCGCTCGCATGGAGCGACAGCGCCGTGAACCCGTCGGTGACGACCAATCAACAGCAAGTAAGACAACTACCAATAAGGGGAGCCATGAAAATCAAACAAAAGCAAACAGGGCGGCGTGGGGCAATCGCGTTGTGCGTGTCACTGGCAATGGTCGCGGCCGCATGCGGTAGCGAGGACGCGGCCGAACCAGAGCCCGTCGTCACCGAGGCCGAAGTCGAAGCTCCCGTCGAGGAGCCTGCCGAGGAGCCTGCCGAGGAGCCTGCCGAGGAGCCTGCCG
>CALCXK010000008.1 GCA_937905835.1 uncultured Ilumatobacter sp. | reverse complement strand
CCGCGACGCGGTTTCTTCGATCCGGCTTTGGCAGCGGTCACCTTGTTGACCGACAGCCACCCGTGATCGCGCATCAGACGTTGATGATGCACACCACGAAGAGCCGTGTCATACAGCACGCCCTGCGCGCCGGGGCAGTGCGGTGCGAGAGCACTGAAGCAGTCCATTGCCGCAGCGGCCTCTCCCCCAGGTGTCGGCACCCAGTCGACATCAACAATCACCCGGCCATGCACATCATTCGAACGCACCGCAACCAGCACCCACTTCGTGCCCCAGGCCGTCTCGCCCGTCCCCTCGAAATGCAACCCGGCATCAGGCTCGGCACGCAACAGGCGCAGCTCACCCGTGGTCTTGTTGAGCCGAGTATCACCGGGCCGCGCGCGGAACAACGGCGCGAGGACTTTGCCGTCGGCGTAGAGCATGCGCGACAGATGCGGATGCGTCCACGATCCCGGCCCGTCCGGATCCAACAACCCCAGACTTCTTGCCTACGTCAAACCGTGACCAACGTCCCGACCGATTACAACTAGGGTAAGCCGCACCGGCTGGCACGGCCGTCGGCCAGCCCACGCTGCCTCAACCGTGCTCGACGCGGCACTCCAAAACCACCAAATCGACGGGAACACATGCGTATCGGACTGGTCCAGGTCACCCAGGAAACGAGCAGCTTCAACCCGACGCTGACAACACTCGCCGACTTCGAGTCATTTGGCATCTACGAGGGTGACGAGATCCTCGAGCGGTTGCCCTCGGCCGGCCTGGTCGGCGGCTATCTCGCCGGGGTTCGGGCTTCAGGAGTCGAGGTGGAGACCGTTTCAATCGTGCGCGGTGCGGCCCGATCAGGAGGTCGGTTGTCAGCCGACGCCTTCCGCTTCTTCGACGACAAGGTACGTGTCGGGCTCCAGCAGGCCGGCAAGCTTGACGGACTCGTGATGTTGTTGCACGGGGCAGCGGCGGCGGAGGAAATCGATGACGTCGAGGGTGCACTACTGAGGACGGCCCGTAAGGTCGTCGGGCCGTCATTGCCGGTGGCGATGATGCTCGACCACCACGCCAACGTGACCCAGGAGATGATCGACCACTGCGACATCATCGTCGGATTCCGCACCCAACCCCACGATCAGTTCGAGACGGCGCAGGCGCTGACGGAGCATGCCGTGCAACTCTTCGCCGGGAAGATCGCGCCGACGACGGCTTGGCGCAAACTGCGGATGCTCACCCATCAAGAGCAGTACCTCACCTCGGGTGGGCCGATGAAGATCTTGTTTGACCGGGCACGCCAGATGGAGAACGATCCGCGTGTGTTGACCGTGTCGCCATTCCCGATGCAGTGCTGGCTCGATGCCGACGAAGGTGGGTGGGCGATGATTGTGGTGACCGACGACGATCAGGAATTGGCCGAGACCTTCGCCGAGGAGTTGGCTGAACTGGCGTGGTCGATGAGGAACGAGTTCCAGCGCACTGAGAGTGTGCCCGTCGACCAAGCCGTCGTCGCCGCCGACCAGGCCGACGGACTCGTCATCCTCAGCGACACAGGCGACTCGGTGCTGGGCGGATCGGGAGGCGACAGCACAGTCCTGCTGGAGGCGATCCTGCGGCTCGGTATTCGCGGACGGGCATTGATTCCGATGATCGATCCGGTCTCTGCCAGCCGGTTGGTGCAGGCCGGCGAGGGAGCGACGGTGACCCTGGAGTTGGGTGGCCGCTCGGCGCCGTTCTTCAGCCCGCTCACGGTGACCGGCGTCGTACGAGCCATCGCCGGCGGAGTCCTCGAACTGACCGATCACGCCGAGACGGAGATCGACATGGGGCACACGGTGGCCTTCGAGGTCGGCCCCGTCACCTTGCTCGTGACCGAGTACGCCGGGGTCGCCGGGATCCACCCGGCGGTCTACCGCCACGTCGGGATCGAGCCCGCCGACTTCCAGATGATCGTCATGAAGACGGCATCCAACTTCCAGTACATGGCGCCACTCACCTCGATAATGATTCGAGCTGCTACGCCCGGGCCGACACAATCCGACATCGCCGCCCTACCGTGGCAGCGAATTCCCCGACCGTGCTTCCCGATGGAGGCGCTCACGTCGTGGCGCGGCTGAACCCGACCCCGAACGTGTTCGATCTGTCGGGTCGCGGCGCAATCGTCACGGGAGGCGGTACACACCTCGGCACTGCCATGACCAGGGCGCTCGCCACCCAGGGTGCTCGTGTCTGCATCGTCGGACGTCGCCCCGAGATCCTCGCCGACGCGGTCGCCGAACTGAACGCCGATGGGCTCGGCGTGGTCTCGCGAGTCCTAGACATCACCAATTCTGATCACGTCGACCAGATCGTCACCGAAGTCGCAGCTGAGCTAGGAGACCTGTCGATCATGGTCTGCAATGCCGGCGCCTCAGCCGAGGACACGTTTCCCCCGGACCAGCCGGTGCAGACCTTCGTGGACACGCTCAATTCGCATCTCGTGGGCACATTCTCGTGCGCCCAGGCAGCGGCGCGTTCCATGCGCGATGCTCGGATCGGTGGGTCGATCGTCACGATCTCGTCAATGCAGGGATCGGTGGCGTCAGACCCACGGCTGTATGCCGGGCTCGATCTGACCTATCGCTCGGGCCCTGCCTATCAATCGGCGAAGGCGGGCATCATCGGCCTGACTCGCAATCTGGCCGCAGAGCTGGGGCCGCTTGGGATCCGCGCCAACTGCATCAGTCCCGGCTTCATCCCGAAGGACACAGCCAACCCTGGCTTCGTCGAACGCGGCCGCCGAGGCAATCCTCTCGGCATCATCGGTGAACCAGGCGATCTTGCCGGAGCGGTCGTGCTGTTGGCGAGCGATGCCGGGCGATTCATCACGGGGCACAATCTGATCGTCGACGGCGGTTGGTCAGTTTGGTGACCCCTTGTGTCAGCCACGACGTCGAGATCAGTTGTCGTTGGGGGCCCGGGTGAGAACCTGACCGGCGAGAACGCTCCCGAGCCCCTCAGGGGTGACGGCGATCTTGCCGTTCACGAGTACCCATTGGATCCCCTCCGGCGAATTTCGTTCCTGGTAGGTGGCGCGATCCTTGACCGTCGAGTGGTCGAATATTGTGATGTCCGCCGAGTAGCCAGGCCGTATGCAACCTCGGCCAGTGAGCCCAAATCGACGGGCCGGAATCGACGTCATCTTCATGACAGCAGCTGACAGATCGAACAGACCCTCGTCGCGCCCGTACTGGCCCAAAACCCGCGGGAAGGCTCCGATCAGTCGAGGGTGCGGAACACCGCCGTCTTGGGGGATTCCGTCACTGCCGATCATAGCCCTCGGATGCGCAAGCACAGAACGCATCTCGTTCTCATCGATTTCGAAGATCACACACACTGTCTCGGTCGCCCGCAGACCAGCGATGATCTGGCGCGTCACATCTTCCGTGCTGCGGCCCTCTGCCGCCGCGATCGCAGGCACCCGGAGACCCTCAAATTGGGGGAAGTCCGGGCAGTGGACGATCTGCACGAACTCGAGTCGGGCAATGTCGACATTATCGGAGTCGAAGTACTGTTCGAACGGGCCTGAGCCCGCCGTGTAGGGGTACACGTCGAAGCCGATGTCGAGGCCCCCTTGGTGAGCGGCATCGATCCTGTCGAGGGCGGTTTTCACCAGGCCCCAGTTCCCGCGACCGACCGTCTTGAGATGTGAGAGTTGCAATCCTGCCCCAGACTCATGAGCAATCGTCAATGCCTCGTCGATCGAGTCGAGCAGACCTGCTCCCTCGTCACGCACATGGCTGCAGTACAGCCCGCCATGCTCGGCTGCCGCGGTTGCGATCTCGATCAGATCCTCGATGACGGAGAATCGGCCAGGTTCGTAGATCAACCCGCTCGAAACCCCAAGCGCCCCCTCCTCGACTGATCGCCGTATCTGATCGACGATCTGTGTTCGATGCCGACGATCCGGTCGACGATCAACGCGCGGATCGATATGTCGGCTCGCCGTGTTGTGGCCGACGAACGTAGCCATGTTCGGACCGATCCCTTGGGCCCGAAGTGCCTGCGCATAACTGCCAAACGATTCCCACGGGCCGTCGGTCGACAGCAGATCCGGCGACGTATGCCCTGGGCGATGTGGGAAGGCGCTGAAGCCGCAGTTGCCACAAATGACGGTGGTGACACCCTGCAGGAGTTTCTCGCGATTAAACGGATCGCGCCTGAGTTGCATGTCGTCATGGGTGTGAGCGTCCACGAAGCCGGGGGCCACCACGAGCCCTGCCGCATCGAGGTTCAGGTTGGCAGCACCAACGTCGCCAACTTCCACGATCTCGCCGCCAGATATCCCGACATCGGCCAGCCGGGGTGCGCTGTCCGTGCCATCGGCGACCAGACCATCGCGGATCGCCAGTTCAATCATCTCTGTTGTCCCCACGTTGCATGTGCAGCCTTGAAACTCTTTACATCGTCACGATCTCACTACACTACACCGGAGGGAGAGGGCGAATGATTGAGATGCCGAGCAACGAAGAAGGCCACAATAAAGGCAGCGGCGGCGACCCCAACGCCGTTCAAGAAGCTTTCGAGCGCGAACTTGGCAATGCTTCGTTGGTCGCGATTCTTCGAGGCTTGACGCCCGACGCTACAACCGCGCTGGCACTCGAGTTGCGATCACTCGGCGTCGGCGTGATCGAAGTCACGATCCAAGACCAGCGGGGCCTAGAGGCCCTCCGTCAGACGGTCCGCGAGTGGCCGGATGGGCCCCATATGATCGGCGCCGGATCAATCATCTCGGCTCCGCTCGCACACCAGGCGATCGAGGACGGAGCCGATTTCCTCGTTTCTCCCGGGTTCTCCGTAGACGTGATCAGCGCTGCCCGCGACGGCGGCGTGCCGATGCTCCCCGGCGTCGCAACCCCTACGGAGGTCCAGCACGCAGTCGCTCTGGGGCTGACAGCGGTGAAGCTGTTTCCCGCTGCGCAGCTCGGTGGCCCTGCATACATTCGGGCCCTCAGTGGACCGTTTCCGACGATGAAGTTCGTGCCAACAGGTGGGGTGAGCTTCGACAACGCCCAATCCTATATGGCAGCGGGAGCGCTCGCCGTCGGTATCGGTGGAGAACTCACACAGCCGTCAGGACTCGAGGCCCTTCGACGCTGGACCAACGGCCGCACACCCTGAGCCAGCGCCGGTTGCGAGCGCTTCAACCACTGGGCAGAGACGGACCGGGGTAGATCAGCGAGGCCCACTCCCGCTCCCCCATACTCAGCATCTGACCTATCGCCGACCAATCCGGCACCTGTCCCACATCATTGGGGCTCGACACCGCGCTCATGGCGACGATGTGGCCCAGTCGTGAACAGCGTTGAAGATCGTCAGGATGCTTCACGATTCCGTACAGGAACCCAGCTGCGAAGGCATCGCCCGCACCGATCGGATCAATGACCGTACCGCGCAGCGCCGGTTCGAATCGATCGGTGCCGTCAACAAACGTATGGACTCCATTGGCCCCGTTCTTGACCACGAGGTATCTCGGCCGGTTGAGCATCGCGCGGACATCGGTGGGTGTCGATAATCCCCAGACGGCTTCGGCTTCGTCCAAGCCGACAAAGACGATGTCCGCGCGATTGGCCATGTCAGCCAAGAACTCGCCAGGTATCGGCGACGGCCACAATGCCGGGCGCCAGTTGAGATCGAAAGAACGAAGTGCACTCGCCGGTTCGTCAAGCAGCCGGATCATGAGTTCGCGGCAGCTCTCTGACAACGCCAACGTGATGCCGGTCAGATGAAGAACAATGGTGTCGAGACACGTCGGGATGTCGACATTCCTGGGTGACATCTGCGATGCCGCCGAGAAGCGTCGGTAGTACTGCACCCTGGGCTGCATTGCTGGCGGGCCTTTGAGCATCACTCCCGTCGGCGCATCTTCGGAGAAGTTGACGTTCGATGTGTCGACACCTTCGCCTGCAATGACGTCATGCACCAGTGGTCCCGCGACTCCTGTGCCGAGCCGACTGATCCAGCTGCTTCGCAGACCGAGCGCGGCACAGTTCCGGGCCACATTGGACTCAGCTCCGGCGATGTCCGATGAAAACCCAGCTGTCTCGGGGTCGCGAGACAGACTCAGCATCGACTCACCCAGGCCAACGACGTCAAAAGCACCATGCGGTCGTAGCGCTGAGGGACCTATCACGTTCTTCTTGCCTGTTGAATTTGCCACTTCTTCACCTCAGGCCGTGCACTCAATGTGTGTGCCATTTTCGGATTCCGCCACGTCGAGCAACACTGCCCAACGAGACGGGCCGGTCCGCCTCATCCGAATCGGAAAAGATGAACCGGCCCACTCTGCCATGCGAGGCGTCAGGGTGATGACCTCCCCGAACTACGTCAGTCGGACGTTCTCCAGGATCAACAT
>CALCXK010000007.1 GCA_937905835.1 uncultured Ilumatobacter sp. | reverse complement strand
AGCCAACTGGATGCCCGCAGCACGAACTCGAGTGGCCCGATAACCGTGACGCAGCAGACCGTGACGCAGCTGAGCGCTACCCCCGTAGGGAGGTCGCCATGGCGACAGTGATGAAGTCAACGACGATTCCCGCCTCGGTTGATGCAGTGTGGGCGGTGCTTGCCGACTTCGCCGCAATCAGCCAATGGGCGCCGAATGTCGACCACTCATGCCTGATGTCGGACCAGACCGAAGGTGTTGGCATGGTCCGACGCATCCAGACGGGTCGGACCACGGTCGTCGAAACAGTCGAACACTGGGAGCCCGGGGTCGCGCTGCGATACGCCATCACGGGCCTGCCACCGATTGTCCGGTCGGTCACGAACCAATGGTCAATCGAATCACACGGTGATGCCACCACTGCCACGCTCACCACCGAGATCGATGCCGGGCCACGGCCGCCGCAGCAGGCCATCGCCAAGGCCGTCGGCCGCAAGCTCGGTCAGGCATCCGACGAGATGCTCGCTGGCCTGGCGAAACATTTCTCCGCATCACCTGAACAGCCCGGACAGGAGCAGCACGCATGACGCGCCCCGACGTGATCATCATCATGACCGACGAAGAACGGGCCATCCCGCCCTACGAGTCGGATGACGTACTTGCCTGGAGGCGCGACACCCTCAGCGGTCGCCGGTGGTTTGATGACAATGCCGTGAACTTCAACAGGCACTACACCGGATCGTTGGCCTGCGTGCCCAGCCGCCCAACGATCTTCACCGGCCAGTACCCCGATGTCCACGGCGTCACGCAGACGGATGGGTTCGGCAAGATGGCCGACGATTCCCGGCTTCGCTGGCTTCCCGAGGGCGAAGTGCCAACGCTCGGCAACTGGTTCCGTGCCGCTGGTTACGACACGCACTACGACGGCAAGTGGCACGTCAGCCATGCCGACCTGCACCATGTTGGTGGGGCGAACGATGGCAGCCGGGTCGAGACCAACGACGGCGAGGGCAATGTTGATGCAGCGGCTGTCGAGCAGTACCGCGCCGCTAATCCGCTCAACGCGTTTGGTTTCGACGGGTGGATCGGCCCCGAACCACACGGTGGCGACCTCGCCGACAGTGGGGTTCGACGCGACCCCCTGATCGCCGCCCGGGTCGTCAGCTGGCTCGAAGATCGCTACGCCCGACGTGGCGCCGGTGACGCCGATGCACAACGTCCGTTCCTGCTGGTGGCGAGCTTCGTCAACCCGCATGACATCGTGCTCTTCCCTGCGTGGGCGCGACGTGGCAACCCGCTCAATGCTGGCCCACTTGACCCACCGCACGTGCCGGAAGCGCCGACGGCCAACGAGGATCTTGCAAGTAAGCCCGCGGCCCAGATCGCGTACCGCGAGACCTACCCGTCGGGCTACGGGCCGATCCGCGCAGTCGCAGCGACCTATTCGAAGAAGGCGCAGGAATATCGCGACCTGTACTACCGATTGCATGCCGAGGTCGACGGCCCCATTGATCAGGTTCGTCGTGCGGTCACCGCCTCGGTCGATCAGGGCGGCAACGACAGCGTCATCGTGCGCACCTCCGACCACGGCGATCTTCTCGGCGCCCATGGCGGCCTGCACCAAAAGTGGTTCACCCTCTACGACGAGGCAACCCGCGTGCCCTTTTCGATCGCTCGAGTTGGCGCCAACCCGACCACCGGCACGTCGATCGAAGGCGCGCCGACTTCTCACGTCGACATTGTCCCGACCCTCCTTGCAGCGGCAGGTATTGATGAGGCGATTGCCGCCAACGTCTTGCAGTCCGACTTCAGCGAGGTCCATCCGCTGCCGGGCCGAAACCTGATGCCGGTGGTCGACGCACCCGACACCGCCGACCCTGATCGGGCGGTCTACTTGATGACCCGCGACAACATGCTCGAGGGTGACTCAGGAGCGTCTGGGCTCGCCCGTCGACTCGGCCGGACCACCAACCTGCCGGCGCCGTTGCGCATCCAGGTTCCTGCACATGTTGTGTCCAACTTTGAGGGGCTTGTGCTGCGCGTTCCCGCCGATGTCGATGGCGCCGGGAACTTGTGGAAGCTCGTGCGCACGTTCGACGACCCCGACACGTGGACTGAACCCGGCGTCCGGCACCTTGCCGCGTCCGGCCCGGCCGGTAACGAGTACCGGACGGCCACGCTTCCCGACCAGTGGGAGTTGTACGACCTTGACGCTGACCCGATCGAAGCAGCCAATCGTTGGAACGACGAATCAGTATCTGACGTGTTTGCGCAGATGCGAACCGCATTGCAAACCGAACGTGCCCGGGCTGTGCCCGAGCGCAACACTCCGTGGCCGTATGCGTCACGCCAACCCACCGCTGGAGCCCCCATGAAGAAAGCACCCCCACCCGCCCGTCTACTCCGCAAGGTCCTGCAGCGCGCTGGTCTGCACCCGGAAGATCTGGATGCCACCACCTTCGATCTCGCCGGCAAGCGTGCATTGATCGTTGCGACGAACACCGCCGTGATGGACATCGGCAAGCCGACCGGCGTGTTCGCCAGCGAGATGACCGTCCCGTACTACGCCTTCCTCGATGCCGGCATGGCGGTCGACGTGGCGAGCCCGCTTGGTGGCGTCGTTCCGGTCGACCCACAGTCGATCAAGCCGGTCATTCGATGCGCCGACGACGACCGCTTCCTCGCTGACGACGACTTCAAGGCCAAGGTCACCACATCGCTCGCCATCGCTGATCTCGACATGGACGACTATGACGTCGTGTTCCTCGCGGGCGGCTGGGGTGCCGCCTTCGACTTCGGCTTCTCCGCAGCGCTGGGCGAGAAGATGACTGAGGCCAATGCCGCCGGATTGGTGATGGGCGGAGTGTGCCACGGGCCGCTCGGCCTCCTCAACGCGAAGGCGGCCGATGGCAGCCCGCTCGTCGACGGCCGCAAAATCTCGGCAGTCACCGACAAGCAGGTGAAGGAACTCGGCATCCAGTCGACGCCACATCATCCAGAGCGCGAACTGCGCGGTGCTGGCGCTGCCTTCGAGAGCCAGACCAGGCGACGCGACCCGCTCGCCAATCACTGGGTCGTTGACGGCAACATCGTCACCGGCCAGAACCAGAACGCCGGCCCGATGGTGGCTCGCGAAATGATGCAACTCCTCGTCGCACAGATGTCTCCATCAACCACAGCACCCACGGAAGTTTCCGACACCGGTGAGAAAGCGAGTAGCTCATGAGTAACACGGTTCGCTACGGGACGCCGAACGTGGAATACGCAATGTCGATGGCGATGATGTTGCCCGAAGATGACGGTCCGGTGTGGATGGTCAACCTGATGAAGTACCGCGAGGTCGCCGACTACGCCGATGGCCGCGAGTCAGCGATCAGCGGGCGTGATGCCGATGACGCCTACTCGCCGCTCGATTCACTCGCCGCTGTCGGTGCTGCACCGGTGTTCTTCGGTGACGTCGATCAGCAACTGCTGGGTGACGCAACCACGTGGGACCGCATCGGCGTCGTGAAGTACCCGACGCGCAAGGCATTCATCGACATGCAGTCGCTCCCGAGTTTCCAAAAGTCGCATCACCACAAGGACGCTGGGATGGAGTCGACCATCGTGATTGGCACGCAACCCATGGAGATGCCGACCCCCCCGGAAGGGTTCGAGCAGGCCGACTGGGCTGACGTACCCCACCCGCCGACCGATGACGACGGTCCGGTCGTGGTCGTCCATGTCTTGCGCTTCCATGACAACCCGCAAGGCACATCGGCGGCCAACAAGACGCCCGACCAGATGGAGCAGTATTCGACCGAGGCTGCCAAGGTGGCGCTCGGTCACGGTGTTCGGATCAGTGGCTGGTTCGCCGTCGAAGACACGATCATTGGCGACGGTCGGGCATGGCATCAGGTTCGCTTCAACGAGTTCCCGAGCAAGGCAGCGTTCATGGCCGTCGTCATGGACCCAGCCCGCCTCGAAGCGCAGAAGGATCACCGCGAAGCCGCCATTGCCGACACGTACACGATGATCGTTCGCGCCCGTCTCAATGAACTCGAAGCATCGATCGAATCATGAGTCCGCAGCATCCGCTGCTGGCAGGCACGACGACCTCGTCGGAGCAGCCGATCGTTATTCGCGGGGCGTATAGCTCGCCGTACAGCCTCAAGATGCGCGCAGTGCTGCGTTACCGGCACATCCCGTTTCGATGGGTACTGAAGGGCTCAGCGCTCGACACATTCCCGCCTGGGTCGGTGCCGATCATCCCGGTACTGATCTTTGCGGGCGACGACGGCGCATACTCTGAGACGCTCGTCGACTCGTCGCCGCAGATCGCCCGGCTCGAGGCCGATCACGCGCAGCGCAGTCTCGTGCCGACGGATGGTGCCCTTGCGTTCATCGACTTTCTGCTTGAGGACTTCGCCGACGAATGGGTGACCAAGGCGATGTACCACTACCGGTGGACCTACGACGCAGACATCGAAAAAGCGGGCCTGCTGCTGCCGCTCGATCAGAACCTGCAGGCTCCTGACGAGCAGCTTGCCAAAGCGCACGACTTCATTATCGAGCGCCAGGTCGGCCGTCGAGCACTCGTTGGATCGACCGATCAGAACCAGCCCGTCCTTGAAGGCTCGTTCGAGCGGCTCCTCGAGATTTTGCAGGAACATTTGGCGCACCAACCGTTCATGCTCGGTGAGCGGCCGGCGCGATCTGACATGGCGCTGTACGGCCAACTCAAGCCGATGTTGTGGTGGGATCCGACGTCGACGGCCTTGGCGACGGCCCGGGCACCCCGAGCAGTGAACTGGATTGAGCGCGTTGACGACTTGTCGTCGTGGCCTGTTGCCGACGAGCAAGGTGGTTGGGATGCAACCGACGCGTTGGCACCCACTGTGCGCCGCCTGCTTGAAGAAGCCGGTCGGACCTATGCCCCGTTCATGGTCGCCAATGCTGCAGCGCTGCGATCGGGCGCCGACGAGATGGTGTGCACGATCGATGGCCAGACATACTCCCAGAGCCCGTTTGGGTATCAGGGAAAATGTTTGGTGTGGCTACGCGAGCAGTATTCGGCACTCGCCGATGCCGATCGGGCGACCGTCGATCTGCTCCTCGCGGGCACCGGTTGTGAGATCCTCTTCGTCTAATGGGGCGACGTGGTCTTGAGCCACGTGAGCACCAACTTCGACCGCAGCGCGTTCCAGCAAGACCCGAACATCTCGTTTCCGGCGGAGCGGCTGCGTGAGATGGCAGACGTCGGCGAGATCGGTGGTGTCAGCAAGTGGCACTACTCGTTCATGGGCGCAGTTGGCGCCCTCAGCAGCTTCATCGAGCGGGCCGGCGTGGCATGCACATCGATCAGCCTGGTACGGGAACAGAGCGAAGCCGTTGGCCCGACTCGGGCGCTCTGGGTACCGTTCGCCCTAGGTTGGCCACTCGGTTCGGCTGAAGATCCGGACTTCCAGAAACGGGTGATGCGCGACGCGTTCTCGTCACGGCCACTGAGCCAACGATTGCCGACTACGACGGGCCGCTCCCCGAAGAAGCTGGCCCGGGGCAGTGGGCCTGCCCATTGAACTTGGGACCAGATCGACGACGTTGCTCGAGCGCTGGCCTCGATCGTCGATGCTGAGTCGATCACGGACCTGCCCGATTTGGCTGGGGCCGACGACATCGAATGGGCCTTCGACATGCCGCTCCTCGTTCGCCACCTCGCCGATGATCTACGGACCTTTTACCACGAGGCCATTGCGGCCCAGCCTGGCTCGGCGGCACCGAATCACGACGCGCTGAACGACTGGATCTTTGGTGGGACCGCACTCGGCGACACGTTGCAGGCAGTTGCCGATCGAGTCACCCAGGCCGACGACCCGATGGCCGCCCTCGTACGCGGTCTCCTGATTCCCGAAGGTCGTTACAAAGGTGGCAGCGCCTTCTGACCGACCGCCTCGGGAGAGGCCCCGGTCGCATTCGATCCGAACCGTCGCGAGCTGCAACGATGAGCACCATGATCGAGAACCCCAACGGCACGTTTAATGCACTCGTCGTACGCGAAGCCGAAGAGGGCAACCCGAAGTCGGCGTCAGCGTCGATTGAGCAGCTGACCGACGCTGACTTGCCCGACTACGACGCCGGCGACGTGATCGTGCAGATTGACTTCTCGTCGCTCAATTACAAGGACGGCATGGCGCTGACGGGCAAGGGTCGGATCCTGCGGTCGTATCCGATGGTCCCAGGCATCGATTTCTCCGGAACGGTCATCTCGTCAGAATCGCCGAAGTTCGCATCGGGCGACGAAGTGATCCTCACCGGCTGGGCTGTCGGTGAGCGCTATTGGGGCGGCTACTCGCAACGCCAGAAGGTCAAGGCTGGCTGGCTCGTCCGCCGCCCGGTCGGCATGAGTGCTATGCAGGCCATGGGCATCGGTACCGCAGGCCTCACGGCAATGATGTGCGTGCTGGGCCTCGAAGACGGCGGAGTAACGCCGACCGATGGCCCGGTCGTCGTCACCGGTGCAGCAGGTGGTGTCGGCAGTGTCGCCGTAGCGATCCTTGCCAACCTCGGCTACAAAGTTACCGCAGTCACGGGCCGCCCCGAGCAGCACGACTATCTCCGTTCGCTCGGCGCGACGAGCTTCCTCACTCGCGAAGAGATGAGCGAAACACCAAAGCCCCTCGAGGCCGAGAATTTTGCTGGAGCGGTCGACACCGTTGGTTCGACGATGCTCGCCAAGGTCATCGCGCAAACCAAGTATCAGGGCGTCGTCACGGCCTGCGGCCTTGCCGGCGGCGTCGACTTGCCGAGCACCGTGATGCCGTTCATTCTCCGCGGCGTTCGCCTCCAGGGCATCGACTCCGTGATGGCGCCGGTCGAGGCGCGCGAGGCTGCCTGGGCCCGACTGCTGACCGACCTCCCGTCCGAGCGACTCGACGCGATGACCGAAGTCGTTCCTATGAGCGCACTGCCGAATCAGGCTGAAGCGATTATGGCTGGCCAGGTGCGCGGTCGCATTGTCGTTGACCCGAACGCCTGATGGCACTTGTCTGCTGGGTCACCGAAATGGGCGTGGGCGTCGACGTCCAAGGTCACGGCTACACCAAGGCTGCGGTCCTTGTCAGCTTCTCCGAATAGTTGCCGAAGTGCGAAAGGGGCCTGACCCCAAACGCAACTCTGGCAAACGGAGCTGTGGTGGTGAGGTCGCGTAGCCGGGCTAGGTAAGCCCGTGGTCGGCGCCCCCGGCCAGATGTCGACAGCGACGTTGGACATCGCGACGGTGGCATCGACGAAGCGCTAGTGCATTGCGATCGATCGCGCTGGATCGGCGCGTCGATCATGATCATCACGGTTGGCCAACTGCCCCCATCGGCCGGCGAGTCGATGGGCTGCTTGATGACGACGGCCATCTCGCCCTCGGGAGCAAACGTTTCTCACACCGTCTCCCACTTCGGCGGTGTGGAGTCAGGCGGTGAGCGCTCGAGCGTTGGTTGAGAGGATCTTGTCGAGCGTTGCGTCGGTGATTCCGAGGGTGCGGAGCCCGGCTAACAACTCGCCGGCGGTCTTTCTGGTGTTTGGGGCATCGGTCCCGAAGATGATGCGGTCGCTCAACCGCTCGGCGATCTCGACGGTCAGGGGAACCGGGCTGCCCGTCACCGGCGTCAGGTCGGCAACGACGTTCGGCTGTTCGTCAAGGAGCGTGACCGCCTGCAGAAATGCTTCGTGGCCGAACAGTGCAGCTTAAGAATCTTCGCCCCGGCGTCGATCGCCGCGTCGAAGTC
>CALCXK010000006.1 GCA_937905835.1 uncultured Ilumatobacter sp. | reverse complement strand
CTTCTTGGCAACCGCCTTCTTGGCAACCGCCTTCTTGGCAACCGCCTTCTTGGCAGCCGTCTTTGCGACAGTGGCCTTTTTCACTGCCTTGCGTGCTACCACCTGCTTGGTCACAGGCTTCTTCACATCCACCTTCTTTGCTGCCGACTTCTTGGCAACAGACTTTTTGGCGGATTTCGACGATTTCGGTGCGGACATGAGCGCTCCTTGTGACGTTATTGAGCGCCGGACTCTACCTGCGTAGGTGGGCGATTGCGACGATCATCACAACGACACACCGTCACTTTTTCAGCGTTCAACTGCGCGTACCACGCTGATCGAAGGGTCGCTCTTTTCGTCGACACTCAGGTCCGTGGTCACTGACGTGGCAAGTGTCTCGCCGCTGATCAGTGCTTCGTGCTCTGAAACCGCGTCGATCCACATCTGCGGAGCGACGATCGTGAGGTCGATCCGGTCCGACACCTTGAGATCAGCGTCGCGGCGAGCCTGCTGCACCAGCCGTACCAGGTCGCGGGCACGGCCCTCAATTTCGAGTTCTTCGGTCACCTCGATGTCGAGGGCAATCACTCCAACCGACTTACTCAGCCCTGCACTGGCCTGTCCTTCACCAAGGTCGTCACCTGCGACGAGGGCGAGGGTGTACTCCCCCTCCATCAACTCCACGCCACCGACGACCACGAGGAGACCCTCTGGCCCGTCGGTGCTCGACCAGTCGCCCGACTTGTGCGCCTTGATGACATTCTGGACGTTCTTGCCGAGTCGCGGGCCAAGGGTCTGAGGGACGAGTTGCAACTGCTCGGTTGCAACGGACGCGACATCGTCAGTCAATACGACGTGGCGCACGTTGACCTCATCGGAGATCAGCGAGGTGAAATCAGCGAGTCGGGCCGCGTCGGGAGTCGCCACGGTCAACGAGTTGAGCGGGAGCCGCACGCGACGCTTGTGCGCCTTGCGGACCGAGAGCGTAGACGAGCAGACATCGCGGACGAGATCCATCGAGGCAACAAGGTCGTCGTTGGCAGGGAGTTCGTCAGCAGACGGCCAGTCGTGTAGGTGGACCGAGCGGGCCGTGTCGACTGCTCCGTCGCTCATGCCCGCGTGGATGGCCTCAGAGATGAACGGCAGCATCGGAGCCGTCACACGGACGAGGATCGACAACACCGTGTGCATGGTGTCAATTGCCTCGTCATCGCCCTCCCAGAAACGGCTCCGGCTACGGCGCACATACCAGTTGGTCAAAACGTCGAGATAGTCCCGCACGTGCTGGCACGCAGCGAACAGGTCGTAGGCATCGAGCGACGCAGTGGTGTCGACCACTAGGTCGCGCGTCTTGGCCAACACATACTGGTCGAGTACGTGAGTCGAGTCGGTCCTGAATCGGCCCTGATAGCCGGCGGCATTGGCGTACAAGGTCAGGAAGTACCAGGAGTTCCAGAGCGGCAGGAGCACGTGGCGCACCGTTTCGCGCATTCCGTTCTCCGTCACCATGCCATCGCCACCCCGCAGGATTGCCGAGCTGAGCAAGTGCCAGCGCATGGCGTCAGCCCCGTGTGTGTCGAACATCTCCCGGGGGTCGGGATAGTTGTTCAGCGACTTCGACATCTTTGCTCCGTCGTTGCCGAGCACGATGCCGTGGCTGACACAGTTGGAGAATGCGGGCCGGTCGAACAGGGCTGTGGCCAGCACATGCAGGGTGTAGAACCAGCCGCGAGTTTGGCCGATGTACTCAACAATGAAGTCACCGGGATAGTGGTTCTCGAACCAGTCCTGGTTCTCGAACGGATAGTGCACCTGAGCGAACGGCATCGACCCCGACTCAAACCAGCAGTCGAGCACCTCAGGCACCCGGCGCATCATCGACATCCCTGACGGGTCGTCGGGATTCGGGCGCACGAGATCGTCGACCTCTGGTCGGTGGAGGTCGGTCACAGCCGCTCCCCCGAGACAATCTGCAAAATCGGTTTCCAGTTCAGCAAGCGACCCGTAGACGTCGAGGCGTGGGAAATCCGGGTTATCGGATTTCCACACCGGGATCGGTGACCCCCAGAATCGGTTGCGACTGATCGCCCAGTCACGGGCATTCTCGATCCACTTGCCGAAGCTGCCTTCCTTGATGTGCGCCGGCTGCCAGGTGATGTCCTGGTTCAGTTCAACCATGCGATCGCGGAATGCGGTGACCTCGACAAACCATGACGAGATGGCGCGATAGACAAGCGGCTCGGCGCAGCGCCAGCAGTGCGGATACGAGTGGTCATACGTGGCGTGGCGCACCAGCACACCGCCGTCGGCGAGCGGGCCGCGAGCCTTCAAGTCCACGATGATCTGCTTGTTGGCGTCCAACACGTGTGTGCCGACATGATCGGCGATTTCTGCCGTGTAACAGCCGTGCTCGTCCATCGGGCACAGCGTGGGGATGCCTGCCTCGTTGCAGGCGATTTGGTCGTCTTCGCCGAAGCCAGGCGCCATGTGCACGATGCCGGTGCCGTCTTCGGTCGAGACGAAGTCGGCCCCCAATACCTGCCAGGCGTTCTCCGTGCCGTGCAGTTCGGTGTCGGTGAAGTAGTCGAAGATCGGCGTGTAACGACGGCCAACGAGATCAGTGCCCTTGAGTGTGGCGACGCGTTGGGCCGCGCCGAACTCGGCCGCGTGGTTGTCGACCAAGGCGTCGGCGATGATGTACCGCTGGCCGTCTTGTTCGAGCACCGCATAGTCAATGTCGGGACCGACCGCGAGCGCCAGGTTCGACGGCAGCGTCCACGGTGTGGTGGTCCAGGCGACCATCTTCTCGCCGCTGTCGAGCGTGAAGGCCACGGTAACGGCAGGGTCCTGTCGGTCCTTGTACGTGTCGTCCATCCGGGTTTCGGTGTTGGAAAGCGGTGTTTCACAACGCCAGCAGTACGCCAAAACTCGGAAGCCTTCGTAGATGAGGCCCTTGTCGTGGAGCGTCTTAAACGCCCACATGACGCTCTCCATGTACGAGAGGTCAAGCGTCTTGTAGTCGTTTTCGAAGTCGACCCAGCGGGCCTGACGGCCAACGTATTCTTCCCAATCGTTTGTGAACTGTAGGACGCTCGAGCGACACGCCTCGTTGAACTTGTCGATGCCGAACGCAGCGATTTCTGGGTGTCCGGAGATACCAAGCTCCTGTTCGGCCTTGACCTCAGCTGGCAGGCCGTGACAGTCCCAGCCGAAGCGCCGCTCGACACGTTTACCCCGCATCGTCTGATAGCGCGGGATGGCGTCTTTGACGTAGCCGGTCAGCAAGTGTCCATAGTGCGGCAAACCGTTGGCAAACGGTGGGCCGTCGTAGAACACGAACTCGTTGTCGCCGTTCGTTCCAGGATCACGCTGATCAATCGACGCCTGAAACGTGTTATCGGCCTCCCAGCCTCTGAGAATTTTTTCCTCAAGCTGCGGGAAGTTCGGTTGGGGGTCGACTTCTGGGTAGGACACCCCGAAACCCTATCGACCCGTTCCGCCCTGGCAGCGGCCCGTTTCCGAGCCGACCAGAGACTCAGTCGTTGTCGCGCTCGAACCCAAACTTCATGGTCTGGCTCGGGCCTTCATCGGTAAGCGCTGCCGATAATTCGTCATCAGCGGTGACGGCCGACGTATCGAGAACGTCGTCTGGCAACCAGAGATCATCATCCGTCGCCGGATTGTCGATCTCCATCGCTGAATCGTCGGGCTCCATCGGTGTGGCCGAGTCGTCGTCGTTTCCTGGTGATGCTGTTCCAATGACGCCCTCGGTCGCTGCCGAGAGCAGCGGGCGGCGTGACTCGCCGAGACCACTGGGGACTCGCTCGGTTAACTCCATGATCTCATTCGCAGCGTCGCGGAGGCGGCTGCGCTGAGCAACGAGGAACTGTTCCATATGATCAACGTCAGACTCAAGGAAGTCACGGCGTGCCATGAGTGAATCGACCTCGCCAGCAAGTTCGACCTTTTCGCGTTCACCTGCCTTGCGAGCTTCAGCGCGGACGTCAGCCAGCAATGCTTGAGCAGCGACACGACTGGACTCGATCGTTTCGGCAATTTCGGCCTCAGCTTCTTCACGGAGGCGCTGCGCTTCAGCGCGAGCCTCGGCAACTGCGGTGTCGGCCGTGCGCTGTGCAAGCAGCAGCGTGCGGGTGATCGTCTCGGACTGGTCAACAGTGATGTCGATCGATATCCCAGCGGCGGTAGAACCGGAAGTCACGAGAGACCCTTCGCTGCTCGCCGATCGAAGGCTCTCAGCAGTGTGCGACACAGCGTCGTTGGACAACTCTTGTACGCGAGCAACGGCGGCGCGTGCGCGCGCTTCCATTGCTGTCGACTGGTTTTGCGCCCGTTCGAGTTCGCCAGCGACTGCGTCGAGGAACAACTGCACTTCGTCGGGGTCGAGACCTCGTTTGACAGTTTTGAACTGTGCGGATCTGACGCGTTGCGGATTCATGTCCATGAAAGATCTCCCTCAAGCACTGCGTACGGTCGTCGCGACAGCACTCAATCGTCGTATTCGTCGTACCGCTGCTGCGGTGGCGGCTTGAGTAAGTAGACGCCAGTGGCGACCTTCTCCATCGAACCGTCCATGACGTAACAGATGCCACTGGCGAAGTCGATCAGGCGACGAGCGACGCCACGATCAGTTCCCTCAAGGTTCATGATGACCGGTTGGCCGTCTTTAAACTTGTCGGCGACTTCTTGCGCCTGGTCGAAACGAAGCGGGCGGACGGTGTGCGGTTCCATGGACCCTCCAGGAACGCTGCGCAGCGCTGGCTGCTGGGGAGGCTGGTTGTTCGGACGAATCTGAACGCCTGAAGAATCGCGCGGAGCGGTTTTGTCGACGCGGGGACGACGAGCTGCTGCTGATGCGTCGAAATCACGTGAAGGGAAGCTCGGGCGCGGCGGCGCAGTAGCGACGGTCGGATCGGATTCTGGGCCGCGCTGACGTTGATCGGGCTCAAGCGGACCGCGTTGACGCGGTGCCGACTCCGGCTCGTCGTAATCGTCGTATGTGTCGTCAGGACCGAGACCCAGGTAGTCCATGGTCCGTTTCCAGATAGTCATGCATTCCTCCTGCTTGCTGCGTATGTTAGCCCACACACCCCGTCGGGACGCGGACACATCGACATGGATTTTGAGATCACCGTGCTGGGCGTTGTCCGAAAAGAGCGCTCCCGATGCGAACTTCGGTCGAACCACATTCGATCGCAATGTCGAGGTCACCCGACATCCCCATTGAACATACTTCCAGACCGTAATCGTCGAAAAGACTACGAACCGTCTGAAATGCCCGGCGAGCGACCTCCGGCGAGCCTCCCGTCGGCCCAACGGTCATCAGCCCTCGAACGTCGAGGCCCATCGCACATGCCCGCTCGAGCAGCACTGGCACGTCGGCCGGCCGACATCCGCCTTTCTGCTCCTCCCCCGTCGCGTTCACCTGCAGCAGGATTTTGCCTCCAGGTACTCGCTTGGCCACCTCGTCGATGAGCGATACTCGATCGATCGTGGCCCAGACGGTGACGAGGTGGGCGAGCTGACGAACTTTGTTTGACTGCAAGCGGCCAATGAAGTGCACATCGACGCCTGTGGCTTCGATGACATCTTCCTTGAGCAGCAGATCTTGGGCATAGTTTTCGCCGATCGAGCGGCAACCTGCTTCGGCCGCCGCGGCGACTGCATCCTCGGGGAATCCTTTGGTGACCGCAACGACCTCGACGGCGTGCGTCCACGCCCGCTCAACTGCCTCGACTCGTCCACGCACCGCTGCGAGGCGGCTCGCGACGTCGGCGGCAGTACAGGGGATCATGGCGTCACTCTGCCATGGGAGACGGCCCATGCCACCACCGCGTGCCGGCTCGGTTCGATCCTGGTACGTCGAGTTCCAGTTTTCTGTGGTGATCGCTGGGACTACTTCAAGAACGAGGGGACATCAAAGTCGTCGTCGAGCGGGTCGGACTCTGTGCCGTCAGCAAAAAGTTCGGCGATCCGAGTCGGCGAGGTGCGCAACCCGAGATCGTCGCTCGCGCTATTCGACGAGGAATTCTCGACGCGATCGAACCCTGCAGCAATGACGGTAACGCGAACTTCGTCGCCCATCTCGTCATCGATGACCGTACCGAAGATGATGTTGGCGTCTTGGTGGGCAACGCCGTGGATGACCTCGGCGGCAGCGTTCATCTCGAACAGACCCATGCTCGACGGGCCCGTGATGTTGAGCAACACGCCACGTGCGCCATCGATTGCCGATTCGAGCAGCGGGCTCGAGATCGCAGCCTTCGCTGCCGACACAGCACGTTCGTCGCCACTCGCCTGGCCGATACCCATGAGGGCCGAGCCAGCGTTGGAGAGGATCATCTTGACGTCCGCAAAGTCAGTGTTGATCAGACCCGGCGTGGTGATGAGGCTGGTGATGCCCGACACTCCCTGCAGCAGTACTTCGTCGGCCATCTTGAAGGCGTTGAGGACGCTGGTCTTGTCGTTTGCGACAGTGAGTAGGCGATCGTTCGGGATGACGATCAGCGTGTCAACCTTCTCCTTGAGGCGACCTACACCGTTGTCAGCTTGCACCGCACGCTTGCGCCCCTCGAACGAGAACGGGCGGGTGACGACACCGATGGTCAATGCACCTGCTTCGCGGGCGAGCTCGGCAATGACAGGCGCAGCACCCGTACCGGTACCGCCACCTTCGCCGGCGGTGATGAAGACCATGTCGGAGCCCTTCACCATTTCTTCGATTTCTTCCCTGTGCGCTTCGGCTGCCGCGCGACCCACCTCGGGGTCGCTGCCAGCGCCGAGGCCACGAGTGAGATCGCGACCGATGTCGAGCTTGACATCGGCGTCGCTCATCAAGAGCGCCTGGGCGTCAGTGTTGACGGCGATAAACTCAACGCCCTTCAGCCCAGCATCGATCATGCGGTTGACGGCATTGACGCCACCGCCACCAACACCGATGACCTTGATCACCGCAAGATAATTTTGTGGAGCACCAGCCATCAGCGAATCCTTTGAAGTTGCTTCGTCAGGCGAATCATGTCGTTCATTAGTGTGTCATTTCCATGTGTCCGGCCTGGATCCTGATCGTGCTGATCGGGGGCCCAGGCGTCGTCGGGTTTATCTTGCCAGGTTCTGGATGTTTGAGCGGGGACCGTCACAGCACGGTGACCTCGTTGGTCGCCACGTTGATCTCCGTCACCGCCCCTGCCGGCAGGTCGCCGAGTTGATTTTCGAGCCGAAGGAGCTTTTCGATCTGATCGCTGTCGCCTATGGCCGAGCCAAATCGTACCCGAATGGGAGTGGTCTGTAGGGCATCATCAGCCGGAGTGAGGAAGATGACCAGATCGGCCCCGTCGTCGGTCACGTCGATCGTTTGGACACGCGGCCGGATCGTCGGTGTGAGCTTGGTGACCAGCGAGGCTGCTGACGCCGGTCCAATCGGCGCGAACTCGCCGGCTGCGAGGTCGAGCGTGTTCGGCCCACCAAGGAGAATGAACGCCACCGGTTGGCCTTCGATGACGTCGAGCACACGGCCTTCATTATCGAGTACTCGAAATCGACCATCAGCGCCGCGCATCGTTGCAACCGGCGTGCGTTCACGGATCTCAATCGTCGCTGTGCCCGGCCACTTTGCCCGGACACGGGCCGTTTCCACCCAGGGGATGGCCTCGAGTGCGAGTTCGGCAGCTGCAGTGTCGGCGAGGAGGACAGGTGTGCCCGTGAGTTCTTCAATGACTGCATCGAGGCGATTCTTGTCGGTGTAGACGTTGCCTCCGACCGATACGTCGTCGATGGCGAACAAGCCTGATCCAAGCAAAGTCAACGCAGCGAGCGCGACGATCGCTGCGCCAATTCCGGCGACAACCCACTTCAGCCGACGCAGTCCCATCGCACGATGGACCGTGATCCGACGCTGCCTGAGGCGCGGTTCGATTCCCCGGAGACTGGCGTCCTTGGGGGCCATTGCGTCGTCGGTGCCGTCGTCGTCGATGAAGACGGTTCCTTCGGATCGATTGCCCAGGTCGCCACCGTCGAGATACACAGCATCCGGGAGGTCATCCCCGCCACCGATCGCGATTGTTGAGCGAGTACCCCGGGCCGATCCGGAGCGGCTGTCCGGTGCTCTCGCCGATGATGGAGCCTGCGTCGGTGCCGACATCGATGAGCCCGACGGGTCGACATTGAGGTTGCTCGGGCGACCGCGAACTTCGTCGACGGATAAGGAATCGAGCCCCGCGCCGTCGAAGCCGTCGCCGATCTTGATCGTTCGACGCTCTGCCAGCGGCGTCGGTGGCCCCGCATCGGTAGCGAGCCGCGGGCCATCCGACGTGACGATTGAAAACTCGATCGCCGCGTCGAGCGGGTCGATCTCAGCGGCAGCAGTGGCGTCATCTCTGTCGTCGATCAGTGCAGCGTTGTCATCGGCATCGCCGTAGGCGCCAAACGCACGCGAGAGTTCGTCAAGTACCGAAGCGTCGGGCCGGACGCGACCACTGGCCGGCGTGGGCTCGCCGGCAGGCTTTTTTCGTCCAAACATCAGCTGCAGTTGCCCGACTCAGAACTCATCGTCAAAACCAATCAAACGGATCTCGCTCCGCAGCCGGAAACCGCTTGATCGCTCAACCTCGGTACGGACGTGCCGCATCAGGTCGCGGACATCGTTTGCTGTGCCGTCTTCATCGGCCTGGATGAAGTTGGCGTGCTTGCTGGACACAGTGGCCGTACCGCGACGCAGCCCGCGCAGGCCGGCGGCCTCGATCAGTGCCCCACAGGTGACTTCGCCCGGAACCGGGTTGACGAAGACCGACCCTGCGTTCTGCCCACCGGGCTGGTTGGCCCGGCGCCATTGCACGATCTCGCTCAGTTCGGCCTCAGCCGCTGTTCGGTCGCCGTGCACTAACTGCAGCGTCGCGTCGAGGACGAGTTCGGTCGCAACCAGGCCGCTCCCGCGGAATCGGAGCCCCAAGGCGTCTGCATTCACGGACCGAACGATGCCAGCTTTGGCATCGTCGGTCAGGTCACCCCCGGTATCTGAGATGTCAGCGATCGTGACGGAGACGAGCACCTCAGACATGTCAGAGCCGTGGCCGCCCGCGTTCATCCGCACTGCGCCGCCGACCGACCCGGGAACACCGACTGCCCATTCGAACCCGATGAGCCCAGCGGCCGCCGTACGGCGAGCCAGCACCGGCAGTAAGACGCTGCTTCCAGCGGTGACTGTGGCCGATGACTCATCGATGTCGATCGAGTCGGTGATGGCGGATGCCGACACGGCGATACCTCGGAATCCAGAGTCGGCAACGAGCAGGTTCGATCCACGTCCGACGACGAGCACCGGGAGGCCGGATGCTGCAACTGCCTTGGCCAGCGGAACGAGGTCAGCCCGCGATCGGAGGCTGACGAAGACGTCGGCCGCCCCTCCGACGCGATAGGTCGTCAGCGGACCGATTGGTACGTCTCGCTCGGCGAGTTCTCCCAGCTCGATGAGCGCCCGCTCAACCGCGGCAGACATCGAGTACCTCAGACGGGAACGATGCGATGTCGCCACAGCCCATCGAAATCACGACGTCACCACTCCGGGCTTCTCGCGCCACGTAGTTGACCAGATCGCTCCGCTGAGGAAGCCAGACGACGCGTTTTCCAGGGTTGGCCTCGGTCACAGCGTTGACGATGAGCTTGCCGGTGATGCCCGGAATCGGTGTCGTACCAGATGCATAAATGTCGGTGAGTACGACGAGGTCGGCCTGGCCGAATGCGTCGGCGTAGTCGCGCCAGATCTCAGAGATTCGGTTGAACCGGTTGGGTTGGAACACCGCGATGATGCGCTCCCACCCGTCGCCACTGTCGCGTGCCCCGGTGAGAACCGAATCGATCTCGGTCGGCAGGTGGGCGTAGTCGTCGACGAAGGTCACGCCACCGTGAACACCTCGGACATCGAATCGACGAGCGACCCCGCCGAACTTGGCCAACGCCTCGGCGATGTCCGCGAAGCCCACGCCAATTTCGAGCGCCATCGTCGTGGCCGCGAGCGCGTTCCTGACGTTGTACACGCCGCGCATCGGCAGGCTAATCTCCCCGAGACGGACCCTGCCGCCGTCGTGCCACCGCTCGACACTAAAAGTGAACGCTCCATTGGTTGCCAGCACATCGACTGCCTGCACGTCGGCGTCATCGCTGAGGCCAAACGTGACGGCGCCGTGCACACCTGCGAGCCGGCGGGTGATTGGATCGTCAGCATTCAGGACCTTGGGCCCAACGATCTGACCGAGGTAGGTGTCGAAGCTGTCGACAACCGCGTCAAACGTGCCGTAGTGGTCGAGGTGGTCGACTTCGATGTTGGTGATGATCGAGCCATACAAAGGCAGTTCGAGATGGGTTCCGTCGCTCTCGTCAGCTTCGACCACCAGCCATTCGCCGCCGGACCAATGTGCACCAGTCCCGACATCTGTGACATCACCACCGACAATGAAGCTCGGTCGGAGCTGGGCCTGAGCCAGGATCAGCATCAGCATCGATGTCGTAGTGGTCTTACCGTGCGTACCTGCCACAGCCAACGACTTCGCACGAGCACAGATCGATGCAAGCATCCCGGAGCGGCGGAGCACGGTGACGCCAGTGTTCCTCGCTTCGTCGAGTTCGATGTTGTGGGCCGGGATTGCAGTCGACGCCGTAACGGCGTCGACACCATGGACGTACGAGCGGTCGTGCCCGACGTACACCGCAGCACGCGCCGCTCGGACACGTTCGAGTACCGGATGTTCGCGGAGGTCGCTGCCCGAGACGTCATGGCCCATTTCGGCTAGGGCAATGCCGATTGCGCTCATCCCGGGGCCGCCGATGCCGACGACGTGTAGCCGATGTGGGATCGACAGATCAAGCGGCGCAACCGGTGCCCGCATCGCCGGAGGGGCCAACGATGGAGTCGGGTCGAACGGATTGTCGGTCGAGTTCACGATGCAGCAGATGTTAGGGCCACGCGCTCGATCAATGCTGCCAATGCGCCAGATCGATGAACGTCGCCGCGCGCTGCAGCGGCATCGCTCAATTGTTGGCGTGCGACGCCGTCGCAGCGAAGGCGTTCGATCTCGTCGCCAAGGGAGACGAGGTCCGATTCAGGCAGCAGCACCGCGGCATTCGAGTCGGCCAGCCATCCCACATTGTCGGTCTGATGGTCGTCGGCCGCATTCGCCCACGGGACGAGAATCGCCGGCGTGCCGGTGACGGCCACCTCGTGCACGGTGCTCGCTCCCCCACGGCCGATCAATAGATCAGCCGCGGCGTACACCGACGGCATGTCCTCCTCGTAGCCGATCAACTGGTGCTGGACACCGATTGCATCGGCATCGCCAGACCCCACCTGATCGATTGTGTCGATGAACCGATCCCCGGCGGCCTGACGGACGGCCAACCCGCTGTCGTCTGCGTGGTCGGCGAGGTACTTCGCGATGACACCGTTGAGGACGCCAGATCCTTGCGAGCCGCCCATGACGCCAACAAGGAACCGGTCGGGTCCGACCCCGAGTCGCTCCCGAGCTGCGGCCCGACCAGCCGTACGATCAACATCGAAGATTGCTTGCCTGACCGGTGCGCCAGTGACTTCGGCGCGCGGCAGCGGCGAGTTCTCGAAGGCCACCGCACACGCGACGGCACGCTTGGCTGACAGTCGGCTGGCCCGTCCGGGCGTGCGGTCATAGGAGACGACCACGACAGGAATCTTCAACCACCGAGCGGCGAATACGGACGGCATACTGGCGTAGCCACCAACCGAGACGACTACGGCGGGCCGATCCGCACGGAACTTCTTAACCGCCTGCCAGGTTGCCTTGATCATCTTCGGAATGAAGCCCAAGTTTCGACGACTCAGGCTCCGTTGGAAGCCGACGACGTCGAAGAAGACAGCGGGGAATGGGGTACTCGCCAGCAGCCGGGTCTCCATCCCACGTTGACATCCGGCGTACAGAATTTCGTCGACGTTACGCCCCCGCTCGACCAGGGCTTCAGCGACAGCGAGAGCCGGCAGCACGTGGCCGGCAGTCCCTCCGCCTGTGACCACGGCGAATCGGGCCATGTCAGGATCGTGTCGCTCGTCGAGCGACGCTCAGCAGCAATCCGGCCGCGAACATGCTGACGAACAGCGAACTACCGCCAGCCGAAAAGAACGGCAGGGTGAGGCCTGTCACTGGCATCACGCCGGTGACACCGCCGAGGTTGATGATCGTCTGCACTCCGAACCACGCCGAGATCCCACCAGCCAGCAGCATGCCAAATCGGTCGGGTGCGGCAAGGGCAGCTTGGATACCGAAGGCCACGAGAACAATGAAACCACCGATGACTGCAGCGGCGCCGATCATCCCCAGTTCGTCAGCAATGATCGAGAAGATGAAGTCGCTGTGGGCATAGGGCAGATAGCCGAGCTTGGTCCGGCTCCCACCGATGCCTGAGCCGGTCAGGCCACCGTTGGCGATGCTGACGAGCCCCTGGTACACCTGGTACGACTCGAACTCCTTGGTTTCTTCGATATTCATGAAGGCCGTGAACCGGCTGAGTCGACGGGGGTCCGATACCACGATCCCGATCGCTACGACGACGATGGTCAGCGTGAGGCCAGTCAGGGGCCATATCGGGACACCCGCAATCCACGCCACGCTCAACACGATCGCCCCGAGGACGATGGCGGATCCGAGGTCGCCCTGGACGAGGCTCATTGCTGCGGCCGCTCCAGCGAGTGCAGCGATGGGGTAAAGCGTCTTGCGGAGATCGCCAAGCTCATGGGCCCGCACCGTGAGCAGGCTGGATGCGGCGATGACAACAACCAGCTTCAGGAACTCAGACGGCTGCATAGAAAGGCCCGCGAACTGGATCCATGAGTGTGCTCCGTTGACCGGGGTGCCGAGACCTGGAACGAACGGTGCTGCCATTGCTGCAGTACCGAGTGCAAGCAGCGGAATGGTGAGGGGCTTCCAGATCGTGTACGGAACCTGTGTCGCGAAGATCATGCCGATGAGGCCAAAACTCGCCCATATCACCTGCCTCGAGAACACTGCGTACGGCGAGTTGCCAACGTTAGCCTGCGTGACTGCCGATGCGGAGAGCACCATGACAAGGCCGAGCATGACGAACACGAGGACCACGCTGACAATCACGTAGAAGGTGCCTGGAGGCGGGCCGAGTTTCCGCTTTGAGCTCACATCAGCGCGCATCGACCGACCGAACTTGGTGATCGGACCGACGCGTTCGACGGTGTGAGCCGCCGCGCCAACCGGACGGAGCGAGCTCGGCCGGTCCCCTGCAACACCGTGGGCACGAACACCCACAGCGCGATTCGTCGTAGCGCGAGCGGCAGGCTTGCGGGCCGGAGCCGAGCGTCGAGTCGGACCACTTGCTGGTGTGTTCCGGCCGGCTGGCGCGTCGGTCGCACGTCGGTCAAGCGTGGCCCGACGACGGTCAGCGACAGTCAGTGTCGATGTCACGCTGAGACTCCTTGTAGTTGTTGTTCGGCAAGCTGAGCGAAGAGCAAGCGGAACGCTTCGCCGCGCACTTCGAAATTGGTGAACTGATCAAGACTGGCGCACCCCGGCGATAAGAGAACAGTGTCGCCAGGCCGCGCCCATGTGGCGGCACGTTCGACGGCTCGCTCGAGCGTGCCGACTGACTCGACTCTCGCGACACTGGCGAAAACATTGGCGATCGCGGACGCCGTCGTGCCAATGGCGAGCACACCAGTGCAGCGCCATGCTTCGTCCGCCATCGACGACAGATCGACACCCTTGTCAGCGCCGCCAGCGATGAGGACGATGTTCTCAAACGAGCGAATGGCCGCCGCCGCAGCGTACGGCGTGGTCGCCTTCGAATCGTTAAACCAGTCCGCGCCGTTGTGGCTCCCGAGCCGTTCGAGACGGTGCGGTGGGGCGACGAAGGTCCCGAGCGCGCATTCGATCGCATCGGCGTCGGCGAGCCCGGTCTCGAGAACGAGCGCCGAGGCCGCGAGTGCGTTGGTGATGTCATGCGGCAGCGTCCGGCGCAGCGACGCGATCGGAGCGATCGTTCCCGACGGTCCGATGAGGAGACCGCCTTCCGACCGGTACTCCCCTACTGCCAGCCCAAAGCTCAACACACGTCCCGGCGCTGTAGCGAGGTGGCCCATGACGGCGGCGTCGGTCGCGAGCCCGATGACGACGTCGTCGGGCTGCTGGTTCGCGAACACCTGGGCCTTAGCTGCCTCGTATGACGCCATCGACCTGTGCCAGTTGAGATGGTCCGGTTGTACGTTGAGCCACACGGCCGCGTTGGCGCGAAAGGTTGGCGTGAAGGCGAGCCGGAAGCTTGAACACTCGACGACGAATGCGTCGTACATCTCGGTTCCGTCATCGTGACGTGCGTCGATCGCGTCAACGAGCGGTGTGTCGGTGTTGCCGGCGTCGACCGAACGCACGCCTGCAGCTTCGAGCATCGCGACGGTGAGTTGGGTGGTCGAGGTCTTGCCGTCCGTGCCAGTGACAGCGAGCATCGGGCGCGGGCCGCCTGGACGTTCTTGTTCCCACCGATAGGCCAGCTCGATTTCCGACACGATGTCGAGGCCGAGGCGCTGCGCCGCAGCGATGATCGGGTGGTGCTCGGGGACACCCGGCGCCGGGCACAGCAGGGTGCACCCATCGAGCAACTGCTCAACAGTTGTCTGTGCGGCGTCAATCAGTTCGACACCGAGCTCTGCCGCCAACGCGCGTCGGGCGTCGGTCACCGTGTCGTCCGCGACCATGACCGCAACGCCGTGTCGCAACAGCGCTCGAACGGTCGCCTCGCCGGCGACAGCGAGACCGTAAACGAGTGCCGTCACAAGCCGACCGCCACGTTGGTGAAGTCGGCAATAAAGATGGCAACTGCTGTGGCGATCGAGATGCTGGCGAGCAGCCAGAAGCGGATGATGACGGTGGTCTCGGGCCAGCCGAGTAGTTCGAAGTGGTGGTGGATCGGCGACATTCGGAACAGGCGCTTGGTCCGCCCCGAAGCCTTAAAAACAGCCATCTGGATGGCGACCGAACCGGCTTCCATCACGTTGATGCCGCAGATCAAGATGATCAGCAGATGGGTATTCGTCGTCAAGGCGAGGAACGCGAGTGCAGAACCGATGGCGAGGGCACCGACGTCACCCATGAAGATCTTCGCGGGTGCGGCATTCCACCAGAGGAACCCGAGGCAGCCACCGGCAAACGAAGCTGCGAAGACACCCATGTCGAGCGGGTTGACGGCCATACCGTAGACGTCGTGGTTGCGGAATAGCCAGTAGCCGATCAGGGCGAAGGCGCCAAAGCCCATCAGGGCCGAGCCTGCAGCGAGCCCGTCGAGACCATCGGTCACGTTGACAGCGTTCGTTGTCGCCCAGATGATGATGCCAGCCCACAGCACCCACACCACTGTGGGAACCTCGATGCCGATTTCCGGGCGGGTGACCGAGATCGTCTGGGAGATGCCCGTGCCGACCACAAGAACCCAGGCCATCGCGAAGCTCATGAGCAACGTGATGTAGTTCTTTTGCTTCCAGAAGATGCCCCGGTTGTGACCTTTGCGGACCTTGATGAAGTCGTCAAGAAAGCCCATTGCTGCGAGGAGCAGCACGCCGACCCACACGATCATGGTCTGGTTGGAGAAGGCGAGATCACGGACGTGGGCCGCAACCCACCCGATGAATGCAGCACCGACGATGGCGATGCCGCCCATCGTCGGGGTGCCCTGCTTGATCATGTGGTGTTCTGGACCGCGGTCTTCCTTGCCAAGAATCGGCTGGCCCTGACCGCGTGTCCGAAAGAAGATGATGAGGTAACGGGTGCCGAAAAGCGACACCAACGTCGAGACCGCCGTGGCGATCATGAGAGCGATCATCGAGAACTACTTTCCATGAACGATCGAGCGACTGCTCGATCGTCGAACTCGACGACCGAGTCGCCGAGATCCTGCTTCTTTTCGTGGCCCTTGCCCGCAATGACGACAATGTCACCATTGCGCGCCACGTGCAATGCCTCTCCAACAGCCTGGTGCCGGTCGGGGTTCAACGTGACTCGAGCACGGTAGTTGCTCGGCACCCCCGCGACGATGTCATTGATGATCTGCATCGGCTCCTCGGACCTCGGATTGTCGGAGGTGACGATCACTCGATCGGCGCCAACTGCAGCAGCCGCTCCCATCTCCGCACGCTTGCCACGATCGCGGTCGCCGCCGCACCCGAACACGACAATCACAGATGCCGATTTGGCGACCACAGAGCGGGCTGCGGCAATCACTTCGGTCAGCCCATCCGGGGTGTGGGCGTAGTCGACAATGACGGAGAAGCCGCCATCGATACCCGCAGGCCAGGTGACAGTTTCGAAGCGTCCAGGGATGGCGTCAAGTCGCGCGAGTCCACTGACGATGTCGTCAAGCGGGACACCGAGTTCAGTCGCTGTGACAACAGCGGCCAGTGAGTTGGAGACGTTGAACGCTCCGCCGATTTCGACACGAATCCGACGTCCGCTCCACTCGTAGCTGAGTGACGTTGCGGTGACCTCCACGTCGACGAGTTCACCGGCTGAAAAGGTGACAACTCGCATCGACGGACCGTCGCCGCCTGCGATCACATCGGTCAGCAGCTGGCCATGTGTGTCGTCGATGTTGATCACTGCGAGCGGCGCAAAGCGAATGTCGAACAACGATGCCTTGGCTCGGAAATAGTCCTCAGGAGTTCCGTGGAGGTCAAGATGGTCGCGTCCGAAGTTGGTGAACACGACAGCGTCAAAGTGTGTACCGTCGACGCGATGCAGCGTCAGTGCATGGGATGACACTTCGAGCACCGCTGCCGAACAGTCGTCCGCGACGAACTCGGCGAGACGCTGCTGGAGTTCGGGTGCCTCAGGGGTGGTGTGGGGGCCATTGAGCGTGCCAATCACGCCGACTCGTTGGCCGTGGGCAACAAAGATTGCTTCGAGCATCAGGCTCGTCGTCGTCTTACCGTTGGTCCCGGTGATACCAACGGTCGTCATTCGGGTACTCGGGTCGCCCACGAGCGATGCGGAGATCGGTCCAAGCCGGAGGCGAGTGTCGTCAACGACTAACTGGGCGACGCCGCCAACCGTTCCAGCGTCGAGCCGATGGTCGACGAGCAGCGCTGCTGCGCCTGCCGCAACTGCTGCGGCAGCGAAGTCGTGTCCGTCGACGCGTTCACCGCGCAGGCATGCGAACAGTGAACCACTGTTGACTGCACGAGAGTCGTGCGTGACGGTGGAGATCCGCGTCGCTCCGTCTCCATGAACCTCTGCGATCGCTCCTCCAAACATATCGGCGAGCAGTGCGGCGAGCGAGGCGACCGTCGAGGGGCCTGTCACTCGGGGCATCCCCTACTACCAGGTGCAGGCTGGATGTTTCGCTCATGCAGAAGTGTCGGGACCAGGGCTGCGAAGACCGGCGCAGCGGCCGTGCCACCGAAGCGATCGTTCGTGCCGGCCGGCGGTTCGTCCACCGAGACGAGAATGGTGATCTGCGGGTTGTCGGCCGGGAAGAAACCGACGAAGCTCGCGTAGTAAATGCGCTGGCCGTTTGCGTTGAAGTACGTGCCATTGTCCGCTGCCTTGAACGCCGTACCGGTCTTGCCGGCGATGGGCAGGTTGCCCACTTGCGCCCTCGTAGCCGTGCCTTCGCAGACCACGCGCTGCATCATCGCTGTGGTCTGGGCTGCCGCTCGTTCGGACACCACGCGATGCGACGCGGCGGAGGGCATTGGCGTCTGCTTGCCGTCCGGGCCGACGGTCGCCTTGACCAGCTTCGGGGCCACGTAGATGCCGCCGTTGGCGATGACGTTGATCGCGGCGACAAGCTGGAGTGAGGTGCTCGACATGCCCTGGCCGTACGCGACCGTCACTCGTTCAGAACCCCACAGGTCGTCGACGTCCTTGAGGATTCCGGGCGATTCGCCGGGAAAATCGAGCGCCGTCTTAGAACCGAGACCGAAGGCGGTCATGTAGTCGTAGTGCTCGTAGCGACCGAGTTCCTGCTGCACCATGATCGTGCCGATATTCGACGATTCGGTGAGGATGTCGGAGACCGTCATCAGCTCGTCGGGGTGCTCGTGGGAGTCCTTGAGAAGGTCGTCGCCGTACTGCTTGCGCCACGGCACGGTGAAGGTCGCGTCCGGAGTGACAACGCCAGCATCGAGTGCGCCGGCAATGGTGATGACCTTGGCCACGGAGCCCGGTTCGTAAGAATCAACAGCGGCGAAATTGCCATTGGTGACGCCATACTCACCGCTTTGGTCGTCCCGACGGACCGATGCGAGGCCGAGGATTTCGCCGGTCTTCGTTTCGAGGGCAATGACCGTGCCGCCCTTGGCCCCAATGCGTTCGAGTTGTTCGAGCAGCACTTGCTCGGTGGCGAACTGGATTGAACGATCGATTGTCAAGACAAGGTCATTGCCGGCGACCGGCGCCTGCGTGATCGATTCGGAACCAGCGATTGTCCGCTGCTGCGGATCGACTTCGCGGGTCATCGAGCCACCTGTGCCGGTCATCATGTCGTCGTACTGCTTCTCGAGACCTGCAATCCCGACACCGTCGATGTTGGTTCGACCGAGCACGCTGCGCCCGGTGTCGCCACCCGGCATCTCTCGGCGTGACACATCGTCGACGTTGACGCCAGCGTGGCCGAGTGCGCTGACAAAGTCCCCGGCGTTGGCGTCGACCTGACGCGCGACATAGACGAAGCCGCGATCCTTGCTCTCGACTTCGCGCAGCAGCGATGCGACCTCGTCGTCGCTCAGATCGAGCAGCGTGTCCAGTTCCTGGACAATGACGGCACCGTCGACGAGCAGTTTCGGGTTGATCGAGATCGATGCGGCAGGCACCGACATTGCCAGTTCGTTCCCGTGACGGTCGAACATCGTGCCGCGCTGTGCCGGAAGCGAATAGGTGCGAGTCCACTGGCCGGCGCCAGCGGACTGGAGTGAGTCGGCTTCCTTGGTCTGGAGGTAGGCGACGCGCACGACGATGGCAAGCAGTACCACGGCGACGACCACGAGGGCGATGCGTAGACGACGCAGGGGCGACGCCACACAGCGCTGCCTGGTCCGTTTCTCGGGCGGCGGGGCTGAAACCTTGCGGCGTTTCCACTCGACGTCACGCGCTGCGGAGCGCTTGTTTGATTCGGTCGCCCTGCGCTTCGTCGAAGCGACGGGCGAACGGCGAGTTGTGCCAACAGCGGCGCGGCTCGATGTCACGGCACCGCGCACCGGCGTCGCCGACGAGGAGCGACGCTGAGGTTCAGCACGGCGCGCTGTTGCCGAACTCGATGTTCGGCTCGAATTCTTACTGGGTGTCGAGCGCTGAGCGGCGATGCGAGCGGCACGGCCCGCAGTCGGGCGGCCGGATGCCGAGCGGCCTGCAGCGGCGCGCTGTTGCGGAGCCGCGGCATTGTTGCGGCCCGACATTCGGTCGGACATGCGAGGTGAATGCGAGCGCGTTGCCATCATGGTCTCCTAGGGCTGGCCTGCCGAGACGCGCTTGACGTCACTGAACTGTTGAAGTGGATCGGTGTTGATGATGACCTGCCGTGAGGCGTCGTCGATCACCCCGGCTGCTGCAAGCTGGCGGGCAGTTGCCCAGCTGTCGAGTTCGGCAAACGTGCCGGTATCGCCACGGACCATGCCGAGATCGCCCGCAGCGCCAGCAAGCCGCACGGGTGAGCGCAATTCGGCGCGGCGGTAACGAAGTTCGTCGAAGCGTTCGCGTTCGTCATTGACGGACCGCTCGAGCTCGCCGATCTTCAGCTGGCGTTCGGCGAGCTGAGTATGAAACACCGCAGCACCAAGCATGCCGGCGAGCACGACCAGAAGCGCGAAGCCACCGAGAGCAGCAGGCCAGCGTCGACCGCGGCTTGCGACCAACGTCAGGGCAGGCTTCTTCGACTGTGCGGAACCGGCGGAAACGCGGGCCGCTGTCGATTGCTTGCGGATCGGAACCGCCATCAGTGCTCACGCCCGCTCGGTGTATCCGAACCGACGGGAAGGCCATCTGACTTGCGGACAGTTTCGATGCGCTCGACGACACGGAGACGGGCCGATGCTGCGCGACGGTTCGTCGAGCGCTCATCGTCCGTGGCGCGTTTCGGTACACCACGCACGATACGAACAGTCTGAATTGCCCCGCAGACACATGGCAGATCATGCGGGCAGTCGCAAGCACCTGCAGCAACGGCGAAACGTTCCTTCACGATGCGGTCTTCGCCGGAATGGTACGACAGTACGGCGATGCGGCCACCTGGAACGGTGTGCTCGACGGCCTGATCGAGTGCATCGGGAAGCACATCAAGCTCGCCATTGACCTCGATCCGAATGGCCTGGAACGTGCGCTTCGCGGGGTGGCCGCCGGTGCGCCGGGCCGGAGCTGGAATCGAACTCGTGACGACTTCGGCCAGTTCGGCAGTGGTGGTGATCGGACGTGCCGCGACAATGGCTCGCGAGATGCGCTTGAAGAAGCGCTCGTCACCATACTTTTTGATGACGGTGCCGAGTTCGTACTCGTCGTACCCGTTGACGACGTCGGATGCCGACCACTGCTGTTCGCCGTTCATCCGCATGTCGAGCGGACCGTCGTGACGGTACGAGAAGCCGCGATCACTCCTGTCGAGCTGCGGCGACGACACGCCAAGGTCGAAAAGTGCGCCGCTGATCTCCGTCACATTGTGGTCGGCGAGCGCTTCGGAAAATTCGTTGAACCGGCGATGGCTCGTGCGAAGGCGATGGCGCTGCGCGTCGAGTCGAGTCATCGCTGCGGCCAGGGCGTCGGCGTCCTGGTCGATGCCGAGAATGTCGAGGTGGGGATGGGCGTTCAGGATGGCTTCGGCGTGGCCGCCGCCCCCGAGCGTCGCGTCGACGAGGGTGCCTGCCGGGACGCCGGAAAACAGCTTCGTGATCTCGGCGAGCATCACCGGCTGATGGTTGAAGGCTTCGGCTGCGCTCATGACTGTGCTCCGGCGGCGATCGTGTCGCTGGTCAGTTCGTCGGTGCCGTGGGCGCAGTGGACGCCGTAGGCGGCTGGTTCCCAGATTTCGATGTGGTCGAGGTCGCCGAGGACGACAACCGCCGACTGCGGCTCGATGCCCGCATAGCTGCGTAGTTCGGGCGAAATTGTCACCCTCCCCTGCTTGTCGATCGATGCCTCGCTCGCCGATGCGGCAAACGCACGCTGGCGATTACGGCTGGCCTCGCCACGCTTCACGCGGGCAATCAGGTCGTTGGCTTCGTCGCCGAAGGCCTCGACGCTGCGAATGCTGACGCATCCATCTTCGCCAGAGAACAAGTAGCAGAGATCCCCGAGGGGATGCCGAAAGGTCGGTGGCAGTGCCACGCGTCCCCGCTCGTCGAGCTGTCGCTCGTGCATCCCGACAAACACCGGCTGCGTCTCGTTCCTACTGCTCTCCCCCGGGATGGGCCTGTTCACGCTGGGAAACGAGGGAGATCTCCCCAACGCGCTCCATTCTTACCCCAAACTTCCCCATCGTCAACCATTCTTCCCCATTTACTTCCATTTCATGGATCGACTCTCTCTCCTGAGCGCTTCAAGGTCGCGGCACTTCCGTCGCTGTCAGACTGCCGAGGCCCGACGTCGACCAGCACCAAAACACCCGCACCCGGTGGGTCCGCCACATCCGGGCGACCCCAGCAAGCAGTGCGCGGGCCGCACAGTTGCTGACAGCGGCGCAGAACGAAGTTCAGTCTGGCGCGTTCAGGAAAAACAGAGGTAGTGCAAGATGTCCGCCGAAAGTTGGCTCGGTAGCGTCGCAATCGGCGACAGCGCAGCAAGGTCGATACCGCCGAGCGCTGGGAACAAACCTGCCAGGGCAGCCGAATCGACCTCGTGATACCAGCAGCATTGGAGGCGCAGGGCGGCTCGAGTTCGGCGTTGGCTGATCCCGAGAAGCTTTCGACCGTCGAGCAGCACTTCACCAGGTCCGAGGCCATCGAAGCAGATCAACGTCGACCATTCTGTGCGGACCATCGAGTTGCCATTGACGGTCAGTGTCTGTGTCACGCCGGCCGAACGACAGGCTGCAGCGAACCGCTCCCCGAGCCAGACCATCGGTGAGTGGACATCCTCGGCCCAACCGGGAGCACCAGTGGGAATGATCGCGTCAAACCATGTTACCGCTGAGGGCAGAAGCAAAACCGCGCCGCCGCCGCTCCGGCGCCGCACGATGTCCACGCCGCGCTGTGCACATTCGTCGGCGTCGATGATCGATAGGTCACGCTGAGTCGAGCCCAGCACGAGTGCCGGACCGGCGACATGGTTGACCCAGATCTGGGCGGTCGCGTGCTCGGGAATGGAGCGGCTATGGAATCGGGCTGCCGACTCGTGGAAGTCGACGCACTCGAACATGCGATGAGTATGCCGCTTAGGAAGCCATCGAGAGGTATGGCCGCCAGGTATCGGGCATCGAGCTCAGCGACACGACGATCCACGACGTCATGCGGGGTGCTCGACACGGTCGAACGAGTGCCATCCCCGCCTCTTCCGGTGTGCGATCACGCTTGGTGCGGTTACACGGAGTGCACGCTGCTGCGACGTTCTCCCATGTGTGCGGGCCACCTTTGGAACGGGGAAAGACGTGGTCGATCGAATCAGCGTGGCCACCGCAGTACTGGCAACGGTGTTCGTCACGGGCGAAAATTCCACGGCGTGACATCGACGAGCGCCTGGTGTACGGCACCTTCACCATGTAGCGCAGGCGGATGACCGACGGCTGAGCGATCTCAAACGACTCGGAGCGCAGGACGGTGCCATCACCTTCGAGCATTTCGGCCTTGTCGTCAAGCACGAGGCACGTGGCACGCCGTGACGACACGACAGACAGCGGCTCGAAGCTGGCATTGAGAACAAGAGCGCTGTGCATCGGCAGAACCTAACGAAGGGGTCCGTCGAGGAACGTAGAAGTTGTTCGTCGGATGATCGCCCTGGCGTTCATTGCGGCCGATCCCATTGACGACACCATTGCAGGTATTTCACCACATCACCTGGCTCAGGTCGATGCTCGGCATCGCCGTATTGGGTGATCAGCCGAAATTCGAGGTACTCGCCGGACGGTACGGGCAGGAACGGCTTGCGTTTCCACCAGCCAGGGGGCGCCGTCCGCCGCGCCTGGCGAAGCGCTGTCGGCCAGAGTATCGGGTGCCGGATGACCGACAGCGCAGCGCGAATCACTTCGCCGGGGCTGGCGGCCTGGGCTCTTTGGGAAGCCCCAGGATCATCTCGCCGATGATGTTGCGTTGGATCTGGGACGAGCCGGCGTAGATGGTGCCGGCGCGGGCGTTGAGGAACGTGCCGATCCATGACGACGGGTCATTCAGCGCACCGGAGTCGTCGGAGCCGAACGAGGACGGCGGCTTGCGGCCTTCCCAATGCAGGGCGTCGGCGCCCAGAATGTCCATGGCAAGTTCAGTGACGACCTTGTGGTACTCGCTCCACTGGAGCTTGCCGATTGCGGCGTCTGGGCCAGGATGGTGACCAGCAAGGAACTGCGTCAGCACACGCTGGCCGAGGAAGCCCATGACCTGGACCTTGGAGTAGCACCAGGCGAGCTTCTGCCGGATGATCGGGTCGTTGGCGACGCCGCGATCCTGAGCCATCTTGAGCAGGCGGGCGAACTCGCCCTTGAAGCGGATCGGGCCAGTCGCTGCTGCTTCGCCGCGTTCATAGCCGAGGAGGGACATGGCCACTGCCCAACCGTTGTTGACGCCGCCGATGACGTTGTCCTTCGGGACACGTGCGTCGGTGTAGAAGACCTCGTTGAACTCGCTGTCACCCGACATCATCTTGATCGGGCGAACTTCGATACCCGGTTGGTCCATCGGAACAAGCAGGAACGAGATGCCCTTGTGCTTCGGCGAATCGGGGTCGGTCCGGGCGAGCGTGAAGATGTGGTCAGCAAGGTGGCCAGCGGAGGTCCAGATCTTCTGGCCATTGAGGATCCACTCGTCACCATCGAGTTCGGCACGGAGGCCGACGTTGCCGAGGTCGGAACCGGCGTCCGGCTCGGAGTAGCCCTGGCACCACGTGTCTTCACCCTTCAGTAAGCGCGGAAGATAATGCGCCTTCTGTTCGTCGGTGCCCCACACGAGAACGGTGTTGCCGAGCATTTGGATGCTGAATGCGTCATTCGGACCACCGGTCGGCACGCCCGCCTTGGCGAACTCTTCGGCCAGGATGACCTGCTCGGTCGAGGACAGACCAGCGCCGCCAAACTCTTTCGGCCAGCCCGGTGCGAGGTAGTTGGCTTCGTACAGCGTGTTGCGCCATTCGGCGACGAATATTTCGAGCGTTGCACCTTCGAGGCGACCGATTCCCTCCCAATTGGACGGAAGTTTCTCGGCGAGGAAAGCCTGGACTTTCTCACGGTAGGCCTCGGCGTCTGCGGTGTAAGTCGGGTCCATGTCCTTCATGCTAATCGGTGGCGGTTACCGCGCGGTAGCCGGGCGCCGACTCCCCTGGCCGATCGTTTCTGCGAAAGGGCTCCGTGGAATCAAACCAATGGTCAGTTGAGCGCGAGCGAGGCGGCTGCCACCAGCGGCCAAATTCGTTCGTGCGGCTCGATGATCTTGAGGCCTTGCAGCGACTTCAGTCGGGACCGGACAGCCAGTTCACGGTGAAGCGCTTCGAGCAACGGATCGCCGAGTACGTCGATCACGTTGCCAGACAGAAAGACCGTAGTGACATCGAGCGTCGCGCACATCGAGGCAACGGCACGCGCGAGCATGATCCCTGTGCGCTCTACCATCGGTTGGGTGGCTCGGCCAAGCAGCCGATTGAACTCGGCTTCGAGTGCTGTCGACGACACGTACGCCTCGAGGCATCCAAGTGCACCGCAACGACACCGCTTGCCACCTGGTTCGACGTTGATATGTGCGATCGATGCCGCGTTGCCATGCGCCCCGGAAAGGCGGACGCCGTCGATCACGCAACCAGACTCGACGGTGGTGTCGATACGAATGCTGAGGTAGCTCCGCACTCCCCGGGCTTCACCGATCCAGCGCTCGGCCTCGGTAGCTGCCCCGCCTGCCGAGTCGAGTTCGACCTCGAGACCAGTGAGGCGTTCGAGATGTTCACGCAGCGGGAAGTTGACCCAAGCCGGTACTAATGGTGGCGAGACCGTTCCGGCGCGCGTGTCGACCGGCCCAACGCAACTCACGCCGACCGCACGTGGCCTGGGCAGGCCGGGAGGCGCCGCAGCGATGATCCGTCGGATCAGTTGTTCGAGCGTGCGCCACACATCGCGAGTCGGCGTCGTAACACGGTCACGCAGCAACAGTTCACCTTTGGCATCAACGAGCCCAGCAGCAAGACGGCTCGGCTCGATAGCCACAGCCAGAACGTGATCGAACGAACGACCGGCGGACGCGTTGTCGGCGTCTGTCTCTCTGTCTATGTCGGCGTCTGTGCGGCCTGCCGGAAAACTCATCGACAACGAACGTAGCGCCGAGGATTACCGAGTACGGATATCTCCACCAACGTTGCACCACAGCAGGACTCGACCGGTATCGACCCGAACGCTACCGGAGTAAGCCCTGCACCTTCAGGCAACAGATCGCCCCGCAGACAACGAGTGCTCCACTCGGCGACCCTGTGGTGGCACGGCCATTCACATCACTCGCCGCAGCGATGACCGAGGTGTCATCCGCCCCAGATGCTGGCGGAACTCAGATGTCGTCGACGTCGTGCGGTTCAGGGCGGCGGATGTTGCCGCTGAGCCATGCCGAGATCGGAAGCTGGCCGAGCCGGTCGCGGCCGAGGACACGCAGCTCGGATTCGAGCATTGTTGCCGTGACGAGCACCAGTACAAATCCGGCGAACGAAACGACGAAGTTGACAGCGAGTCCACCGATGGTGATCGCCAACCCGATGACGAGACCGAGCCCGATCAGGGCGGATCGGCGCCGTGATAGGCGGTACCCCCTTTGCGCAAACGTGGGGTCTTGTTCGAGTTGTTCTTCGATTTGTCGAAGAATGCGCTGTTCATTGTCGGAGAGCGGCACCAAACCATCATCGCACGTGGAACCACAAAGCTCAACGCGGTGACGAAATCGGCTGGGAAATTTTTTACACAGCCCACGGAAACTTGCTGAGGCCAGACAGAGGATTCGCCCACAGTGGGCGATGATCACTCCTGATCGGGCCCCCACTGCTGTCCGCCTCGCTTCACGTTACGAACCTCTCCCCCACGAATGGCGCTCGCCGGGCCAATCGCGTCGGCACCGAACCGGTCCCGGATCACATCCAACGCTGCGTCGGTCGCACCGTGCACCGTCGCACCGTCTGCTGCCTCGTCGAGCGTGAGTTGATGGAACACGGGGCCGAGATTCGAACCCGACACTCCGATCAGCCTGACACCTGGCGACGGGTCGATGGTCTCCATGATCGGCCCGAGTAACGCGACGATGGTCTCTGCGCTGTCTATCGCTTCTCGGCCAGTTGTCGATCTGGTGATGGTGTGGAACCCATCATCGAAACGGACTTTGAGGGTCAGTGTGCGGGCACCTACACCCGCCTTGCGTAACCGGGTAGCCACAGCGTCGGACAGGCGCACAAGGTTGGTCCTCATCTCCGAGACAATGTGCACGTTTCGCGCATACGTCTCCTCGTGCCCGATCGACTTCGCATCGCGATCGGGTTCCACTGGGCGATTGTCTGCGCCAACGGCCAGCGCGAGGAGATGCTTGGCCTGGTTCTCACCGAGTGCAGCACCGAGCGCACGCCGATCAACCTGACGGAGATCCGACACGATGGTGACGCCGAGGCGATGCAACTTGTCGAGGGTCGCTGGTCCAACGCCCCAGAGCCGCTGCACCTTGAGCGGGTCGAGAAAGGCCTGCTCCGTGCCGGGCTCGACGACTTTGACGCCGAGGCCAGGTTCGATCCGGTCAGGCCGGACGATCGGCTTCGCCTCGACAGATGCAAGCTTGGCAAGAAACTTGTTCGTCGCCACACCGATGCAACAACCCAGCTCGAGTTCGTCGCGGACAGCCTCCCGAATTTGGGCACCGATCTCGGCACCGGTTCCAAAGAGTCGACGTGAGCCCGTCACATCGAGGAATGCCTCATCAAGCGACAATGGTTCGACGAGCGGGGTGAACCGGTCGAAAATCTCACGGACCTCGGCACTGACCTTGCCGTACAACTCATGGTCACCCGGCAAGAAGACAGCGTGCGGGCACCGGCGCTTGGCAATCGACGAGGGGAGCGCCGAGTGCACACCAAACCGGCGTGCCTCATACGACGCAGCAGCGACCACGCCCCGATTCCCCGTTCCACCAACGACTACCGGCTGGCCCATCAACTCCGGATGCCGACGCAGTTCGACCGACACAAAGAATGCGTCCATGTCGGCATGCAATACAGTCCGAGTCTGCACGCGAGCCATGCCGAACGCTATAGGCAAGCTGGCTATCACCACGGGACACCTGGCCAGTCAGTCCTGGTTTACCACCGGTGGTGGCCATCAGGACCGACCCTGATTGGCTTGCCGTCGACAGGAACCCCACAGTGCATGCTCACAATCTCGCCGTCGTCCGGGCGCTGAAGTCACCCCCCCCCCAAAAAAAAATAGACGGCCTGCAGAGCCTGTCTGGTCAACCTCGCCGTGTCGGGTGCGCCGATGAATCGATTGCCGCAGTGTGGACGGAACAGGATCGAACATTTCTCAAACCATACGGCTTGCACCGCTGCTCTCTCCATGGCGTCAAGCCGTGCAGACGTGCAACGTGTTCGGCGTGGTCAAGGCGCCGACCACAACCAGCGGCACGAAGCGTTGTCTCTGCGTCAGTAGCCTGCACCACAATGGACGACCCATCTCGGCCCCTGTCGGCGCTTCCCACCGTTGGCGTGCGTATCGGCGCATTTGTCGCCATCTGTCTCAGCGGCTTAGCCGGAGCACTGATCGGGTACTCATTGATCAGTCTGCAGTGCGAGGGAGACTGCGGCCTGCCGCTCGGTACCGGCATTCTGATCGGCGCTGTCGTAGCTGCGGGCGGCATGGCTGTCGTGGCCGTGCTCGTGATGCGAGCCCTCGGCGAATGGCGCGAGATCGAAGACCGTACCGGCGCCGGCCACACCCCCAACTGACATGACTCACACAACTCACTCTGCGGCAGACCTCCGCCTCCTCGCCGAGCAACTCGCCCGAACCGCCGGGGCCATGGCTCTCGCTGGCCGGCGCAGCCTGCCGGTGGGCCAACCACCGGCGCACGACACGAAGTCGAGCGAGACCGATCCCGTCACCGAATTCGATCGCGCCGCCGAAAAGTACATCGTCGGTGAGTTGCGTCGGCTCCGGCCCGATGACGCAATCGTTGGCGAGGAAGGGGCGAACGATTCGGGCACATCGGGCATCGAATGGCACATCGATCCGATCGACGGCACCGCCAACTTTCTGTACGACCTTCCTGCATGGTGCACGTCTGTAGCGGCGGTCGACGCGGACGGTTCGCTGGCAGGCGCGGTGTACGCACCAGTCACCGACGAGATGTTCTCTGCCGGCAGAGGCGGCGGCGCCACACGCAACGGCATCCAGATCAAGGCGAGTTCAGCCACGGACATCGCCCTGTCGATGGTCGGCACCGGGTTCAGCTACCTCCCTGACCAGCGGCTTTCGCAGGCACTCCGCATCCGTGAGCTCCTCCCTCAGGTCCGCGACATCCGCCGTTACGGCTCGGCCGCCATCGACCTCGCCTACGTTGCGTGCGGTCGGCTCGACGCCTACTTCGAGGAACACCTCAATTCGTGGGATATGGCAGCCGGCGTGTTGATCGCCACCGAAGCCGGCGCCATCACATCAGACTTTCACGGCGGAGCGCCTGACGAGCGCGGCGTTCTCGCCGCTGCACCAGGCATTCATCAGTCAGTTTTGGACGCCATTCGGGCCGCTTCGAGTTGAGCGGACACACGCTTCTGACTAATTTTTTATCTCTGTCTGCCAACATGCTCGCTCAGCAGGGGTGATTTAGGCCAGTATAAGGACGTGGGAACACGCATCTTGGCCGTCGAAGACGACGAACGCATCCGATCGGCCGTCAAACTCGCGCTCGAAGACGAGGGGTGGACCGTCGACGAAGCCGAGAGCGGTGAAGAGGCGATTGCCATGTTCAATCGTTGCAAACCCGACGTCGTCCTGATTGACATCATGCTTCCGGGCATAGATGGATTCGAATTGTGCCGCACCTTGCGCCGTACCAGCGACGTTCCCGTCGTCATGGTGACGGCACGCAACGACACGCATGACGTGGTCGCCGGCCTCGAAGCTGGTGCCGACGACTATCTCACGAAGCCCTTCGCACCGAAGGAACTATCGGCCCGCATTCGAGCACTCCTTCGACGCGTCCGCCCGAGTGCCCCGGGGCATGCCCGGCTCGTGTTCGGCGACCTGGAACTGATCCCCGACGAGGGCAAAGTTCTTCGTGGCGGCGAAGAGGTCCACCTCACCAAAACCGAGTTCCGTTTGCTCTGTGAGCTCGCTGAGAGTCCCGGCAAGGTCCTCAGCCGTGAAGCCCTCCTCGACAAAGTGTGGGGGTACGACTACTTCGGTGACGGCCGCTTGGTCGACGTGCACATCCGGCGACTCCGCACAAAAGTGGAGGCCGACCCTGCCAATCCACGCCACGTCGTCACCGTGCGCGGGCTCGGCTACCGGCTCCAAACGTGAGCGAAGGCGGCTGGTTCCGTCGCCTGCTCCATCGGTCCCGGCCTGCCACGCTCGGCCTGCGCCGACGCATTCTGCTCACCATCACTCTCGGTGCGATTGCGCTGTCGGTCTTCTTGGCTGTCACCACCTACGGGCTGACCCAAAACAGCCTCGTCCGCCAGGCTGAAGATACCGCAGTCACCACCTCGCTACGAAACGCCCAGGGTGTGTTTCGTGATCTGCGGGCGAATCCGTCGACCGCTCAGCCCGCTGAGGAATCGCTGGCCAATATCGGCGTCGCCCGCTACCTGATTCGATACCAGGACGAGTGGGTCGGCGGTGTCACGCCGTACGTCGACGCCAACCTGCCAGCGGAGATCATCAATCAAGTGGTCGAGCGTGGCATCCCGTCTCGTCAGATCGTCGACATCAATGGCGAACTCAATGTCCTCGTCGGCTGGGATGTTCCCGGCGTCGGGTCGTACTTCCAGTTCAGCAGCCTCGAAGAGCAGCAGTCAACACTCGACAGTGTCCGGATCGCGCTGTTCTTCGCCTCATTGATCTCGACGGGTCTTGGCGTCTTGCTCGGCATTTTCTCAGCACGACGCGCCGTTCGGCCGCTGTCGACAGCTGCGCAGGCTGCATCGGCAATCGCTGGCGGCCGGCTGGACACGCGCCTCGAAAGCACAACAGACCCCGATCTCGGCGTACTGACCGACTCGTTCAACGACATGGCCGAGGCCCTGCAGCTCCGTGTGGAACGCGATGCACGTTTCGCCTCCGACGTCAGCCATGAACTGCGATCTCCGTTGATGACGCTATCGGCCTCAGTCGAAGTGATGGAGGCTCGCCGTGACGACCTTCCCGAACGTGCCCAGTCCGCGCTCGACCTGTTGTCGAGCGACGTTGTTCGGTTCCAAGGACTGGTCGAAGACCTCCTCGAAATCTCCCGCTTCGACGCTGGTGCGATCCGGCTCCACATGGAGGAGTTAATCGCCGCCGAGTTCGTCCGCCAGGCGGTCGCGGTCAGCGCCGCACCGAAGCTGCGCCTCGAAGTGTCGGAGCGTTCAGAGATGGCATTGATCCGCGGCGACAAGCGCCGTCTTGCTCGTGTCGTGGCAAACCTCATCGACAACGCGCTTGCATACGGGGGCGGTGAGCCACACATCGTGATCAGCATCGTCGAGCCCGACGACGAGCCAATGGCACACATCACCATTGCGGTCATCGACGAAGGCGCCGGCGTGCCCGTCGAGGAACGCACCTTGATCTTCGAACGATTCGCCCGGGGTGGCGGCGCTGGCCGGCGGACGGGCAGCGAGGGCGCAGGCCTGGGTCTATCGCTCGTCGATGAGCACGTCAAGATGCACGGCGGTCGGGTCTGGGTTGAAGACCGGCTCGACGGCGAGTCAGGTGCTCGATTCGTAATCGAACTGATGGCATCGGAGCTCACGGACTGATGAATACTCGACGCGTCCTTTCAGCACTCTTGGTCGGAGCACTCACCGCCAGCTGCGCGATTTCAGAAGACTCCTTACCGGTCGAGATCCCACCGGCCCAGCGCGGGCAGTTCGGAGCCCAGCCGACCGGCGATGTCGCGGCTGGTGACAACCGGGTGTTCCTTGTGAACAGCGCGAGCGGCGGCCAGTTGCGCTCGGTGTTACGCGCCGGGCCAAACGACGCCGAAGGCATCTTCACCTCGCTGTTCGCCGGGCCAAACGAAGCCGAGGTCGAAAGCGGACTCAGTACGTTCCTGCCCGAGGGCCTCGAGGTCAACAATGCACGGATTCGTGTTCGATCGCTCACCCTCGACGTCAACGACGTGTTCGACGAGCTCACTGCGGTGGCTTTGCGTACCGCTGTTGCCCAGATTGTTGCGACCGCCAGCGAGATCGATGGTGTCGAACAGGTCAGGATTCAGATCGACGGTGAGAACCAGGTGTGGCCAGTTGGCGACGGCGAGAATACCGATCGACGACTCACGGTCTACGACTACCCGGGCTTCATCGAGTCGTCGCAGCCGGCCTACCCCGCAATCCCGAGCGCCAACAACTGACAGTCGAGTTGGTGTCGGGCACCAACTCGTCTCACGCAAAGAAATATTTGGCGACGCCTTCGTAGAGGTCCATGTCCACGGTGCGTGTCTTGCCGACTGCAACGGTGAGGTCTTCGTCGATGATCTTCTCGCCGCGCAGCACGGCCATCTTGCCCCACGCATGCTGATGAACCAGATCGATTGCGGCAACACCAAAGCGGGTCGACAGCACACGGTCGTAGGCAGTTGGCGTCCCGCCGCGCTGCACGTGGCCAAGCTGGACGACGCGGGTTTCGAAACCCGTTCGCTCACCGATGGCCATTGCGATCTGCGTGGCAACGCCACCGAGGACGACGTGTCCGAATCGGTCGAGGACCTTCTCTTCCATTTCAAGAGATCCGGGCACCGGCTCGGCTCCCTCGGCGACGACGACAATCGAGGCGAACCGGCCGCGTTCGTGACGGCGAGTCAGGCGGGCACAGAGTTCGTCGACGTCGAACGGAATTTCGGGGATCAGCACCGCCGTCGCTCCCCCCGCGATGCCGGCCGAAGTGGCAATCCAGCCCGTGTGCCGACCCATGACTTCGACGACCATCACCCGATCGTGACTCTCGGCAGTGGTGTGCAGCCGGTCGATCGCATCGGTCGCGATTTGTACCGCGGTGTTAAACCCGAATGTCACGTCGGTACCAAAAACGTCGTTGTCGATGGTCTTGGGCACGCCGACAACGGGAATGCCATGCTCGGCGTGAAGCCGGCAGGCGACACTGAGGGTGCCGTTGCCGCCGATCACGATCAGCCCTTCGAGGCCGAGGTCGCTCATGCTTCGTTTGACGCGGTCAACGCCGTCATCGCTGTCGAACGGGCTCCCGCGACGTGTGCCGAGCACGGTACCGCCGCGGGGCAGCATGCCGCGCATGGTTTCAACTGATAGCGGCATGGTGTGTCGATCCATCACACCGTCCCAGGCATCGATAAATCCGACGAGTTCGTCGCCATAGTGGCGCTCGCCCTTCCGTACAACAGCGCGGATCACCGCGTTGAGGCCTGGACAATCGCCTCCGCCAGTCAAGATCCCTACTCGCACAGCAGTTGATCGTACGCGACGGCGCTCTCCGGAGCACACCGTGTTCGGAAACGATCGAATTGGGGAGGCTCTCCCGGTTGCGGCTGGTAAGACTGTCATATGGCTTGGGACAACAGTCGACCGGTTCCGTGGAAGCGGTTGACGCGCGAGTGGGTGGTCTACGCCGGCATCATGTCGGTCGTCTTTCTGTTCCTCTTCAACGACGGGAACCCGGTAGGCGCAGTTGCGGGCGTGCTCGTCAGTGGTCCCATGTACCTCGGCTTGGGCTGGGTGCTGGCGAAATTCGGGTACCAGCGCAAGACCATGAAGGAACTACGGACATCGCAAGGATCGGCCGGCGCCACAGGCAAGACTTCCAAGAAGGACGACAAAGATTCCGACGGGCCGCGTCATCGTGTGGTCGTGCCGAGCAGCCGCACAACCGGCGGCGGCAACCGTCCGCCATCGAAAACGAACCGCCGCCGCTGACCCGAGTCCGTCACTCGGTGCACCGACTACTCTGACCGATGTGACAAGTCAGTGTGTGATTGCCATCGATGCCGGAACAACCGGAGTGCGAAGCCGGGCGGTGTTCACTGACGACTCGCCCACGGTGGCGTCATACCGTGAGTTCACCCAGTACTACCCGCGGCCAGGCTGGGTCGAGCACGACGCCAACGAGATCTGGGCCGCTGTCGTCGCGACCCTGAACGCCGTCATCGACGAGGTGGGTCGGGATCGTGTTGCTGCGATCGGCATCACCAACCAGCGCGAGACCGTGCTGGCGTGGGATCGCACCTCCGGCGCCCCCTTCGGCACCGCCATCGTCTGGCAGGACCGGCGCACCGCAAACCGCTGCGACGAACTGACCGCCGAGGGCCGACTCGACATGGTTCGCGAGCGAACCGGCCTCGTGCTGGACCCCTACTTCTCTGGCACGAAGTTCGAATGGCTACTCCAGAACCGCGAGATCCCGGTCGACAACAAGTTGGCACTCGGCACGATCGATTCGTGGCTGATCTGGAATCTGACCGACGGTGCTGTGTTCGCCACCGATGTCACCAACGCCAGCCGCACAATGCTCTGCGACATTCGAACTCGGACGTGGGACGCAGACCTGTGCGACATCTTGCACGTGCCGATGTCGGCACTTCCGGAAATCGTTCCGTCGAGCGGCCGGGTCGGCGTTACGTCTGCGGCCTCCGGCGTTCCCGGCGGTATCCCGGTAAGCGGCGTGGCCGGCGACCAGCAAGCCGCCCTGTTCGGTCAGGCTTGCATTGATCCCGGCATGGCCAAGAACACCTACGGCACAGGTTCATTCGTGCTCCTCAACGTCGGCGAAACCTGTCCCCCACCGACCGACGGCATGCTGACCACCGTCGCGTGGACACTCGCCGACGGCACGACGCACTATGCACTCGAGGGCGCGATCTTCGTGACCGGCGCCGCGATCCAATGGCTCCGCGACGGGTTGCGCATTATCGACGATGCCGCCGAGACGGGGCCGCTTGCCGAATCGGTCGATAACACTGGCGGCGTCTACTTCGTTCCGGCGCTCGCCGGCCTCGCGTCGCCCTGGTGGGATCCGTACGCACGCGGCACCATCGTCGGCATCACACGTGGCACCGGGCGCGCCGAGATCGCACGCGCGACAGTCGAGTCAATGGTGTACCAAACACGTGACGTGATCGACGCAATGGTCGCAGCGAGTGGCACCGAGCTGAAAGAACTGCGCGTTGACGGAGGTGCTTCGATTATGGATCTGCTCTGTCAGCTCCAGTCGGATCAGCTTGGTGTCGACGTCCTGCGACCGGTCGACCAGGAGACCACCGCCCTGGGCGCCGCATTCCTCGCCGGTTTGGCCGAAGGCGTGTGGGCCACGCCAGAAGAAGTGCTGGCGCAATGGTCGCTCGACACTCGGTTCACGCCTGCCGATAATCGTGAAGTGTCTGATGCATTACACGGCCAGTGGCTGCGCGCCGTCGAGCGCTCGAAGGGCTGGGAGAGCTAGAGGAGAGCTTCGGCGAGCCGACCGAGCAGGTTCACCCTGATCCGTTCGCGCTCATGAATCGGCCGCCCGTTGCGACCTGCAACCACGTTCAGTCCCACGCTCAGCAGGTTTGCCCAGACAAGATCACTCGGGGCGGCGTCGACGACCTCGTCGAGGTGCTGACTACCTGCCAAAAATGCTGTAAGCCAGGCAAGATCTGGCGCCTCGCCGAGTTGTAACACCGGGCCATCAGCGCCCAGTGCGGCGACCCAGTCGGCTTCGACGATACGCATCAAGCCGGTGCAGAGGACGTCAAGGCGATCTTCCTTCGGGCACTCAGCCATTGCGGCACCAACGGCGAGGGCCGCCAGGTTGGGATCAGCCCGATTGATGTCGACAGTGCGGATGCTCTCGACCGACACGCCGTCGACCGCGTCGATTTCCTCAGTCAGCAGCGAGACAAGACCTTCGTCGGGCAGCGCGACGGTGAGTTCGTCGATGACTCGACCAGCACCCTGCTCGAGGATTTCAATCGCCAGCACGTCGCCGCGCACCGCACCGATTCGGCTTGCGACCTGTCCCAGGGCGCCTGGACGATCGGGCATCCAGACACGAACGACAACAACGGTGTTCACGGTCGGGAATGTAGCGACTCAACGTGCGCGTTTCATGACGCCCGCGTTGCTGTTTCGTTTCGTGTCCGTCAGCCCAGTTTCGGAAGGCCCCGCTTGAGATTGCGGATGGCCTGGTTGATGCGCAATTCGTTCTCGATGAGCGCGAACCTGGCGAACCCTTCACCGCCGGGGCCAAAACCGACGCCGGGCGATAGGGCCACATCAGCTTCCCTGACCACGTGCGAGCAGAACTCGACCGAGCCCATGTCGGAATAGGCCTCAGGAATCGGAGCCCACACAAACATTGTGCCGCCTGGCTTGGGGACGTCCCAGCCGATGCGCTGCAGACCGTCGATCAGCGTGTCGCACCGCGACTCGTACACCTCACGGACCTGATCGGGGAACTCAGGGGCCTCGTTGATCGTGACGGTGGCGGCGATCTGGACCGGCTGGAACATTCCGTAGTCGAGATAGCTCTTCAACTTGACGAGTGCCTGAACGACATCCTTGTTGCCGAGGAGAAAGGCGCAGCGCCAACCCGACATCGAGAAGCTCTTCGTCATCGAGTACAGCTCGACGGCACATTCTTTGGCGCCCTCGGCCTGCAGGATGCTCGGCGGCTCGTGGCCATCGAAGCCCATGTCGGCGTACGCGTTGTCGTGGACGACGATCATCTCTTTTTCGCGACAGAAGTCGACCACGCGCTGCATGAATGACAGGGTGACCGTGGCGCCGGTCGGGTTGTGCGGGAACGACATCACGAGCACGCGGGGCTTGGGCCAGCCGACGTCCCATGCAGTCTGCAGGCTGTCCATGAAGTCGTCGGCGAAGTTCTCACGCTGGCTCGGGTTGGCCAGGAACTTCATCGGTACCTGGCGGAGGTCGGCGCCCGCAAATAGTGGTCCATACATGTGGATCGGATAGCTCGGGCTCGGCACGATCGCTGCGTCACCACGGTCGAGAAGCACCCACATCAGGTGGGTGAACCCCTCCTTGGAACCGATCGTGTTGGTGATCTCCAACTCGGGGTCAAGATCAACGTCCCACTTATTCTTGTAGTAGTCCGCAATCGCTTCACGCAGCTTCGGCAGGCCACGGCTCAGGGAGTACCTGTGGTTACGCGGGTTCTGTGCCGCTTCAGCAAGCTTGGCGACTGCGATGTCGGGTGACGGGATGTCCGGGTTGCCGAATCCGAGGTCGACGACGTCTGCGCCTGCCTGCCGTGCCTCAATCTTCAGTCCATTGATGATGGAGAAAACGTACGGGGGCAGGTTCTCAATTCGGCGAAAGTCCACGACGCAAAGGTACTCACCGTGGTGGCGAAACCGCGGTTCTGTTTCGGCCTCAGTTCACTGGCCGGGCCGCGGTTTCGAGTGGTCGTGCTCATGCCACCCTCGAATCGGCGGGGCGTAGTCCTCTACGTGCCACTCTGCACAGGAAACAACGGTTCAGAGGCCAGGGAGTAGCGCAGCGCCGACGGCGCCGGCAAGCGGACCCCAGGCGGCGAACTCGACTCGTGGCATCGGCCGCAGATGAGGCTGGTAGAGCAGCTCGCCGTACCACTTGATGATTGGCTCCAGGTATAGGTCGGCGCCGGCTGCGAGCCCACCGCCGAGCACAAACATCTCCGGGTCGAAGGCATTGGTCAAGTTCGACAGGCCAAGCGCGACCCAGCGACCGAAATCGTCGATGACCGCAAGGGCCTCGGGGTCACCCTCACGAGCTGCGGTCTGCACGTGTTCGCCTCGGACTGCTTGTGGATCGCCCCCAGCATGACGGACCACTTCACGAAGTCTGCGGCCGGTTGCTGCCTCGCGGGCAAGCATGGCCAAGCCAGAGCCGGAGGCATAGCGCTCCCAACAGCCACGGCGCCCGCATGGGCAGCGTGGTCCATCGGGGTGCACGACCATGTGGCCGAACTCGCCGGCGAAGCCATTCATGCCGCGTTGCACCTGGCCGTTGGACACCAGGCCGCCGCCAATGCCTGTCCCCAGGGTCACGAGCATCATGTTGGACGTGCCGGCAGCTGCGCCGAGTTGCCATTCGGCGACCGTGGCACAGGTGGCGTCGTTATCGACAACGATGTCACCGTCGAGCCGCTCGGCGAGCGAACCGCGGACGTCAAAGTCGGCCACGCCGTCGAGGTTCGGGGCTGCACGCAGCACGCCGGCTCCAGTGACGAGGCCTGGTACGCCGACGCCGAGGCTGCCGTCGTAACCGAGATCGTTGGCCAATTCGACTAGTACGTCGATGAGTGGTTCGAGGCTGTTCGGCCCACGCGGGGTAGGGCGCTTGTCTTCGGCGATGACCGTGCCGGCTTCATCGAGGACGACACCAAGCGCCTTGGTGCCTCCGACGTCGATGCCGATACGGCGGGCCGGCATGGCACCGGCCGTTGTCACGCTTCGGCTCGGACCTTGAGTTCGCGAACCGTGTTGAGGATGCGCACTTCAGCGCGTCGCTTTACGAAGCCAGGCAGCGGCACGACGAGATCGATCGCGAGGTCGTACTGCACCTCGGTGCCAGCTGCGGAGGGTGCGAACTTGAAAGCGCCGTCGATCGAGCGCTGGATGTCGCCGCGCAACAACTTCCACCCGAGTTCGCCAGGGGCATTCGTGTAGTCATACTTGAGGGTGTAGTGCGTGCTGCGGCCAAGCGCCGACGCACGGAACTCGACTTCGGACGGTCGGCCCTCATCATCGGTGGAATGCACGGTGACGTCTTTAATATCGCGCGCCCACATCGGATAGTTCTCGATGTCGACAGCGATCGCCCAGACCCGTTCGGGCGAGGCCGCGATGGTAATGGTTTCGGTTGCTGTCTCAGCCATGTGCTTCATTCTGGTCGATAGAGGTGGTCGAAGTACTGACATCTGCGCCAGAATCAACGCGTTCCTGTTCAGTTCCTGTTCTACCTGCAACCGCTTCAGGGTCCATCCTCTTCCCGAATTCGGCGTGATAGGCAGCCCACAGGCCGTTCAAGCCGAGGCCAAACATTGGCACCAGGAGGCCAACAGCGAGTGATGAGCCCGGCGAACCGTCTGGCCCATCGATGCGCCAAATGGCGGTACCAAAGGCTGCGACGACCTGGATGCACAGCATCAGGAGCATTGTTCGGCGAACTTTTTTGGGCGTCCCGGCTCCGAGGAGCATGTAGAGCTGGGTGACCGAAACTTCTTCGTCACGGCTGCGCTGCACGGCATTCCAGAAGCCCCACAGAAAGGCAAACACGCCGACGGCAAAGAGCGCCATGGCGATGCTGGCACCGACCCATTGGGCAGTTGTGGTGAAGACTGCGGCAGCAAACACTGCAGTCGCGACGAAGATTGCCGTGCCGATGACGTTGCCGCGGACGATCAGTTCGCCCTGCTCCTGGGACCCTCGCTCAGGGGTGCGGTCGACTTCGCCCATGGACACTCCCCCAGTGTGCCAGCACCCGGGGCAGTTCCAGACCGCAGCGCCCCGATGAGCTCGCGGTCGATCGCGGGCTGCTCAGTCGTAGACGCCCAGCGTCTCGCCCAGGCGACGTGCGAGCACGTCGTACGAGAACTCTTCGAGCACACGCTCGCGGGACCGTTTGGCCATCGCTGCTCGCAAGTCGTCGTCGTCGAGTAGTTGCGTCATGGCATCGGCAACCTGTTGCACGTTCTCAGGTTCACTGATCACGAGACCGGTCTCGCCGTGGGCGACCGCTTCAGCCGCGCCGCCAGAGTCGCCGGCGATCTGGGGGACTCCACACGATGCCGCTTCGATAAACACGATGCCGAAGCCTTCTTGCTCGAGGCCGCCCCACCGGTTGCGGCAGAGCATCGTAAAGACGTCACCGCACCCGTAGAGCGAGATCAAGTCGTCGTTCGGGATACGACCAAGGAACTTCACCGGTGCGTCAAGTTCTTCTGCGAGCCGCTTCAGTCGTTCTTCCTCTCGACCTCCGCCCGCAATTGCCAGCAATAGATTGGGGCGCTTGTGTTTCAGGCGGGCCACGGCGCGAATTGCCGTATCGAAGCCTTTGCGGGGTACGAGTCGGGAGACGCTGACGATCAGTTCGGCATCGACTGGGAGGCCGAGCCGTTCGCGGGCGGCCGAACGTTCGGCGGCGTCGAGCGGCACGAATTTGGCGGGGTCGACACCGCACGGAACGATCGTTGTGGGTAACGCTCGCGCGGCCGCGTGGTCGGCTTCGGCTGCCGGATAGGCACCTGCAGCAATGATGCGGCGGGCACGGCGGAGGGTGTAGGCGAGCGCCTGTTTGGAGCCTGGAAGCCGGCCGGGGATCGTCACTTCGGCACCGTGTAGCACCAAGTCGTATGGCACCGTTAACGATGGGCCGACGAGGCCGAGCGGCACTGCAGGATCGAGCACCACAAAGTCGGCACCGAAGTCGTCGACGAGGTTGTTGATCTGCCTGACCATCCAGGGGTGCGGTAGTAGGAACGGTTCGCGGGTGCGTTGGATGCGGTACGGCTCGCCCGCGTCGAACTCGGCGGTGCCCTCGTAGGGGCTGGTTAACACGGCGAACTTGTCGCTCGGCAGCCGACGCCACCACTCCCAGAGCAGCGATTGGATGCCACCAACCTTGGGTGGATAGTCGTTGGTGACGAGGAGGTGCTTCATGGTGTGGCTGGCTGGCTGGTGGAAGAGGTCGCAGGCTGGGCACCGGAATGGTGAGCGGTTCGGCGTGATTCGAGTCGGTCGGCCGCCCATGCGGCGTGTTCAACCAGGGTCGGGTTGGTGTGTTGACGGTAGCGCTCGACAGTCGCACCAACGCGACGGTCAGCTGGGTCGCCAACGTTGCCGACGACGATCAAGGCGTTCCGCCGGAGCACGTCGAAGTCACGGTCGGCGACATACCACTGGCCGTAGCGATCTTCGATCCACGTGTCGGTTTCATCGAGGAGGTCGAGCGCGCTGACCCAAGCCTTGACGTCTTCGGAGAGCGGGATTGAGTTGCGAGGGCCGAGCCGGACCGAGATCGGACAGACGTCTTGGCAGTCGTCGCATCCGTAGATCCGGTCACCAATGACTTCGCGGAACTCGAGCGGCACGCTGCCGGGTTTTTGCATCACCCAGCTGAGGCATCGGTTGCCGTCGATCACGCCGGGGGCGATGATTGCTTCTGTGGGACAGCCTGCGAAGCATTTGGTGCAGGTGCCGCAGCCGTCTGCGGCAGCGCGGTCGTTCCACTCGTAGCTCGCTGCGGTGATGATCGAACCGAGGACGAAGAAGCTGCCAGCGCCGGGCAACAGCAGGTTGGCGTTCTTGCCGTACCAGCCGAGCCCGGCTCGATGGGCGACAGCGCGATCGACGATCGAGTTGTCGTCCGCAAACGCGACGGCCTTGTGACCGGCAGCGCGGATCAGTTTTGCGGCGGAGCGCAGACCTTCGCGGAGCGGCGCGTAATGGTCGACCCAGGCATACCGGCCGACTCGAGCTTGCGGGCCGTATTCGGGGCCGGGCTTCGTGGGGTCCGTGTCGGTGATATACGGCCGGGCGGCAACGATGATCGAGTGAGCGTTGGCGACGGCTTGGCTCGGGTCGGTCGAGCGGTCGGGGTTCCGGTAGGTGAACCCCATGTCGGCGTGAAGGCCGGCGGCTTTGCGTTCGTGCAGTGTGGTGCGAGTATCGGTGAGGATCTCGGCGGAGCAGACCCCGACGTGCGTGATCCCCCACAGTGCGACGTGGGCGGTGATCGCCTCGATCGTCGGCAGTGGTTCGGGCATGCGCACACCGGCAGCGTACGACGACAGGCAGCAGCCCCGGCTCGACCCGCCTCAGCTCAGACCCGCTCAGCGACTCGTGTGTCGTACGAGCGGAACTGGTCGAGCGGCACAAACTCAGGCATCACACCGATGAGGCCGACGCGTTGCAGCATTCGGATCGCAACGTCTTCGGGGTCGGGAATCGCCGGCACAACGGTGAGTTGCACGGGCACGTAGTCGATCGGCCCGTCGTCGTTCGCGAACAGGTGGGTGACGATGCAGTCGGTACATGCCGTGGTACCGGCGCCGATACAGGTCCTACAATCGATGGAGAAGTCGTCGCTTTCGAACATGTACTCCACAGTAGAGATGGGGTGTCACAGAGTTCCGGGGCGCGACACCTGGATCGCCCTGGGCGTTGCGGCGGCACCCACAACCTCTCGTACCGTCTCACAACCTTGACCACTCATCGGAAACTTCGTTGTTCTCCCTGGGCATGTTCCAAGACTGGACCGGGGATTACAGAATGGCGAGGAGCGCGTTGCTCGGCACGACGTTGGCACCGTCGGCTCGAACATCGCGAATTATTTCGGCATCGTTGGTGACCACAACGACCGCACGATGTATCGGCAGCCGCCTCACCTCATCGCGGATCACGTCGTCGGCGATGACGCCCTCGGGTGAGTACACAACTCGGACGAGCCGTCGACGATCAGCGGAGGCACCAACGATTGATGCACCGTCGAACACAACCGTCACATCGGTGCCGAACTTGCTGGCCAAGTTCTCGAGCGCGTCGAGTAGCGCTGCGCGCTGCCGTTCGAGCGGGCGATTGAACCAACCCAACTTGGCGACGTTGTAGCCGTCAATCAGCATCTGCGCGTCGGATCGAGCCAAGTACTCGGCAGCCTCAGATGAACTCCCGATGACGCCGCCAGGAAGCGCGACGGGCATGCGATTGATCGGCCGGTTACCCCCGGCGCTGCTCTCGACCACCATCGGGACAGACAGCAGTGATTCGAGTTGCTCGGCGAGGGCACGGGCGGCCGACGCAGCTGCGGCAACTTCCGCCGAGGTGTCGAGCACAGGTTCTGGCGGCGCAGGTTGGAGGTGCACTTTGGCGAGTTGATCGTTGGCGGTCGCTATCTTTGCCGTCAATGCGGCCTCCCGATCGCGAGCATGTCGCATGTCCATCCGGACGTCGAGCAGCTCGGTTCTGATCTCGGAGCGGATCTCGTCGGACTTGGCGAGTTCAGCCCGCAGCTCGTCGATCTCGGTCGACTGCATCTGCACGAACTCGCCACGGGTCACTAACTCGGCTTGGGCGCGGACCGCTGCCATTTCGGCTGCTTCACGGCGTTTCTCAGCCCGTTTCAGCTGCATCTTGAGGTCACCGTCCTCGACAGCTGCATCAGCTGAGGCGGCGAGAATGGAGGCCTGCTGCTCCCAACCTTCGTTATTGGCAAGCCAGAGTCGTCCAATATCGTCGATGAGTTCGGGCATCGCACCGGCGGACAGCCGCATCCGGAACACCGGGTCGCTCTCGATGCAGCGACGGAGCCGGCCCAGCGCCGAGTTCGGGAGCCGCGGCTTATTGAAGAAGGGCCTGAGGTCCTTCGGGAACGGAAGAGCTGGCTTGCTCTTCTGGCCTTCGGACGCCATCAAGACGGCGAACTCGAGCGCACTGCGAAGGTGACGGTGTTCGACCCCCGCACCCTGCTGCTTGTCCATGATCTGACGCTACCCCACGCAGTCCGTTGGCGAACTCGATCGAATCATCGCGAATCGAACAAATGTTTGACATGTGCGGGGTACGCGTGCTTCAGTTCTTTCATGCCACTGACAAGTGTTGTTCCGTTCGTTCAACGATCATTCGACGAACTCGGTCGCTCACTGAGCGAGGTCACGTTCTGCATCGTCGACCTCGAAACCACAGGAGGTAACCGGCAGGAGGATCTGATTACGGAGATTGGTGCCGTCAAGGTTCGGGGCGGCGAGGTGCTCGGCACGTTCCAAACGCTGGTCAACCCTGGGCGGGCGATCCCGCCGAAGATCACGGTCTTGACCGGCCTCAGCGATTCGCTGGTCGCCACCGCTCCACGAATCGAGACCGTGCTTCCAGCCCTACTGGAATTCATGGGCAACACCGATGCCGGTGGCACCGTGATCGTCGGGCACAACGTCGGGTTCGACCTTGCCTTCATCCGTGCGGCGCTCGAGCGCAGCGGCCGTCCGCGGCTCGAAGGGACGATCATCGACACCGTCGCGTTGGCCCGGCGCCTGGTGCGCGACGAGGTGCCAAACTGCAAGCTCGGCACGCTTGCCTCCCGACTCCACCTCGCGCACCAGCCGAGCCACCGGGCGCTCGACGACGCGTGGGCCACGACCGACCTCCTGCACTTTCTGATCGAACGAGCTTCGGGGATGGGCGTGCTCGGCCTCGACGACCTGATCGCGCTGTCGAAGCTCGCCGGACATCCGCAGGCCGCCAAGTTGAAGATGACGGCCGACTTGCCACGGGGGCCCGGTGTCTACATGTTCTGCGGTCACCAGGGTGAGGTGCTCTACGTCGGCAAGGCCACCAACCTGCGCCAACGGGTGCGGAGCTACTTCGGCAGCGACGACCGCCGCAAGGTCGGGCCGATGCTGCGGGAGACGCAGACCGTGCAACACCTCCCCCTTGCCGATCCGGTCACCGCCGAGGTCATCGAACAGCGGCTCATCGCGCGACTCCTCCCTCGCTTCAATCGGGCCGGCACCAGGGCAGACAGGTACTGCTACGTGAAGCTCGACATCGACATGCCGTGGCCACGGCTGTCAATCGTCAAAAACCCTGCCAAGCTCGGTCTCCATCTCGGGCCACTGCCTTCTCGGAAGATGGCAAACCTGGTCGTCGAGGCAATTCAGAGCGCAATCCCGCTGCGCCGTTGTACCGAACGGCTCGGCCGGAACTACGCCGCTCCCGACAATGCGCCGACGTGTAGTGCTGCCCAACTCGGCGTGGCGCATTGCCCATGTTCGGGCACCGCCGATCCAGATGAGTACGCCCGCTCAGTCGAAATCGCCCGGCGGACCATGACCGGCGATCCGGCGATCGTCGTCGACCGACTCCACAACAAGATGGCGGCGCTGGCGGCACAGCAACGTTTCGAAGAAGCCGCAGTGATGCGCGATCGATTGCAGACACTGCTCGGAGCGATCAAGCGACACCGTCTCGTCGAGACACTACGGTCGGCCAACCGAGTCACGATCACCATTGGCCACTCGACGTGGGTGGTCGATCAGGGCCGGCTCGTCGATGTCGCACAGCGCGGCACCATCGGGCGTGCGCTCCCCATCGAACCGCCTGCCCCAACACCGCTTGGCACCCCACTCCCCCGGGAAGCGATCGATGAGGCACTTGTCCTCGCGAAATTTTTTGAGAAACGAGCCGACGATCTTCTTGCTACGTGCACAGGCGATTGGGACTTCCCGGTGGCAGCGAGCGACGAGGTGCAGCCGATCCACCGAACCCACGCCGATCTCATCCGGCAACCAATCGACGGCATCACCGGCTGATGAGCCCACGTCAGTGTGTAAGGCGGCAACCCTGGGTGTCAATGGCAAGAACCTTGGTGTGGCCGCCGTCGGGCATCGCTGCAGCGATCGACTCGGCGACAGCGCTGTCACACATGAAACCGATGGTCGGACCGCTTCCTGACAGCCACGTAGCCCACGCACCTGCCGCCATACCGGCGTCCATCGCCTCGACGGCACCGGTCACCTCGGGGAGACGGCCTACCTGATGGATTCGGTCGGCTGCGGCGCCGTCGAGCATGCCCGGGTCGTCGGTGGCAATCGCCGTTGCAAATTGCACCGCGCGACCGATGTTGTGGACAGCTGCCGCCAGATCGATGGTGGCGCCAAGCGCCTTGCGCGATGCATCGGTTGATGTGGCCACGTCGGGAACCCATGCAACGAAGGCCGCTGCGGCAAAAGTCGGGCCAACAGGGACGCGAATCGCACGCCCCCCAACAAAAGCCGTCACTCCGCCGAAGAGCGATGCTGCGACATTGTCGCCGTGCCCCTCGAGTTCAGCCGTCATTTCAAGAATCTCGTCGGCACCGTTGGCGATCGAACGTTCTTGCTGCACCACGGCGAGTGCGGCAGCACCAACACGAGCCGCTCCACTGAAGCCAAGACCCCGGGACATCGGAATGTTGCATCGGATCCACATCGGGCCGGTACCGCCAAGCGCCTCGAAGGCAATCCGACCGGGGTGGTGTTGATCAAGTTGCTGCGCGCCGACCGGTGCCTCGCCGGTGCCGCAGTCGGCGAACAGATTCAGGGCCATGCCGAGCACATCGAAGCCAGCACCAAGGTTGGCCGACGACGCAGGTGTGCGAACGAAACCGGCAGTCACGAATCGGCCGCCGCGGCCTGAGATACTTCGACCATCTTTGCAAGGGTTGCGGCTGCCCGACCGTCGTCGATCGCTGCGCCGGCGAGTTCGAGCCCAGTAGCGACGGTGTCGGCACGTCCAGCGACAACCAGGGCGGCGGCAGCATTGAGGACCACGATGTCCCGGTGTGGCCCGAGGTCTCCGGCGAGGACGCGCCGGACGACTTCGGCGTTGGTTTCAGGCGAGCCGCCCCGGATGTCGTCAGGGGTTGCTGGTGCAAGACCGAAATCGGCCGGATCGATCGTGAACTCAGAAACGTCGCCACCACGAAGCGCCAACACAGTCGAGGGCCCGGTGGTGGTCAACTCGTCGAGCCCGCCCCCGTGCACCACCCAGGCAACATCAAGGCCCTGCTGCGCGAGCGCATCGACCATCGGCCGAGCGAATGTCGGGTTTGCCACACCGATCAACTGCCGTTTGACCCGGCCAGGGTTCGCCATCGGGCCGAGCAGATTGAATACTGTCGAAACACCCATCTCGCGGCGCGGCGGGCCGGCAAATCGGAAGGCCGGATGGAAGGCCGGCGCAAAGCAGAAACCGATTCCCGCTTCGCGAACACAACGGGCAACTCCCTCAGGCGACAATTCGAGGTGGACGCCGAGCAGTTCGAACACGTCAGCCGTTCCGGCCTTGGACGATGCTGAGCGATTGCCGTGCTTGCAGACCGGCGCTCCCGCTGCCGCCGTGACGATCGCGGCCATCGTCGAGACGTTGATCGAATGCGAGCCGTCACCGCCTGTTCCGACGACATCGACGCAGTCAGCTCGTTCGATGTCCGTCAATGGCACGATCGACGCTGCATCCATCGCAGCCCCGAGCATCCCGGCGAGCTCTTCGGCAGTTTCGCCCTTCGCCCGTAAGGCCACAACGAAACCAGCGATCTGTGCAGGTGTGGCATCGCCCGCCAGAACCGTCGACATTGCAGCGCCGGTTTGATCCGCGGTGAGATCGTTACCCGCGATCAGCTCGTTGAAGAGCGCAGGCCAGCCACCAAGTGCTTCGAGAGTCGCCATGACGAGATCGTAGAGCGCCGACCTCTCAGGTCGGCAAGACGTTCAGCTGACTTGGCGTCGTTGACGGATGATCCGGCGACGGTCCCGTTCGGACGCGCCGCCCCAGACACCAGCTTTTTCGCGGATCGTCAGCGCATGTTCAAGACATTCCGTCTGCACGGAGCAGGTCGAGCAGACGGACTTGGCAAAGATCGAACTGGCCTCGTCGTCGGGATAGAAAATCTTCGAGTCAAGTCCGCGGCAGGCGCCAAGATGCCACCATTTCAATTCGGTATTCGTGTGTTGTAACGACATGTTGTGCAGACCCCCCGGTCGAGTTCGACACCAACGCTGGTACCGATATGCATCTTCCTCATCGAACTTAGGTGACGAATGGCACAACCTGCAAAATATTTGTCAACCATCCGAACTAACTTTTCGATGCTTTGAACGGTGATCAGCGACGAGGTCGGCCAGTCACACCGTACGCCCGTGCGACGATCTGCATTGGGTGCAGCGCCGTAAGGTCAATGTGCTCGCTCACTGCTGCGTTCGCGAAGTCACCGTCGGCCGCAACGACATCAGGGCTGGTCGTCGCAATGCGCCTGGCGAGTCGCTCCGCGAGTTCCTCAGCGACGGCGTCATTGTCGACGCGGAGGCCCCACGGGGTTTCTACTCCCGACGTCCCACGAATCTGCTGCACCCGCGCGCCCGTGAGTCGCAGCAAATCACGGCTGTCGAACTCGGCATGACGGTCGGTCAGGTGCCCCGAACCGACCGATGTGATTCGATCGAACATCTCGCCCGTGAAGTCGGTGTCGAGCATCGTGTCGTCGGCTCGGTGTAGGCGCATCAGATATTCGGACGCGTCGTAGGTGCGGGCGGCCACCAGTTGGGCGTCGAGACGCATTTTCTCCGGAACGTGATCGACGTAGGCCGAACGAAGGATCGCTCCGCAACCCGGCTGCGGAACCACAATGTCCGTGCCGGAGCGAACTTCTCTTGCGAGTGCCCTGACGTTTCGTTTGGCAATTTTGGCGAACCGATCAAGGTCGCCCGCATGCAGCGACGGGGCACCACAGCAACCGGCCGCTGACGTTGAGCATTCGATTCCGTTGCGTTCATAGACCTTCACGAGGTCGGTGCCGATCGCCGTGTTGCGGTATTCGACCAGGCAGGTCGGGTACACGGTGACGGCCCCGTGTGGGTCGCCCAGCCGTATACGCGGCCGGTTGTCGAACCACGCCGTGAAGCGCTCGGCCTGATACGGCCGAAGTCGACGATTGGCGGACACCCCCGTGATCCGGGCGAAGAAACGGCGGACATACGAACCGGGTTCAGCACCGACCACCCGGTTGGCAAGCCCGCTCGCCGTCGATGCGGTCCGCCCGACGAGGTCGGCGTGACCAAACGATCGAGCAACAGCCTTACTTCGCCACGATGCGCTATCTGTGGCGTGTTGCATCGCCTTCGCTCGCAGCACGAGTCGCGGTACGTCGACTTTGAGTTCGTGTAATGCAGGGGTGTACGGGCACGATGCTGAACAGAGGCTGCACTGGACACAGCTGTCGACCACGAGATCTTGATCGAGCGGTGTCAGTCGGCCAGCATCGTGGTCGTCACGACGTTCGATCAACTCAAAGAGCGACGGGAAGGTCGTGCAGTACGACTCGCAGCGTCGGCACTCGTGGCAAACCTGGAACACCCGAGTGAGTTCATTTCGGACTGTTGCCTCGTCGACGTACGCGTCGTGACGTGGATCAAAACAGGCGGGGGGTCCGGCGGATGGCGTCGTCATGATGGCTCTCAGCGGTCACGATATCCGACGCCTTGACCACAACTTCCTGTTCCGCTCTGACCGCGCAACCGACCACGCGCGGGCCTACGGTGGAGGTATGACGGGTCGACAGTTCTCGCGGTCGCACATGCTCGCCGAATTGCGCAACAGTGCGTCCGGAGAGGCTGATCTATTTGATGTCGTCGTGATCGGCGGCGGTATCACCGGCGTCGGCGTCGCCCTTGATGCAGCGGCCCGTGGCTTGCGAACGGCGCTCGTCGAGCGTGACGACTTCGCGTCCGGCACCTCGTCGAAGAGTTCGAAGATGGTTCACGGCGGTCTGCGCTACCTCCAGAACGGCGACGTCCGGCTCGTATACGAGGCGCTGCGCGAGCGGCGGCGCCTCATGAAGAACGCGCCGCACCTGGTCGACCTGCTGCCCTTCATGATCCCGATTATGACCAAAGACAGCGTGGTGTCGAAGAAGATCGCTCGAGCACTCGGCTCGGCGATGTGGATGTACGACATCACCGGCGGCTGGCGCATCGGCAAGTTCCACAAGCGGGTCGACGCCGAGCGTGCAGCCAAGCACTTCCCCACCACCCATCTCGAGAAGCTCAGCTCGGGCTATCTCTACTACGACGCCGGTGCTGATGACGCCCGACTCACTCTGGCTATTGCCCGCACGGCGGCTACACGTGGAGCGGTCGTCGTCAACCGAGCCAACATCGTCGACGTTGGAGTCAATGACGAGGGTCGCGTTGATCGGGTGGTCATCGAGGCCGACGGTGAGCAAATCACCGTGCCGACCAAATCTGTCGTGAACGCTGCCGGCGTGTGGGCTGATGCGGTTCGTTCGCTCGACGAGGGCACACATCCCGATTCGATCCGCCCAGCCAAGGGTGTGCACCTGACGATTCCGTGGGAGAAAGTGCGCAACGACATCGCTGTGATCATCCCTGTCAAACGGGATAAACGCAGCCTGTTCATCGTGCCCTGGGGCCCGCTCGGCGACGGCACGTTCCGACACTGCTACGTGGGCACCACCGACACCGACCACGATGGTGGGCTCGACGAACACCAGACCACCGCTGTCGATATCGACTACTGCCTCGAAGCATTGAACCAGGCCCTCGACACCGACGTCGTCGGAACGATCACGCTCGCCGACGTGACCGGCGTGTGGTCCGGCCTTCGTCCGTTGGTGAAAGCACCATCGCAAGTTCAACCCACCGGCAAGACCGCCGATCTCTCGCGGCAGCATCAGGTCGCAGTCAGCGACTCTGGGGTCGTGCGTGTCAGCGGCGGCAAGCTGACGACGTATCGAGTGATGGCCGAAGACACCGTCGACCAGGTCATGCGCGGCATCGGACGATCGGCGCGAGTGTCACGTTCGAAGTCAACACGCCGCTTGAAGCTGTTCGGCGCAACGCCGCGCCGAACATCCGACGGGTCGACTTTGTCGCACCTCGGCAATCGCTACGGCACGCTTGCCGCCGAGGTCCGCGCATTGATTGCATTCGACGCTGCGCTCGGCGAGCCGATCGTGCCCGGCCATCCGTATGTTCGGGCCGAGGTCGTCTATGCAATCCGCCACGAAATGGCGACCACCCTCGACGACGTGCTCGCCCGACGCACCCGACTCCACATCTTCGATCGACCTGCTGCACTCGCTGCAGCCCCTGGCGTTGCTGCGCTCATGGCAACCGAATTGCACTGGGACGCCATCGAGGTCGATCGACAACTCACCAACTATCAGCAGCTGTGCGCTGCAGAGGACGCCGCCGCCCGTGATCAATCCCTCCTCCCCCACACCCCCCATTGAGCTCGTCGCCTCCGGCGGTGCGATCACCAGCCGCTCGAACGCGACGCACATCGAGGTGCCCGAGGAATTGCTTGCCGTCCTCGATGAGATCTGTGAAGTCGTCGACGACGACAACCAAGTCGCCGAAGCCAGCCGAGACTGGTGGCCGCTGGCCCTGCACTGGTCGCTCCGCGGCGAAGTACCGCAGCTCGCTGACCTGATCGCCCGGCCTGCATCAACTGCCGCCGTCGTTGCCGTGCTCCAGGCGTGTAACGTCGGCCGCGTGCCGGTGACACCGTCAGGTGGCCGCAGCGGTGTCTGTGGTGCAGCCGCGCCGGTGTTCGGCGGAGTCGTGCTCGACATGACCGCGCTCCACGGCATCGAGTCGGTCGACGCAATCTCCGGCATCGTCGAAGTACGCCCCGGCACGTTCGGCCCCGACCTCGAGCGGATCCTCAACGACGAGCACGGCCTGTCGGTCGGGCACTTCCCTCAGAGCTTCGACTTGGCAACAGTCGGCGGCTGGGTCGCGTCGCGCGGCGCCGGGCAGTACTCGACGCGCTACGGAAAGATCGAAGAAATGGTGGTTGGCCTTGAAGCTGTCCTGCCCGATGGCACCGTCATCCGCACAGGTGGTGCTCCGGCTGCAGCGGCCGGGCCCGACCTGACCGAACTGCTCGTCGGTTCCGAAGGCACCCTCGGAGTCATCACCAACGTCTGGCTGAAGGCCCACCCCCTCGCTGCAACCGAGCGCCGCGCCACCTACGTGTTCGACACGTTCGAGGCAGGCGTCGAGGCCTGCCGCCTCACCATGCGCGCCGGCGCAACACCGGCCGTACTCCGCCTGTACGACGGCCCCGAATCCGTTCGCGGCCGCGGTGGCGACGGCACGACCTGCACGCTGCTCGTTCTCGACGAGGGGAACGAGCATCTCGTCGATGCAACGATGAGCGTCGTCGACGACGCGTGCCAGAGCGCTGGCGGTCGCTCAGGTGACGTCGAGTTGGTCGAGGCCTGGATGCAACACCGCAACGACACGAGCGCATTGCAAGGCCTGACCCGCAAGGGGTTCGTCGTCGACACAATGGAAATTGCCGCGCCGTGGTCCGCGCTCATCGGCATCTTCGACAGGGTCCGCGAAGCAATGCTCGATGTGCCGCACGCCCGCGCTGCTACCTGCCACCTCTCGCATAGCTACGCCGACGGCGCCTGCCTCTACTTCACCTTCGCTGCCACACCGCCTGCCGACGAGATCGAGTCGACGTACCTGTCGATGTGGGACGTCGGTACTCGGGCCGTGCTCGCCAACGGCGGCAACCTCTCGCACCACCACGGCGTCGGCCTCAACCGCCAACGTTTTATGGGCGAGGCACTCGGCGATGCGCACGGCGTGTTGCAGCGGGTGAAAGACTCGTTCGACCCACAGGGGATCATGAACCCCGGCAAGCTTGGATTTACGTCCAGTTTTGGTCAGGTTCCGTGGCCGTGAGCGCACCACTGGAGAAAATACACGCCGTGCTGCCGGGCCGGTGGGACTTCGATGCGCTGCGAGCCGGCACCGGTGTCACGTTGGCGTTCGCCGTTCCGTTCTTCGTCGTCGCCGCCCTCCTCAATTCGGACAGCAACGGCACAAACACACTGCTGTTCTTCGGGTTCGTGCTCGGCTTCACGCTCGGCGCCGGTTGCGCCGCCTGGGTCCAGCGGGTCGGGGCACCATTCAGCCACGGAATCGTCACCGCGTCGGGAACATTCATTGTCGTCCAGGCCGTCCTGATTCTCGTTGCCTTCGTCAGGAGCAGCACGATCAATTGGCTGAGCATTTTCTTCACGCTCACCCTGGTCGCGTTTGCTGGCTTGATTGGCGGCATTCTCGGCAATCGGCTGCAGCGCCGCGGCTTCGTTCCGTCGCAACGAAGGGGCCGCTGATGGCACAGTTTCTGGTGATCGACGTCGGCACGAGCGGTCTTCGAGCCGCGGTCGTCGACGACACACTGTCGATTGTGGCGTTCGAATACCGAGTGTGCCCCCCGAGTAGCCCCTCACCGGGCCTCGTCGAGTTCGATGCCGCCGATATCGCTCGACTGTCGCTCGATGCTGCACAGACCGTTCTCGCACGAGTCGATACACCGGTCGATGCAGTCGGCATCACCAATCAGCGGGCCAGCGTCGTCGTCTGGGATCGAGCCACGGGCAAGCCAGTCGGCCCTGGTCTTGGCTGGCAGGACCTGCGCACCGTGATGGAGTGCATCATGGCCAAGGCCGAGCACGGTTGGGCGATGGCACCCAACCAGAGCGCAACGAAACTCCAGTGGATCCTGGCCAACACACCTGATCTCGCGGGCCGCGATCTTTGCGCCGGCACCCTCGACAGTTGGATTGCTTGGACGCTGACAGAAGGTGTTGTCCACGTTGCCGACCAGACCAACTTCTCGGCGACCACAACCGGCCTGCGCTCGATCGACGGCACCGGATGGCGACACGACATCCTCGAAGCCTTCTCGATTCCCGAGGCACTCCTGCCCGAGGTCGTGGACTCGGCAGGTGTGGTCGGACGTGCCACGGCGCTTCCCGGCAGCCCGCCGATAGCTGCGCTGGTCGGCGATCAACAGGCATCACTGATCGGCCAGGGATGTGTCCGGCCCGGCCAGGCAAAGATCACTTTGGGCACGGGTGGCATGCTCGATATGTGCACCGACGGCGGCACACCTGAGAAGGCCAACCGTCATGTCCACGGCACCTATCCCCTGCCTGTCTGGTCGCTCGGAGGCATCCTCACCTGGGGCATCGAGGGCATCATGCTGTCGGCTGGCACCAACATCGAGTGGCTCCGTGACGATATGGGTCTCATCGATACGGCCGAGGCAAGCCACGACGTCGCATCTCAGTGCACCGACTCGGGCGGTGTGATGTATGTACCAGCGCTACTCGGGCTCGGTACGCCACGTTGGGACTACGGCGCACGCGGCACCCTGCTCGGGCTCACTCGGGGAACCGAGCGCAGCCATGTGGTGCGCGCTGTGCTCGAAGGCATCGCACATCGAAGCGCCGACCTGGTCGACGCAGCAGTTGCCGACACCGACGTGGAACTGGCCGCATTGCGCATCGACGGCGGTATGAGCCGCAACCCCACATTCGTCCAGGCGCTGGCCAACGTGACGGGTCTGCCGGTCGAGGTCGCGCCGGTGGTCGAGGCAACGACGCTGGGCGCGGCGTTCCTCGCTGGCGTCGGTGTTGGCGTCTGGAGCGACGTCGGCGACATCGATGCCCTGTGGAGTCCGGCACACACTGCGACCCCCGACACCAGCGTTGATCGTGATGCACTCCGCCTGACCTGGGCTAATGCGCTCACCCGGGCCGCCGGATGGATTCCCGATCTGTCTGCACTCGACTTCTGATCAATCGCCCCTCGCGGCCCACATTGGCCCTAGAATCAGCGAGCGAATTGGAACAACAGCGCCCGAACTACCAGGCTGTTCTCTGCATGAACTCGAAAGGACCCTCCATCGTGGATCTCGACACCACTGAGCGCGCATCATCGCGGCGCTCCCTGCTCGGTCTCGGCAGCATCGTCGCGGCTGGCACCGTCGTAGCGCTCGCCAGCAGCACATCTGCTGCTGCCGCTCCAGACAAGCCCACCGACGCCGACCGTGTAGCACTCGATGCTGCAATGCGTCTCGAACTCGCCGCTCGCGACCTGTACCGGCAGGCCGCTGGCGAGCTCGACGGTGACGCCGCTCAGTTGGCCAGCGTTGTCGGTGAGAACCACGAGGCGTACGCGCAGGCCATCTCTGGCGCCATCGGCGCCTCGGCAAACATGCGCAACGACGACGTCTTCAACGCACAGCGCAGTCTTTTTGCTACCAGCGATGCCGGGGAATTCGCGGTAGCCGCTCGGACACTCGAGAACATCGCTGTGGCCACCCACACCGAATTGCTCGCCACCTACGAGAGCATCGACGCGATCGAACTGACTGCCTCGATCATCACCACCGAATCCCGCCAGGCTGTTGTTTTCACCAGCCTCGCCGGTTTGGCTTCCAACCTCGACGAGATGCTCAGCAACTCTGCTGCGCCCCTCGAACTCTCTGGTGGTGCAGCATGACCGACTCGACTCCCCTCACCACAGCGAACCTCGACGCCCGCGTCGGTCGCCGTCAAGTTCTGCGGATCGGTGGCCTCTCGGTCTCACTTGCAGCACTGGGCGCAGCTTGCGGCAACGATCGCGGTGGCGACACTGCCCCCGGCCGAGTCGGTAACGCCGACCCGATCCTGCCGCAACCCGACTACGCGGTGAACGACATCGTTCTACTCCGCACCGCGTCGTCGCTCGAACTCACGGCTGTTGCTGTGTACGAGATCGCCAAGGGCCTCGGTGTCCTCGAAGGATCGACCGCTGAGCTGGTCGAGCGTCTGCAAGCGAACCACCAAGCCACTGCCGACAAGATGGCCGAACTGACCGTCGCTGCCGGCGGCACTGCGTGGACCGATACGAACCCGTGGATCATGGAACGGGCAATCGCCCCGATCGTCGACACGATCAGCACGAGTGACGACGTTCTTCGCGATGTCATCAACCTGGCGATCACGCTCGAGAACCTTGCAGCGTCGACGCATCAGTCGCTCACCAGCATCCTGACCGAGCCGGCACAACGCCTCGCCACTGCCAACGCCTCCGCCGAAGAGTCCCGCCAGAGCGCAGCCCTGATCCTCAATGTATTCGGAATCGGCAATCAGTTCAGCCCGGCGCTTGTCAACGAAGACGTCGAGCGCACACCGGAGAACACGCTGGCCATGTACGCCATCACCTCCACGTTCGGTTCACTTGCCCAGCAGGAACTGATCATCGGTGAAACTGACGAGAACGGTTCACGGACAACGTTCCTCTTCGCCACGCCTGCGGCTAACTCGTTCATCTACGAAGAACTCAGCTGACGCCGTAGGCTCCTCATCGCAATGGTGAGGTGGCCGGGTAGCCGCGGCGGCGGACCTTCGGGTGATGCCGTCGAGGAAAGTCGGGACTCCACAGGGCAGGGTGCTGGCGAAAGCCAGGTTGGGGTGACCTGACGGACGTGCAACAGAGAGAGACCGCCGATGGATGAGCCGCCTTTCGAGGATGGCTCATTACAGGTAAGGCTGAAACGGTGCGGTAAGAGCGCACCAGCAGTCACGGTGACGTGGCTGGCTTGGTAAACCCCACCCGGAGCAAGACCGAGCAGAGGACATGAACGGCCCGTTCGCACCGTTTCGACGGTGCATCCTCGGGTAGGTCGCAAAGATGGATGGCTGCCGGGTCGACTTCGGTCGAGCTACAGAATCCCGCTTATAGGCCACCTCACCATTGCGCACCAACCCTGAAGAGGGGCTTTGGTGACATGACCCGATGACGCGCCCTAGTCGATCGTTGCGGTCTCGTTGAAGGTATACAGGATTGGACTGCGGTCACGGAAGTCGATTCGGCACACCGACGCGTGATCGAGGTGGCAGGTCCACGAGATGCCGACGTCGACGCCAAGCGCCCACGCCACCGCCGCTTTCATCGGTGAGACGTGGCTGACCACGACGACATTCGACGTCGAAGCCCGCTCGATCAAGTCGTCACAGGCGGCACGGACACGCACATCGAGCGCAGCAAGCGACTCGCCGCCCTCCGGCACGTAGCCGAAGTCTTTGCGCCAGTTGTTCCACACTTCAGACGGCACATCAGCGTGCTTCACACCTTCGAACACGCCGTACGACAACTCAATGAACCGCTCGTCTGTTTCGACCGGCAACCCGAACGCCTCTGCGGTCTGCTGCGCACGCTGCAATGGGCTTGAGATCACGGCGTCGACCCGTCCAATGCCCATCACCATCGCAGCGACCGCGACGGCCTGCTGCTTGCCGACCTCGTCGAGGTCCTGGTCGAGGCGCCCTTGCAGTTGGCCAGCCTTGTTCGCCGCCGTGCGGCCATGTCGGACGAGAATCAGCACCTCAGGAGTGTGGCACAGCCCGTCAGTTTCCAGGCACTGCGACGAGGCGTCCGTTTTCCATGAATCGCCGTCGATTCTCTGCGGCGCCCAGTTTGTTGTTGCGCCAGATCCAGGTACACAGAGCAAGACCGACCAGTTCGAGGAGCACGCTCATCACGCCGCGGTCCGTGATTGGCCACGGATTGCCGTCGAAGCTCAGCCCGGTAAACGGCCACCAGAACACATCGGTGTTGGTCCATGCACCGTCGAAGACAAGATGTAAGAACATGCCGATCGGCAGACCGAGAAGCATCTTGCGGATCGGTTTGCGACCTGACGTGGCCACCATCATCACAGCGAGCACGGTGATGCTCGCCGTGATGCTGTGCAATGCTCGTGCCCCGCCGAACACACCGTCGAGGAGTGGCAAGACTGACCCGACCACAAGGAGCCTGTAGTCGAAACGCGGATCGCGGAAGACGTAGCCGACGGCCAGTATGGCAGTGCCGATAAACCAGAAGAACATGTCAGACGACGAGCATGCGCCCGCACTGCGGGCAGTCGGTGAAGCCCGACTCGGCGGCTTCTTCCTTGGCCGTGTCGACCTCGGCTGCCGACAGGTCAAGGTGACAGCCTTCGCAGCGATGGCCCCTCAGCTCGGCAACCGCGACGCCCGCCGACGAACGCACGGCGTGGTAGCGCGAAGCGACGCTCGAATCGAGTGGCTCGAGTGCCGCGACGCGCCGGTTGGAAAGGCTCGCCAGTTCGACGTCGATGTCGCCACATACACGAGCCAGTGCCTCATCTGATGAGCGCAACGCTGTCCGGAGGGACTCCTCGATACCGAGGTGGGCAGTGAGATCTGCGTCCAGGGCGGCTTGTTCTTCAAGCGCAGTCAGTTCTTTGTCGTCGAGCTCATCGCGCTTGCCGTTGATGGTTTCGATCTCGTGCATCAGCGCCTCGGCCTCACGGGGAGCGATGACCGTCTTCATCTGCGCTTCGAGCCGCTCACGATCTCTGGTGAGTTCGGTGTTCGCCGCCTCTGCCGCTTCGATGACCGTGGTCAACTCGTCAAGACGATTCGCGAGCTGCGCGCGGCGATTCTCCCATGTGTTCATTTGGTCGGTGCGAGTCGCCAAGTCGTCGCGCTCAGATAACCGCTGACGCTGGACGGTGAGCTGATCGGCCTCGGTGTCGATCCGCTGCAACGTCAGAAGTTGACCGACCAACGAGCCGTCGGCTTGAGCGGGGGCAGAAGGCACGTCGTTCTCGGCAGTGTCAGCGTCGTCGGTCATCACTCTTCATTGTGCCAGCTCGGCCACCAATGCGAGGCAAGGACCGATGCTCGCCGATATTTCGATCGTCGGCACCGGTGAATTTGGATCGAGATTGTCTGACGGAATCGTCGTACCAACCTCAACCACTTCGACGATCGGGATGGTTTCCGGTGGCACCGTTTCAGTCGGAGTGGCATCGGCCGGCGGCGTTGTGGTCGGGGGTGCGTCCGGATCAACCTCCGGCTCGACGATTTCGACGTCGATGACCTCAACGAGGCATTCGTTGCCAGGCAAGAAGAGACGGGCGTTGGGCCGCTCAGGCGCCCGCGGTGCTTTCCAGTCGAGCAGTGGCAGGAATGCGTGCGCCGGATCCATAAAGGCGGTCCAGATTTGTTTCGGAAAGAGACCGCCTTGGACCTTCCCCACACCCACTGCCAGGAATTCTGGGATGCCGACCATGGGCGTGTACGCATCGGGGTCGCCAACCCACACAGCGGTGGAGAGCTGCTTGGTTCCGCCAACAAACCAGGCGTTGGTGTTGTCCTGCTGCGTCCCGGTCTTACCAAACGCAGCACGGTCGTTGGACAGCGGATAGCGACGGCCGGTACCACTCCGGATCACACCCTTCAAAATGTCGATGGTGAGCAGAGCCTTGTCTTGATCGAAAACCTTCGAACCGGGATCGAAGTGCGTGTAGACGCTGGCGCCCTGGGCGTCGGTGATGTAGTCGACGTAATAGGGCTGCTTGTGCACGCCCTCGTTGGCGATGGTCTGGATGCCCGAAGCCATGTCGAGTGGGCTGAGCTCGTTCGCGCCCGTTGCGAAACTCACGAATGGCTTGATCGACTCGCGTTCGCTGCCAGGCTGGCCGTTGTAAAGGTACGACGACTCGGCAGCCCGGTAGACGGTGTCCACCACCCGGTTCAGCCCGACGATTTGCGACAGGCGGACAAACGCACAGTTGACCGACGACCATGTTTGTTGCGCCAGGTCGGTGACGCTTCCGTCAATACCGCCGTTGATCTGGAAAAACGGTTCTGCGCCGCCCGGGTTGTCGAATCGGCAGCCTCTGACGCCGTCAATGATGTCGCCTGCCTGCGCTCCGGCCTGCACCGCTGCTGCGAGGATGAGGAACTTGATGCTCGAGCCGGTCTGGCGCGGCGCCAGGGCCATGTTGACCTCGCGCTCGTTGCGCACGAAGCCGGACCCGCCAACCATCGCACGGATCGCTCCCGACGTGGAGTCGAGCGACACGATCGCGTTCTCAAACCGTCCGCCTGTTGCCGGCAGCACGTCGTGCGCGTCTTCGGCAAGTTGCTGCAAATTCGAGTCGAGCGTGGTGTAAATCCGGAGGCCACCACGGAAGAGTTGGTTGTAGCGATCCTGAAGCGTGGCTCCGAGAACCGTCGAGCGGTTGAGCAGGTAGTCGCGCAGCGCCTCGGTGAAGTAGGTGCGCTCGTTTGAGCGCGTTGGGATCGTCTTCACCCGAGACGGGATGGCGAAGGTGTCAAGCACGACCGCACGCTCCTCTTCGGTGAGGATCTCCTCGTTAACGAGGTGGTCCGTGACCTGCAGCCAGCGCGCACGGCTGCGTTCCGGCTCGTTGATCGGGTCGAAGCCCGACGGCGAGCGAACCAAGCCAGCAAGGAATGCGGCTTCGATGAACGACAGTTCGCCAGCGGTCTTGCCAAAGTAGGTCTCAGCTGCGGCCTGAATCCCGTACGCGTTGTTTCCGAAAAAGACGGTATTCAGGTAGCGCTCGAGGATCTGCTCCTTCGTGATCTCTTTCTCGAGCATCCGTGCGTAGTGCACCTGCAGCAGTTTGTAGCGGCCGTCGCGTTCGAGGCCTGCAAGGAAGTCGTTCTTGACCACCTGCATGGTGATGGTCGATGCACCCTGCTGCGGTGAGTCGCTCGCGAAGTTCGACAACGCTGCTCGGACGAGCGAGCGGACATTGACCCCGTCATGGTTGAAGAACTCTTTGTCTTCGACCGTGAGGAATGCTTGGACGACTTGCAGCGGCACGTCCTCGTACTTGATCGGCTGGCTGTTTTCCAGCTCATACACGGCGATTTCCTTGCCGTCGACGTCGTATACGTACGTGCGCTGGGCGAGTCCTTCGAATTCGGGCAAGACCACCGGAAGCTCATCGTGAGCGTTCGCGACGTGCCAGATCCGCGGAGCGACAGCGACTACAACGGCAGTGATCAACAGCGCACCAGCTGCGACGATCGCGAACAGACGAGGAAGCCAGCCGGTGATACGCACAGTGGCTCCGAGAGTACTGCTGCTGTCTTACTGATACCGGCCACCCGGCGAGGGTCATACGGCCGCTACCTTTCATTCGATGACCTCTCGCTTCCCTACTCAACCTTTCCGATTCGGCGTCCAGCTTTCCAACGCTGCCAGCGGTGCCGAATGGACCGAGCAGGCCAGAAAGGTCGAATCACTTGGTTACGACATCGCCACGATGCCCGATCACTTCGGCGATCAGCTCGCACCGGTCCCCGCTCTGCAGGCAATACTCGATGCGACGACGACGCTGAAGGTCAGCGCGCTCGTGTTCGACAACGACTACAGACACCCGGTTGTGCTCGCCAAAGAGTTGGCGACGATGGACGTCCTCTCCAACGGTCGTGTCGAAGTTGGCCTCGGCGCAGGTTGGATGATTTCCGACTACGAGCAGGCTGGCATGCAGTACGACCGGCCCGGCGTGCGTATCGACCGTTTCCTTGAAGGCCTCCACATCATCAAGTCGGCAATGAGCCCGGACCCGTTCTCCTTCGAAGGTGAGCACTACAAGATCACCGACTACAACGGATTCCCGAAGCCGGTCGGCGGGAAATGTCCGCCAGTGATCATTGGTGGTGGCGGGGAGCGCGTGTTAAAAATCGCCGCTCGCGAAGCTGACATCGTCGGCGTCAACGGCTCGCTGCACGCCGGCGTGATCGGTCCGGATGCGATCTCCACGATGACTGGCGAAGTGATCGCCGAGAAGGTCGCGATCGTTGCCGATGCAGCCGAGGCAGCAGGTCGGCTCGATCACATCGAAATGAACATTCGTGCCTTCTTTGTCAGTGTCACCGACGATCGCTCCGGCCAGGTCACCGGTATGGCCAGCTTGATTGGGGTCGAAGAGCAGATGATCGAGAACTCGCCGTTCGCTCTGATCGGCAGCCGGTCGAAGATCGCCGAAGATATTGTCGCCCGCCGCGAGCAGTACGGCTTCAGCTACGTGATCGTCGGCCCGGACGAACTCGAGGTATTCGCGCCGATCGTTGCCGAGCTCGCCGGCAAGTAACGGTCCATATCCCGCCGATCGATCGGCATTCCCGGCGAGTCCGCAGCTGCGCAGGCCGACGCAGCAGTTGCTGGCCGGCTAGCTCAGCTACTGGATTTTCTGTTCTTTGGCGATCACGACGATGCCGTTGTCGCTGATTGTGAACTGCTTGGCATCTTGCTCGGCGTCGAACCCGATCCGAATGAATTCGGGAACGTTCACGTTCTTGTCGACGATGCACCGATGCAGCCGAGCGCCCGGCCCAATCGTGACCCCGGGAAACAAAATCGAGTCGGTGACGTGGGCATCGTGGTCGACGAACGAGCCGGGCCCGATGATCGAGTTCTCGACATGTCCACCCGACACGATCGACCCCTGGCACAACAAGCTGCCGTCGACGAATGCTGGCTCGCCTCCACGCCCGCGTGACACTTTGGCTGGCGGCAGTGCCTGACGACCAGTGAACACTGGCCACCTGTCGTTGTAGAGGTTGAACACCGGCACCGATGCGATGAGATCCATGTTGGCGTCGTAGAACGCATCAAGCGTTCCGACGTCACGCCAGTAGCCGCGCTCACGCTCGTCCTGACCTGGTACGACGTTCCTCGAGAAGTCGTAGACGCGAGCATCGCCGCTCGCGGTGAGCGCAGGGATCACGTCGCCTCCGAGGTCGTTCATCTCGCCGTCCTTCGGCGTGACGATGTCGACCAGCGTCTCCCGATCGAAGACGTAGTTACCCATGCTCGCCAGACACATCTCGTCGTTGCCCGGCATGGTCGGAGGTGTCGCCGACTTTTCGTGGAAGGCGACGATCTTGCCGTCGGCGTCGGATTCGATCACCCCGAACTCGGTGGCCTCGCGCTTGGGAACAGGGATGGCAGCAACGGTGACACCAGCATTGTGAGCCATGTGTTCGTCGACCATCTGGCGCGGGTCCATGCGGTAGATGTGATCGGCGCCGAACACACAGACGATGTCGGGCTTCTCGTCGTTGATCAGGTTGAGGTTTTGATAGATCGCGTCGGCTGAGCCCTGAAACCAGTACGGACCGCGTCGCATCTGTGCCGGCACGGGCGTGACGTAGTCGCCGAGCAACGTGGAGAACCGCCAGGTCATTGAGATGTGACGGTCAAGGCTGTGGCTCTTGTACTGCGTGAGTACGACAATCTTCCGATATCCAGCGTTCGCGAAGTTTGACAGTGCGAAGTCGATCATGCGGTAGGTGCCAGCGAACGGCACGGCCGGCTTGGCACGGTCGTTCGTGAGCGGTTGCAGGCGCTTTCCTTCACCGCCAGCGAGGACGATCACGAGCACAGTCGGTTCAGCGGCCATCGCTCTCCAACGTACCCGAGCCGGGCATGTCCAAACAGCGTTGCGAGAGACTTCTCAGTGGTCGACTCTGTTCCGCTGTAGTTCGAGGTACAGATCGCGATACCGCTTGGCCGGTTCACGCCACGACCAGTCGACCGTCATGATCCGCTTCTGCAACGCCAAGCGTCGGCGCTTGTCGGTCACACGGCGCGCCGCACGGAACATCGCTGCGAGCAGATCGGTCGGTTCGGCAGAGCGGGCGACAAAGCCACGACCAGCAACCGTGCTTCCTACACGCTCGGCAGCGTCGACATCGGGAACCGTGTCGACGAGGCCACCGACGGCTGTGACGACCGGGATCGCCCCGTAGCGCATGGCCTGCATCTGCGTCAGTCCGCACGGCTCGAAACGGCTTGGCATCAGGAACACATCGCCGCCGGCGAACATTTGCTGCGACAGCGCCTCGTCGTAACCCTCAACGAAGGCCAGATGTTCAGGGTACGCAGCGACGAGGCGGTGGAGTTCGGCGGCGAGGACCGCGTCGCCTGACCCGAGGATGCCGAGCCGCATGGGGATATCAGCGAGCAGCGGAACGAGTGGCGTGATGAGATCGACACCCTTCTGATGGGTGAGGCGGGTGACGATCGTGGCGAGTGGAACGTCGTCGTCGGGGAGGCCAAGCCGTTCGAGTAAGGCTGCACGGTTGGCTGGCCGCCGGGCGAGTGTCTTTGCATCGAAGTTCTGAACAAGCAGCGGATTATCTTCTGGATTCCACACGTCGGTGTCGATGCCGTTGAGAATCCCGATGAGTGCATCGCCACGCGCACGGAGTGCTGCGTCAAGCCCAAACCCACCCTCGGGTGTCGTGATCTCGGTGACGTAGTGCGGTGACACAGCCACGATCCGGTCAGCAAGCGCGAGCGCCCCAGACAATGGGTTCGCGTCGCCCCACCATTCGTAGTGTTTGGCATTCGGACCGATCACGTCGAGCCATTCGGGCCCGGCGACCCCCTGGTAAGCGATGTTATGGATCGACACAACCGTCGGTGGCGGCGATTCGAGGGCTGCCAACGTCGCCCCGGTGTGCCAGTCATTGAGGTGGAGAATATCCGGCGGGTCGGCCTCGACAAATGCCGCGATCGCCCGGGAGAACCTGAAGAATCGCTCGTCGTTGTCGGCCCAGCCGCGACCGTCGGCGTCGAGATACGGATGCGAACGAGCCATGCCCGGCACGCTGATCAAGTGGAGCGGGCCGACCACGGCGTGGCGCCCGCTGCGCACCGATGCTGCACCCACCCAGTCAGGCACATCGAGGGTCGTGACCGTCTCATCAATCAGGGTGATGTCGCCATAATCCGGCATCACCAGATCGACGTCGACACCGAGCCGACGGAGTTCGGCAATGAGGCCAGCAGCCGCGGCCGCGAGCCCACCAACGGTGGCGACCGGAGAAAGTTCGGCGGTGGCGAAGACGACACGCATGACCGCAGTCTGGCCGATGCCGCGCGAGATACGGGCGACCGTATCGCACCGCGCGTGGTTACAATCTTGACCAATCTCGTCATGTATACATCTTGAAGAAGAACTGGGTAACTGCGATGACGCTCACAGAACACACCGAACTGCCGCCGCTCGCTGACCAATTGCCGCAGCAATTCTGGACGGGAACCTCGTATCACGCTCCCGCTGCCTACGAGGTTGACTGCACGCCGTTCGAGATGAGCGACGCCGACCTCGATCCTGACAGTGAGCTCGCTCGGCTGATGCAACGCACCTACGACGATGTCGGTCTGGTACTGCTTCGCAACACCGGTCTCACCGACCCAGCCCGCATGCGCCAGTTCGCGCAGGTCATCGTTCGCGAGGACATGGTCTACGAGGGTGGCGCCAACCCGCGTGACAAGATGGAGGGCAACGTCTACGAGATCGGGGCCCCGCTCGTTGCACGCCTCCCGTATCACCACGAGATGGCCTACCTCGGCAAGAGCACGTCGCTGATCAGCTTTCTGTGCCTCGACCCACTCCCTGACGCCGGTGCCACATTCGTGAGCGACGGCGTGGCTTCGACTGACGCCATGCTCGCCACTCCCCTCGGCCAGAAGCTCAAAGACCTCGGCGTCTGCTACCACCGCAGCCTGACCGACGCCGAGAGCTTCGTCGGTGAGGTCGGCTACGGCGTCTACAACCACTGGCAGAAGTCATTCGGCACCGATGACCCCGCAGTGGCCCAGACCAAAGCCGAAGCGCTCGGCTTGATCGTCGAGTGGGGCGAGAGCCGCCTCATGAAGACCCGCTACTACAACCCGGCCTTTGAATACTTTCCGACGCTCGGCCGGAACATGTTGTACGCCAGCCTTGCAGACCACGGCCTGTGGTTCGACACGTGGCCGCTCGTCCAGCATCTCCCGTTCACGGATCGGCCGCTCCATATGACGTACGGCGACGATAGCGAGTTCACTCGCGACGAGTTACAGCAGTTCATCGACGTCTACGACAAGTTCGGCACAAAGATCGACTGGGAGCGCGGCGACATCGCTGTCATCTGCAACTACCGCTTCGCGCATGGCCGCCCCGAAATCGTTCTTGGCGAAGGCGAATCACGTAAGCTGGGCGTCCTTCTCGGTGAAGAATTCGATCGGGTCGGCCAGCGCAACGACAAGTGGTGACACCGCTGTCTCGCGAAGGATGAGGTTCAGACTCGTTCGATGATGATCGCCGGGGCCATGCCGCCGGCAGCGCACATCGTGATCAAGCCGAACTGCTTGTCCTGACGTTCGAGCTCATCGAGCACCGTGCCAATCAAGATTGCGCCGGTCGCTCCGATCGGGTGACCGAGCGCCATCGCGCCGCCGTTGACGTTGACCTTGCTGCGATCAAGATCAAGATCGCGCTGGAACTTCTCGGAGACGACAGCGAACGCTTCGTTGATCTCCCAAATGTCGATGTCGTCCTTGGTCATCCCGGCTTTCTGCAGCACCTTCAGCGCCGCAGGCACAGGGGCGTTCAACATCAGCGTGGGGTCGTCGCCCATATTGGCCGTGGCCACGACGCGTGCTCGGGCCTTCAGGCCGTGGGCCCTGGCGTAGTCCTCGCTGGTGATCAGGATCGCCGCGGCACCGTCGACAACGCCCGACGAGTTGCCAGCGTGGTGCACGTGGTTGATATCGAGATCGGGGAACTTCTGGTTGATGAGCTCGCGGAAGGTCTTGCTGTGTGTTCCGTCCTCAGCAGTGTGGCGGTAGTCGGCAATCGCCGAGAAGCTCGCCGACAGCTTGGCGAGCGACTCCGCTGTCGTGCCAGGGCGCGGGAACTCTTCGCGGTCGAGAGCAAGGGTTCCGTCGAGGTTGTACACCGGGATGAGCGACCTGTCGAAGCGGCCCTCTTTGATGGCGATCTCAGCCTTGCGCTGCGAATCGGCCGCGTGAGCGTCGAGCGCTTCGCGTGAGATTCCTTCGAGCGTGGCGATCGCGTCGGCACACACCCCCTGGTGTGATTGCGGATGCAGTTCCTGAAGGTGCATGTTGTTCGCACCCATCGGCATCAAGCCCTTCTTCGGGAGCGACATCATCTCGGTTCCACCCGCGATCACAACGTCTTCCATGCCCGCCATCACCGCGTGCGATGCATAGTTCGTTGTGGTGATGCCCGAACCGCAGAACCGGTCGAGAGTCGCTCCGCTGGCTCTGATGTCGTAGCCAGCGTCGAGCGCAGCCATGCGGCCGAGGTCGCCGCTTTGCTCCTGCACTTGGGAGCTCGTGCCCCAGATGATGTCGTCGACGTCGCCGGTGTCGAGGTCATTGCGATCACGGATCGCTTCAAGGACCGTGCGAGCAAGATGTTGCGGGTGCAGGTGCGCCAGCGCGCCCTTGCCCTGCTTGCCGACACCACGGGGTGTGCGACAGGCGTCGATGATCAGTGCGTCAGACATAGGTCGTCTCCTTCAGATGCCGAGAGGGCATGCGTTGTGTTGAGCATGACGTTAGAGAAATGGTGCAGCGCCGCCACAGCCGGAGCAATGCGGCCGGCCTGCTCAGACTTGGCCGATCAACTCGCGGGCGACGTCGGCCGCGACATCATTCTTTGCTGCCAGCGGGGGCAGGATGACGATCTGATCGAGGCCAGCGTCGCCAAGTTCACCGATCCGAGCTCGCAGGTCGTTTGGTGTGCCGACCAAGCAGGCCCGTTCGATCAATTCTTTTGTGACAAACCGTTCCTCTTCGGGGATGACCCAGCAGTTGTGACCGAGATGCGTCCGCAGGTGGCGCCGCTCTTGCGGGACGGCCTCGACCGCAGCGACGTAGTCGTCCCACATTGGCAGAAGGTGCGCCGGTGGGCGTCGACCAAACTGTGTGAGCTGTTCGTAGCTGTAGTGCAGTGCCGCTATGGCGAAGGCTCCGACCTGTTCCTTCACACGATCCGAGTCAGTCGCTTCACCGGGTTCGAGCACAGCCTTCGGCCCGAGCTGGAGCATCGAGAATCGCAGAGTCGGTGGTGGTCTCCACGGCATTCTCCACGGTTTGTGGTCTGCCGACAGAGCTGGGGTGGGAAGGTCAGCAATCAGCTCTGGTCGAGCCACACCGAATCAAACCACGTCGCACCGGTGATCGAACATCGCAACGGCGTGCCGTCGGGCGAAGTTCGGCTACACACCCCTTTGACCTCTGCCAGGAATGCGTTGTTCCATGCCGTGTGGTCGAGGAACACATAGGTGGCAGCGTTGTTGATTTGTCGTGAGATCTCCTGCCAGAGTTCCACGCGACGCGCCTCGTCGGTCGTCGCCTGTGCTTCGGCAATGAGGGCATCACGTTCGTCGGTGCAGTAGCGGGCGAAGTTGAGCGAGATGACGTCGATCGTCCGGCAGATCAGGAAGAGCCGATCGAGCGACGGGTCGACGGCACCAAACTGCCTCCAGATCGCAGCGTCGTATTGGCCGAGTGCAACCTCTTGAATGTGGGTGTCTTGAACGAGTTCGTCGAAGGCGACGTTGAAGTGTCCGCCCCATCCCTGATCGAGGATCTCGGCGGTGCGCGTGGTGATGACCGCCGGCCCGAACCACTGCAACTCGATATCGATCTTGCCCCCAGAACACTGGCGAGGGACCTCCGCGCAGTAGTCGGCGACGAGTGGTGTCGCTGCGTCAGGGTCATCGCCCGCCTGAACGACATCGGTGGCGTAGAAGGGGCTATCCGGTGTGAACATCTGGTTGGCGTCGGGCGCAACACCAAGGGCGATCAGGTTGCGATACGCCCGGAGCGGTGTGGCCAGCGTCAGCGCTTGGCGGACTCGCAGGTCATCAAATGGCGGACGTGAGGCGTTGAGCATCACGAAACTCTCCTCCCCTGACGTGTCGACAACATTGGTGATGCCGTCGTCAGCCTGCAGGTCGATGATCGATGCCGGGTTTGTCGTTTGAATGGCTTGGAGGTCGCCGTTGTTCAACAGGTCGGTGCGGGTGTCAGGATCGGAAATCGGTACAAACTCGATTGCGTCGAGGTAGACGTCGCCGCCCCACCAGTCGTCGTTGCGTACAACGCGGGTCACCGAGTCGACCGTGCGACTTTCGATCTTGAATGGGCCGGTGCCGACTGGGGCCTGGTTGAGCGCCGGATCGAGGAGGGCCGCAGCGAGCCATGTGGGTGATGCGATGTACCCGCCCTGGGTGCTCAACGTTGCAGGAAACTGAGCATTCGAATCGAGCAAGTTGTACTGGATGATGAACTCGTCGATCACCTCGGTGGCATTCTCAGCGGGGTAGAACGGTCGGAGCCCGAAGCCGATGAGTGGACTATCGAACTGTGCTTGGAACCCGGCCTGAACGGCAGCAGCATCGAAAGGTGTGCCGTCATGGAAGGTGACGCCTTGGCGGAGCGTGACCTGCCAGGTCGCCAAATCACCGTCGACGGGTTCCCACGATTCTGCAAGGTAGGGAACGATCGTGCCGTCGTGCGTGACCGCAGCGAGCGTGTCGAAAAGAGCGTTCGCCATGACCTGGCCAGGCGCAGAGAGCACCGACGAGATTGGGTTTAACCCATCGACGTCAGCTTCGAGGCCATACCGCAGCGTGCCACCACGAATCGGGGTGGGCTGCGGTTCGGGCAACTCCGGTACGGGCTCCGGTTCGGGCTGCGGTGCGAGCTGCGGTGCGGGCTGCGGTTCGGGCAACTCCGGTACGGACTGCGGTGCGGGGGCGTCAGAAGCCTGGTTAGGTCCTGAGCATGACGCGGCGACCAACGCGGCCAGGACGATGCCTGTTCTGCAGCGTCTTGTCCCTCGCATCTCCGCATCTTGTCACCCCCGCTGCAGATCGGCGCACTGTCCACTTCCCCTCGGGTCAAAAGTGGACACTTGCCGGCATGGATCGGACCAGTTCATGCGCTGGGAGTTCTGCCGTGTTGCGCAAAACGAGCAGGGCTGTCGGCGACGGTGAACCGCAGCGACACCTTGTGCCCCGCCCGATCCGCCAACGCAACAGTGCCGACACTGGCAACGGGCGGGTTATCGAGTGCGCGTTATGCGTCGGCTGGGCCCGATCGGCCTCGATCAAAATGCCGGTTCGGTGCGGCTGACTGAGTCGTCGGTCAGAACATTCTGAGCTGTGGCGGCCAGCCTTCGCCCGTTTCGTTGCCTCGACGCCACCAAACGTCGTCGGGCGCGTGCAGGAAAGCGTGAAACGGGGCAACGGGCCCGTTGCCGTCGACGACGAGGATCGGTGCCGGGGGTCACGCCGCGCAATGGGCGGCCTACCGGAAGGGCTGTGTGCCGTCCCATCCCGTTGCTGCTCGTTCGATGGTGTCGAAGAACTCCCGCATCGCGCCTTGTGGGTCGACAAGTTCGACATATGGGAGGCCGCAGCTGCCGCTGAGGTAGACGAACTCGTTTCCGGCGGTGGTTGTACCGGACTGAAGGACTTCTGCTCCGCATGCTTGGAAGTGGTCGACTGCCTGGCGGATGTCGGCCCAGTAGCAGACGTGGTGGACGCCGGTTCCTCCGGATTCGAGGAACTCGTTGTAGATCGACGGCGTGTCAGGGTTCGGTTGAATCAGCTCGATCTGCTGTTCTCCGCACTGAGCGAGCCCCATCCGCGCGCGCATCGACACGTTCGTGCCGCGGTACGAGGTGTTCTCGATGTCCACGTCATACAGAAACCACGGCCCAACCCCGTGCGTGTCCACCCACTGCTGTGCCGCCGCATCGATGTCGTCGACGACGAACGCCGTTTGTCGGATCGGTCCGAGCCACGTTGGCGTGGCCTTCTCGATTGGGACGCTCATGGTCCGACCCGCCGGCCATTTGCAGGTCGATCGAAGGATCCGTCGCGGTAGTTGGAGGTGTCGATGTGGTGGTTGTAGATCGAGTGCATCGTCCAAGACCATGCGAGGTGCGCAGTCATGCAGTAGTCGGAGAGTTGCTGGGCGCGATGGGTTATTGGATCCCGTTCATTCCTCGCCCAACCAGTCGCCGAGCCAGTCGTGGTAGTGCTGAATCCGGGCCTCCTCTTCGCACAGCAACGAGGCGTCGAAGCCGCTCGAGTGCATGCCGGCCTGAACGTCGCGGATGTAGTGGACGTCTTGGTCGATGGTGATCCCCATGGTCTTGCGTCCCTCGATGATGTCGTCCTGGTCGAACTCGTCGTGTTCGGGCCGCGCAATGGGTGCGACGTGGGCCGGGTTGTGCGGCTCGAACGGCACCCCGTGGCGGCGTGCCACCGCCTCGTCCGGCTGGCGGAGGAACGTGAACTTGTCCCAGTAGCACCAGTTCGGATCGGTGGGGTGGGGCCGGGCGCGCGCGATTAGGGCATCGTCGGGTTGCACGGTGATCATCGTGTTGGGGAAGGCGTTGTACTGCTCGATGTCGGTGAGCTGTTCGTCGGTGAAGGCGTCGTAGTCCCAGCCCAGACGCGGCCCGGCCGCTCTGCGGAGTTCGGGGATGTCGGCGCGGATGTCGAGGACCCGGCCTCGGTAGTCGTCGGGGTCGGCTCCGAACATCCGGAGTTGGCGGTCCTGGTAGAAGTTCGGCTCGTCGGCGATCGGCAGCCTGGCGTTGAGGGTGTGCCCCTCGATGGTGACACCGGTATGGCCATGCTCGAACAGGTCGACTGAGGCCGATGGGCAGTCGAAGAGCTCTTGATGCTGGGGGTGGATGTGTTCGACGTGGTACAGCTCCTGGAAGTTGTCGAAGACGGCCTTCCAGTTGCATGCGAGGGTGACGGTCTGGTCTCCAACGAGCGTCATCGACGCCAGGTCATACGGTGCAATGCGGTCGATCAGCGGCCCGAGGTAGCCCTCGAGCGGTTCGGTGTCGGGGTGGGCGCACACCCACACCATTCCGAGCGCGCTGGCTACACGAAGTTTCTTGAGGGAGTGCTTTGCTCGATCGACGCCGCCGCCGGGGAATCGCGGGTTGTCCGGGACCACGATCAGGCGGCCGTCGGGCCGGTAGCTCCAACCGTGATAGGGGCAGGTGAAGCGTTGTTCGCAGCCGCGATCATTCGTCAGGACGCGCGCACCGCGGTGCTGGCACACGTTGAAGTTGGCCGCCAGGTCGCCGTCGTTGGCACGCGACACGATGATCGACTCGCGTCCGATGTTGAGCACGACGTACTGGCCGGGTTCGGTCACGTCGCGCTCGAGGCAAGCGAATTGCCACACCTTGGGCCACAGCTCGGTGTTCTCGCGTGCGAGCCACTTCTCGGAGGTGTATCGCTCCGCCGTGACGGGCTGCCCGGGCGCGGGAGGTGCGCCGTGGACGGTGGTCGAACTGGACACTTTTGTGGTCATGGAGTTTTCCTGCAGTGGTCGATGTTTCAGAGCTTCGCGAGTTGGCCCCCGTCGAGGGCGATGTCGTGGCCGTTGATCATGGCGGCAGCGTCCGAGCACAAGAAGACGACGGTGGCGATGATCTTCGAGCGT
>CALCXK010000005.1 GCA_937905835.1 uncultured Ilumatobacter sp. | reverse complement strand
CAACACCGGTGCCCGCCAGCTCGAGACGTGGTTCTACCACCACACCGAAACCGGCCAATTGATCCGACGGGTCCGCGACCTGATGAAGGAACGCGACGAAGACGGCACCGCTGTCACCTACATCGTCCCGATGACCCAAGGCTGATCTCGGACTCCTTCCTTCTTTTTTGGCCTTCTTTTTTGAAAAGTCCGGCCAACTTCTCAGTATCGACCGCAATGATGTGGCGGTGACTGACACCCCCACCATCACCATTCCTGCTGACCTGCTCCCAGCGGACGGGCGCTTCTGCTGCGGTCCTTCCAAGGTCCGTTCCGAGCAGATCGACGCCCTCGTCGCCGCCAGCACGACCATCATGGGAACCTCGCATCGCAAGCCTGCGGTGAAGAACCTCGTCGGTGATGTGCGATCAAAGTTGTCCGAGCTTTTTTCGCTGCCCGACGGCTGGGAGATCATCCTTGGCAACGGTGGATCGACCATGTTCTGGGATGCCGCGACATTCGGCCTCGTACGTGAGCGCAGCCAGCATCTCGTGTTCGGCGAGTTCTCCTCGAAGTTCGCTGAGGCCTGCGCCACAGCGCCACACCTTGGCGAGCCTTCCGTGATCAAGGTCGACCCTGGCAGTCATCCCGACCCGACTGCTGAAGCCGGAATCGACCTCTACGCACTCACTCACAACGAGACCTCGACTGGCGTTGCAATGGAGCTCCGTCGCCCCGCCGACACCGACGGCGCGCTCGTGGCCGTCGACGCCACCTCCGCAGCCGGCGGCCTCGTATGGGACCCCGCCGAAGTCGACGTGTATTACTTTGCACCACAAAAGTGCTTCGGTTCCGACGGCGGCCTTTGGCTTGCAGCCTGCTCACCGGCAGCAATCGAAAGGATCAACGAGATCGGTAGCTCAAATCGCTGGCGGCCCGCCTCGCTCGACCTGCGGATTGCTCTCGACAACTCGACGCAAAACCAGACGTACAACACGCCAGCCCTCGCCACCCTGGTGATGCTCGATACGCAGCTCGACTGGATGCTCGCGAACGGCAGCCTCGCCGGCATGGCCGGTCGCAGCGCCACCTCGGCTGAGATCCTGTACTCCTGGGCCGAGTCACGTGATTGGGCAACACCCTTCGTCACCAACCCGGCGCACCGCTCCAACGTGGTCGGCACCATCGATCTTGACGATTCGATCGACGCAACTGCAGTCAGCGACATCCTGCGCGCGAACGGCGTGCTCGACACCGACGCATATCGCAAGCTCGGCCGCAACCAGTTGCGAGTCGGCATGTTCCCAGCAATCGACAGCGCCGATGTCGCGGCGCTCACAGCATGCATCGATCACGTCGTCGCCGCTCTCTAACCTGAGCGGAATAGCCTGAGCAGATGCAGTCAACCGATGTGCTGAGCTTCGGAATGGGCGACATCGGCTCGCTCGAGCGGCCGGTCATGCTGGTCGGACTCGAAGGGTGGTTCGATGTTGCGAGCGCGGCGACGGCTGCGGTCAATGCGTTTACCTCGGCCGACCACGCTGTCGTCGTCGGTTCGATCGATCCCGACCCGTTCTACGACTTCACGCAGCAGCGTCCGCACGTCACCATCGACGACGGGGTTCGCGACATTGTCTGGCCGAGCAACGACTTCGTACTCCAGCGGAGTGGCATCGCCGGCCCCAACGGCAAGCTACAACGCGACGTCGTCGGGCTCATTGGCGTCGAACCGCACTTCAATTGGCGCACCTACGTCGATGCGGTCATCACTGTGGCCGTTGCGATGGGTTGCGAGGCCGTCGTCACGGTCGGCGCCTCGGCCGAAGCAATCCCCCACACCCGCACGCCACCGGTCACAGGTAGCACGGCGACGCCTGACCTGGCGGCCCGACTCGGGCTGTCCCAGCCGTCGTACCAGGGCATCACCGGAGTCGCCGGCGTCCTCAATGCCGAGCTTGAAGCACGGAACATTCCGTCGATCTCGCTGCGCGTCGGTATCCCGCACTATCTGATGAACGCCGAGCATCCTTTGGCGGTTTCAGCGCTCGCTCGACACCTCAGCCATGTGCTCGACGTTCCAACCACGACCGACCTTGGCGAGCAGGTCGACAACTGGCGCGACGTACACGACGAAATCATCGCGAACGACGACCAGCTCCGGATGTACGTCCGCATGCTCGAAGCCGAGTTCGACCGCCGCGCTGAAGCCCAGATTCCGACCGCCGACGACCTCGGCGATCAATTCGAGAACTTCCTCCGCGACCAACGCGACGACACGTAGGCCGGACTGGCGTCGCGAGACGCAGATCCCCGACCAGTTCTTGTCTATCTAGTCGCAGTGCCGACTGATCAGGCTTGAGCGAGAGCTTGGTCGAGATCGGCGATGATGTCGGCGATTGTCTCGAGCCCGACACTCAACCGGATCAGGCCCGGCGTGACCCCAGCAGCTGCGAGGTCTTCGGGCGACAGTTGGCTATGGGTCGTGCTCGCGGGGTGGATGACGAGGCTGCGGACGTCGCCGATGTTCGCCACGTGGCTGTGCAGTTCGCACGCCTCGACGAACTTCTTGCCGGCGTCTGTACCGCCCTTCACTTCGAAGGCGACGATCGAACCGGCGCCGATGCCCTTGCTGTACTTCTGGGTGCGCTCGTACCACGGGCTGTCAGGAAGACCAGCAAAGGTAACCGACTCGACCTTGTCGTGTGCAAGAAGGTGCTCAGCAACGGTCTGTGCGTTCGAGAAGTGACGCTCCATACGCAGCGAGAGTGTTTCGAGACCCTGCAGGATCAGGAACGCATTGAACGGCGAGATCGCCATGCCGAGGTCGCGCAACATCTGGACGCGGGCCTTGAGGACAAACGCTCCGTGGCCAAGCGCAGGAAAGTACGCGAGACCGTGGTAGCTCGGGTCGGGTTCGGTGAAGTTGGGGAAGCGACCCGAGGCGGCATAGTCGAATGTGCCGCCGTCGACGATGGCGCCACCAATCGAGGTGCCGTGACCGCCACAGAACTTCGTGAGGCTGTGCACCACGATGTCGGCACCCAGTTCGAGCGGACGCACCATGAACGGCGTCGGCACAGTGTTGTCGACCATCAGTGGAATGCCGTTCTCATGCGCAACAGCGGATACGCCCTCGATATCGAACATCGCATTACGCGGGTTGGCAAGCACTTCACCGAAGAAGACCTTCGTATTGTCTTTGATCGCGGCGCTCCACTGCTCGAGGTTGTCGGGGTCTTCGACGAAGGTGACCTCGATGCCCATCTTTGGCATCGTGTACTTGAGCAGGTTGTACGTACCGCCGTAGAGCGACGGTGACGCCACGATGTGGTCGCCCGACTCGCAAAGCGTGAGCAGCGAGAGTGTCGACGCCGACTGGCCGGAGGCAACTACGAGGGTGCCGGGGATGCCGATTGCCGTGGTGCAGCCACCTTCGAGCGCGTTGACGCGCTCTTCAAGCGCAGCCTGCGTCGGGTTCATGATGCGCGTGTAGATGTTGCCGACTTCGGCCAGCCCGAACAAGTTCGCGGCGTGCTCTGTGTCACGAAACTCGTACGACGTCGTCTGATAAATCGGTACAGCTCGGGCACCCGTCGCCGGGTCAGCCTCGCCGCCTACGTGAATCTGCTTGGTCTCGAATCCCCAGTTGTCGCTCATGCGGTCGAACCATAGTGCCCGATACCCGACCAAACAAGTCGGGTATGTGCGATGACCACATCCGTTGCGAGCATTGCCGCTCAAAAGACAAAAGGAGGGCCCCGAAGAGCACCCCCTCTGTCAATCACTTCGGCTTCGTTCAACCGGGAGGGATGGCGACGGAAAAACAGAAATGACGAACTTGTCCATCAACCGGAGTCGATCTCGTCGCGCAGAAAACGATGCAACGACCAGAAGGTCACGAGGGTCCTCAAAGACCTTTCAGCGTCCACTTTCCCTCGGGTCAAAAGTGGACACTTCACCCTGCTCGCTCCTGACGGTTGCAGACTGGGTGTCCTGAAGTACCCCGAGCGAGTCGTTCAAGCACATCGACGACCTCGGACAAGTAGGTAGCTGAGTCGACCATCGGTGCCACGACCTCGGTGGTCAGCCAGGACGGGGCAGGCCGACGCGCCAAATAGACGCCGAGACTCGAGTACGAATACGCCGCCAGGCTGCGGACCGGAATGAACGCCAGCGGATTTCGATGGATGTATCGAACGGCAATGTAGAGGTGGAAAACGTTGAAGATTCTTGGTCTCTTAATGCGTAGGGCATACGTCCACTCTGACAACGGACTGTCGCAGTCGGCCAGTGTCCACTTTTGACCCGAGGTGGATCGGACAGCGATGTCCACTTTTGACCCGAGGTGAAAGGGATATCGCCCCGTGAGGGACGACGCCTCGTTCAGCTGTCGCCGCCCGAAGCCTCTGCGACTTTCTGCTTGCCGGCGTTGATGAACGGCATCATTGCACGGAGCTCGGCGCCGACAGCTTCGATCGGGTGATGCTTGCCCTCTTCCTGCATGCGATGGTAGTTCGCGCGGCCCGACTCGGACTCTGCAATCCACTCGTCGGCGAACTGGCCGCTCTGGATTTCAGAGAGGATCTTCTTCATCTCGGCCTTCGTATCGGCCGTGACGACGCGCTGACCGCGAGTGAGGTCGCCGTACTCGGCGGTGTCGGAGATGCTGTATCGCATGCCGGCAATACCCTCTTCATACATGAGATCGACGATCAGCTTCACTTCATGGAGGCATTCGAAGTACGCCATCTCGGGGGCGTAGCCCGCTTCGGTGAGCGTTTCGAAGCCAGCGCGAACGAGTGCGGTGACGCCACCGCACAGCACGGCCTGCTCACCGAACAGGTCGGTTTCGGTCTCTTCGGTGAAGGTGGTCTCGATGACACCCGCACGGGTACCACCAACGGCATCGGCATACGACATGGCGACGGCGCGAGCATTGCCCGTGGCATCTTGTTCGACGGCGATCAGCGCCGGAACACCGCCGCCTTCAGTGAATGTGCGCCGGACGAGGTGGCCGGGGCCCTTCGGGGCAATCATGATGACGTCGACACCTTCCGGCGCAGCGATGCGGCCGAAACGGATGTTGAAGCCGTGCGCAAATGCGAGTGCATTGCCGGGTTCGAGGTTCGGAGCAATGTGCTCGTCGTAGACAGCCTTCTGCTCGGTGTCAGGAGCGAGCAGCATGATCACGTCAGCAGCCTTGGCAGCATCGGCGACGGACATCACGGTGAGGCCAGCAGCCTCGGCCTTGGCCTTCGACGACGAACCATCACGCAGCCCGACGATCACATCGACGCCCGACTCCTTCATGTTGAGCGCATGGGCATGACCCTGCGAGCCGTAGCCGATGACCGCGACCTTCTTGGAGCGGATGATCGACGCATCGGCGTCGCTTGCGTAGTAAACGGTGACAGCCATGCTGTGACTTACCTTTCGGGAACCCGGACCATGTCGGCCCGGGGATTCGGTGTTGTTGGGATGGAAAACGAGATGTCAGTGAGCGGAGCGATGACGCGAGCTTCGATCGAGCTTGGGCAGGGCCACACGACCCGTCCGCTGCAGCTCAACAATGCCATGTCGGCCGAGTAAATCCTCAAAATCGTCAAGCTTGTCGGGATGACCCTCGAGGCTGACGGTCACAAGGTCCTCGGCAACAGCGATGATCTTGCCTTCGAAGATCTCAGCCAAGGTCGACACATCAGCCAGTTTGGGGCCGGAAGCCTTGACCGTGGCGATCAGCAACTCGCGCTCAACGCTGCGCGATGGATCGAGTTCAGAGATCTTGATCACGTCGATCAACTTGAACAGCTGCTTCGTGATCTGTTCGAGCGGTGCCGAGTCGAGGTCGACAACGATCGTGATCCGGCTGCGGCCCTCTTCTTCTGCCGGTGCCACAGCCAGACTGAAGATGTTGTAGCCACGCCGTGCAAACAGCCCGGCCACACGAGCAAGGACTCCAGGTCGGTTTTGAACGAGGACCGACAGAATGTGGTGGTTCATGTTGGCCGAAGAAGTGTTGGCGCTGAGCGCACCGGGGACATCGCTGGTTCGAGCCATCTCAGTAAACGTCCTTCAACTTGGTGTCGATCGACTTCGGTTCGGGCTGGAGCGCCCGAGTCGGATCGCTCTGTGTCGGGTGCAGGATGAGATCGCTGTTGCTCGTGCCAGGCGGCACCATTGGGAACACGCCCTCGGTGGCATCGGTACGGAACTCGACAACGACGGTGCGGTCATTGATCGAGTTTGCTCTCTGGATGGCTGGGCCGACTTCTTCGGGCGACTCGACAAGAATGCCGACGCAGCCCATCGACTCGGCCATCATCACGAAGTTCGGGACGTTCGCGCTGTCGAGGAACACCGAGGAGTAGCGCTCGTCGTAAAACATCTCCTGCCACTGCCGGACCATGCCGAGGAAGCTGTTGTTCAGCAGCGCGACCTTGATCGGAAGCTTTTCGAGTGTCGCCGTGACCAGTTCGGTTGCCGTCATCTGGAAACAACCGTCACCGTCAACGGCCCAGACGGTGCGGTCGGGCATTGCTGCCTTTGCACCAATCGCTGCCGGAATCGAGAAGCCCATTGTTCCAAGGCCGCCTGAGTTGACCCACGTGTAGGGGTCGTTGAACTTCCAGTACTGCGACGTGTACATCTGGTGCTGGCCAACGCCCGACGCAACGATTGTGCCTTTCGGCGCGTACTTATTGAGTTGCTCAATGCAGTACTGCGGCTTGAGCAGCCCGCCGGGCTCGGACGGCTCGTAGGTCATCGGGAACTGCTCTTGCCACCCCGAGATCTTGCTCTTCCAGGCGCTGGTGTCGGCCTGGCGCGTGCCGCCCTGCAAAAGCTCTTTGATCTCGCGGATGATCTCGAGGATCACGTAGTTGGCATCACCAACGATCGGCACGTCGGGACGACGGACCTTGCCCTGTTCGGCTGGGTCGATGTCGACGTGGATGATTTTTGCCTCGGGTGCGAACGCGTCGACCTTGCCGGTGATGCGGTCGTCGAAACGTGCGCCAAGTGTGATCAGTAGATCGGACTGCTGCATCGCGGTGATCGCCGTTGCGTTGCCATGCATGCCCGGCATACCCAGACAGAGTGGGTGTTCGTCAGGGAATGCACCGCGCGCCATCAGGGTGGTCACGACGTGCGCGTCGATCAACTCGACGAGTTCGCGCAGCGCTTCAGCAGCACGTGCCTTCAAGATACCGCCACCGGCGTAGACGATCGGCCGCTCGGAGCCGAGGATCAGCTTGGCGGCTTCCTTGATCATTCGCGGATGACCTTTGGTGTTCGGTCGGTAGCCAGGCAGCGAGGCCTGGACCTCTTCGTCCGTCGGCCAGTACCACTCCATCTCGTTGGTCAGTGCATCCTTCGGGATGTCAACGAGCGTGGGACCTGGGCGACCCGTGGTTGCAATGTAGAAGGCCTGACGGATCGCCATCGGGATCTCGTCGGCCGACAGGACCAACTCGTTGTGCTTGGTGCATGACCGCGTGATGCCGACGGTGTCGCACTCCTGGAATGCGTCGGTACCGATAGCGGCTGTTGGAACCTGACCCGTGATCGCCACCATTGGAATGGAGTCCATGAAGGCGTCCATCAACGGCGTGACGAGGTTGGTCGCTGCCGGCCCCGACGTGACCATGGCGACGCCCGGCTTGCCGGACACGTGCGCATACCCCTCGGCAGCATGGCCGGCACCCTGCTCGTGACGCACGAGCACGTGGCGGATCGGGCTGTCCATCAACGGGTCGTACGCAGGAAGGATGCAACCGCCGGGATAACCGAAGATCAGGTCGACGTTCTCGTATTCGAGCGATCGAATCAGGGCCTGTGCGCCGGTGATCCGTTCAGGTGTTGCTGGTGAATCAGTCATGTGACTGGGTCTTTCAGTTCAGGGAATGTGATGGAGTCGAATGATGGTGAAAAAGCAAACGACCTCCCGGTCTGGGAGGTCGAGGAGCACACGCAGCAGAAGCTGGGCGCGCTACCAAATAAGTACTACGAGGGCTGTGTTTGGCACGCTCATGAGTTCCATAACTCTCATCATATCGCGCAAATCAGTCCTTGGGTCGTACGTCCTGGGTCACTCACCGTTTCAACACATCAAGCGCCGCCCAGTCCGGGAGGCGATCAGGCAGGGAAGGCGCCCTGCAGCCGCGCTGCAGTGAGGGTGTTCTCCATGAGGCAGGCAATCGTCATCGGACCGGTTCCCCCCGGCATCGGTGTCAGCCAACGCGCCACCTCTGCGACACCGGGGTCGACGTCGCCGACGATCCCTGCCTCAGTTCGGGAGACGCCGACATCGATGACCGCTGCTCCTGGCTTGACCATCTCTGCCGTGATCATGCGCGCTTGGCCTGCCGCGCCGATGACGATGTCAGCCTCACGAACGACAGCTGCCATATCGGCGGTTCGGGAGTGTGCCATCGTGACCGTGGCATCAACGCCCTTGCGGTTGAGTAGCAGAGACAACGGCAGCCCGACGAGCGTCGACCGACCGATGACGACCGCACGAGCACCGGAAGTCGGCACCTCGTACTTTTCAAGCAACCGCATGACACCCAGCGGGGTGCAGCCGACCAGACCCGGACGACCACGGATCAGGCGGCCCATCGACCGCTCGGTCAGTCCATCGACGTCTTTTTCTGGGGGAATCAGGTCGAGCACAGGCTCAGGGTCCAGGCCGTCAGGAAGTGGCAACTGGACGAGAATGCCATGCACCGAATCGTCTGCAGCGAGTTCGCGCACAACGGCTTCGACTTCACCTTGCGTGGCGGTTTCGGGAAGGTCGACGTGACGCGCCTGGAAGCCAGCCTCGACGGCTTTTTTGTGCTTACTGCCGACGTAGCGCTGCGAGGGGCCGTCGGTGCCCACGAGCACCGTGGCCAGGCAGACGGCAGGCGAGCCTGCCGCCTCGACCGTCGAGCGCAGCCCAGCAATGATCTCGTCGCGCAGTGCATTTCCATTCATCAAGATCGCAGCCATATCAGCCCTACGTTAGTCGCCCTAACTCAGGCTCGGATAACCCACACCGAGTCCCTAGAAGCTCGGGATTATCAGATCGCTGATTCGGGAGCGGAGTGGTCAAGGCGCGAGGCGACGCCGTTGAGCTTGGGAGCTCTCGCACCGCCGGGATCGGCCGCTCCGAACCGAATCAGCCGGCTTCGGAGTGGGTGACGGGGAGCTCGCCCATCCATTCGCGGAGGGTGTTCTTCAGTTTGGTCTGCTGAATGAACAGGTCAGCCTCGGCTGGCGAGTCCCCGGCAGCTTGTGGCGCCTTGAGGTAAAAGCTCAGCCATTCCTGCACTCCGCTCTCGCCGGCGCGGTGGGCAAGGTCCATGAAGAGCGCGAGGTCGAGCACGATTGGCGCAGCGAGGATCGAGTCACGGCAGAGGAAGTCGACCTTGATCTGCATCGGGTAGCCGAGCCAGCCGAAGATGTCGATGTTGTCCCAACCCTCTTTGTTGTCGCCGCGGGGCGGGTAGTAGTTGATGCGAACGACGTGGTCGATGTTGCCGTAAAGGTCGGGGTAGACCTCGGGCTGCAGGATGCCGTCGAGCACACCGAGCTTGGAGACTTCCTTCGACTTGAAGTTCTCCGGGTCGTCGAGCACTTCGCCGTCGCGGTTGCCGAGGATGTTCGTCGAAAACCAACCGCGCACGCCAAGCATGCGGGCCTTGAAGCCCGGTGCGAGCATCGTCTTGATGAGGGTCTGGCCCGTCTTGAAGTCCTTGCCGGCGATCGGCACACCGTTCTTCTTCGACAGTTCGACGATGCAGTCGAGGTCGGTTGTCAGGTTTGGAGCACCGTTGGCGTAGGGGACGTCGCTCTGGAGTGCGGCGTAGCAATAAATCTGTGACGGCGAGATGTTCTCGTCGTTGTCACGCAGACCCTGCTCGAACGATGCGACGGTTGCATGTACTTCCGACGGCTCTTGGTAGGCCTCGGTCGAGCCACACCAGACCATGACGAGACGGTCGCAGCCGTTCTCTTGCTTGAATCGGGCGATGTCGGCGATCAGCGCTTCGGCCTGATCCCACTTGTTGGTGATGTCCTTGACGCGGATACCTTCGAGGCGACTCACCCAGCGCTGATCGAAGACGGCTGACATCGGCACGATGCCTTCCATCTCGGCCGAGATGGCATCGAGATCATTGCCCCGCAGCACGCCAGCGGTCTTGGCTGCTTCCATGGCGTTCGGGGAAATCGGGTCCCAACCGCCGAAGACGATGTCGCCGAGGTCAGCGAGGGGAACGAACTCCTTGATCAGCGGGTTCCGATTCTCGTCCTTGGTGCCGAGACGGATATGGGCCATCTGCGACACGGAGCCGATGGGTGGCGAAATGCCATCCCGTGCGGCGATCACGCCTGCGATAAAGGTGGATGCCACGGCACCCATGCCGGGCGTGAGGACACCGAGCTTTCCGGTGGCTGGGGCGACTGTTCGTGCGGTCATGAGAAGAACATAAGCGGAGCTGTTTCGTTATTAATGACAGTGAAGTAAGTCTGAAGTATTATGTGCAGGGTGAACGATGCAATTTCCGGGCTGCCCGACATCTCAATCCGACAGTTGGAGTATCTCGTCGCAGTGGCCGACGCCCCGACGTGGGCCACTGCCGCCGATCGAGTCGGCGTATCAGCCTCGGCACTTTCTCAAGGACTCGCCGAGCTGGAACGTCGAGTTGGCGTCGAGCTGTTCGAGAGCGTCGGTCGACGTCGCATTTTGCGAACGACTGTCACGCCCGTTCTTGAGCATGCGCGGCAAGTGTTAGCACTGACCCGCGATGTGAGCACGTGGGCCGAACGTCTCCGCACAGCACAGAGCGGCCGAGTTCGCCTCGGCATGATCGACGTCGCAGCGGTCGTCCACTTCCCCGACGTTCTTCGAGCATTCCGAGCCGAGCGAGCTGACGTGGAATTCATGCTGTCGGTGGCGTCGTCGAGGTCACTGCTCAACGACGTGCAGCGCGGCGCACTCGATCTTGCAGTGTGTGTCGAACCGCCCGAGCCGATCGCCGGTGTCGACACCACGTCGCTGCTGAGCGAACCGATGATCGTCTATGGCCCTCCAAACTCCATGATCGGTACGCCGCAGAGCTGGGGTCCGTGGGTGCTGTTCCCATCGGATTCGCACACGCGCAGGCTGGTGGTCGAGCGCCTCCGAGCGCTGGGTGCACCCGTCACGATCGCTGCCGAGTCGCATCAGCCCGACGTGCTCCGCGAGATGGTGCTCCTCGGACTCGGCTGGACCGTACTGCCGCGCAGCCAGGGCGAGTCCGAGCGCGGCGCCATGACAGTCGGCGACCAGATTCTCGAACGAAAGCTCGTACTCGCCCGACGATCAGGAGCCGTGACCGACCCCGCCGTCGACGAACTCGCACGCCGCCTCAGACGACGGCCGATCTCCAACTGACGCAGATGGCGAATGCCACGGGCCGCATCCGCGATCTACACACCAAACCCATCAAGCGGTAACGCTGTGGTGCGCTTCATTTCCTCCATGACGAAGATGGATCGGACGTCGTACAGATCAACGGCCGCGATCAACCGCTTGTAGAACGCGTCATACGCCTCGATGCTCGCAACCATCACCTTGAGCGTGTAGTCAATGTCGCCGCTGGTTCGATACGCCTCGACGATCTCCGGAAACGAATCGCACGCAGCTTGGAATCGCTCAATCCAATCCGGCCCGTGGTCGTTGGTGCGGATATTGACGAGTGCGGTCACCCCTAGGTTGACCGCGGCCGGGTTCACCAGTGCGACTCGAGCCACGATCACACCAGCGTCTTCGAGCGCCTTGACGCGTCGCCAACACGGCGTGGCTGTCAGACCGACAGCGTCACCCAACTCTCGGGCGCTCAGCGTCCCGTCTTCTTGCAACAAACGCACAATTTCCCGATCAAGTAAGTCCACAATCGATGATTCTTGCAGATTTAGTGCAGAAAAGAACATAATATTGCACACAATTGGCGTATTGGCGCGAAAAACGCAATACGCAGATCGCTTGAAATCTCTACGGTTGAGGCATGGCAATGACGCGGCACTTCACGGAACATCCGGCCTCGGTCGGCGAGTCCTACACCGAGCATTTCCGTGTCGCTGCGCACTTCGCGCGCTGTCTCACCAAGGCCGCTGGTGCAGCCGCAGTGCATGCCGTTGTTCCTTCGATGTGCAAAACAACGGCCAGCGAATGCATCCGCAAGCTGTATGCCGAGATCAACTCAGGAGCCCGCGCCCACGCCGCCACTGACGCTGACGCCGCCTGAGCACGACGAGCCGCCGGCCCCTCGTTCCGGTCAGGCCCTGCCCGTCAATCGGTGACCACGGCGTGGAGGAGTACATCATGTTCGTCAGTCGGCAGGTCGCGGACGATCTGCGGAGCGAAGCACACACCGATCATCACGGCGTCCGGACGAACCTGCGGGAGGAAGCGGTCGTACCAGCCGCCTCCTTGCCCACATCGTTTGCCGTCGACAGTGAAGGCTAGACCTGGGATGACGATGACATCGGGCCACGTCGGATCGAGATCAGCGTCTTCAGGCAGGCAGGTCAGCTTCCCCATTGTCTCGCACCAGGCAATGAGCGGCGCCGTATCAGGTTCGCTTGCGATCGAGTCGAACACCATGATCTTCGATGCGGCGAGCACGTCAGGCCGCCGTGTCAGCGTCTTCCACATCCGAGCTGACCGTTCGGGCCGATCGAGTAGATCTTTGCGAACCGCGCGCATCCGGGTCCGTAACACTCGCTTCGCTTCATCGAACTCGCTCACCATCGAACGGCACTGTACAAGTGCGGCGTCGGCACAGACAGTTGCCTAGAGTCGTTGCCGATGAGCGACCCAGCAGAATTCGATTCCGACCACTTCCGCACGGTCATGGGTCACTTCCCCACCGGTGTCACCGTCGTGACCGGGATGAACGGCGCCGCTCCGGTCGGCTTCACGATCGGTTCGTTCACATCGGTCTCCCTCGACCCGCCACTCGTCGGCTTTCTTCCCCAGGCTGGCTCAGTAACGATGGACGCCATCGAGGCATCCGGCAGCTTCTGCGTCAACGTGCTCAGCATTGCGCAGAGCGATCTCTGCTGGAAGTTCGCAAAAAGCGATACCGACGACGCCCGCTTCGCCGACGTTAACTGGCACGCCGCTCCGTCTGGTGCACCGATTCTTGATCGTGCCGTTGCCTGGATCGACTGCGCGGTCGAAGAGACGTACCCGATGGGCGATCACCTCTTCGTGCTCGGTCGCGTCGGCGCGCTCGACACCGACGCCGACGGTGAGCCACCAACACCGCTGCTCTTCTTCAAGGGTTCGCTCGGTGGCTTCGACGCCCCGGGCTGAACACCATCGTCTACTCAACGGTGTTTGCGTGACGATTTTGGCTGGCATGTCAGCCAAAATCGTCACGCAAACGAGCTCGCCGACCCACACACCAGCCAGACTGGTCTGATGCAACCGCGCACCCCGATCGCTGCCGCCCTCGACGCCGCTGTGGTCGTGACATTCGTTGCCATCGGTCGCCGCAACCACGATGAGAGCGAGGCACTCATTGGCGTTGCCGAGACCGCTACTCCCTTCATGATTGCACTCGCCGTGTCGTGGATCGCGTGGCGTGTATGGACGCAGCCGACCGGTGTTGTCACGGGCGTGAAGGTCTGGCTCACCACGGTGGCACTCGGCATGGTGCTCCGCAACCTCGTCTTCGGTCATGGCACCGCAACGTCATTCATGATCGTTGCCACCGTCTTCCTCGGTACCTTCCTGGTCGGCTGGCGCGCCGTCGCTGCCGGCCTCCGTCGCCGCTCCACTGCTGCCTGACTGACCAGGCTCCTCACCGGCTGGCACAGGGTTGCTGACGGACACCGCCCCCCTGCCATCATCTGCTCATGGCTGTCACTGGAACTGCGCAAACAATCACACCTGCCGACGCGGGCTTCGATGCAGGGAGGCTTGCTCGCATCGACGATCACTTTAAGCAGTACGTCGACGACGGTCGCCTACCGGGGTGGCAGATCGTTGTCTCGCGCAAAGGCGAGATCGCCCACAGCTCCACATATGGCAAGCGGAACATCGAGACCGACCTGCCGTGGGAGCCAGACACGATCTGCCGCATGTTCTCGATGACCAAGCCGATCACCTCGGTTGCGGCGATGATTCTCTACGAAGAGGGCAAGCTCCAACTCAAAGACAAAGTGTCGAAATACATCCCGTCATTCGGGAACGCACGGGTCTACCGCGGCGGCTCCACGACGGCGCCGATCACCGAAGGGCTGACCGAGCCGATGAAGATCTGGCATCTCCTCACGCACACGTCAGGGCTCACCTACGGCTTCCACAACAACCACGTCACCGACGCCTTACACCGTCAGGCCGGCTTCGAGTGGGGCATCCCGAAGGGCATGGATCTCGAAGCCTGCTGCGACGTGTGGGCCGGCATACCGCTCGCGTTTCAGCCGGGAACTGAATGGCTCTACGGCGTGTCGACCGACGTGCTCGGTCGAATCGTCGAAGTCGTCTCAGGCCAATCGCTCGACGAGTTCTTCCGTGAGCGCATCCTCGATCCGTTGGGGATGACCGACACCGAGTTCTGGGTCGAAGACGACAAGCGGAATCGCCTCGCCGAGCTGTACTACCCGGTGAACAAGAAGACCGCCGTCATGCCGAAGGCACCACTCGACAAGAAGCCGACGATGCTCGGTGGAGGCGGCGGCCTGTGCGGCACGGCCGCCGACTATCTGCGGTTCTGCCACATGCTGTTGAACGGTGGCGAACTCGACGGCGAGCGCATCCTCGGCAGCCGCACTGTCAAATACATGGCGACAAACCACCTGCCCGGCGGGGCGATTCTCGAAGACTTCGGGCGGCCATTGTTCGCCGAAACCGAGTACAACGGCATGGGTTTCGGGCTGGGCTTCTCCGTCGTGCTCGACAGCGCCGAGAACAAGGTGATCGGCTCAGCAGGTCAGTACGCCTGGGGCGGCGCCGCGAGCACAGCCTTCTGGATCGATCCGGTCGAAGAGATTGTGGCCATCTTTCTCACACAGCTCTTGCCGTCAAGCACCTACCCAATCCGACCAATCCTCCAGCAACTCGTCTACCAAGCTCTCGTCGACTGACACGACTGCCACACCGCGGTCTGACCTTGGCGTGGACAGTCAGCCGGGCTTTCTGACTTGCGGAATCGCCTGTGCGCCGGGCTGACCAGCGTCGAACCACGCCCGTGCGCTCGACGCCGCGCTCTCGATCAGTTTGGACGACTGCGAGAAGTCGATCGGCGACACCAGCACCGGACAGGGCGGTGGAATCAGATGGATCGGCACGCCGTACGTGTTCGCCTCGAGTTCGAGCACGAAGCGGCGTTGCACCATGAGACTCACCGCGTGGAGCGCTGCGGCGATTGCCGTTCGCGGCGGTTCGACGAGATCGCACGAGTATCCGGTCGACAACACCCACACGTCAGTCGCTCCCGCGTCGATTGCCGTGGTGATCGCAGTGTTGTTGACGACAGCGCCGTCGACCAGCAGTCGCTCGCGTCCATTGACGACGACGCGTGCGGGCGGGAAGACCGCAGGGAGTGATGCGCTCGCGGTAACGGCGTCGACAGCATTTCCTTCGGTGATCAACACCTCTTCGCCCGAGAGCGCATCGGCCGCGACGGCGATGAACGGGATGGCGGCATTTTCGATCCGTTCAAACGGCAGGTGTGCCGCAAGGGTCGCCCGAAGATGCGTATCGGGAACGAAGTGCAACGACTTGCCGAGGAAAGCTCGAAGGCCAAGGAGCGGTTTCGTTGGGAACAGGTCGTCGCGCCGCAACGTGCGCCACACCTCGGCGAGGTCATGAGCGGACCGGCCGCCCGCCAGCCACGCGCCGTTCATTGCACCAACCGACGTGCCCACGACCAGATCCGGAACGATGCCGCGATCCGCAAGCGCAATCGCCATGCCGACCTGGATCGAGCCGAGGCTGGCACCGCCGGAGAGAACAAACGCAGTCGTCATGACTGAGCGAGCACCGGGCCGGGCACCACTGTTCCGGTCTGGCTCATCAACTATTTCCTGCCGTCTCCGCGTAGCCGGAAGTACAGGGACAGGAGCACTCCGACGACCACGAGGAACACGACCATCCGCAAGATGAACTTGATCGCTCCGAAGATGCTGCCGAAGAAGACCCAGACGATGATGGCCACGATCAGCCAGCCGATGACCGAAGCGAGAAAGTTGCGTCCGCCGGAGTTACTCATGCGGCCAGGTTAGGGGCTCGCTCAGCGACAGAGTGCGCCCCCGGTCAGCCTGCCATCGACCCCCGGCTTCGAAGGAGGCGGGATGGGCGCAGTCAGAGAGGGTTGGTTATGGCGCCAGTTTCAGCACCCTGGACGAGCCGTGCGTACTTGCCGAGAACACCTGTTGTGTAGCGCGGCGCGTTGGGCTGCCAACCGGTCTTTCGAGCAGCGAGTACCTCGTCAGAAACCTGCAGGTCGAGCTTCTTGCTCGGCACATCGATCAGAATCACGTCGCCCTCCTCGACAAATGCAATCGGGCCACCGTCGGCTGCTTCTGGTGCGACGTGGCCGATGCAAAAGCCCCACGTGCCGCCCGAGAATCGACCGTCGGTGATCAGCGCGACGTCGCCACCGCGGCCAGCGCCTTTGAGCGCTCCGGTAATGGCAAGCATTTCGCGCATGCCAGGGCCTCCCTTGGGGCCCTCGTAGCGGATGACAATGACGTCGCCGGCGTCGATTTCGCCAGCAAGAATCGCCGCCATCGCAAACGACTCGTCGTCGTAGACCCGGGCCGGACCTTCGAAATGCATCTGCTCGGCGCTGAGGCCAGCAACTTTGACAACCGAACCCAACGGGGCGAGCGAGCCAGTGAGGATGTTGATGCCACCCTCGCGGTGGATTGGTGCGCTGACCGGGTGAACCACGACGCCGTCGGGCTCGGCGATGTCCATTGCGTTGAGATTCTCGGCCATCGTCCTACCGGTGACGGTCATGCAATCGCCGTTCAACATGCCGTTGTCGAGCAGGTGCTTGAGAACACCTGGGACGCCTCCGACCTTGTCGAGATCACTCATGTGGAACTTGCCACCGGGGGTCATGTCGGCGATGTGGGGCACCTTGTCGGCGATCCGGTTGAAGTCGTCAAGTCGGAGATCGACGCCGGCCTCGTTAGCGATAGCAAGCAGATGGAGAACAGCGTTGGTGGATCCACCGAGCGCCGAGGTCAGCGCAATCGCGTTCTCGAACGCAGCCTTGGTCATGATCTGGCGCGACGTGATACCGAGCCGGAGTAGTCCGACAACAGCCTCGCCCGCGAGGCGTGCATCGACCGCCCGACGCGGATCAATCGCCGGCGGCGATGCGGAGCCAGGGAGGCTCATCCCAAGCGCCTCGGCGATCGAACTCATCGTGTTGGCGGTAAACATGCCACCGCAGGCGCCCTCGCCGGGGCATGCCTTCACTTCGATGTCGTGGAGTTCCTGGTCGTCGATCATGCCAGCAGCGTGCGCACCAACAGCTTCGAACACCGAGGTGATGTCGAGCGCCTTGCCGTTGTGTTCCCCTGGCATGATGGAACCGTTGTACACGAACACCGAGGCGAGGTCGAGGCGCGCTGCCGCCATGAGCATGCCGGGGATCGACTTGTCGCAGCCGGCAAGGCCGACGAATCCGTCGAGGCGTTCGGCGTGCATGACGGTCTCGACCGAGTCGGTGATGACTTCACGCGAAACCAGCGATGCTCGCATGCCTTCGTGACCCATCGAAATGCCGTCGGACACGGTAATCGTGCCGAACTCCATGCCGAAACCACCGGCAGCGTTGACGCCCGCCTTGGCCTGCTCGGCAAGCTTGCGCAACGTCATGTTGCATGGCGTGACTTCGTTCCATGCGTTGGCGAGGCCAATCTGCGGCTTCTCCCAGTCGTCGTCACCCATGCCAATCGCACGCAGCATTGAGCGCGACGGTGCCTTCTGCATGCCATCGGTGACGTCGCGCGATCGCGGCTTGATGTCGACAGGGGTGTTCTGATTGTCAGCGGACATGGCGGTGATGATAGTGCGGACCCACGAAGCAGAACCTGGTGCTGCGCGCACCAGACGCGGTGAAGACGTCAACGGCAACGTCCTGCCGGTTGGCTCTATTTCGCTGCAACATCATCTCGGCGGCTGGATTGCGTTCCAATCACGTCGGGCCCCAAATTTGCTCAACCTCGTCGAGCAAGTCCACCCTTCTGGCCACAAAGCGTTCAACGATGCCTTCATCGTCGGCAACGATGAGGTCGTGGCCGTCACGATCAACGTCGCACTGCGCGTGCTCGAAGCGATCACCGCTCACTGACGCGGCCACTGCCTCCTCTCTCGCGATCCATTCCGCCGCGCTCTGGACAGTCGATCCGTAGAGATCACTCCGACTTGACCGAGATGCACATGAGCACATACGTTTTGCAATCGGGGAAACCACCGCTGCGGGCTCTGCGCGCGGCGTCATGAAGGAGACATCCAATGCGCTTACGATTCGGTACTTTCATGGCCCCGTTTCACCCCCCGGAACACAACCCGACCCTGTCACTCGAACAAGACCTCGAGCTGATTCAGTACATGGACCAGCTCGGCTTCGACGAGGCCTGGATCGGCGAGCACCATTCGGCGGGCAGCGAGATCATTGCGTCACCCGAAATCTTCATCGCCGCTGCAGCAGCGCGAACCAAGCGCATCAAGCTCGGCACCGGCGTTGTGTCGCTCCCGTATCACAACCCTCTGTGGACCGCTGAGCGGATCGTACTCCTCGACCATCTCACACGTGGACGAATCATGCTCGGCGTCGGCCCCGGAGCACTGCCGACCGACGCTGCGATGCTCGGGCTTGAACCCAGCGAGATGCGGCCGCTACTCGAGGAGTACATGGCAATCGTGATGCAACTCCTGACCACCGACGAGCCGGTGAACTACTCCTCGGATCACCTCACCCTGAAGGACGCCCGACTGCACTTGCGGCCATACTCGGAACCGCTATTCGACATCGCCGTCGCTGCGGTCGCATCTCCGTCGGGCGCAAAACTGGCCGGAAAGTACGGTGCCGGTGTTCTGTCACTCGGCGCCACGGTAGCCATCGGGATGGACGTGCTGGCACATCACTGGAGTATCCAGGAAGACGTCGCTGCTCAGCACGGTCAGGTCGCTGACCGCGACAAGTGGCGCCTGGTCGGGCTGATGCACATCGCTGAAACCGAAGAACAAGCTCGCAACGACGTCGAGTACGGGATCACGCAATGGTTCCGCTATTTCCAAAACGTTGCGGCGTTTCCGCAGATGGCGGTCGAAGGTGGCGACATCGACGAAATGGTCGACTTTGTCAACGGCGGACTCGGCGTGATCGGAACGCCTGACCAGGCGATTGCTCAGATCGAAGAACTGCTCGAACAGTCGAACGGTGGTTTCGGTGCGTATCTGACGCTGAGCCACAACTGGGCGAACACCGCAGCGACACGAAAGAGCTACGAACTGCTTGCGCGCCACGTCATGCCGCGTTTCCAAGGCAGTGTGGGCAGCTTGATTGGCGCAGCAGATCGTGCGGAAAAATCACGGCCTGAACTCGCCGACAAGCAGCTGGCAGCCGTCGACGAAGCAACCGCTCGATACGAAGCAGAGGTTGCTGCAAGCTGACGCGTTCAGCTCTTCTTGACGTTGAGGAGCGCTGTGACGGCTTTGCCGTCGGCCTGGCCCTTTGACGCTTTCATAACGGCGCCGACAAGCGCGCCCATCGCCTTGCCTTCGCCAGCACAGAACTTCTCCCAGGCGTCAGGTTGCGCGGCGATTGCCGCGTCGACCATCGACTCCAGCTCGGAGTTGTCCATTGCTTCGAAGCCCTTATCGGCTGCGATCGCTTCAGCATCGCCACCGCCCGCCTCGACCATGTCAGCAAGAACCTGCTTAGCCTGCGTGGCCGTCAGCCCGCCGGAAGCTTCCATGGTGGTCAGCTTGGCAACATTTTCTGCCGGAACGGCAGCAGCCTCGGGCGATTGCTGGAGATGTTTGAGTGCGATCTCTGCGTTGCCGCCGTGCTTCGCAACGTCCATGACGTAACTGTCGTGGCCGCGTTCGGTCACGACCATGATCGCTTCCGAATTGGCCACCTGACCGGTGATTGCGGCGAGACCGGCCCGCCGCTCAGCGGGGAGCGCTGGGAGTGCCGCGCGAACCGCTTCAATCCATTCGATGCCGGGGTCGACGACGACGAGATCAGGTTCGAGGAAGTACCGATAGTCGTCGGCGTCTTCCTTCGACCGCAGCGTGTGGGTGCGGCCGTCGTTCTCGTCCCAGTGACGAGTCTGCTGCACGACAGGCTGGCCCGCTTCATGCAGCATGACCTGGCGCTGCGCCTCGTATTCGATTGCTCGGCCGAGCGAACGCACCGAGTTGACGTTCTTGATCTCACAACGCGTGTTGAAGTCAGCCCCGGGCTTGCGGACCGAAACATTGGCATCGACGCGCATCGAGCCCTCTTCCATCTTCGCATCAGAAGCACCGACGGCGACGAGGATGCCGCGCAGTTCGGTTACGTACGCCTTGGCCTGCTCGGGATGCCGGATGTCCGGGCGGCTGACGATCTCGACCAATGGAACACCAGCACGGTTGAAGTCGATCAGTGAGTAATCAGAACCGTGGATTCGGCCCCCGGCACCACCGACGTGAGTCGACTTGCCGGTGTCTTCTTCGAGGTGACCGCGCTCGATACCAACACGAAAACCGTCGGGCAGGTCGAGCCAGCCGTCGATGTTGATCGGCTCGTCGTACTGGCTGATCTGGTACGCCTTCGGCATGTCCGGGTAGAAGTAGTTCTTGCGGGCGAACGTCGACTTCTGGACGGTGCAGTTGAGTGCAAGGCCGAGACGAATGGCCAGTTCGACTGCCTGCCTGTTGAGCACTGGCAGTGCACCGGGCAAGCCGAGCGTGACCGGGTCGATGTTCGTGTTTGGCTCGTCACCGAAGCGGTTTGGTGAGGCTGAAAACAGCTTGGTGCGCGTGGCGAGTTCGACGTGCACTTCGAGGCCGACGACCATCTCGTAGCCCTCGTGTTCCCATCGAGCGTATTCCTCGTTTAACGGGTAGTAGCCGTCGTCATTCACGTAGGTGATGCTCATGATCCGCTCACGTTCTGATCCTGGTGGTTCTGCATGTGCCGTTCAAGCGTCGCTGCGGTCTGGAACATGACATCGTCCTTGAGTGCCGGGGCAAGGATCTGCACGCCGACCGGCAGGCCGTGTTCGCCGGTGCCAAACGGGATGCTCATACCCGGGTCGCCGGTGAGGTTCGACGGGATCGTGTACGTGTCGCAGAGGTACATAGCAAGCGGGTCGCTGTTCTTGTCACCGAGTTCGAACGCAACCGTCGGCGATGCCGGCGTGAGGAGCACATCGGCCTTGGCGTAGGCCGCAGCGAAGTCGTTGGCGATCAGCCGGCGGACCTTCTGCGCACGCCCGTAGTAGGCGTCGTAGTAACCGGCGGAGAGCGCATACGTGCCGAGCATGATGCGGCGCTTTACCTCGGCGCCGAAGCCATCGGTGCGCGTGGCCGTGTACATCGAGTTGGTGTCAGGCGCTGGTGTACGCATGCCGAATCGAACGCCGTCAAAACGCGCCAGGTTGCTTGAGGCCTCCGCAGGCGCAATCAGGTAGTAGGCGGTGAGGCCATAACTGAATGCGGGTATCTCGACATCGATGATCTCAGCACCTGCCTCGCGCAGCGCATCGAAGGCCGCCTCGAGGCGTTCCTCAACGTCGGGGCTCGCACCCTTCGGTAGATCGGTGATGCGTCCGACCCGCAGACCAACCACGCCGAGGTCGAGGGCCTGGCTGAGGTTGAGCGGGCTCTGCTGAATGCTCGTTGAATCGCCCGGATCGTGGCCGCTGATCGTTTCGAGCGCGACCGCTGCGTCGCGCACCGTATGGGCAAACGGGCCGATCTGGTCGAGACTCGAGCCGAATGCGACGAGTCCGAGTCGACTGACTGCGCCGTAGGTGGGTTTGACGCCGACCACGCCACACAGTGCTGCAGGTTGCCGGATCGATCCACCGGTGTCTGAGCCGAAGCTGAGGGGTGCAAAGTTCGCAGCCACGGCTGCGGCCGAGCCACCCGACGAGCCACCGGGAACGCGAGTCGTGTCATGCGGGTTTTTAGTCGGGCCGAACGCGGAGTTTTCGGTACTCGATCCCATGGCGAACTCGTCGAGGTTGGTTTTGCCCACGAAGATCGCTCCGGCGTCACGCAGTCGGGTGACCACGGTGGCGTCGTAGGGCGGCTTCCAATCGGCGAGGATTTTGGACGAGCACGTGGTCGGGATGCCTCGGGTACAGAGGTTGTCTTTGAGCGCTACCGGGACTCCGGCGAGCGGGCCCGGGTCGCGACCGAGGGAAATCATCTCGTCGATCTCGGCAGCGCGTTCGCGTGCCTGATCGGTGAGTACGAGGTTGAAGGCGTTGATCTCACCGTCGCGTTCATCGATGCGGGCGAGGTATTCGTCGACGACATCGACGGCCTTGGTGCTGCCGTTGCGGACGTTCTCAGCAAGATCGACGGCGGTGGTTGGCTGATCGCTCATGCCGTTCAGTCTTCGATCCCGATGATCGGCGGCACACGGAAACGGCCGTCTTCTGTGAGGGGCGCTTGACCGAGCACTTCGTCACGATCGAGCGTCTCTCCCTCGATGTCTTCGCGCATCACGTTGGCGAGTGGCGTCGGTTGCATCATCGGCTCAACTCCGTCGAGATCAAGCGCATCGATGTCGGCGAAATGGTCGAGCATCGCCGACAGTTCGGCGGTCGCCGTGGTCAACTCGTCGCCGGTTAGAGAGAGTCGGGCCAAGGTGGCCACCTTGCTCACGTCTGCGGCACTGATCTTGGGGACATCTGGCACTTGCCGGAGGCTATCCCCCTCCGGCGCCCACCGAAATTCACTATCCCGACGCCTTTCCCAAAATGGAGACCAAAACACGCCACGGACCCGTCGTTACGGTCCCGATTTCGCCAAAGGCTTCGAAACCTCCCGGAACTGAGACCATTTCGCATCGCCTGCGCGTCAGTACGGTCTCCATTTTGGTTGGGGATGTTTGGGAAAGGCAGGTTTGTCGGGAGCGCGCCGCAAATCGCAGTGGCGGACGGCCATTCGCATATCGTGCCCCGATGGAGTCACAGATGCAGCTGGACCTGATCGATCTGACGGCCCCAATCGACAAGCAGGCCCGCAGCATGGCAAGAGCGTGCAAGGAAGTGGGGTTCTTCTGCATCCCACTCGAGTCGATCGAACGGTCGATCGCTGATGCAGCATGGAACGATGCTGCCAAGTTCTTCGCACTCGCCGAGGATGAGAAGCGGCGGATCGAGTTCCCCGAGCCCGGTTACCCGTACGGATTCTCACCTTTCGGGTTTGAGTCGCTCGCCAAGTCGACCGGAGCCGAATCCCCTCCGCCCGACCTCAAGGAATCACTGTCGGTCGGCCCTGACTGCGGTGCCAATCCGACTCCGGCATCCACCGACGACGCATGGATTCGTTCAACCAGCCTGTGGCCTGAGCACCCACCACGCCTCCGCGAATCGTGGACTGCGTACTACCGAGCGCTCGCAGCGGTCAGCGAACACTTGATGTCGGTGATGGCCATCGCACTCGACCTGCCCGCAGACTTCTTCGATCCGCTGATCGATCGTCCGATCACCTCGATGCGCGCACTCAACTACCCGGCTATCGAAACGGGTGCGGTCGAACTTGATGCACTCCGCGCTGGCGCGCACTCCGACTACGGGACGCTCACGATTCTGCGGACCGATGACGTGGCAGGACTGCAGATTGAATCGGCAGACGGGTCGTGGATCGATATCGCGCCCGACCCGAACAGCTTTGTCGTCAACCTCGGCGACTCAATCGCCCAGTGGACGAATGATCGCTGGCGATCCACAGTCCATCGCGTCACCGCAGCCGACCCCTCAGCGCGTCAGTCGATGGCCTTCTTCCACATGGCGAACTGGGATGCCACGATCGAGTGCCTCCCGACATGCGTCGAGCAGGGACGTGCACCAAAGCACGAACCGGTCCAAGCCGGCCCGTGGCTGATGCGGAAGTTCCAGTCAACTGTCAATTGAGTCAGCCGCGTGCGTTGGGTGCACGCTCAAGGCGTCCTGACGCGTCGACCGGCAACCCGGTGAGCAACGCAACCGCCATACAGGTGCACCCAAAGCAGATGGCAATCGTCCACCGGTAACCACCCGTTTGATCGATGACCCAACCGGCGAACGGCGTTCCGATGAGCGCGCCGACACCTGGAGACGTGTACAGCAGGCCGAGGATTGAGCCGAGCCCAGAAACACCCAATCGGTCGGAAATGACAATCGGGCTGAGCGCGACGAATCCGCCGTACCCAACGCCGAGCACGAGTACGAACACGACGAGCACTGCGTAGGAACTCCCGGCAACGAACCAAATCAGGAAACTGCCACCGAGGATTGCCAGGCAGGCCCGATACAGCCGGAACGATCCGAACCGCCGAACGAGCGAGCCGAACCCCACCCGTGACACGACGCTCGATCCACCCAGTACGCCGACGAGCACGGCGGCCTGCACCGAGCCGACACCGCGCTCTTTTGCGTACTGACCAACGAAGACAAACGGGACGAACAGCGCCAACCCCAGGGCGGTTGCAGACATCGCGATTCGACGGAAAACTGGGCTTGCGAGTGCATCGGCGAATCGGGACGGCTGGGGCGTTCCATCACCCGGTGGGCGGTCGATCAGTGGAATGCACAGCAGGAGGACACTGGCGCCGCCTACTGCGAAGAAGACGTACGTATCTCGCCAGCCCCACCGATTGATCAGTGCAGCAGATACTGGTGACAACACCAACGTGCCCACACCGATTCCGGCAACCGCCAACCCGACAGCGACAGCTCGTTTCTCAACGAACCAGCCGCCGACCACCGCCACCATCGGCACGTATCCACACGCTGCAGCAATCCCGACGCCTGCTCCGTAGGTGACGTAACCCAGGCCGAGCGACTTCACGCGGCTCGTGGCGAGTAAGCCGACGAGCATCGCCACAGCACCGATGACCAAGACGATCCGCGGGCCGAACCGATCCGACAGTCGGCCCGTAATGATGCTGAGCGAGAAGAAGAGGAACGTGGTGATCCCGAAGATCACGGCGGTTGCGCTCTTGGCCGCACCGAACTCCTCACTCATCGCTTCGAAGAAAGCTCCGAAACTGTAAGCGACGCCGAGCGTGACGCCTGATGCCAAGAATGCTGCAACGACGGTCAGCCAGGCCCGCCGTGAGTCGACGAGCGCCGTGTTCACCTCGCCAACGTAGAGCGTCGGTCCTGTCAGCGACGACCTGACGAATGTGGTCGCGGCGAGCTGGGCACTTTCGTGGCAAGCAGCTACTGGCGTGTGAGCTTGAAGATCACCGCCGACTCAGGGTGCAGGGTCGGCGGCTGCACGCCGTGGGCCGAGAGTTGCCGGCCGGTGAGAAGTACGCCGTCGGCCAACCAGCTCGGCTGGATCCGCGCCGCGCCCCACCTCTCGTCCGGGATGCCCAGGTGTTCGATGCGGTAGACGGCGTCGGCGTCGAGGCCAGGGAGCCGCAGCGGCGGCGGCGTCTGGCTCGGTGCCGTGGCGAGCTGGGCGAACGACACGATGCCTTCGCTCCGGTCGGCGGCATAGACCCCGACCGCATTGAACTGCTCGTCCGAATCGAAGCGCACGTAGTCGCCGTTGTGGAACAACTCGCGGTGCTCCTTATGTATTGCGATGACTGCGCGGAGTGCTCGGCGTTCCTCGTCGGTCAGCTTGGTGACGTTCCACTCGACACCGAGATGGCCGAACATCGCCGTAGCCGCTCGAAATGACAGTGTCTGTGTGCGCCCTGTGGTGTGCGATCTGGTCGGCCCGATGTGGGCACCCATCAGCTCCGGCGGGATCAGCATCGACGCACCGCGTTGGATGATCTGACGTTCAAGCGCGTCGTTGCAATCGCTCGTCCAGACACGTTCGGTGCGCTTCAATATCTCGTGATCGATACGGCCGCCGCCCGATGCACACGATTCGATCTCAACGTGCGGGTGCGCCAGGCGCAGCTTGTCGATCAGGTGATACAGCGCCATGGTCTGCGCATTGGTCCCGGCCGCCCCGTGTTGATTCGACCCCTGGATATGGTCACGATTCATATCCCACTTCACGTAGGAGATGTCGTGATCGACAAGCAGCTTGTCGAGGGAGCCATAGATGAACTTGAACGCCTCGCGGTTGCCGAGGTCGAGCACGAGTTGTTGGCGGCCAAGCACCGGTTCGTATCCGTCGGTGGTCAACGCCCAGTCGGGATGCGCACGGAAGACGTCACTGTCGGGGTTGACCATTTCCGGCTCGACCCAAATGCCAAACTCCATACCGAGCCCGGTCACGTGGCTAATGAGCGGTTCGAGCCCATCGGGGTAGACGTTCTCCGAAACCCACCAGTCGCCGAGGCCCTTGGTGTCGTCGCGGCGGGAGCCAAACCAGCCGTCATCGAGGACAAACCGTTCGATGCCGAGGTCGGCAGCGGCGTCGGCGAGTTCCTTGAGCTTCTCGGTCTCGTGATCGAAGTAGATCGCTTCCCACGTGTTCAGCAGGACTGGCCGCGGCTTCACCGGATGGTTCGACCTGGCGCGCAACGAGCGATGGAAGCCGTGCGTCGCCGGCGTGAGACCGTGTGAGGAGTAGACCGCAATGGTCTCGGGCGTGGTGTACGACTGGCCGGGTTCGAGGACGATTTCGCCCGGGTGTAACAACTCGCCGGCTTGAATGTAACGACGTCCGTCAGGAAGCCGCTCGGCGAACATCGTGTGGTTACCACTCCACGCGACGTGGGCACCCCACACCTCGCCACACCATTCGCCAAAATTGTGTTGCCCACAGAACATGACCGGCGGGCACTCGTGTGAGGTTCGGCCGCGCCGGTTCTCAACGAGCAGTGATCCATTGGTCCAGTCGCTGCGGACGGGATGGAACTCACGCGACCAGCGGCCTTCGAAGCTGAGGAGTTCGCTGGCCTGTTGAGCAATCGGTAGCGAGGTGGTCAGCCCATCGAGGCTGTAACGACGATCAGTTGTGTTCGTGATGGTCGCCCAGACGTGCAGCGCTTCGTCAAGCACGATGGTGACGTTGAGGGCGAGGCCGGCGACCTCGTCGGTGGAATCGACGGACAATGTGTTGTCGTCAAGGGTGTGCGTCGGGTTCGAGAAGCGGGGCGCCCAGGCCCTGCCGCCGCCACGGCGACCGAGTAGACCGGGCCTTCCAGCGAACCCCGAGCCATGTTCAGGGACGACCGAGATCGGTGCGATCTCATCGAAGGTCCCGTGCACGATCGGTCTCTTGAGAGCCGAAAGCACAGTGTCGAGGTCGGCGGCGGCGCCGAGCGACGCACCCCAGTGCACGATCGTCGGGGCGCCAGTCGAGATGTCAACGACGACATCGGTCGCCGCGTTCGTGTTGGCACCAGTGGAAAGGCGAATCATCACAGTGAGGCATCCTAAAGAAACCACACCGGGCGCCCCACAATAGCGATGTCCGATTCGCGGCGTTGCGATGTTCGAACAATCTCTTGATCTGCGCGTATTTCAGACACATTCTGTGCAGAGCTGTTGATTTGGAGGCCGTCATGTTGCAACATGGCGCACATGACCGCCCGCATGAACGCTGCGACCAGCATTTTCCCGGTGCCCCGCTCGCTGGCACAGGAACGACATGAGTTCATCGTGTCCGAAGTTCGAACACGCGGTTCTGTTCGAGTGACCGAACTCGCGACGCTGCTAGATGTGAGCGACATGACCATCCGCCGAGACCTCGATGTGCTCGACGAGGCCGGCGCTCTCGTCAAAGTGCACGGGGGCGCCAAGGTCTCGACTGACCACGCAGCCGATCAGCCCAGCTTCGACGCCAAATCAAATACGCAAACGGCCGAGAAGCAAGCCATTGCCCGTGCTGCGGCCGAGTTCGTCCGGGGCGGAGCAACGATCGGCCTGATGGCCGGCACGACCACCTGGCGGCTCGCCGGCGAACTTGCTGCGATCCCCAACCTGACCGTCGTGACCAACAGCATGCGCGTGGCCGAAGTGTTCAACGAGTTCTGGCGGGCCGATCGAAACATCATCCTCACCGGCGGTGTGCGTACGCCGAGCGACGCGCTGGTCGGCCCGATCGCGGCCACCGCGCTTGCTGCACTACACGTCGACACGCTGTTCATCGGTGTACACGGCATGAGCGAACGTGCCGGGTTCACCACACCGAACATCTTGGAATCGGACACAAACCGTGCGTTCATTCAGGCGTCAGCTCGAAAAATCGTGCTTGCTGATCACAGCAAGTGGGGCATCACGGGCCTCAGTTCGTTCGCTGACCTGAGCGATGCCGACGTTCTCATTACCGACGACAAGCTCTCAGCCAACGCCGCAGTGGTCCTCTCCAGACAGATCCCCGATGTCCGCCAAGTGTCCGGCACCTGAATCGCTGAACGCAAGCCAGACCGGGCCGTACCGACAAAACGAGGCGCAGGATTTTGTGTGAGCAGACATGGGTAACGACGCCGCAATCGCTCACACAAAACAGGGAGGCATACAATAGGCAGCCGACCGTGAACGAGCTCGGGCGCGTGTCCAGATTTGGCCTTGCTCTCCGGCGTGGTTCAGCCGTCGGGGTCGGCGGTGACGGGTCCAAGATCGCTGTCAAGCCGGTCTGCGTTAGCAGCCGCATCCTCGCCAACTCCACCGTTGTCGAAGACGTTGGTGACTAACTCGTCACGATCTTCGAGCGGGTCGGTCTCTACGAGGATCGGATTGCGGCGCATCATGGCGAGCACGATGCCGCCGCCAACGACCATGGCGATAGCGACCCACTGGTTCCAGCGAAGGCCAGCGAGATCATCGGCCCGATCGATGCGGAGGCCTTCGACCCAAAACCGGCCAACCCCGTAGCCCAAGATGTACATCGCCATCAACTGGCCGAGACCGGGCCGCCACTTGCGATCGATCCACAGCAACACGCCACACAGCGCCAGGCTCCACAGCAGTTCGTAGAGGAACGTCGGGTGAAACGTGGTGCCCGAGGCGAAGCCGGTGAGCAAATGGGCGTCGTTGATTTCGAGTGCCCACGGCAGGTTGGTCGCCTTGCCGTAGAGCTCTTGGTTGAAGTAGTTACCGAGGCGTCCAATCGCCTGTGCGAGCGGGATTGCCGGCGCAGCGCACGTGGCTGCCATCGGCATGCTGATGCCCTTGCGCTTGGCGAGAATCAGCCCCATCGGAATACCCGCGGCGAGGCCGCCCGGGATCCCGAGGCCGCCTGCCCACAACTTCGGGATGGCTGCGTAGTTGTCGGTGAAGCGATCCCAGTCGGTGATCACGTGATAGAGCCGCGCTCCGATCACACCGGCAATGACTGCCCAGACTGCGATTGAACTCGCATCATCCGCCGTGCCGGCGTTTCGCTCTTCGAGGCGCTTGCCGAACAGCCACACTGCGGCAATCACGCCACACGCGATGGCCAGCCCATAGATGTTCAGGCTGAGTGGACCAATGTCGAACGAATTGAACGACGGCGACGGGATACTGCTCAACAGGCTCATGTCATGCTCCGGTCACTCGTGCGACGAAGGCTGCAGCACCGGCGGTGATAGCGGCTGCGTCGTAGTCCTGCGTGGCAACGTGGAAGCTCCGCTCAAGTAGTACATGTTCGACTGCGCCGCCAGCGGTCGCTGCCAGATGGTCACTCGCCGCGGGCGGGACCACGTGATCGTTTTTCGAGGTGTAGAGCAAAATCGGCATCGCGAGGTCGCCGTAGCGATCAGCAATGGGCGCAACGCCATCGTTGTACAGCGAGAGCAGCGGGACGAGCGGCGTTCCTTCATAGGCGATCTCGGTCGCATCGGGGTCAGCGATGTCGGAACCGATTCCAGGGGCCACGGCCATGCCGTCGTCAACCATCTCCTGAATCATCGCCAATGCATCGTCGGCCTGGTTCGCAGCAGCCGGGTTCACCAGGACGAGTCCGGCGACATCAGGATGCTGCAAGCCGACCCACAGGGTCAGCGTGCCGCCCATGCTGAGGCCCATCACGACGACATTGGCGGTGCGTACGACCAGGCGCTGATAGGCGGCTTCGACCTCGCCCGACCAGTCAGCCCAGTTGGTCGCCAACATGTCGTCGATGGTCGTGCCGTGGCCGGGCAACCGCGGCAGCTCGACGTGATAGCCGAGCCCGGCGAACGAGTCGGCTTGCGCCCGAAGCGACGACGGATTGCCTGTGAATCCGTGAATCACCAGCACGCCAGCATCTCGGCTGCCGTCATGACTCATGGGTTCACAGCCGGGAAGAACAGTGGGCTCGCTCATCAACCCACCTTTCTACTGGCTCAGCGCCGCTCAGCCGACGCGGCACCACCGAGTTCACTACATTGTTCGAAGCCGCTGGGCCTGCGAACGGCAGAAGCAGATCGAACAGAAGAGCCTCATCCTTGGGCGCGCGACGGATCGATGTCCTCCAGATCCGATGCTCGAGCGTCATCGCTCCGTCTCGACTCAGATCCGGTCGGCAGCGCTCCGATGAAACATGCCTGGTCACGGACAACGCTCGTGTTCGCGTCGATCGGTCTACTTGCCGTTACGGCAGGAGTGATCGCTGTTGCGGTCCGTTCCGGCGATGACAACAAACCAACAGCCGACGACAACTCGCAGAAATGTCCACTTTTGACCCGAGGGGAATGGGACAGTCAGACGTAGGGGTCGTTGTTGGAGTGCGGCAGTTCCCACCAGTCACCAGAGCCGCTGGACGTCGCAGTCTCAGAGGTCCAGTCGGGGTGCGGGTAGATGCAGTCGACCGGGCACGCCGGGATGCACTTGTCGCAACCACTGCACAGCTCGGGGATGATCACGACGTCGGCGCCATGGTTGAAAATCGCACCGAAGTTCGGCGGGCAGGCCCGCAGGCAGGCGTCGCAGTTGATGCACTCGAGCATCTCGATCCGCACCGGATCGTTCTGCCACTTCGGATTTCGCTCGCGCGCCTCAATGCGCTGATCACGCGTGATCGCAGTGCTGTCGACGGGCATGGCGACAAGCGTAGATCGCAGGGATGCCGCCCCCGCTACCGCAAGATGAAGCGAGTTCAGCTTCCAGCGTTGGCTCTCGGGTGGCCGAAAAACTCACCGGCCTCTTGCTCGGATTGTTGAGAGATGACACACGGGCTCCACCTCAACTCACCACGCTCCACGTGGCGCTGAACAGGAACGGTGAGATTATCGATGTCGTCGAGATTCAGAGCAAACCGAAGTCTCTATCATATGTAACTTGATGGCACGGTCAGGGGGCGCGAGGAGCGTCGAACGGTCAGCGATCTGGGCCTTCGTCCCGGTCGTCGCAATGGCCCCGTTCAGCCTGCTCGCCCTCAGCCTGCTCTGGTTGCCGATCAACATGGTCTTCGGGGTGCCCTTCCGCTGGATGGTCGCTGTGTTCGCCGCCACCGGCCTGCTGTTATTCGTTCGGCCGTTCCAAACCGCCGTCTTGACCCCTATTCTCGGCGCACGTCCCGCACAACCCGAAGAAGCTGCCCTGATCGCTCCGGCGTGGGCCGAAATCGCCCAGGCCAACAACCTGCCGCCGAATCGGTACGTGCTACGAGTGCTGCCGTCCGACGAGTTGAATGCGTTCGCCTGCGGTGGACACCTCGTCGTCGTCACCTCATTCGCCGCCCACAAGCTGACACCGGCCCAGCTGCGCGGTGTGCTCGCCCACGAGCTCAGCCACCACCTCGGCCTCCACACAGTGGCGATCACCATTGCTCATTGGTTGTCGGGGCCTGTCGTGTTCCTCGCGCGGATCGGCTTCTTTTTCGAAAACGTGTCGCAGGCCGCAGCGCAAAGCTTCGGGCGCCATTCATCGGTGATCAAAGTTGCAGGACGGTTCGCTGCCGCCTTCTTCAAGGCCGTGTCGTGGGTCTTCACCGCAGCGCTGCGTGCGGGCGATGCACTCGGGAACTTCGTCAGCCACGGCTCAGAGTTCGAAGCCGACAAACGCGCCGTAGCGATGGGATTCGGCCCCGAATTGGCCAGTGCGCTGCGCCAGGTGCTTGCCACCGGCGCAGGAGGCCGTCCCATCGGATGGCGGGCACGGCTGGCATCCTCACATCCGGCGGCACGAACACGCGTCGCTCGAATCGAAGCCCTGCAACGCCACCCCGCCCGCTGATCGCTCTCCCCAAACAGCCGGACGACGACCGCGCTTCACTCGTCCTCAGGCAGTGACCGGGGCAACGATCGCGTGGAGCACGCCGATCAGGTCACCCGGCGCGAGCCCGATATCGAGGCCTCGCTTGCCGCCACTCACATAGATCGTGTCGAACAGTAGAGCGGACTCATCAACGACAGTTCGCAGCTGACGGCGCTGACCAAACGGGCTGATCCCACCGACCACGTAGCCCGATGACCGTTCGGCTGCCGCCGGGTCACACATCGTCGCCTTCTTCGCCCCAGCAGCTGCCGCAATCAGCTTCATCGAGAGCTGACAGCTGACCGGGAGGACGGCCACGACCATTTCAGGAGAACAGGGTGCGCCTTCGACGACCACGATCAGCGTCTTGAAGACCTCGTCGGCCGACAGGCCGAGCGCTTCGGCGGCCTCCTTGCCGAACTCCCGCAGCTCACCGTCTCCGGACAGATGCCGGTCGTACTCGCAGATCGCGTGCCCGATGCCTGCGCTCTCCAACATCTTCACAGCTGGCGTCACTCCTCTATCTTCGCGTCATCGCGCGGTTACACCTTGGTCAGACCAAAACGTGACACAACCGAGCGCGACGCGACCGAGCGCCTGCTGCCTGACTGGCGCGTGCAAGAATCAGCGCGTGCGCCTGTCTGTCGAACCGACCACCTCACCTGCCGACTATGAGTTCACTCACCAGATCCGGGTGCGGTTCGTCGAAACAGACGCCATGGGGATCGTGCATCACAGCAACTACCTCGCCTACTTCGAAGAGGCCCGGGTCGCGTTTCTCGCACACGTCGGTCATCCGTTCACCGAGTGGCGCGATGCCGGCCTCGAGTCGCCCGTCCTCGAATCGTTCGTCACCTACCGCCAGCCGCTGCATTTCGATGATGTGATCACCGTGCACCTCTCACTCGCGACGGTCACTCGTGCCACGTTCCAGATGGCCTACCTCGTCACCGTCGGTTCAGACGACGAGCGCCTCGCTCACGCGACCGGTGTGACCGTGCACGGCTGCACGACCAACGGCGGTCGGCCCACACGGCTTCCGGCGTGGTTGGCCGAGATGGGGACGCGCTGAGCCCGCCTCACATCTTCTGAGTCAGGCCTCCGTCGACGACGAAGATCTCGCCCGACACGTACTTGTTGCGGAGTAACGCAAGCACCGCCTCGGCGCAGTCGTCCGGTGTCGCCGAACGCGGTATTGGAGCGGTGGCGGCGACAGCGGCATGCATCGCATCCCAGTCTTTGGTCCACGGTGTGGCCACGAGGCCCGGTGCCACGGCGTTGACGCGGATCGGCCCGTACGACTTGGCCAGCAGCAAAGTCATCTGATTGAGCGCTGCCTTGGTCATTGAATACGCCATCGACGAGCCCACCGGCCTGACACCCGCAATCGAGGTGATGTTGACGATGTTCGGATCGTCACTCTTGCGCAAGTGCGGGATGGCCCGCTTGGTCAGCCACCAGGTGCCGAACACATTGACGTCGAACGTCTTCCGGAAGATCTCGTCGGTCAGATCGTCGAGTTGGTGATGCGGCACCTCGGTGGTCCACCCAGCGTTGTTGATCAAGAAGTCGAGCTGGCCGAATCGTTCGATGGTCGCGTCGATGAGGCCGTGTGCTTCGTCCTGGCTGCTGATGTCGGCGCGAATGTAGACAGCCGTACCCGGCAGGGCTGCCGCAACCGCTTCGCCGGCTTCGACCGACTGCGACGAGTTGACGACGACGGTTGCACCAAGTGCCGACAGGCGACGGGCAGTTTCCTCGCCGATACCACTCGACGACCCAGTGATCAGTGCGACCTTGCCGGCGAACTCTTGCGTTGTGCTCATGTCGGTTGACACTAGAGAATCTGGGCTCGGCTGCGATGATCGTAAGATGGCCGTGATCGATCATCTCGTGTACGCAGTCGCCGACCTCAACGCAGGCATCGACTGGTTCGAACAACAGACCGGCATTCGGCCAGCAATGGGCGGCGCCCACGTCGGGCTCGGGACGCACAACGCGCTCGTCTCATTCGGCGAGTGTTACCTCGAAATCATCGCCCCTGACCCCGGCCAACCCGACCCCGAGATGCCCCGGCCATTCGGCATCGACGACCTCGACGACCCAGGTCTGGTCGGCTTTGCGGTGCGACCCGCCGACGACGAAACGATCGAGGATCTCGTCGACCGCTGCTTCGACGCCGGCTACGACCCGGGCCCGATCAACGACATGAGTCGGCAAGCCCCGAACGGCGACCTGCTCGCCTGGGTCTTGACCTTCCCGTCGTCGCCGACGCTGCCGTTCATCATCGACTGGGGCGACACCCCGCTGCCGAGCACGACGCAGCCCGGCGGAGTCGAACTCGAGAGCTTTGCGGTCCACCACCCGCTGCCGTTCAGCGTCATGGGACCACTTGCTGCACTCGGCCTCGACATCGTCGTCGTGGCGGCCAGCCGTGCCGCACTCACCGCGACGATCACCGGGCCGGGCGGTTCGGCGGAACTCTGACTCTGGGTCTGGGCATCCCTTCGACCATCCGGCGCGTTGCTGCCCCAGGCCGAATCGAGCCAGTCCCAGTTGGTCACCCGGTTGGCTTGGACGGTGCCGCTTTCTTCTCACCCCATGCGATCCACCGATCACAGGTCCGTGTGCAGCCGAGAGTGGTGCTTGTTCGGGGCAGCACGCGCGGTGCGACTTATGGCACAGCACCGGTAACATCCAGCTGTCGACTAGATCTTGTCGGGTCGACTCGCTTGTGGCGGATCAGGTCTCCGGGGGGTGACCTGATCCGCACAGCACTCCGACCAGATGCCCGTCGACTGGAGCGTGCCGGCACTCGTCCCCATCAACCGGTGACACGCTCTCGAACCGCAGGCATGTCAGAGTGTGCTGATGCGTCGCATCGCCCTCATCGCCACCGTTTCCATCCTCATCCTCTCTGCATGCAGCGGAGGCGGGGGCGACGATGCTGCGACTCCATCAGATCGGGTCGAGGCCGACGGCGAAATCCCACAGCAGCCTGAAACTCAGTCCCCCATTTCCGAGCCCGCTTCCATCGCCACCGAAGCGCCTGTGGTGACCGAAGTAATCGTTCCTGTCGAACAGGTCGGGAACATCGTCGAGGTGTCGCTTGCCGAGTGGGATATCACTGCCGCCGCCGAGTTGGCTCCGGGCGTCATGACGTTCAACGTCACCAACGCCGGCAACTTTCCACACCACTTCGGCATCGCCCGGGGCGACAGCTACGAGGCACTCCCCAAAAACGGTATCGGCGCCATCGACGAAGCAACTCTGGCTGCCGACTTCCTCGGGCGGACGAGCAACATCCAGAGCGGCGGCACCGAGAGCATCGAGTTCGACCTTGAGCCAGGCAATTATGTCTTCTTCTGCAATATCGCCACCGCTGTGAGCCACGCAGCCCAGGGCCAGGTGCTCTCCGTTACCGTCACCGACGCCACCCTCTGAGCCACACCCGATCACCTGCGCCGCTCAGCCTTTGGCCCGGCCCGTCATTCCAAAGAGCTTGCCAGCAACCTTGCGGATCTGGATCTCGTCCGAGCCCTCGGTAATTCGGTAACGACGGTGGTGACGGTAGATGTGCTCGAACGGCATGGCCCGGTTGTAGCCCATCCCGCCGCACGTCTGCATGGCCTGATCGGCGGCGTTGCAGGCAAAGCGGTTGGCGCGGTAGTTGCACATTGCGACCTTGTCGGTGATCTCCATGTGGTCGACGCCGCTGTCGAGTTGCCACGCCGTCTTCCAAATGAGGGCACGCAGCATCTCGGCTTCGGTGGCGAGTTCGGCGAGCGGGAACTGGATTGCCTGGTTCGTCGAGAGGGTCTTGCCAAACGTCGTGCGATTATTGGCGTACGTAACGGCGGTGTCGATGCAGTGCAACCCGGCGCCCAGCGACGACGCTGCCTGGCGGATCCGGTTCTCGTGCACGAACAATTGGGCGGTCATCAAGCCGAGCCCTTCCTCGCCGAGGATCGTGTCGTCGTTGACCCGCACTTCGGTCAAACGGACATGGGCGTGATCGGTGGGCATGTTGAACGTCCACATGAACTCTTCGATCTTGAAGCCGGGTGAATCGGTCGGCACGATGAAGCAGGTGATGCCGCGTCCGTCGCCTGGCTCACCGGACGTGCGGGCAAAGATGTAGTCGTGCGTGGCGTGGTGGAGGCCGGTGTTCCAGTACTTCTCGCCACTAATGACCCACTCGTCACCATCGCGGGTCGCCGTGGTCTCCATCCAGGTGGCGTCGGAGCCGTGGAGCGGTTCGGTCAGCCCGAAACCGATGCGCGCCGTGCCGGCAAGCATTTTTGGGATCCATTCGGCTTGCTGCTCGGGTGATCCGTACTTCTCCATCATCAAGACGGTGACGAGGTTGCCGACGATCGAGCTCTCGTTCTGCAAGTCGTTGTGGAGGCCAAGCCCCTTACGGGCCAAGTGTTCACGCACGATTGCCATCTCGAGGCTGCCCAGGTCTTTGCCGCCAAACCGTTCCGGCAACTGCTGTCGATAGAAGCCGGCTTCGTCAGCTGCGACACGCATCCGGCGCAGCAGGCCTTCCCACTCGGCGTTTGGTAGGCCGTCACGATCCCAGTCGGTCCGGCTGTCTTCGCGACGACGGTCGAAGAATCGGATGTTGTCGTCTTCGTCCTCCATCGGCTTAATCACGTCAACAATGAATTGATCGAGCTCGCCGAGGAGTTGCTGCGTCGATGCCGGGATATCAAAGTCCATCAGCCAAACGTACTGGCCGCTCCCCCGACACATCCGAGCGGAGCCGGTCCACGCGCCCGCAGCGTTGCTGAACATCGACCCGCAATTTTCATGTTCGACAGCCCGAAGCGTCACACTTCGGTCAGACCAAACTGTGACGATCAAAGTGTCGACATCGAGTTTGTAACGAACCCCATCATCTGCTCGACGAGAGCCAGCCCTCCATCGCTCTCAGGCGACCGAGATGCCGTCGCCGGGGAGACGATCGACGTCGAGGTCGTCGGAGCACGGGTAGGCGCCGCGCATCCAGAGCGGCGCCCGGAAATGACTCCACTCGCCCTCGGCCTGAGCAAGCCGATCGGCAACGGCGAACAGCGCGGAGTTGTTAAATCCCAGGCCGCAGTGACTCCCGTAAACACGGATGTTCTCGGAGCGTTCGGTGCGACGCGTGAGTGCCGTTTGCCAGTGCACCACACCATCGGTCTTCGAGTAGATCGAGGTCGACGGCACCTTGAGATGCGGGAGGTAGCCAGCGCGCACGCTCCGAGACGTAGCGAAGTCCGGCGAATGCAGCCGCTGGAGACGTTTCCAAAGTATCTGCGCTGAGGAACCGTCTTCGGCGACCATCTGGATCGGGCTACCGAGGGTGATTACCTGACGAACCTTGTCGGGGGCGGCACGCGCCAGCTCGCGAGCAAAGATGCCGCCGAGGCTCCAACCAACGATCGACACCGGTGCTTCGGCCTGGGCATGCACGCGTTCGAGCAGGGCCCCGAGACCATCGAGGATCTCGGGCGTCGGACCGAGGTTGACACCAAGGCGCCAGCCGTGGGAGTGGTAGCCGAGGTCACGGAGCAGGTGGCGGAGCGGTCTCGTGGATCTGTCGCCAGCAGTGAACCCGGGCAGCACGATCACATGATGGCCGTCGCCCTTCGGCATCCGACGCAGCAGCGGGAGCGCTGCGCTCATCGCGGCGCGCTCGCTGAATGCACGGTACTCAAGTGCCATCATCCATGGCGGAGGTGCACTGATGTGTGTTTTCATTGCCATGGACTCCCCAGTCGTCCCGACATGATTGAGCGGTCAACTCAACGTAGTGCACGTTCGGTCAGGAGGCGAAGGTCTGGCACGCTGGGGTCATGGACGAACTCTCGAATCCGCCAATGGACCAACTCCCACCCGAGCCGGCTCCGTTCCGGGGCATTGTCAACGACACGTATGCCGAGTCGACTCCGGACTGGCCGCCCCCGCTCCGGCCCCCGGCAGGCGCTCCGAACATCATCGTCATCATGGTGGACGACCTCGGCTTCGGACAGTTGTCGTGCTTCGGCGGCCCGATCGAGGCCCCGAATCTCTCGGCGCTGGCCGACAAGGGGTTGCGGTACACGAACTTCCACACGACTGCGTTGTGCTCGCCGAGCCGCGCTGCGCTCCTCACGGGCCGCAACCATCACTCGGTCGGCTTTGCCACCATTGCCGAAATGGCGAGCGGCTTCCCCGGCGCCAATGCGTTCCTCCCAAAGAGCGCCGCGTCGATCGCCGAGGTGCTGAAGCAGACCGGTTACTCCACCTACTGCGCCGGGAAGTGGCACCTGACGCCGACCTCGGAGCAGACTGCTGCCGGCCCCTTTGACCGCTGGCCACTCGGGCTCGGCTTCGAACGATTCCACGGCTTCTTGCCCGGCGAGGTCGACCAGTGGCATCCGATGCTCTCCGTCGACAACCATCGCGTCGAGACGCCGACCACCGGCAGGAAGAACCCCGACGGATCAACCAACGACTACCACGTCAGCGAAGACATCGTCGACGCGTCGATCCGGATGTTGCGCGACCAGCAGCAGGTGTCGTCGGGCCGTCCGTTCTTCCTCTATCTCCCCTTCGGCGCACCGCACTGCCCCTTCCACGCTCCACCCGAATTCATCGACCACTACGCCGGCCGTTTCGACGATGGGTGGGACGTCCATCGCCAGGCCACCTATGAGCGCCAGTTGGAGATGGGCATCATCCCCGAAGGAACCGACCTTCCGCCGCGCAGCCGCGCCGTGCCCGCATGGGAGTCGCTCGACGCCGACGCGCAGCGCCTCTACGCCCGCCTGCAGGAGACGTTCTGCGGGTTCGTCGATCACACCGATACGCAGATCGGTCGATTGATGGACGCGCTGCACGAATTGGATGTCGCCGACGACACCGCGGTGATCTTTCTGTCAGACAACGGGGCATCGGCCGAAGGCGGCAAACACGGCACGACGAACACCGAGCGGTTCCGCAACACGATGTTCATGGAGGTTGACGAAATGCTCGCCGACATTCCACACATGGGGAGTCGCCACACCGACCCGCATTACCCGATTGGCTGGAGTCAGGCGGGAAATGCACCGTTCCAAAGGTGGAAGCGTGACACGCACCGCGGCGGCAACACCGACCCGATGATCGTCCACTGGCCGGCCAAGATCTCGGACGCTGACCACGGCGCGATTCGCACCCAGTACCACCACATCACCGACATCTACCCGACGTTGCTCGACATCGCCGGGCTGCCGGTCCCGACGCGAGTCAACGGCGTCGATCAACAGCCGCTTGAAGGGCACAGCTTTGCACCCACGATCAGCAACGGCGACGCACCGAACGTCAAAACGACGCAGTACTACGAGATGTTGGGCAGCCGCGCCATCTGGCACGAAGGCTGGACCGCAGTCACCTGGCACCAGCCCGGAACCGACTGGGCCGATGACCCGTGGGAGCTCTACCACCAGGACGTCGACTACAGCCAGGCGCACGACCTCTCTGCCGAGCACCCGGAGAAGCTGGCCGAGCTGGTCGCTCTCTGGTGGGACGAGGCCCGTGCGCACAACGTCCTACCCCTCGACGACCGCGGCCGCGAACGATTCATCGACCCGCTCCGGCCGACCGCATCGGAGGACCGAGACGTGTATCGCTACTTCCCGGGCAGCACGCCAATCCCGAACCCATCACTCCCCCTCATCCTCAACTGCCCGCACTCACTCACGGCCCGCCTCACGCTGACCGATCGCCACGAAGGTGTGGATTCCGGCGTCATCGTCTGCCAGGGCGGCGAGCTGGCCGGATGGTCGTTCTTCGTCCAGAACGGTCGCGCGCACTACATCCACAACGTCTTGAAGATCGAAATGTCTGCACTCGTCAGTGCCGAGCCGCTGCCGACCGGGCAGCCGATCGAGTTGCGTGTCGACTACGAACCCATCGAGCAGGGCTGGGGACGTGCAGTCATGTCGGTCGACGGCGCTGTGGTCGCAACAAACGAACGAATGCGGATTACGCCGATGGGTTACTCGATGGTGCAAGAAGGCTTCGCGATCGGGAAAAGTTGGGGCACCCCCGTCGCCTACGAGCACTACCAAGGCGCGTACGAGTTCACCGGCGATCTACGCGTCGTCGAGCTACGCACCGACCCCACCCGCCAAGTCTGGACCCCGCGACCCGACTGGAAGACGGAGTAGCTCGCAGAGTGTCCATCCGATGCTGCGCTGGGCTGCCCTCGGGACCGGATTTATCACGAACTCGCTTTTGCTGCGGCATGCTCCCGTAAGGCGGTGCTGTCGGGAAAGTCGCTGACGCGAACGATGGCAACCGCCCGCGGCTCGACGACTCACTTGAGATCATGCAGCTACTCACCGACTGGGAAGCTGCGATCCCGAGCTGACCAGCTGTCGCACCGAGGTCAGACCTCAGTGCGACAGTGGCTATCGAACTACTTCTTCTGAGGCGTCGGCTTCGTTGCGGCAGCCTTCTTCTTGGCAGGCGCCTTCTTGACGGC
>CALCXK010000004.1 GCA_937905835.1 uncultured Ilumatobacter sp. | reverse complement strand
AGAGTTCGCCATCAGACAGTGACGGTACCTGGGACGGTTGGCTCAACTCGGGCAACGTGGTGATTCAGCGCCTCCGCATACTGCTGGCCGCGTCGCTCTTCGCTTGGCTGATCTTGCATGCGTCGGTGTGCCCGTTCGATCATCCGGGTGCGAGTTGTCGGCTCGTCGACCAACCGCCGCATCCACGCAGCCGCGTCGCCGATGTCTGGGTCAGCCCACTGAAATCCGTCGGGGTAGGCGCCCTCACCGTTTTCGACAGCGATCATCACCACGTCGATCAGTGCTGCTGACTCACCGTCCATGAAGTCGAGGTTGCCCGAGTAACGCGATGCAAGCACTGCGGTATGCAGCCACATCGCATCGGCCAGGTGGAGGCCGAGCCCTTCGCCGCGATGCAGCGACACGAGGCAATCGGCAGCTGCGACCATGGCTGTCATGTCTGTGTCCGACAGAAATTCGTCGAGCACCTCGATCCGTTCCGACATGCCGGAGTTGGCGACATGTGTCGTGATTCGGCCGAGCGATTCGGTCCGTTTGTCGCCGTTCAGGGTCTTGATGACCAGCCGCACGTTGGCGTCGGTCGAGCCGAATGCTGCGGCGAACGCATCGATCGCACCGAAGGGGTTTTTTCGCTCGACGATGCTGAACAGGTCGAGCGCCACGACAAAGACGAACTCGTCGTTTGGCGCAAGCCGTTGCCGCCACGCTTCCTGAGCACTTTCGTCGAGCACCGGGCAGGAAAGATACATCGGTTGGTGCACCACGGTTGGCCCGTCGAGGACAGAGCGATAGGCGTCAGCGATGAAGGTCGTCGGCGCCCAGATCTGATCAACCAGTTCGATGCCGGATCGATGTGTTACCGGCACCTCGGCCACTTCCCAGAACCAATAGCTGACAACGCAGTCCACGGCCTGAAGCTTCGGCCGAGCCGCCAGCGCTGCGGGAAGCTCCGGCGCGGTGACCACTGCAAGCGTCGTCCGTCGGACAATTTTCGAACCGCCCGCATCAGCGACGGCCTCGACCTGCGGGCTGTTGGACGTGTCGACGTCGAAGATCGAGACCGGCACGCCGGCTGCGACGAGCGAACGATGGAGTTGTCGGACCGCTGTTCCCAGGCCACTGGCTGAGCGGTGGTAGCCGAGCAGGTTGACGCCATCGGTGTGGACGTCGCGTACCGTCGCCCGGGCAATCGCATTGCGACCCCAACGTTGGCGGGCGCGCATCCGTTCCCACAGACGTCGTGGCCCTCCCGCTAATCCGCTGCCCAAAGCGCGCCAATGCGCGCCATGCGGTGCGCGACGAAGCCGACGGATCGACAACCAGACGGCTCGAGCGATCGTCGGTGGTCGGCCGAAGCGGATGGCGCACCAGAGCCGATTCCGGTCCTGCAAGCGACGGGTCATCTCGCCCAGCAACGAAGTCGAGGCACCACCTTCGTGCCAAACGATCGAATCGGGAACGCACGCGTAGCGCTGACCCAGTTCGCGTCCGCGCAAGGCCAGGTCCACGTCTTCGTAGTACAGGAAAAAGCGTTCGTCGAACCCCCCGGTCATGTCGAGGAAGACACGGGAGAAGAGCACCGCTCCCCCGGTGAAAATTTCGATGTCGGCGATGCCGTCAAATACCGAACTGTCGGGCTCGCCAGAGCCGATGTCGACTCCGGCGCCGTGCCGGTCCAGTGCGACGCCCACGCTGTTCACCAGGGCGACGTCTGCTACCAACGATGCCGCCATCAGCAATTTGGGCTGGGCGACACTCCATCCCTCTGCCAGCGCGTCGCTTAACCGCTCGAGCCAGCCGGCAGTAACGGTGACATCGTCGTTCAATAGTGCGATCGCTGTTGCGCTGGGACAACGCTGACAGACTTCGCTGAATCCCTCATTGGCCGCCGCGCCATACCCACGATTCGTGGTCCGAATGACCACCGCCCCGAGCAGATCTTCGAGGTCTGCGTCACCGGCGCTGTCCCGCTCGCTGTTGTCGATGACGATGACAGGTCCAGCGCCGCCGGCATCGTGAAGTGCCGTCAGGCACCGGTTGAGCCTCTCTGAGGGGCCCTCGTGTGTGACCACGACCACGGGAATGAGCGGAGAAGTCACTGGGCGAACCTGAGGATATGCCGGGGCACTCGCAGCAGCAGTTGCGGTGTTGTCGCCCATGCCGGAACTCCCGACCGTTGCGCAGTTTTGGACCCATTGTGTTGGCGATTCGTCGGGTGGAATACGACCAGCTCTAAAAAATTCGACACCCGACTCCGGAATTGCTTCTTGTGAAGTCGAGCGTGGATTCTTTGCCGCTGTACACCCACGCCATCGCGGACTGCGACGGGTTCACACATCGGGCGAAGCGTACTCTGAGAGTGATTGATGTTCAGGTTTGCCTACACAGCCTTGTGCCATGACATTGCTGATCGAGCACCGCGAGCACCAATCGGCGAGAAGATACACTTGAGCTATGAGTGAAGTGGACCAAGACCCAGTGGTCCACGACGTCGAGGCGCTTATCGCTGAAAACAAGCGTTTACGACGCCTCGTCGGGCCACTTGAGCAGAGCTACGACGATCTTCGGACTGAACTTGTTGGGGCGAGCGAGGCCGTCAAAATTGCCGAGCAGGCCAACGGTGAACTGCGTGGCGAGATAATGGAACTCACGGTTGCCCTCGGGCAAGCGCGACACAACATCGGCAAACTCCATCGCATCGTGCTGCAACGTGCAAGACATATGGGCGGCCGCGTCGTCCGACGATTCCAGCGCCAACTCGCGACATTCAACCGATGAAAGAGCGGCTCATCGATCCGTTGGTCTCGGTGATCACGCCGGTCTTCGATCCCGACCCGGCTCATCTCGCGGCCTGCCTCGAATCGGTTGAGCTGCAGACAGCGAACCGCGTCGAACACATCATCGTGGACGACGGGTCCACGCGTGACGGTGTCGCCGAACTCCTTCGTCGATCGGCCGACCGGAGCAGCAACATTGTTCTGCGTCGCGCGACGCAGGGAGGAATCGTGGCCGCGAGCAATGACGGGCTCGCCGCAGCCACTGGCGAGTTCGTGGCCTTCCTCGACCATGACGACGTACTCCGAAGAGACGCGATCGCCACGATGCTCGCGGCTTTCGACGATTGCGTTGACCTCGTCTATAGCGACCACGACTTCCTCGACGCCAGCGGCCAGCACATTGGGCCGTGCCTCAAGCCCCAATGGTCGCCGGAACGACTGCGAAATCAGAACTACATCACCCACTTCGTCATGGCGCGACGCAAGCTCGTCGTGGACCTCGGCGGATTTCGTTCCGGGTTCGACGGCGCCCAGGACCACGACCTCGTGCTCCGACTTGGCGAAACCGCCCGACAGATCGTGCATGTCCCCGAGGTGCTCTATCACTGGCGTCAGGCTCCCACCAGCGTCGCGGCCGGCGTCGATGCAAAGCCGTGGGCGTTCGATGCCGGCCAGCGCGCTGTGGCCGAGCACTGCGAGCGAATCGGTCTCGACGCAACTGTCGACACGACAGAACAGGAGGGTATTTATCGGGTCCGGCACACATTGCCGTCTCCACCTCCGCTGGTCAGTGTCCTCATTCCAACTCGCGGGTCGGCGGGCTACATCTGGGGGATCAGCCGGTGCTTCGTCGTCGAGGCCGTGCGCAGCATTGTCGAACGGTCGACCTACCCCGACCTTGAGTTTGTCGTCATCGTCGACGACGACACCCCTCCTGCGGTGATCACCACGCTCCAAGACCTCGTCGGTGAGCGCCTCGTGCTGGTCGAACACCACGGCGAGTTCAACTTCTCGACGAAGATGAACGAGGGAGCCGCCGCCGCGTCAGGCGATCTCCTGCTGTTTCTCAATGACGACACCGAGTTAATCGAGCCAGACAGCATCCAGACGCTCGTCGGCCTTGTGACGGGCCCAAGCGAAGGAACCTCGGGCCCTGTCGGCATGGTCGGAGCCAAGCTGCTCTTCGACGACGGCACAGTCCAGCACGGTGGTCACGTCTACTTCCATGGCCCTCATCACGCGAGCACAGGTTGGTCGGGCACCTCGCCGGGCCCATTGCCACTTCGGCCGCTTGCGGTCGCGCGCGAATGCAGCGGCGTCACCGCCGCAGTCGCGATGATGTCCGCTGAGCTCTTCAACGAGTTAGGCGGGTTTCCCGAAGAGCTACCACTCAACTACAACGATGTCGACTTGTCGCTGCGCGTCCGTGCCGCTGGTTATCGGATTGTTTGGACGCCGCATTCGCTCTGGTACCACTTTGAGAGCCGGACGCGAATCGGCGAAGTTCTGCCAAGAGAGACCGCTTACATCGAGCAGCGTTGGGCACACGAGTTGCGCAACGACCCCTACTACAACCCACGACTCTCGCCTCTCTGGTTCGACTGGCTCGAGTGGCCACTCGACGAGCCAACCTTCGCTGGCCACGGCGCAACCAAACCCGACACGTTCACGACGGCTGTCCGACGCTCAATCAAGCGCATCGGCTTGTAACGACAGCCCACCGGGTCCTCATGGTGTAGGTCGTCGTGGCCTTCGACTTGCTGGGCTCGCGAAGCATCCGAGCAGTTATATCTTCGCTACCCGTGGTCAGATTCTCCTCGAAGCCAGTGGAGCCCGAGGGCACCGGCGATCTTGGATCCGATCAGGAGTCTGTCGACTCGACAACCTTGACCGAAGCCAACGGCGGCGCCGGACCTGCGAACACCGCAACTCCCGAAGATCCCGAAGATCAAGACTCATCTCCGGCGCCAATCTGGACACGCACCGATTGGAAGATCTGCGGACTGTTGCTGGTGGCGTCGATGTTGCTTGTGGGACTCCACGTGAGGAGCTACGAGTCGCTGTCGCCGATCGACGAGCTGCAGCACATTGACTACGTCATCCGAGCGGGGGACTTCGACATTCCGGTCCGCAACGACCGCGTCGGACAAGAGGCCCTCGCCGAGGCAGCGTGTCGGAGCGTCGATGCCCCTGGTTACGTCGGGCCGGCTTGCGGGTTGGCCACCTACGACCCCAATGATTTTCAGGAGAATGGTTTCAACACGGCTGCATCGCAGTTCCCTCCGTACTACGTGACAACAGGGGTCGGCGCCCGCCTCCTTACAGCCGTCGGTCTCTTCGAGAGCAAGGTCACCGCAGCCCGAATGCTTGGCGCCGTGTGGTTGGCGGCTGCGCTCTCGGTGACCTGGTACCTGATGGCATGCCTCGGCCTCAGACGGCGATCGCGTGCACCTGTCATCGTACTTTTGTTGGTAACACCACTCACGATCTTCCATGCCGGAGCCACCGTCAACGCTGACGTGAGCTTGATGCTGACAGGGGCCTTGGCCACCCTCGCCACCGTGAAGTACGAAGCGGGGCGACTTCGGTGGTGGTGGATCCCCCTCGTCTACGTCGGCGTGAACCTTGTCGAAGCGACGAACATCCTGGCGGTAGCCGCGTGCGGGCTGTATCTCATGGTGCGCCGGACCCCTGATGCAATGGCGTCGTTGGCGCAACGTCTTGCGCCCTTGACGATCCTTCCGGCCTTGCTGCTGTTCCGCCTCGAAGTAGCCGAGCGTCTCCGCTCCAGGTTCTTTCCAGCGGCACAAGTCTCCGGGTCGACTGATTCGATGGGCAGCGCGCCAATGTTCGTCGTCCATCGCACCGAAAGCGTGTCGTTCGAGAAGGTCATCGCCCAACTGAGCTCGACGTTCACTCCGGCCAGAAACCCATACCTGTCTCCCCCGCTTCGCTCACAGTTGACGATCGCTGGTCTCGAACTCACCAATTGGCTCCTGATCGCACCGTTGTTCAGCGCCGCCGTCGTTGTCGTCAGCAGCGCCCGCCTCACTTGGTTGTCACGAATCACCGTGGTCATGCTGCTTGCAGCTGGGCCGTTCTACACCTTCTATTTCGCGTACTTCAGCAATCAAGACTTTGCGGCTCCGGCCAGGTTCGCGCTGCCGTTGGTTCCGTTGATGGCCATCGCTGCGGCCAGTGCAGTTCAGCGCCGACCGACGCTGTTTGCAGTTTGGGGTGTTGCTGCCCTCGCTGCTCTGAACACAGTGTTCCAGTTGCTGACGGCGTGAGCAGCCCGCCACGAGCGGCCGCTCCCATATCAGCTGAATAGAGTTTGGCCGACATGTCGATTCGACTGCAGGTTCGCACGTGATGCCTGCTGCAAGTCGTTCGGTTGCTGTTCCACGGGGTCGGGCTGCACGAGGACAGGCTATGTGGCATCTGGCGCCGACGCCGAGCATGGAGACGATCAGCGCTGCCGGTGTATAAGGTTCGCCCCGCATGTCGATAAGGACCGCGCTCGGACAGCGCAACCTGTTGTATCTCCTGTCTCAAAAGGAGCTCAGGACGCGCTACCGCAAGTCGATTCTTGGCTGGGCCTGGAGCCTCCTCAACCCGTTGAGCCAGATGATCATTTTCAGCATCATCTTCTTGAAGGTCTTCGACGGCAACGCGCCACGCGGCGCAGCGAGTGGCCTCGACAACTTCCCGCTCTACTTCCTCTCGGGCCTCTTGCCGTTCCAGTTCTTCTCCATCTCGGTCACCGCTGCGATCGGCAATGTCCAGGGTGGGGCGAGCCTGATCAAGAAGGTGGCATTCCCTCACGAGCACCTGGTGTTCTCCATCGTGATCGCCCAGCTCGTCACCATCGGCATCGAGCTCGTGGTGCTCTCGATCTCGTTCCTGTTCTTCGGGTAC
>CALCXK010000003.1 GCA_937905835.1 uncultured Ilumatobacter sp. | reverse complement strand
AAGGCGATGTCGTTGTCGCTGCTGGCACCACGCTGGCACTCGGCGACTGCCCCGACGACTGGAGCGCAACACAGGGTGTCGACGGCGACGAGATCCGCATCGGCCAGACCCTGCCGCAGTCCGGCGCACTCGCTGCGTTCGGTGCTATCGGCGAAGGCATGCGAATGTACTTCGACTTCATCAACGACACCGATCCGATCGATGGTAAAGACCTCGTCCTGGTCGCCAAGGACGACGGCTACGAAGCTGGTCGCGCCGTGGCCAACGTCGAAGAAATGCTCGACTCCGACGACGTGTTCGCACTCGCCCACAACATCGGCACGCCGATCAACTACGCGATCCGCCCCATCACTGATGAGGCATGTGTCCCGCAGCTGTTCAACTCGTCGGGATTCCCGTTCTGGGGCGACCCGGCGAACTTCCCATGGACCGTCGGCAACATCTTGAACTACGTCACCGAGACCGAAATCTGGTGCGCCGACGTCAAGGCCAACATCGGCGAAAACGCCACTGTTGCCGCCCTGATCATGAACAACGACTTCGGTAAGACCTACCAGCAGACACTCAACGGCTCAGAAGCTTGCGCCGGCCTCGAGGTCGTCTCTGAGCAACTTCACGACCCGGCAGGCGCCGACGTCACCAACGAAATGACCACGCTCGCAGCAACTGGAGCTGACGTGTTCCTTGCGGGTACCACGTCGAAGTTCTGCTCGCAGTCGACGGCAGTGCTCGCGGCGTCCGAATGGCGTCCGACCACGTACATGTCGTACACCTGCAACAACCTCTCGTCGTTCTTCGCGCCGGTCCAAGGAGCTGTGGAAACACTCGCAGCCGACAACGCCGGCCCGATCTTGGCGAACTCGAACAAGGTCTGTGGTGACCCGGTTTGGGCCGCCGATCCGAAGATCATCGAGATCGAGCGCATTCTTGCCGAATACGGCAACGTCACGTGCGCCGACGGTTCGTACTCCACCGGCATCCTGTACGGCGAGTTCCTCGTCGACGTGCTTCGCTCGGCAGCTGCTCTGGAAGGCGGCCTCAACCGCGTCAACCTGATGGCTGCTGTCTGGAACTCTGATTACACGAACGACAGCCTGCTGGGTGGCACGCTCAAGCTCGACGGTGTGAACGACGCATACTGGACCGAATCGGCCCAGCTGCAGCGGGTGTCCATCGTCGATGGCGCACTCGCATTCGTGCCGACCGGTGACCTGGTCGACTTCGAAGGCGCCGGCGGCGCTTACGGAAGCTGATCCACCTGCCCGTCTGACGGGCTGACTACCTGAAAATGGCAACGGCCGCCGGTCCCCTCCGAGGGAACCGGCGGCCGTTGGTCGTTTTCGGTTACGTCGGCGAGATGATCAGCCTCCGACCAAGTTGGTGCAGGCAATCAAATCTTTGGCCAACGCTTGGGTGTTTTCGTTCTCCGAGCCGTCGGACAGCGCTTCGATGTCACCGTCGGAGTAGTCGGCAAGGACCCTGTCAATGCAGGGGCCGTCCGTCGTGTAGCCCTGCTTTTCCACGTCGCCGATGAACTGATCACGGGTGCCATCGCGGTCAACCCCGCCGCAAGCTGCGAGTCCGAGTGCGCCGACGGCGAGGAAGGCGGTGAATGTCTTGTTCATGAAGGTGAGTCCTGTCATTGGTTGCGGATTGTGGTGTTTGAAATCATCCGGTCAGAGAGGCGTCGTTGAGGCCTTGAATTTCCGTTGTGTCGGCGGCAGGACCCATGCTGGTCAGGGGCGGCGCGAGATGTTGACCGTGAACTCGCCGGGTTTGTCGATCACATTGTTGAACTCATACACGCCACCGTCCAAGGTGAGCGCCGTGCACGCGAACCCGGCGCCGACATCCTGATCGAGAGGCGAATTGCAGTTGACCGATGTGAAAACTACATCCAATTCGGCAGCGACCTTGTCGGCGATGAACGCCTCTGCATCTGACTTGAAGTCGGCCGTCGAGGTGAAACATCCTGTCAACATGATGCTCGCGACGAACAAGCTCAGCAGCTCCGCGACACGGCGGGAAGATAACTCCATCACCCCAACGATACTGCCGCCATTCGGTCAGGTGATGAGCCCCGCACCAGTCGAGTCGGGCGCAGGCTCATTGCTGACCTGAGGTTGAGGCGGGACGACCCGATGGTTCGGCCGGATCCTGTCGGTCATGACGACCACCAGTGCGAGCCAAACGAAAGCAAATCCGATCAACCGGTTGAGCGGCATCGCCTCGTTGTACAGCGCCCAGCCGAGACCGAAGTTGATCACCGGGACGATGAGGTTCAGTGGTCCGAGCAAGGTGAACGGAATCGACTTGGCTGCCGATGCGAACAACATCAGCGGGACCGCCGTGATGAACCCGGTGCCGAGCAGAAAGGCCCAGTCGGTCGCCGAAGCGGTATTCACCGCACTACTACTTCGACCGGAGAGGACGACGAGCGCCACAGCCGCGGGAACCACCAACACCAGGGTCTCGCCGGTCAGGCTGTCGATGGCGCCGAGTGGCACGTATCGCTTACTCAGCGCATAGGCACTCCACGTGACTGCCAGAACTAGGGAGATCCATGGCGGACGCCCTGCCCCCACCGTCAAAATCACGACAGCAATGGAGGCAGAACCGAAGGCGATCTTTTGGGCACGATTCGCACGCTCGCCCAAGACGAGCACGCCGATGGCCATCGTGGCGAGCGGCGCGATGAAGTAGCCGAGCGCAGTTTCGATCACACGGTCGTTGACGACGGCCCAGACATAGCTGCCCCAGTTGGCGGTGAGGAGGAGCGCGGCGGCGATCAGCCTGACGACGGTCGCCCGTGACCGAAAGGCAGCGACAATCGCTGGCCATGTGCCGCGCACCGTCGTGACGACGGCCATCACGATGGCTGCGGTGGACATCCGCCAAGCAATCAGTTCGACGGCATCGAGCCCTGAAAGCTGCTTCCAGTAAATGGTCAGCAGGCCCCACAGCACAAAGGCTGCGACGCCGACCCGGACCCCGTTGCGTTGTGTCTGTTCGCTCACCGGCCGTACGGTACGCCTCGACTGGGCTGTCGACGCCTTTGGATTCAGAACAGCGAACTAGGTTGCGGCCGTGGCCAAGCGCGTCAACGTCGTCAAGTATGGGTCGGTCTCCGTTCGTGTCTCCGACGACCCGGCCGGAGACGTCGCCCGGTCGCTCGCGGTCCGCCTCCGTGGCGCTATCAGACGTCGGGGGAGTGCCTCGCTCGCCGTCAGTGGTGGCTCGACTGCGTCATCGATGCTTGCTGCTCTCGTGCATGAGGATCTCGATTGGGACTGCCTGACTGTCTGGCAGGTTGACGAACGCGTCGCCCCCGACGGACACAAAGACCGCAACGCCAGCCAACTGTGGTTCATGCCGACAGCGACGATGCTGATGCCGGTTGCCGGCGACGACCTCGGCATTGCGGCGATGCGTTACTCCGAGACGCTGCCTGATCGGTTCGACGCTGTGCACCTCGGGCTCGGCGATGATGGTCACACAGCCTCGTGGCCGCCGGTTCCTCATCCTGATGCGACGGTCGTCAGTAGTGCGAACGATGTTGCGATGGTTGGCGACTTCAACGGTCGTGGGCGGATGACGCTGACCCCGGGGCCGGTGAACCATGCCCGCGGCCGCTTGATCCTCACGACCGGCAAGTCGAAGGCCGACATGGTGCGCCGCTGGCTTGAACGCGATCGGTCGATTCCGGTCAGCCACGTTCGCCGTTCAGCGACCACGCTGTTTGTCGACCTTGCAGCTGCTGCCAAACTGCCCGGCTGAGGAGCACGGGCGTGGGGATGGGCTGGCCTCTACATTGTCGGCATGGATCTTGATGCGCTCGCCCATCTCGCTCACCCCACCCATCTCCGGGAGCTCTTCCGAACCGACCCAGGTCGGGCGACTCGCTACGTCGTGGAAGCCGGCGATCTTCGGATCGACTACTCGAAGCACCGCCTGAACGACGACATTCTTGCCTCCCTGCTCGAGTTAGCCCAAGACAGCGATGTCGAAGGGCGACGCGACGCCATGTTCGCTGGTGAACACATCAACGTCACCGAAGATCGAGCGGTGGGTCATTCGGCCCTGCGTATGCCAGTCGGATCGACCTTCATGATCGATAGTGAGAATGTGGTCCCCGACGTCCACGCCGTACTGGACTCGATGTCGGCGTTTGCTGATCGCATTCGAGCGGACGACCGGATCACCCGTATCGTCAATATCGGCATCGGCGGGTCGGACCTGGGGCCGGCCATGGCAGAGCAGGCGCTTGGCGCCTTCCGTCACCCGCGTTTGCGTTGCTCGTTCGTCTCCAACATCGATGGCGCCGACATCGCTGGTGTTCTTGCCGACTCCGACCCAGCATCAACGCTGTTCATCGTTGCGTCGAAAACATTCGGGACCGTCGAAACGCTGACCAATGCTCGAACCGCTCGAAGCTGGCTCGTCGATGCACTCGGTGAAGACGCTGTCATCGATCACTTTGTCGCGGTGTCCACCAACGCTGAACGCGTTGCCGATTTCGGGATCGATTCCGAGAACAACATGTTCGGGTTCTGGGATTGGGTCGGCGGCCGCTACTCGGTTGACTCGGCTATCGGACTGTCGTTGATGCTCGCCATCGGACCGGGCAGGTTCCGCGAATTCCTCGCAGGGTTCCACACGATCGACGAGCATTTCCGCACTGCGCCGCTCGCCGAGAATGCACCGGTACTGATGGCGCTCCTGGGGGTCTGGTACACCAACGGTCTCGGCTTCGACACCAAGGCGGTGCTGCCATACGCCAACGAGTTGGCGCGCTTCCCGGCCTACCTCCAACAGCTCGACATGGAGTCGAACGGAAAGTCGGTGACACTCGAGGGCGAACGTGCCAACTACAACACCGGCCCAATCGTGTGGGGCGAGACAGGTACCAACGGGCAGCACGCGTTCTACCAATTGATCCATCAGGGCACCAGCGTCGTTCCCGTCGACTTCATCGGGTTCGCCAAGCCGCACCACGACTACCCAGAACACCACGACCTCCTGATGGCGAACCTGATAGCTCAGTCTGAGGCGCTCGCATTCGGCCAGATGAACGAGGCCGAGCCATGGCGGAACTTCGAAGGCGACCGCCCGAACACGGTAATCCTGGCCGAGCAACTCACTCCGTCAGTGCTTGGCCAGCTCATCGCGCTCTATGAACACATGGTGCACGTGCAGGGCACCATCTGGGGCGTGAACAGCTACGACCAGTGGGGTGTCGAACTGGGCAAGGAGCTCGCCAACCAGGTCACCCCAGAACTCACTGGCGATCCCACCCCCGACGCCCACGACAGCAGCACCAACGCACTCATCAACTGGTACCGCGCCAACAGATAGTTACGTATGGGGTCAGGCCCCTTTCGCAACTACCTGTGGCAAGAGTTGCGAAAGGGGCCTGACCCCGTCAGTAACTTTGCGCTCGTTTCGTTTGTTGACCCGCGAATCGGGAAGGCTGTCAGGATGCGCAATTTTGAGAACATCTACATCGACGGTGCTTGGGTCCCCAGCGACGGGACTGGCAGCATCGAAGTCACCAATGCCGCCACGGAGCAAGTCATGGGCTCGGTCCCCGACGGTGTTGCCAGCGACGTCGACCGGGCGGTCGCAGCTGCCCGGATTGCGTTCGACACGTGGTCACAGACTCCGGTCGAAGAACGACAGAAGTATCTCGTCCGCGTGAACGAAGCGCTGCAGGCTCGTTCGGCCGAGATCGCCGAGACCATCGCCGGTGAAGTCGGCATGCCGATCACCTGGTCGACCATGATCCAGGCCGGGCTTCCAGCGGGCAACATGGCGACGTTCGCCACGCTGCTGGACAGCTTCGAGTTCGAAGAGAAGATCGGCAACAGCCTCGTCGTCAAAGAGCCAGTGGGCGTGGTCGGTGCCATCACGCCATGGAATTACCCGCTGCACCAGATCATCTGCAAGGTCGGCGGCGCACTCGCAGCCGGTTGCACGATCGTGCTCAAGCCTTCAGAGATTGCACCGCTCAACGCATTCATTCTTGCCGAAATCATGGACGAAGTCGGCCTGCCAGCAGGTGTCTTCAACCTCGTCAGCGGCAATGGCACGACAGTCGGCGCTGCCATCTCGGCGCACCCCGGCATCGATATGGTCAGTTTCACTGGCTCATCGCGTGCGGGCAAGCAGGTCGCTGCGTCGGCCGCTGACACAATTAAGCGCGTCGCTCTTGAGCTCGGCGGCAAGTCGGCGAACATCGTGCTCGACGACGCCGACTTCGCCAAGGTGATCCCGAAAGGCGTCTTTGCCTGCTTCCTCAACTCGGGCCAGACCTGCACCGCGCACACCCGCATGCTGGTCCCCAACAGCCGCTACGACGAGGCCGTCGAAATCGCCGCGGCCGCCGTTGCGGCCACCCAGGTCGGAGACCCGACCGAAGAGGGCATGCACCTCGGTCCGCTGATCAGCCAAGCCCAGTGGGATCGCGTGCAGGAGTACATCCAGAAGGGCATCGACGAGGGCGCGGTGGTAGCCGCTGGCGGCCTTGGCAAGCCTGAAGGCCGCGAGACCGGTTACTTCGTCAAGCCGACGGTGTTTGCAAACGTCACGAACGACATGACCATTGCGCAGGAAGAGATCTTCGGCCCGGTGCTCTCGATCATCGGGTACGACGATGACGACGATGCTGTGCGTATCGCCAACGACAGCCTCTACGGCCTGAGCGGTGGCGTGTGGTCAGCAGACCAGGACCGTGCGATGTCGGTCGCCCGTCGGATGCGCACCGGCGCCGTCGACGTCAACGGTGGAAGCTTCAACATTGCCGCACCGTTCGGTGGATACAAGCAGTCCGGCTACGGCCGCGAGAATGGCCCATACGGCATCGAAGAATTTCTTCAAACCAAGTCACTACAACTCTGAGTCGGTCGAGATCCTGACTCAAATGGAAATGACGTAGAGCGAACCGTTGGTCGGGCTCTCCGATGTCAGGGTCCAGGCCGTGGGCTGGTTCCTGCTGTCGCTACGGTGTGAGCAATGATTGAGACTCGACCGAACATTCAACGCGTGGGCGTCGTGGGCTGCGGCCAGATGGGTGCCGGTATCGCCGAGGTCTGTGTGCGCGCGGGCCTCGACACCGTCGTCCATGAGATCGATGCCGCCGGCGCCGAACGAGGACGCAACCGCATCATCGGTTCGTTCGACAAGGCCGTTGCCCGGAATCGCATGACCGAAGCCGAGCGAGACGCCGCCCTCGGTCGCCTCACCTTCACGACCGACCTCGCCGACATGGCCGATCGGCGGATGGTCATCGAGGCCGTGATCGAAGACGAAGCGCTGAAGACCAGGGTGTTCCGGACGCTCGACCAAGTCGTCGAAGCAGACGATGCGATTCTCGCGAGCAACACCAGCTCGATCCCGATTATGAAGCTCGGTATCGCCACACAGCGCCCAGAGAACGTGATCGGCATTCACTTCTTCAACCCGGTGCCCGTCCTCAAACTGGTCGAGCTCGTCGTCAGCCTGATGACCGACAAGGCGACCGTCGATGCGGCGAATCATTTTGCCGAACACACGCTCGGTAAAATCGTGATCCGGAGCAAGGACCGTGCGGGCTTCGTTGTCAATGCACTGTTGATCCCGTACATCTTGTCGGCCATCCGCATGATGGAGTCAGGCTTCGCCACCGCCGAAGATATCGACCATGGCATGGTCGAAGGTTGTAACCACCCGATGGGCCCGCTCAGCCTGGCCGACCTGATTGGTCTCGACACGACGCTGGCCGTCGCAGTCAGCCTGTACGACGAGTTCAAAGAGCCGCTGTACGCAGCGCCGCCGATGCTCTCACGTATGGTTGAGGCTGGTCTACTCGGCCGGAAGTCTGGTCGCGGATTCTACGATTACGGAGCGAAGTGAACTGATGGCAGGCGAACGAGTTCTTGTTGCGAAGGTCGGCTTGGACGGTCACGATCGTGGTGTGAAGGTTGTGGCTCGCATCCTGCGTGACGCAGGTTACGAAGTCATCTACACCGGCCTATTCCAGACGCCTGAAACCGTTGCTGCAGCCGCGGTCGATGAAGACGTCGATGCGATTGGCCTGTCGATGCTGTCTGGTGCGCACATGACGCTGGCCCCGTTGGTCGTCCAAAAGCTTCGCGAGCGCGGCGTTGACATTCCTGTTGTCGTTGGTGGCATTGTTCCCGACCACGACGTCGACGAACTCGTAGCGTCCGGCATTGCGAAAATCCTCACGCCCGGCGCAAGCGCCGCGCAAGTCGTCGAGGCAATTCGTTCGGCCATCGAAGACTGACGGTCGTCGATGACCGCGCACCGCGTCGACCGGGTCGAACGACTCACCAATCTGCTGGCGCTGTTACTCGAATCGGAACGACCACTGACGCTCGTTCAGATCACTGGAGCGCTCGCTGGCCAGTATCCGGATGCGGAGCGACCGCGACGGGCCGCCTTCGAGCGTGACAAGGCAGCGCTACGTGCCATCGGTGTGCCCATCGAGTCAGAGCGCTTCGATGACCATGCGACGTATCGCATCGACCGCGGTGCGTATGAGCTCGTCGACCTCAACCTCGACGCCGACGAGACACGCGCACTCCAAGTCGCTGTTGCTGCAGTCCATACAGGCACCTCAGCCGGACGAGACGCTCTGTGGAAGCTCGGTGGCGCATTGGCAGGCAACGACGCAGCGGTATCGGCAGTGATGCCCGAACGGCCTGAGCTCCCGGTGATCAGATTGGCCGTCGCCAACAGGTCGACACTCGTTTTCGTGTATCGAGGCGACCGTCGACACCTCGACCCCTGGGGACTCTTGCTGCGCGGCGGCTTCTGGTACGTCGTCGGCTATGACCACGACCGCGATGAAAAGCGGACGTTTCGCGTTGACCGGTTCGATGGCGGTGTTGATGCGATCGAGGTCGGGCCAACGGGCACTTTCACTCGGCCCGGTTCGTTCGATCCGCGGGATGCATTCCCGGCCGACCCGAAGCAGATCGGTCACGCGCCGACGGATGGCGTACTCGCCGTCGTGCGGATCGATGCGACCCGTGCCGATGCCATCGAGCGTGAGGTCGGTTCAGCGAGGGTGCTGGAACGCCATGCTGACGGCTCGATCCACGTGGAAGTTCCTGCATCCAATCCCGATGCCTTCCGGTCCTGGTTGATCGGCTTGCTCGATCATGCAGCCGTCGTGTCCCCACCCGAGATTCGTGATCAGATCATCGACTGGCTCACCGGCGTCGTCGAGGCTGCATTATGAAGGGGCCCCGCAACGCAGAAGACCGGCTGAGCCGCCTTCTGGTGATGCTCCCATGGCTCATGGAAAAGGGCGAGGTCCCACTCGTTGAGGTCGCCGCGCGTTTTGAACTGACGGCCGATCAGGTGCAACAGGACTTGGAGTTGGTGGCGATGTGTGGCCTCCCGCCGTTCGTCGATGAGATGATCGATGTCTTCGTCGATGACGGACTGGTCTTCGTCGGTGTCCCTCGACTGTTCACTCGGGCTCTGCGCCTGACGGCGCCCGAGGGTTTCTCACTCCTCGCGTCGGCCCGTGCTGCCATGGAGTTGCCAGGTGCCGATCGCGATGGGCCGTTGGGTCGAGCGCTCGACAAGTTGGCCAGAGCGTTGACGGATGTAGGCGTCGATACGGCTGCTTCCGACGACACCACGGGCGTGGCGATCGACATGTCACAGCCGGAGGCAACCGATGCAGTCGTCGACGCAGTTGCGGCTGCAGCCGAGTTGACGATGCTGTATTACTCGCCAGCTCGCGACGAGCGATCCGAGCGGGTCATTGTGCCGCGCCACGTGTTCGTCGATGCGGGGAACTGGTACGTCGTTGCTGACGACGCGAAGTCGAATGAGCGACGGACCTTCAGGATCGATCGGATCGACAGTGTTGCCCCAACTGGGCGAGTTGTTCCCACGGATGATCCTGTGACCGGGCCACCCGGCTTCTTTGCTGACGCTGAGTTGCCGCACGCCACGCTTCGGTTGGCGCCGGCGGCACAGTGGATTCTTGACCGGTATCCGGTCGGCGAGGTCACGCAACTGAACCGGCCTGAGGGCTGGATTGAGGTCGGTGTCCCCGTTGCTAGCGAACGGTGGTTGGCGCGACTGTTAATTCGGCTTGGCCCGGACGTGGTGGTGCGTTCGCCGAAGGGTGCAGCGCAGCAGGCCGGAGATCTGGCCGCCCGGATGCTTGCCTGCTACTGAGGGGGCTTCTGGCGCACGAAGAACGGGGTGAGCTGTTCGGGCTCGACGACGTGGTGAGCGGCGAGCAGATGGGGGAGGATGGCGGCGGTGGCCCCTGCGTCAGCCAATGCGTTGTGAGGTGCGGAGAGGTCGACGCCGTACCGCTCGGCAACATCGATGAGGCGGTGCGACATGTGACGCTCGGGGTCCAACCGCCGCGACATGCGCAACGTGCAGAGCTGGGGGCCGAGTTCGAAGCCGGTACGGCGGTGCGCTGCCCGCAAGATAAACCCTGCGTCGAACTCGGCATTGTGCGCCGTGAAGATCGCACCGTTGAGCAAGGGCGCCAGTTGGTCGAGCGCTGTATCGAGCCGGGGGGCACCCCGGAGCATCGGACGGGTGATGCCGTGGATGCGTGTCGGTCCGACACGCTGGAGGGGCCACTGCAACCGGACGAGACTGGACCACTGATCGACGACCGTTCCGTCCGCCTCGATGAGGACAGCACCGAGCTGCAGGATGCGGTGGCGTCGGTCTGAGAGTCCTGAGGTCTCGACGTCGACGACAGCGAATCGGGGGAGCGGCACAGATGCCACCTTAGGCATCGACTGTCACAACGGCGGCGCTGCAGTGCGCCGGCGGCCTGCAGCTGGCATGCCCCTCTGAGTAACGTGAACGGGCCGACCGGGTGAGTCCGGTCGTCGTCAGAGCAGTTCCGCGGCGAGACTGGCCACGTCGCTTCGTTCGCATGCGGTCAGCGTGATGTGTCCGAAGCAGCGCTGTCCGCTGAATGCCGATGCCAACACGCTGAGCGCATTGTTGGACTCGCCGAGATAGGGAGCGTCGATCTGACTGGTGTCACCGGTGAAGATCACCTTGGTGCCTTCGCCGACTCGGGTGAGGATCGTACGGAGCGTGGTGGGTTCGAGGTTCTGCGCTTCGTCGATCAGCACGATTTGTCGCTGGAGCGAGCGGCCCCGCAGGAAGGTCACCGAGTCAAGCGACAGTTGTCCGCGTTGGGTGAGCTCGTCGACGAGGTTGCCAGCGTCGTGGCTGCTACCCATGTCGGTGAGGGCGACGACGGCATCGTGGATCGCGGCCATCCAAGGATCGAGTTTCTCGTTGAGGCCGCCGGGGAGGAAGCCGACATCGGCCCGCCCGACGGGAACGAGGGGCCGGTAGACGGCGAGCCGCTCGTAGCGGCGCTGCTCGACCACCTGTTCGAGGCCCGCAGCTATTGCGAGCAGCGTCTTACCGGTTCCTGCCCGGCCGTCGAGCGCAATGACTTTGATCTCCGGGTCGAGGAGTAGCTCGAGAGCGAACCGCTGCTCCTTGTTGCGTGGCCGCAGCCCCCACGGCTCGGGTGCCGAACGAGGAAGGAGGACCATCTCGTCGCCGACTACTCGGACAAGGGCTGACTGGGACCCTGCTTGCAGTACCGCGAACTCGTTCTCGGCAATCTCCACACCGGGGGACACGGCATCGAGAGCGATGCCTCCTGTGGCATAGAGGGTGTTGATCGCCTCAGGGCTCGCATCGATGGTGGACCAGCCGATTGCAGGCCGGTCGCGATTCCGCCGAGCGAGAGTATGTTCGGCTGCCGAGACGCCGAGGTGGGCTGCCTTAATGCGGAGTGCGGCGTCGTTGCTGACCATCGTGGTCGGACCGAAGTCGGACTGGCCGATCGCAGCGCCGATGATCCGGTTGTCAGGGATATTCGGATCGAGGCCGTGCTCGATCAACAGGTGCTTGCGGATGTTGTTGATCTCGATTTGCAGAGTCGCCCCGGGTGCTCCCGTCGGGACCGGTTGGGCAAGCGATCCGCCATGCGCAACGCGGAGTTCTTCGATTGTGCGGAGCGCGGTGCGTGCAGCGCGACCGACGTCGTCGCTGCGGCTCTTCAGGCCGTCGAGTTCTTCGACGACGGTGAGCGGGATGATGACGTCGACGTCGGTGAACTCGAGGATGCACGTCGGGTCAGCAATCAGTACGGACGTGTCGATCACGAGCCGGGCTTTCGTCGACGAAATGCCGGCCACCACCTCCGTTCCGAAGGGTTGAGGTACCAGTGTGGTAGCACCAGCGGAAGGAAGTAGGTCGGTCATCGTCACTCCTCAGTGGATACCTGGGACGTCTGGATGCGATCGTTTGCTCATACTCAACGCCGTATGTGTAGCCCGACGCTCCGTTGGAGTGGTGGATGTCGGCGGACCCTTTGAGCAGGTGTTTTTTGGCTCGAAATGTCGGAGATACTGACGGCGCAAGGGCCTCACGAATTAGGTCATTGCATTTGCAATGTGTTTGATGCTTGCCGAAATGCAAGAAGCCAAGTGACATGGTTGTAGTTCCGCAGAGAAAGCGCGGAACCGGGCTTGACGTTCAACGTCGGGTGAACACATCAATTCAACTATTCGAAAGAGGAACACCATGGCAACTAAGGCAGAAATGATCGACGCAGTCGCCCAGGCAGCGGGCGTCTCGAAGGCCGATGCCGAGCGCACGCTCGGCGCGTTCTTCGATCACGTCGTGTCGGCAACGCAGAGCGGCGTCAAGGTCACATGGCCGGGCTTCGGCAACTTCAGCACGACACAGCGCGCTGCTCGTGAGGGTCGCAACCCGCAGACGGGTGCGCCCGTGCAGATCAAAGCATCGACGGCCATGAAGTTCAGCGCCAGCTCGACGCTGAAGCAGGCCCTCAACGGCAAGTCGAAGTGACCTGATGGCACCCAAGAAGGCTCCGGCGAAGAAGAAGGCGGTAGCCAAGAAGGCTCCGGCGAAGAAGAAGGCGGTAGCCAAGAAGGCTCCGGCGAAGAA
>CALCXK010000002.1 GCA_937905835.1 uncultured Ilumatobacter sp. | reverse complement strand
TGCTTTGCAAGCAGGGGGTCGTGGGTTCGATTCCCATCGTCTCCACCCAACCTGACCAGGGTTGATAGCTTGAATAGCAGTCCGGCGGAACAGCGATGTATCAGCCGCCGGACGCCGATCAGCCTCTGGGGTGCGTGATGGGGTGGAAGTTCACCGCCCAACCGACAGTTCACAAGCAGCGCGATAGGTAGGTCGTGCGACCAGCACACAGAGATGCCTTCGAACTCATTCCCTGACATTGCTCGACGTCGGGGATCGCGTGGTGCCGCAGCTAGTGAGAACTCGAACGCAGGGGTTCGCAGCCGCTGAATGCGGTCACTTCGGAGCGAGCGCTTCGAGCAGGTCCCACGGCGGTTCGGTCGCCTGTTTGTCGGCGTGATTCACCGAGAGCTGAACCTGTGTCGCTCCGGCATCGAGGTGTTCGTCGATTCGTCGCCGGATCTCTTCTGCGCTGCCCCATGCCACGTGGGCATCGACGAGTCGATCACTAGCTCGGCCCACCCAGTCGGATTCGTCGAATCCGAATGCGCGCCATTGCCGATGGTAGGCGGGCAGCGGAAGGTAGATGTGCAGCGCGCGCCGGCCAGCGGCTCGAGCCGCGTCGGCGTCGTTGGTGAGCACGCACGGCAGCACGACGCTCAGTTCCTTCGTCGGTCCGAGGGTCTCGCGTGACGCGCGAGTGTGCTCCGCGGGTTGCATGTAGGTGTTCGCGCCGTCGGCGTATTTGGCGGCGACCTGCATCATCTTCGGGCCGTGCGCGGCGAGGAAGATCGGAAAGGGCGGCGGATTCGCAGGGGTGTGCAGGAGCCCGGCGGAGAGCGCTGCGCGAACGTCGCTGAGGTAGGTGCGGATCATGTCGATCGGTGGTTGCCAGGTGAGTCCGCGCAGTTCGGCTGCTGGTGGGTGCGAGATGCCAAGCCCGAGGATGAACCGCCCGTCGGACAGTTCCGACAGGGTGCGTGCTGCTTGCGCTGTTGCGATCGCGTCGCGACCGTAGACGTGGGCGATCCCGGTGGCGACCTTGATGGTGGTGGTGTTCGACAGCAAGTAGCCGGCGGTGACGTAGATCTCGCGGCCGAACATGTCGGGGATCCACACCGAGTCGTACCCGAGTGCTTCGAGCTGTTGGACGTAGGCGATGAGCGCTGTTGGGCTCATGGTGTCGGCGGCGACGATCACCCCGCTCATTGTTCGACTCCGGTGAAGTTGGGTGTGCGGCGTTCTGCCATGGCGCGTGTCCCTTCGATGAAGTCGTTGGTGTGACGCAGGCGTTCTTGTTCGGTGAGTTCGCGATCGGTCGCCGCTGCGACGCGCTCGGCCAGGTCGGCGCGTAGCGTCGCACGGATGCTCTGCACAGCGAGTGGCGCCGATGTTGCGATTTCGGCGGCGAAGCTGAGTGCAGCAGATTCGAGCTGATCTGGGGGCACGATTCGATCGGCCAAGCCGATCGACGTTGCCTCGTTACCGTCTATGCGCCGCCCCGTGTAGAGCAACTCCGCGGCGCGTTGTTGCCCGACAACGCCGGGCAGCGTGACGCTCAAACCGAAGCCATGATGGAAGCCGAGGCGAGCGAAGTTTGCGCTGAACCGTGCTTGGGGAGTGGCGATACGAAAGTCGGCCGAGAGCGCCACGCCGAGGCCGCCGCCGATCGCTGCACCCTGCACCGCAGCAACGATCGGCTTGTTCGTGCGAAAGAGCCGAACCGCGGCTGCGTACAGATCAGCGGTTGAGTAGGTCGCCGGCGACGCGAAGTCGGCACCGGCGCAGAAGTGTTTGCCCTCAGCGGCGAGCACAACCGATCGGCACGACCGGTCCGCGTCGAATGCTTCGAGCGCGTCGGCGACCGCTTCGATCATCGCGAGTGAGAAGAAATTGTTTGGGGGCTGGCAAAGCCGGACGACTCCAACGTGATCCGCGCCCAGCGCCGTCGTGACGTAGGGCCCGCTCATGGTTGGAGGTTTCGGGCGAACAGATCGAGCAGCGCCGCCCAGTGCCGATCGTCAGCGCTGCGGTTGTAGGCCGGACGATCGTCGAACGCGAATCCATGATGAGTGCCCCAGTACCGCTCGACGCGACCGGCGACGCCGCTGTCTTGCATGGCTGCTTCGAACCGATCGATCATGTCGAGTGGGACGTAGTCGTCGTGTTCGGCAGCGCCGACGTACAACTCGCCAGCGATCTCACCGAGACGCGTATGGGGTGAGTCGGGCGACTCGACGTGAAGTCGAACCCCATAGAACGACGCGGCAGCGCGCACGACGTCGGAAAACTCCGCCGCTGCCCAGAGCGCGAACGGGCCGCTCATGCAGTAGCCGACACAGCCGACCCGGGTGGCATCTGCGGCCGCGTCGGCGCCGGCGTGATCGAGGAGCATTCCGACGTCGCGGGCGACAGCCTTGTTGCCGAGGTTGCCCATCAGTTCGACCATCTGTTGGAACGACTCCTTGCTCGAGAAGTCGAGCTCGAATGCCGGAGTGGAGCGGTAGTACAGGTTCGCCAGCATCACGTAGTACCCGTTGGCGGCGATCCGGCGTGCCATGTCGCGCAACAGGTCACGCTTGCCGGGCGCGTCCATCAAGAACACGACAACCGGCGCTGCTGTGTCGTTGTCGGGATGAACGATGAAGGTGCCCAACGACCCCTCAGACGTGGCGATCGTGGTCTCGAACTCTGCCATCTCGCAACGCTAGGGCGTCGCGTCGTTCGGCTGCGATCTGGAGATCGCACCTCGGTACGTTGACGAGATGAGCGATCCCACCGAGCACGAGGTCCGGGTCGAATTCGAGTCGTGGCTCACCGAGAACTGGGATCCGCAGCGGCCCCTCGTTGAGTGGCGTGAGCTGCTCGCTGGGTCGGGGTGGGCGGTGCCGTCGTGGCCGATCGCGCACCACGGTCGGGGTCTCGCGAGTTGGGCCGACAGGGTGGTCCAAGACGTCCTGCGTGAACAAGGAGCCGTCGGCCCTCCTCTCGGTGCCGGCATGAATCTTGCCGCACCAACGCTGATCGCGCATGGCAGTGCCGAGCTCAACGGTCGGATGCTGTTGCCGACGATCACCGGCGCTGCCACCTGGACGCAACTGTTCAGCGAACCGGGCGCCGGCTCCGACCTTGCCGGGCTACGCACGACCGCTGTTCTCGACGGTGACAACTGGATCGTCAGCGGCCAGAAGGTCTGGAACACAAGCGCCCATCACGCTCACTTGGCGATCTTGGTGGCGCGCACAGATTGGGACGTCCCCAAGCATGCTGGCATGAGCTACTTCGTTCTACCGATGCAGCAACCGGGTGTCGAGACCCGCCCGATCCTGCAGATGAATCGGCACTCGTCGTTCAATGAAGTGTTCCTCACCGAAGCACGGATCCCGGTGGCCAATTTGGTGGGTGCCCAAGGTGACGGTTGGCGTGTCGCGCGCACCACGCTGATGCACGAGCGGACCTACTCGACGTTGCGCCGACTTTCGTTTCGGTCCGACGCTGGGCGCACGCTCGCCGAGGCCACGGCGGAAAGCGCCGAGCATTTCGCCACCTACGCCTGGTATCCGCAGCGGGCAGGACGTGCCGATCTGGTGATCGAGCGCGCACGGCGCGCTGGGCGCACCTCTGATCCTGTCGTCCGCCAGGCAATCGCTGATCTCGTGTCGTTTCAGCGAGCGAGCGAATGGACCGCTTCCAGAGCGCGCGCGGCTCGGGCTCTCGGGCGTGCGCCTGGCCCGGAGGGGTCGCTCGGCAAGCTCGCTGCAAGCGAAGTCGCGCGCCGGTGCAGTCGGTTGCACTCGACGATCGCTGGCGCTGGCGGCATGCTCACCGAATTGGACGGTGACGATGACGCGGCGGTGATCGCCGAAGTGTTGATGTCGACTCCGGCACAGTCGATCGCCGGGGGCACCGACGAGATTCAACGCAACATCATCGGCGAGAACGTGCTCGGCCTCCCACGAGAGCGATCCGTTGGCGTCGACGTTCCGTTCCGTGACGTCCCCGGTGGGCGTTGACCAAATCCGTCAGTCGACGGGCGTGATCGAGAACACCGGGATCGCGCGCGGCGCAGCTGATGCCACGTACTCCCGGAGTTTCGGTGTCGTTGCAGCGCGTTCGTCGACCATGCCCCGCGCATCGGCTTCGAGAAGCGCCAAGACATCCGCGACGAAACTGGCAGTCGCGGTCTCGATCGTGATCCGCGGATGAGCCCGAAGGTTCCCTACCCACGCGGGGTCCTTCGAAGCTCCTTCAGCGGTGCCGAAGACGTACATGTCGTCGCCGTCGAACACGGGGATCAACGGCGTCAACCGTACCTGTCCCGTCCGCGAGCCGATCGTGTGCAGGACGATCACCGGGAGGCCACCGAAGGACGCCACCTTTCCATCGTTGGCACGAAACTCCTCGATGATCCCAGCGTTGAACCCAACCCAGTCCCGATCCGTCATACCTCCACTCTGCCTGATCGACCCCCACGAGATGGATCTGGACGGCTCTGCCAATCGGCCGCGCGGTGTTGGCTGCCGATCGCAAACAAGCGGGGCTCGCGGCCC
>CALCXK010000001.1 GCA_937905835.1 uncultured Ilumatobacter sp. | reverse complement strand
GTGAACAGCCTGGCGTTGCATCGTCACCGCGGGCGCAGTAGCGACCCGCCGACGACCCAAGCCGCTGCCTGAGGCCCCGCCGCCCGGGACGAGCCAGACCGACGCGCCCGCATCACCAAGATGGGCGCACCTGCGTCGGAATCGGGCTGTGGAAAGCAGACTCGGATCCCGAACCGGCCTCTACAATCGGTCCACGTTGCCGGCACCCACGAATACCGGGGGTTTTCTCCCACCTTTCGCGCCGGCCCCGCCTCTGTGGGGGTGGCGCGATTTCGTGTTTCGCCTGGTCACTGTGTTGATGGCGAGGCGGTTGGGAACGGCTTCGGCCGATTTGGGAACGTGTCCACCGTTGTCCAGTGATGTCCACCTCTCGGGGGCTTTCTAGCGGTATTGGCGTCCCCTTTCGGGCCGGGCGACCGTGTTGCGGTCAGCTGAGGGTCGGGCCGTGGAGAAGTCGGTGGCGTACTGGTTGGGGGTCCAGGTGGGTGTGCTGGCCGCCGCGCGAATGCCGCTGAACTGGTTGGCTACACGTGTTTCATTGGCGAGCGCCGAGACAACATGGCTGAGTGCGTCGGCGGCGTCGTCGGTGGTGACGGGTCCGCTCGTTGGTGCCTCGATGCGATGATCGACTCGGCGGAGAAAGCTGAGTTCGTCGTGAAGCAGCTGATGGAGCGGTGAGTGGAGGCGCCCTTCGGCAGCGGAGGTCTTGGTCAGTTCCCAGCGCTCGAGCTTCTCGGTGTGGTTGGCGTGCACGACTGATGGGCTGTAGTTCGCTGCTTGCAGGCCGTTAATGCCGGCGGTGCGGAGCCGGGCGGTGATCTTGTCGATCATCGCTATCGACTGGAAGTGGTCGAGGCTGATCCGGGCATCATGGGCGACAGCAAGTCGTGCAGCGGTGTCGGCGATCTCGTCGTAGTCCACTTGGCCGTTGCCGTAGTCCTGAGGTCGCCAGACGACGATCTGGTCGACAATGACATGGACGCCGCCATCGATGATTTCGCGGTGAGCGAGTACGAGGGCGGTGTTGTCGCCGGACAACGACAAGTCGATGTGAATGGCGGACTCCACGCTGGGCGTCGGCCTTGCAGAGGCTTCGAAGTGCCGTTCGCCGAGCGGCGCGAAGATGGCCTCGACAATGAAGGCGGAGAGGTACCGATCTGAGACGGTTGCCCACTGTCCTTCGTACTCGACGAGATAGCTAGCAAGGTCGCGATGACGTTCGACCCCGAGATCACGCGAGTCGGCCGTGATGACCGGCTTGAGATCGCACGAGAAGGTTGGGCTGCCGGGCCACATTTCGATCTCGCCAGCTCGCTGGGAGTCCCGGTACAGCTCCCAGCTGGGAATCTGCAGGGTGAACGCGTCCAGCATGCGGCTCTGACCGGTGTCTGCGTCGATTTCGCATGCCGCGCGGTGAGCCTCGTAGAAGCGGCCGATCATGGTCCAGGGGCTCGATGCCATGATCGTGAACGAGCCGGGGAACTGGGCCATTGCGGGTGCGATAGTGCGGTGGATCTCGGTGGTATCGCTTGTGGGACCCAACCCTGAAAGGTGGGCCGCCTCATCGATCAGGGCTCCGTAAATTGCGGGGCCGCGACCGGCTGACGCCGTGGTGGGGAGCGCGCTGAGCACCACGAGACCCTGGTCGCCGCGCTGCTTCGCGCCGGACACGAGTTGGGTGGGCGTCCAGAACCTGATCGAGTCCCGGCTGCTGTGCTCGAGCACCTCGTCGAACACCCTGGCATTGCGGACCATGCCGGCCAGGTCGCCGAACACGTCACGTGCGGTCGAGTCCTTGGTGGTTGACATCGCCACCAACGTGATCTGCTTGCCCGGGGGAAGCCCGAGGATGTCCTGCGGGTCTTGGAGGCCGAGCAGTTCTGAGACCTGCCATAGCGCGACGATCGCAGCGGTGAAGGTTTTACTCGAGCGACGACCTGCGACCAGCGTCGTTTCGCGGAACACGCTCTGGCCCTGCTGCCGGCAGTACCGCATTCGCTCGATCAGGTCCGGTGGTGTGCCCCGGATCCCCTCGAAGAACGAACCGTTGGGACTATCGACTGCGGTGTATCCGCTGGTCCATTCCGAGATGACCGAGCGATCGAAATCGGTGAAGAGGTGCTCCGCGCAGGTCAGCACCTTCAACAGGGTCGCCTGCCGGGGGAACAGGTCCAGTCCGAGATGTTCGGTAGCGAACCGAATGACATTGTCGTCGTGTTCGAAGCTGGTCGTGGCGTCGGCGACGCGACGAGAGGAATCGATCTGCCGGTTGGCATTCTTGAGACGCCGCTCAAGTCCTGAGCTGCTCATGGCGTGATTGCGGAGGCGTCGTTGGCGAGTTCGTGTTCGATCTCTGCGATGCGCCGCTCGAGGTCAGCCTCACGCCGCAGCTTGACGAGCCAGTTCAGGGTGAGATCCGCAGCACGCAACCTGATCGTGGCAGAGCTGTCCTCGAGTGCGTCGGTCAGGGTGTCCACGGCTCGGATACTGAGCTCGCTCAGCCGGCCGGTGATCCGTTCGACCTGTTGTCCGCGCCGCCGTGCGACCTCGGCTGCGAACGCCTCGCTGGAGAGGCGCCGTTGGACGGTCTTGGGGCTCACGTGGGCGAGCTCGCCGGTTTCGGCATGCGTCAGGCCGGCGGCGAGGCCACTCAGGATGAGTTCGTCGCTGTCGTTCCAGTCGATGTCAGAGATGGCCATTGTCGGGCTCCTTAAAGAGAGGGGTGTTATTTCTCCTTAGTTGCCCGAATTGCCTCCAGGACAGGATCACGCTCTCAGATTTCTCAGCCGTTGTGGCTGGCGGTACTCGTCGCTCTCGGTCGAGAGCTTCGTGTACACCTCACTGGTTCGGACGCGTCACTGCGAACAGGCTCAACGGTACTACGGATGTCTCGAAGATTCGGGGTCGCATCCCTGCGGCCAGCGGGATGCTGCGACACGAGACATGGCTGCGCCGCTGACCACTCGCCACCACGTCGTTGTGCGCCTGGAGGCGACTCGGACCGCCATCGTCCTGTCCGCTGACGACCGCTACAGCCGAAATGGCAATCGCATCTGTCGCATGATCTTCATATGGACAAGAACAACATCGAACCCGGCAAGCACTACGCGATCCGAGAACACCCCAACGACGACCTTCAACACGTCAAGATCGTCGAATCGGTACGCAGCCGCAAGTGGCGTGCCGAGTGGATTGACCCCAACCCTGGACTCATCGACTACGTCGCATCGCGCCACATCATCGTGCCGTGGGGTCAACGCCAGGCTCTGCTCAGCGACGAACGCAACGCCGGCACCATGGCATTAGCAGTCCAACGATCCGGCTTCCCCGGCGACCATCACCCGATCGCGTTTGCCGTCGACACGATTCTCGACGCGACCAGCGAACACAGCATCAGCGTCAACCACGGTGTGCTCTCCTATGAAGCCGATGCCCTCGAACGGGTCGCAGCGCGAGCCGGCATCGGCCCACCTGACCATCCCGTCGGCTACCGAGACCGTCATGGCCGACATCACCTTCCCTGGGACTGTGCGCTTGCCCTCGCTGAGGCGTTTGCGCGCAACGAACCATTACAGAGGCGAGGCTGGCGCGAAAGGCGGGAAAACTCCCTCGGTTCGTGGTTGCCGGCAACGTGGACCGATTGTAGAGGCCGGTTCGGGATCCCATTCAGCTTTCCACGGGCCGGCTCCGACGCGGACGCGGTGATCTCGGTGGTGCGGGCGCGTCGATCCGGTTCGTGCCGGGCGGCGGCGGCGGTTTGAGTCGTCGGTGGGTCGCTGCTGCGGAGTAGGCCTCCAGGGCAAACAACCGACCAGGCAACAAGGTCTGGACCACGCGGGCATGCAGCTTCGCTCGAATGTCGGGCAGCATGTGGACCAAGATCGAAACGATCGCATCCCACTGCTGTTCCCGAGATCAGCAGGTCGTCAGATCGCCGACCTGAGCGTCAAGTTCGACGCCTGAGTCTGCAGCCAATTGTCGAGCCTTGTCGACACTGCGCTTCGACTGATCGATCCAAAGTCAGCGCCCACGACTGACTCGGCCCGAACGCGGACCGGCCGACGGCAACATTACAAGCCGTCGACCGGTACACGCAGTCAGGATGATTCGATGGACTCGAATCAGCCGGAGAATGAGCCTCCCTGGCCTTCGAAGTCAACGATGTCGCCTCGAGCTTCGAAGGTGAGGTTGCCTGTTTCACCGATGACCACTTCTTGAATCTGGGCTGCTTCGGTCCAGTAGGCGTCGTTAACGCCGTCGAGCTTGAGCGTCCCACCCAGCAGGCTGTCGCTGGTGAAGTTTGCGTTCCACGTCGCAGCCATCAGGTTGACTCGGTTCAGGCCCCCGGGCAGCGCTGCCGCTGCCCGCAGCACGTCGACGAGGAATTCCCCGTAGAGGTAGCCGGTCGAGTACGAACCGTCGGCACAGGTCACGTTTCCGTACTCTGACAGAACACGTTCGATCTCGACGATCGCGGGGTCGTCGGCGTAGCTGGGGTCACCACAGACCTTGTTCGAGTTCGCCATGTAGATGCCAGCACCGTCTGCAGCGAGTGCTGCTGCGGCATCCTTCACTGGCTCGAAGTAGGAGGCCAGGTTGTTACATGTGTAGGACATGTAGCTCCGTGGACGCCATTCCGAGGCTGCGAGCACGGCAACGGCCTGCGTGCAGAACTTGGCCGTGGTTCCGACGACGAACACGTCGGCTTCGGTGCCGATGATCGTGGTCATCTCGTTGGTGACGTCTGCGCCGGCCGGGTCGTGAACCTCTTGGGTCACGATGTCCAAGGTGGAACATGCTTCAGCATCGTTGAGTGTGTTCTGGTAGGTCTTGCCGAAGTCGTTGTTCATGATCAACGCCGCAACAGTGGCGCCGTCACCGAACTCGTCGACAATGGCCTTGCACCAGATGTTGGTCTCGGTGACGTAGTTCAAAATGTTGCCGACGGTCCATGGGTAATTCGCCGGGTCGCCCCAAAGCGGGAAGCCCGACGAGTTGAAGAGCTGCGGTACGCAGGCTTCGTCGGTGATGGGCCGAACGGCAGCGTTGATCGGCGTGCCGAGTACGTGGCCGAAGGCGAAGATGTCGTCGGAGTCGATCATCTCTTCGACGTTTGCCACGCCACGACCTGCTTCATAGCCGTCGTCCTTGGCAATAAGGATGAGCTCCTTGCCTTCGATCGGATCGGTCGCGTTCACATTGTCGAAGTAGAACTGCATGCCGGCCGCGATGGCACCGAATGCGGCGAGCGCACCCGACAGGGGCAACGTCTGCCCGATGCGGATTTCGCCGCCGTCGACGCCTTGGAGCGGATCCCAGTCGTCAGGACATTCATCGAGATTCAACACGGTGCCTGCTGCGACTTCGACCGAGCCCTCAAGAGCGAGTGCTTCGCCCCCACCTTCATCGGTGGATGCGTCGGTGGCAATCGGTTCGTCGGTCTCGACGGGTGCATCGGTCGCGGCCGGCGCATCGGTCGCGGCCGGTGCATCGGTTTCGACGGGTGCGTCGGTCGCGGCTGGCGAAGAATCGCCGCCGTCGTCGCTGCCACACGCGGCGATGATCAGGCCGGCGGCCATCACCCCCGCAATGGTGCGCCTGAGTCGTGGTGTTGTCATTCGTTCCCCCTCCTGGGATTTGTGTTGGTTGTTCAGCTGTCGCTCGGCTCACCATCAGATGAGCCCAGGTCGTGGTTCTGATTTCCCGGACAAGTGGAGGTCCTGGCTGCGCTCATACCCCGACATTTCGTCGAGCCCCATGCAGCCCTTCCCACCGTTGTTCGTTCATCGGGCACTCGCCCGAATCAGAACCTCAAGTCAGTTGACAGAGGTGAGGTTAGGCAAGAGTCCACCGTTTGTCAACAGGAATGTTGACGTGGTCGCCGGGCAGGATGGTCTCGCCGATATCCGGACGCGGCGCGGCCCCGTTGCTGCGTTTCAGAGCTACAGCAGCCCACCGGGCACGATGCGGATTACTGCGAAATTGCAGCAAACATCGGAGGCTCTCTGTCTTCTGGCTGGGTCGTGCCTCACCCAAGCACCTTGAACGTGGCGGTGCTGTTGACGGCAATTCTCTGGCCGAAGTTCGGTGCCAGTGCCTTGATCGCGCTGTTGAACACGCCAATGATATTCAATATAAGCGTTGATGCTCTCCGAGTTGCGATCTTGGCGCCGCCAGCATCACATCGCCGCGAAATTTGCCAATGAGATTTGGCTGGCGCTCGAAGCGCAGACGGTGACGCTGCCAGCGGCTGAAACGAGGGGCCAAGTCGTCGGCGAGTTGCTCGCCGATGTCGACCGTATTCAGCAGCAACGCGGCCGACTCGCTACTCAGATCGAGGAGGCGTTCCTTTCGCACCCTCTCGGCAAGGTCCTTGTGACTCTCTGCGGGTTCGGTTCCAGGACCGGAGCACGAACCCTCGCCGAGATCGGCGACCCGATCCGCTTCAAGGATGGCTCACGCCTCGCTTCCTACGCCGGACTCTCACCCACCGACTGGCGATCCGGAAGCTCGATCAACGGCGCGTTCCAACACCGAGGCGGCAACGTCATCCACGCCATGCTCACCACCGCCCGCCCGTTAAGATCCCTCACGCTCCAAGAAATTTGCAGAAGCAGCTTGGCAACGAGACAGCAACACCCCAAGGAGTCCAGGCCGATGGGGAAGGTGGGGAAAAACCCCCTTGCTTTCGTGGGCGCCGGCAACGTGGACCGATTGCAGAGGCCGGTTGACGATCCGAGTCTGCTTTCCACTGGCCGATTCCGACGCAGCTGGTGAGCGCCGTCGAACTCTCCCGGCTCGATCAAGTCGATGCGGCAAGGACCCGTCGCACTGCGCCGACAACCTCGGCCGCTGTAGAGCCCGGAGTCAGTACGGCGGCGATTCCGGCTTCCGTCAACTCGACGATGTCGAGGGCAGGGACGATCCCTCCGACAATGACGGGGATGTCGCTCCCGCGGCTGCGCAGCTCTTCGACTACCAGTGGTGCGAGCGTCAAGTGTGCGCCCGACAGCATCGACAATCCGACGGCATCGACGTCTTCATCTACAGCCGCTGACGCAACTGTCTGTGGCGTCTGGAACAACCCGGTGTAAATGACTTCGTAGCCGGCGTCGCGCAAGATGCGAGCAATGATCTTGACGCCACGATCGTGGCCATCGAGACCCACTTTCGCGACAAGGATGCGTTGGCTCATATCGTCGGCACCTCGGTGTGGCGGCCGAAGACGTCGGCCAGAGCGCCCATGATCTCACCGAGGGTCGCATACGCGTGCGACGCATCAATCAGGGTGGGCATCAGATTGATCTCAGGATCCGCGGCCTCGTCGGTAAGCGTGGCGAGGACCTTGTCGACCGCCTCCTGATCGCGGTCATGCCTGACCGTTTCGAGTCGCATCCGCTGCCGGGCTTCGTCTTCTTTCGATATTCGCAACAGCTCAATCTCGGCGTCGTCATTACCTTCCTTGAAGTCCGACACGCCGACGATGACCCGCTCACCGGAATTGAACTTGCGTTCCAACTCATAGGCAGAGTCAGCAATGCATCCCTGAAACCAATTTTCGTCGATGCCTTTGATCACACCTTCCAACAACGACCCATCACCGAATTCTTCGAGTTTGCTGAACACTGCTTCGGCTTGCCGTTCCATCTCATCGGTCAGTTCCTCGACAAAGTACGACCCGCCGAGTGGATCAGCCACATGGGTTACATTCGTCTCGTAAGCGATCACCTGCTGCGTTCTCAAGGCAATACGCGCCGCCTTCTCCGTCGGCAGGGCCATTGCTTCGTCCATCGAGTTGGTGTGCAGCGACTGCGTTCCTCCCAGCACACCCGCGAGCGCCTCGATCGCGGTCCGGACGATGTTTACCTCTGGCTGTTGTGCCGTGAGGGAAACACCCGCCGTTTGCGTGTGGAATCGCAGCTGCAGCGACCGCTCAAGCTCCGCGCCATAGCGTTCCTTCATCCACCGCGCCCAAATTCTGCGAGCTGCGCGGAGCTTGGCGATCTCCTCGAAGAAGTCGATGTGCGCGTTGAAAAAGAAGCTCAGCCGCGGCGCGAAGGAGTCCACCGGCAACCCCGCCTGCAGTGCCAACTCGACGTAGGCAAAGCCGTTCGCCAAGGTGAAGGCCAACTCCTCTGCGGCGGTCGAACCAGCCTCCCGAATGTGGTAGCCGGAGATCGAGATCGAGTGCCAGCGCGGCATTTCAGCGGCCGTGAACTTGATCGTGTCACGCACCAGCCGCATCGACTGGCGTGGAGGAAAGACGAACTCTTTCTGTGCCTGGTATTCCTTCAAAATATCGTTTTGGAGGGTGCCTCCGAGCCGAGCCCGATTGACTCCTGCGTTCTCCGCTTGGGCTACGAACATCGCGAAGATGGGCGCCGCCGGGCTGTTGATGGTCATCGACGTCGTGATCTGATCAAGATCAATCCCGGCGTACAGATCCTCCATGTCTGCCAAGGAATCAATCGCGACGCCGCAACGACCAACTTCTCCCAACGACATTGGATCATCCGAGTCGAGGCCGAGCAGCGTCGGCATGTCGAACGCCGTCGACAGGCCAGTGCCTCCTGATCTGATGATTTCTTTGAAGCGGGCGTTCGTGTCGTCCGCCGTGCCGAACCCAGCAAACATGCGCATCGTCCAGAGCCGCGACCTGTACATCGACGCGTATGGACCCCGCGTGTACGGGTACACACCCGGAAATTCGGCGTCATCCGGGCCGTACACGGGCTCGAGGGGGACGCCGGACATCGTGGAATAGTCGCCCTCCCGAAGTTTCGAGTCATCAAAGGCTTCCTGCCAAAGGGTTCTGTTGTCGCTCATTGTTGGATATCCGTTCGCTTCGTTCGGTCTTGGTTGAGCGCTTGGTCGAGCGCCTCGAATTCATCGCGGCGCCAGCGACGCGACGCCGCAGCGTGGGGTACCAGCGCGTTGGCGCCGTGGAATGACCCCGGATAGACATGCAGCTCGGTGGGCACACCGGCACGAAGGAGCGCATGCGCGTACGCGATGTCCTCATCAAGGAACATGTCGAGCGCCCCGACCGTGATCATCGCTGGCGGCAAGTCGGCCAGATCGGTCGCTCGCGACGGGGCCGCGTAGGCCGCGATGTCATCGCCACCCGCCCGACCGTTGAGATAGGCGTCCCACCCGGTCAGGTTCGCGTCACGATTCCAGAGCCGAAGATCGGTTACCCCATGGCTCGACGGAGTGTCGTTGCGATCGTCGAGCATCGGGTACGTGAGAAGCTGAAAGCAAGGTCGCATCTCGCCGCGGTCTCGCGCGAGGAGTGCGAGCCCGGCGGCCAGGCCGCCACCAGCACTCGCTCCACCGATGGCGATTCGGTCGGCGTCCAATCCGAGCAGACCCGCAGCACCGAAGAACCAACTCAGCCCGGCGTAACAGTCGTCGAGAGGGACCGGGTAGGGAAACGCTGGAGCCAGTCGATAGTCGACGGACGCAACGACGATGTCGAGTTCGTTGGCCATCGCAGCACACTCACCGTCGTTCATCGAGACATCACCCAGCACCATGCCGCCACCGTGGATCCACAGCAGACCGGGGCTCATCGGCCGAGCCGATGAGCTGCGATAGACGCGTACGACGAGCTGATGCCCGTCTGCAAGCGGAACGAGGTGGTCATCGACCTCGACGCCGTCCGGTATCACCGCTGGCCGTGCGGCGAGCAGTGCGGTAAACCTGTCGCTCGCAGCGGCGATGTCGGTCAGATCCATGAGGTCCGGCGGCAGTAACTCCAACACGGCGCGATGCGCCTCGTCGGTCAGCTGTGCAATGTCCATTCGCTCAAGCCCTCGCTGTTCTATGGCGCGCACGCTGCAGCGCAGCGCGATCTCGAATCACTCGGCCATCGGTGACGCAACCATTCGCCACGGTCACGATCCCAGCACTGCAGAGCACTACGGAACGCCCGGCGCTGTCGTTGCCGACCGCTCGGGTATGGAACGCAACGCGCGAGCCGGCAGAGAAGATGTCGGTGATGTCGACCTCGGTGGCCACGAAGTCGAGGGGCTCAGAGACGATCGCGTCTTCGTCGTCGTGAACGATTCCAGTGGCCGACACCGCCGTTTGGTCAATGAGCCAACGCCGTACCAACGTTTCGACCTCCGGATCAGTTGGCTGCGCTGCTCCGTCCCACGGCGCGGCCATCGGTGGGCGAATCGCGTCAGGTTTTCCACTTTTCAGCTGGCGCCGCCGTGCGGCATAGTCCTCGACGGCAACACAACCCGTCAGCACGGCACCATCTGAGCGGTACAACGCAACACCAGACCAGCACGTCACTGCACTGTCGACGCCAGCCGACGCCCCGTGCTCGGTGAAGTGCAATGCAATCCGATCCTCGGTACTCACCACAGCGTGCACCGTCATCCCCAGCCCCGGAAACTGTTCAAATTGTCGTTGCACCGCAGCCAGGTACTCGTCGCGTCCTTCGATCGTCGCTTCGCCGACTCGCAATGCGTAGTCGGGGCTGAGCAACCCTCGCGCTGCCGCAGCATCGTGTGAATTGAAGAAGTCGATGACCCATCGGCGCATCAGCCCGATGATCGGCAGGCGCGCCGCGGCGTCCATCAATTGACCGCACGATCACGGCCGTGCCAATAGACCTGACGAAGGTCCTTCTTGAGCACCTTGCCGGACGCGTTCCGTGGCAAGACGTCGGTGAATTCGATCGACGTCGGGCACTTGTATTTTGCGAGCCGCGTCTGCGTGAACTCGACCAACTCTTGCTGTGTGACCGCACTACCGATTCGCAACACGACGATCGCCTTTGGCGTCTCGCCCCACCGCTCATCGGGGACCCCAATCACTGCCACTTCGCTGATATCGGGGTGATCGGCCATGGCGTTCTCGACTTCGGCCGGGTAAATGTTTTCTCCCCCGGACACGATCATGTCTTTAAACCGATCGAAGAGGAAGATGTAGCCCTCGTCGTCCTGGAACGCAGCGTCGCCGGTCCGCAGCCAACCGCCATCGACAATTGCTTCGGCCGTCGCTTCGGGCTTGTTCCAGTAGCCAGCGGTGACCATGCCTGAACGAATCCAGATCTCGCCGACGTCGCCTACGGGGACATCATCGAGCGTGGTCGGGTCGATCACCCGCAACTCGACCCAAGGAAATGCCCGACCACAGGATCGGAGCAGATGTGCACGATCACCGTCAGGATCGTGATCCTCGGCGGGTAGGCCAACGACGGTGCCACTCGTCTCGGTCATTCCGTAGGCCTGCGTGAAATCGCACCCGAACACGTCAATCGCCTCGCGGAGCAGCGCATCGCCGATGGGCGACGCCCCGTAACTCAGCAACTCGAGACTTGACAGGTCGGCAGCACGCACTCCGGGTGCCGCGAGCATCGCCTGAATGGCCGCGGGGACAAAGAAAGAGTGCGTCACGCCGTGCTTTGCAATCGCATCGACGACCGCGATGGGATCGAACTCGCGCATGACGACGGTATGGCCCCCGAGCGCCATCGTCGATGTGCCATAGCCGATTCCGCCAATGTGGAAAAGTGGCATCGCGACGAGGTTCACACTGTCGGCCGACATCTTCCACGCTTGACCGAGTTGAGCCGTGTACGACATGCCCGCGTTGGTCAACATCACACCCTTCGGAAGACCAGTGGTCCCTGATGTGTAGAGCAAGAGTGTGACGTCATCGGATTCGCCGACGTGCGCCGGGTCGTGCGCTGATGCCGAGTCGCGCCACGCATCGAATTCCTCACCAAACACGATTATCCGGCTCGCCGGTTCTGCATCATCGGACGCCAGAAGGTGCCGTTCTGTAGCACCGACCACGATCATCGACGGTGCAGCATCGGCGACAATCACGGCAATCTCGGGCGCGGCGAGACGCCAATTCAGCCCGACGAGAATCGCGCCGATCTTGCTGCAACCCATGGCAAGGTCGAAGAACTCGGGCGCGTTCTTCGACAACACTGCGACGCGGTCGCCGGCGACAAGGCCCTGCGCCGACAACGCGTTCGCCACACGCGAACTGCGCACATTGAGCTGGGCGAATGTCAATGTCTCACCCTCGAAAGTTAATGCAGGCGCATCCGGTGTCGATCGGGCGAATTCGCGGACGATGTTGCCCAGTGTGTAGGTCACGATGGCCTCTCAGTAGCTCTTCGGTAGTCCAAGGCTGTGTTGTGCAACAAAGTTCAGAATCATCTCTCGACTGATCGGTGCAGTCTTGTGGAGTCGAGCAATGAACCACAGGTCGGCAAGTCCGTACTCGATCGCGAACCCGTTGCCTCCGTGCGTTTGTATTGCCTGGTCGAGGGCAACGAGCGAGGATTCAGCGGCAGCGAATTTGGCCATATTCGCCGCCTCACCTGCTGCAGGATTTCCGGCGTCGTACAACTGTGCCGCACGTGCAGTCATCAGGCGAGCTTGCTGGACACCGATATAGGCCGATGCAAGCGGATGCGCCACGCCCTGGTGCGCCCCGATCGGCGTCGACCACACCGATCTGTCAACGGCGTACTGCGCCCCCTTGTCGATCGCGAAGCGCGAGATGCCATTGTTGATAGCCGCCGCGCAGATCCGTTCGGGATTCAGTCCGACGAATACATGACGCAACCCGTCGCCCTCCTTTCCGATGAGAGCTTCGGGGCCGAGTTCGACTTCGTCGAAGAAGACCGTGAACTGCGTCTCCGGTACGTGGAGCGCCGTCTCGATCGGCGACATCGTGATACCGGGAGCATCAGCTGCAACGAGAAACAACGAAAGCGGGCTTCGCCCTGCTGCGTCCAACGTGTCCCCTCGGGCGACGACGATCAGCGCTTCAGATTCGTCGACGGCCGATGTCCAGTACTTCGTTCCGCTCAAGCGCCAGCCGTCACCATCACGTCTCGCTGTCGTACTCACCTTGTGGGTGTTGGTCCCGGCGTCCGGCTCGGTGATAGCAAACGCAATACGCCGGCTTCCGTCGGCGAGACCACTGAGCCAGTCGTCGCGCATTGCAGGTGAGCCGTGCGCTTCGATGATCGGGCCGGTGATCGAACCAATGACCATCGACAACAGCGGGCAGCCGAGCGCCGCCGTCTCTTCGATGACAATGTTGTAATCGGCGAGTCCGCCACCTCCGCCCCCGTATTCCTCGGAGATGTGCACCCCGAGGAATCCGGCAGCGCCGAGTTGATCCCACAGTTCGGTCGGCTTTTCGTTGCGTTTGGTGACGCCTTGGAAATACGACCGGCCGAACGGCGCAACGAGTTTGCGCACGCTGGACCTCAACTCGCCGTGGTGCTCGGCAGTGTCGACCAGTTCAGATTCGAAGATGTTTGTCATGGCGTTCCTAGGGGGTGGCGATGGAGGTCGGGTGATGGCGTCGTGGTCCCAGAGTCCGTGGACCGCCATTCGAAGAATCCGCTACCGGTCTTGCGACCGAGGTTGCCGGCAGCGACCAGGTCCCGCAGCACCTGGGGCGGTTCGTAACGAGGACCGAGCGAGGTGGCGAGGTTCTCGGCAATGTCGAGTCGAACGTCGAGACCAACGATGTCGCTCAGCTCCAACGGGCCGATGGGGTGGCGGTATGCAATGACCATCGCCCTATCGATGTCCTCGGCAGTGGCGACGCCGTCTTGCAACATGCGCATGGCCTCGAGTGACGCGATCAGGTCGAGGCGCGACGTCGCAAAGCCAGGTGTGTCAGACACTGTGATGGTCTGCTTGCCGATTGATGCGGCGACAAGGCGCGCTCGTTCGGCCGTCTCGTCGGTCGTGGCGGAGCCCAGCACTAATTCGACCATTGGGAGCGACCACACCGGATTGAAGAAGTGCATGCCGATGAACGACGCAGGATTCTCCAAGTTTGCAGCGAGACGGTCGACCGACAGAGCGCTGGTATTCGTGGCGATGATGCGTGGAGCACGCTCCTCGATCCGGGCGAGGACCGATGCCTTCAATTCGAACCGTTCGGGAACGGTCTCGATGACCAACGCAAGGCCAGCATCGAGTTCGTCCACCGACGACACACGTGACACCAACGACTCGACCACAGCTCCCTGCGCTGCCGTCAGCTTGCCGCGGGCAATACCCTGCCCGATTGTCGCGGAGATGGTTCGGCCCAACTCGCCAGCTTGATCATCGTTCGGTTCGACCACGATGGTGCGCCACCCGGCAACCGCGAACACGTACGCGATTCCAATGCCCATCGTGCCCCCACCGACCACGCCAACGGCGTCTGAGTTCGCTGAGATTTCAGAGACATGCATCCGGATACCTTTCAACACATGTGTTGACAACAGTGCCCAGTGTTCCATGGCGGTGTTGACAAGTCAAGTGCGCGTTGCAGAGGTCAGAGCGGCATCAGGCACGGAGGCCGGCAACGGCCATTTCCGCAAACGCAATGCCGATTTCCTCGGCGGTATCCGAGGAACGTTCCGGCACGAACCACCGGTTCGTCCAACCGATCATGCCAATCACACCGAAGGCCAGCACGCGCGCCGACGAAACCGGGCGAACGGTGCCGTCGTCGAGCCCCTCTTGCAGGATGGCGATGATCGCGTCTTCATATTGACGGTTGAGCACGCGCATGAACTGCGACCATTCCGTGCGATCGCTCTCGACGTGCGACAAGTTCTCCCGGATGTACACATACAACAGCGGGTAGTGATCGCCGTATGACTTCATCAGTTCGACAATCAAGGTACGCAGCTTCTCAAGCGCCGGCGTTTCGGCTCCGAGTACCGCCTGCGCCGTTGCCACGTTGGCTTCGGACACTTCGCGCACCACCTCGTCGAAGAGTTCGCGCTTGTTCGCGATGTAGTAATACAGCGACGCACGATCAGTTCCGAGCGCCTTGGCAACCGCGCCGAGACTGGTGCCCTTGAAGCCCCGCTCGTTGAACAATTCGGCGGCGACCCGAGCGATCTCGCGACGTCGCGCTTGGTACGACTCGGAACCCTTGTTCAACGCCAAGGATCGCCGTCGGCCGATTTCACTGGTCTCATTCTGCTTCTTCTTGCTCAAGTCAAACAACGTAGTGCGGTTGCGCGGCCTAACCGCAGACCATCTGGAAAACGCGCGCACAGCGACAGGGCAATCGAATCCTCGGGGTCGCGCGAATCCAATGAATGAGGCCTGGACGGAGAGCGAACTATTTACTAAGGTTTGTCAACTATGACGTTGACAATTTGGACGTCACCAACCATTAGGGAGATCACCGATGAAGACCAAAGCAGCAATCTTGTGGGAAACGAACACCCCGTGGAGCGTCGAGGAGATCGACCTGGACCCGCCGGGTCCAGGTGAGGTCCGAGTAAAGCTCGCGGCTTCCGGACTCTGCCACAGCGACGAACATGTCGTCACGGGCGACTTTCCCTTCGAACTCCCGCTGATTGGCGGCCACGAAGGCGCCGGCGTCGTGCAAGAGGTCGGTCCCGACGTCAGTTGGCTTGAACCGGGCGACCATGTCGTCTTCGGGTTCATCCCGAGCTGCGGCCGTTGCCACAGTTGCTCGACGGGTCACCAGAATCTTTGCGATCTCGGCGACCTGCTCGGGCTTGCCCGCCAGATCAGTGACGGCACGAGCCGTCATCACACACAGAGCGGTGAGGACCTCGGCTTGATGTGCCTCGTGGGCACCTTCGCTCACGACACGGTGGTCAACGAGGCCAGTTGCATCAAGATCGAGAAGGATGTCCCACTGGATCGAGCCTGCCTGCTCGGTTGCGGTGTCGTTACCGGATGGGGCAGCGCCGTCTACGCGGCCGAAGTCGGCCCCGGAGACACCGTCGTCGTCGTCGGCGTCGGTGGCATCGGGTCCAACGCGGTCCAGGGCGCCCGCCTGGCCGGTGCCAAGCGAATCATCGCGATCGACCCGGTCGAGTTCAAGCGTGAAACTGCGATGCAATTCGGCGCAACGCACACCGCTGCAAGCATGGCCGACGCACTTCCGCTGATCGAACAACTGTCGTGGGGCACTATGGCAAACCAAGTGATCATGACGATGGGCGTTGGGTCAGGAGCCGTACTCGCCGAGGCCTTGGCACTCACTGCCAAGCGGGGTCGCGTCGTCGTGACCAACATCCATCCCGCGGCCGAGATGTCGGCCAGTGTCAGCCTGCTGGACCTGACCCTGATGGAAAAGCAGGTCGTCGGCTCGCTCTTCGGTTCAGGCAACCCGAGAGCTGATATTCCGAAGCTGCTCAATCTTTACCGTGAAGGCTTGCTCGAACTCGACGATCTCGTTACTCGGGAGTACACACTCGACGGCGTCAACGACGGCTATGACGACATGCGCGCCGGCAAGAACATCCGTGGAGTGATGAAGTACGCCTGACCTGGTCGGGTGCACCCTGCAACCTCAGGGTGCACCCAACATCAGCCCAAGACGAGTGCTGCGAACCCGGACCGACAAGGTCCGCATTGCGATCTCACGTACTGAGCGCTGCCGATCCGTCTTCTCCGGCCGGCGCCGACGGTTCGCCCATGGACGATCGGTCGTGGTGATCTTCTTGTCGAACGAGCTCGCGGCGCTTGGCTTCCGCGCCGGCTCGCTGTCGACCGCCTGCGACGGCAACTGCGGCAATGAGAGCTCCCCCACTGAACATGAGATCGAGCCAAACGACATCGGTGACGAGTTGCAGACCCTTGACGCCGGTGGCCAGCACGTAGATCGCGAGGATGCTGCCCCAAACGTTGTACCGGCCCGGACTGAACTGCGTCGAGCCTAAGAAAACTGCGGCGAAGGCGGGTAACAACAGGGCAGGTCCGTAACTCAGCGACGGCCCAGACAGCGAGGCATACAGCACACCAGCAATTCCAGCGAGGGTGCCTGACGCAATGAGCGACATCCAGGTGTAGAAGTCGACGCGCACGCCCGACAGCCGTGCAGCCTCGGGACTGCTCCCGATGGCGTAAAGGTAGCGCCCGGCGGGTGTGTGGCGCAGACCCCACCACAGCACGGCCGCAATGATCAACATGTAGAGCACGATGATCTGGAAGCCCAACACCTTCGTCTGGGTCAGCGCCGTCCACGTCGAGTTCGAAGGTGAACGCGGCTGGGAATTGCCCGTCACGATGATCTGGACCGCGGCCAACACCGACGCCATTCCCAACGTTGCAATGAACGACCCCACTCGCAATCGAACCACGATGAACCCATTGATCGCCCCAATCAACGCGCCGATCAGAATTGCGACGATCACTGCCACAGCAATGCTGTGGCCATTCGTGATCAGTAGTACGGCGCTGAGCGTCGCCAAGTTAGCGGTTGCCCCGATAGCCAGATCAAAGACCCCACCGATCAGCGGAATCATCACACCCAGCGCCAACATGGCGGCGACGGCGCGGTTGGCAGCAACAGAATGCACTGTTGCCGACGTCGGAAACAGCCGCGGCTGCCAGATCGAGAAGACGATGATCAAGGAGGCCCAGAGATACAGGCCGCTATAGCGATCGAATCCGAGATTGCGATTGATGCCGATCATGACGCCACCGCGTTTGCGCTTTCCGACCCCGGCTCGACAACGTCGCCGGCCATACCCAGCGCCGATCGGGTGATCGAGTGAACATTGATCTGGTCGCCGTGCAAGGTGTCCGCGATGCGGCCGGAGCGCATCACGATCACGCGATCACACACGGTGACCAATTCGTCGACATCTGACGAGCTCATTAATATTGCTGCACCTTCTTGCGCTGCATCGAACAACGCACTGTGGAGTTCGGCCTTGGCTCCCACGTCGACGCCCTGTGTTGGCTCGTCGAGAAGAAACATGACCGGCACTCGTTGAAACCACTTGCCAAACACGACTTTTTGCTGGTTGCCACCGCTAAACGATGACAGCGGTTGGCCGATCGCCTCTCGGGGACGGACACCCAACCGCTCGAACCATCGTTTGGTGATGGCCGTCTCTTTGGTGCGGCTGAGCAGAGGCACTCGCCAAAAATCCCGAAGGTTGGCGATGCTGATGTTTTCGCGTGCGCTGAGGTCGAGAAAACACCCTTGGAGCTTCCGCTCCGCTGGCACGTAGGCGACATCGCGCGACATCGCGAGGTCCGGGCGGCGTGCCGGCAGTATCTCGGATCGAATATGCACCGTGCCTTCGTCGCAAGCTCGCGCCCCGAAAATGGTGGCACACAGTGCATCGCGGCCAGAACCAGTGATTCCTGCGACACCGACGACTTCACCGGGAAAGACCTCGAAGGACACGTCAGTCAACACATCGGAGGTCAAACGATCGACGCTGAGTGTCGCTTTGGGCTGGCCGGCAGCGGAGCTTGATTCGTCGGCGATGTTCAGCCGATGCGGCTGCTCCAGTGCCGCCCCAAGAAGATGGTGGAGTAAAGCGTCACGTGTCAGACCTGCGACCGGCTCCGATGCCACCTTCACGCCATCGCGCAGAACAGAAGCGCGCTCTGCGATCTGAAACACTTCATCAAGGCGGTGCGTCACGTAGAGCACCCCGATGCCCCGGTCGGCAACGGTTCGAACGATTTCGAGGAGATGCTCAACTTCACTATCGGGCAGCCGTGCCGTGGGTTCGTCGAGCACGAGTAACTGCACATCTCCGGCGGGCTGTCCAGAATCTGGGACCGAATCAGCCATGAGCGCACGAGCCACCGCCACCCCGGTTTTCTGGGCCGGGGAAAGGGACTCGATTAATGCACCCGGGTCGAGGTCGAGCTCCATTTGCTCAAGTGCAGCGGTCGCCCGCAGGCGGGTACGACGTGACCGAATCGTGCCCCACTTCGTCGGGAATCCGGGCCCAAACGCAAGGTTGTCGCTGATCGACGCCGACTCGACGAGCCCGAGATCCTGGTGAACGAATCGTGCACCAAGCGCGTGAGAACTGTGTGCACTTCCTACCTCGAGGTCGAGTCCACCGATCTGCAAAAGCGAACCTGGATCGGGCCGGTGGTAACCGGCCAGCACCTTGATGAGTGTCGACTTGCCGGAGCCATTCTCACCGAGTAGCGCATGGATTTCGCCGGGAGCAATATTGAGGTCGACACCGTCGAGCGCCCGGCCTCCGACGAAGGTCTTGGTGAGCGATTCGATCCGCAGCGCCGACGTCGACACCGACGGCCCAAGGGCCCCCGGTGTCGACATGTCGGCTGCTTGCATCAGACGCCCCAGAGCAACTTGAACTGGGCCTCATAGTCAGTGGGATATGGCAGCCCGAGCGCCCAGTCGTCGGGGTTACCCACATTGTCTGCTGTGACGAGCATGTTCAGGCGACCGCCGCCCGACGGCTCAATGTCCATCCCGAGCAGGTGGCGTGCGGCGATATCGACAGCGATCCAGCCGAACTGGTCAGGTGCTTCGGAGCTCCAGGCGGCATTGCCGCCGGTCGTGAGCTCCAAGAAGTTATTGACGTCAGCGGCTCCACCAGCGATCTTGATACCTTCGATTCCGGCTGCGGCCAATGCCGACGGCAGGCAGGGGAGGAACGCTCCATCGGACGTGATCAAGTACTCGATATCGGGGTCCTTCTGGAGTTTCGAGACGATCGTCGGGCACAACTCGCCGATCTGGGCAGGAGCGGCATCGAACGACACGATTTCGCATTCCGTGCAGTTTGCGGCGACGTTGTTCCTGAACCCTTCGGCCCACTGTTGCAGGACCACGTAGGCCGGCACGTCCTGCACGAGGGCCTTGCCCTTTGCGCCAGAATCCTCGATGAACCAGTCGGCGAGAATGGCACCCGATTTGACGTAGTCAGCGCCGTCCGATGCGCCTTGGGTGACCACGTCGCTCGGGGCGGTGTCGCCGGTGGCGATCGTCGTGATCGTGATACCGGCCTCAGCGTATTGCGGCTGCAGATCGTCCCACGCCTGCTGCGCCGCACCGATGGGGAACACGACCAGCGGGTCGTACTGAAGAGCGTCGACCATTGCCTGGTGGAGTGTCGCGTAGGCGTCACCAAGAGCGTCGTACTGCAAGTACTCGGTCTTCCAGCCGATGGCCTCAGCTGCGGCAATTGCTCCGTCGCTGATCACGCCGCACTGGGGCAGTTCGCAGCCGATGATCACGACGGTCGCACCTTGCTCGACCGGCCCAGTGAGCGGAACCAATTGAGGAATCGCGGTGGGCGCCTCTGTGAATGCTGCGGCACGTATCCCAGCGGCCGCGACCTCAGCAGCGGCCGCGTCGTCGGCGGACTCAGCGGCTGGCTCGTCCGTAACTGCGGTCGTGGCAGCGGGTTCAGCGGCCGGTGTCGAATCAGCGTCGCTACCGCAAGCGGCGGCGACGAGTGCAAGTGCGACGGCTGCCGCGATGAACGGTGTGTGTTTCATGACTTCCCATCTATGGCACCGGGTGCGGTGTCCATGTGTGAACTAGAACACACGTGGTTACCAATTGTCAACACTTGTGTTAAGTCATCAGAACCACGGTATTCGGCCGAGGAGGAAGCCGAGAGCCATCAGCCCCTATAAAGCCTACGCAATGGCTGCCACGGCCAGATTTCATGCGAATGACATTTTACAACGTTGGCGTTGACGATTGCTGCTACAAAGCGCAGTGGGCCGCTTCAGTTCGCGCTTCGCAGGTCGCCGGGTCACTGCCCAGTCCAGATCGGCGACCGCTTTTCGGCGAAGGCTGCGGCGCCTTCCTTGGCGTCGTCCGTCGCGAGGATCCCTTCGACCAAACCGCGCTGCATCTCCCACACATCCTCGGGCGGCCAAGCAGACGACTCGGTCACGATGCGCTTGGTCATTGCAACAGCCAACGGGCCATTCACGGTGATCTCCGCGGCCAACTCGAGCGCGCCGTCCAGCGCGGCACCCGCGGTCAGGCGATTGACCAGACCCCAGTGGTGAGCGACAGCCGCCGGCATATGCGCGCCGGTCAGCGCGTACTCAAGCGCGATCTGGCGCGGGATGCGTTGCGGCAGCCGAACCAACCCGCCAGAGCCAGCAACGAGCCCCCGCCGGACCTCGGGAATGCCAAACATGGCCGAGTTGGATGCCACGACAAGGTCACATGCAAGCACGAGTTCACACCCGCCGGCGAGTGCGTACCCGTCGACGGCTGCGATGACAGGCTTGCGTGGTGGAGTCTCGGTGATGCCGGCAAGGCCACGACCTTCGATCTCAGGTCGCTCTCCGGTCAGGAACGCCTTCAGATCCATCCCTGCACAAAACGTGCCCTCCGCGCCAGTGAGCACGCCAATCATCAAGTCGGGATCGCTGTCGAGGCGATCCATCGCGGCAGCGACCCCTTCTGCGACGGCTCGGTTGATCGCATTGCGGACGTGGGGACGATTGATCGTGACGACAAGCGTCTGTCCAACTTGTTCGGTGGTGACCTCAACGGTGCTCATGCAACGAACGTATGGGGTCCGTTACCCGTTGTCAACATCATCGTTGACAACGGCGCATTGGATCTTTAGTCTTCACGCCATGTCCGACCTCTTCTCACTCACTGGAAAAGTTGCCCTCGTCACCGGCGGCTCACAAGGAATCGGGCTGATGATCTCCCGCGGCCTCGTCGAAGCTGGCGCCAAGGTGTACGTCTCGTCGCGCAAAAAAGACGTATGCGACTCCATCGCCGCCGAACTCTCAGAACATGGCGAGTGCCTGTCGTTGCCAGGCGACGTCTCCAGCGAGGAAAAGATCTTGGAACTCGCCGGGCAACTGGGCGAGAGCGAGGGCAAGTTACACGTCCTCGTCAACAATGCCGGCGCGGCATGGGGCGGCCCTCTCGAGTCATACCCTGACAGCGCCTGGGACAAGGTGATGGCCACCAATGTCAAGGGTGTCTTCAATCTCAGCCGCGCCGTGCTCCCGATGCTCGAACGAGCCGGAACGTCTCGCGATCCGGGTCGCATCATCAACGTTGGCTCGATTGACGGGTTCCGAGTGCCCGCGCTCGAAAACTACGCCTACTCAGCAAGCAAAGCTGCCGTGCATCACGTCACTCGCGTGCTCGCCCAAAAGCTCGGCCCGAAAAACGTCACCGTGAACGCCATCGCACCCGGGCCCTTCCCGTCGAAGATGATGAATGCCACCTTGGAAGAAATCGGCGACGACCTGCGCGCCAAATGCCCGCTCGGCCGCCTGGGCGAACCCGACGACATGGCCGGCATCGCCGTCTATCTCGCAGCACGGGCATCCGCGTATGTGACCGGCCAGATCATTGCGGTTGACGGCGGTTTCTCAACAGGCACCTGGTGAACCACCGGGCCGAGTTGCTCTACGTCAGCTGACGGGTCCTCCGGCGACGTACAGCACTTGGCCCGAAACAAAGCCGGACCGCCCATCGGCAAAGAACGAGACCGCGTGAGCAATGTCAGCAGGCGCGCCAGCGCGCCCCACAGCAATGTCCTTCACTACTTCAGCGGTGAGTTCTTCAATCGTCATGCCGACGCGCTGCGCAACGGCACTGGTCATCGCTGTCACGGTGAAGCCTGGAGCCACAGCGTTGACCGTGATGTTGAATCGTCCGAGTTCGAGCGCCAGAGTTTTGGTGAACCCAATCAGACCGGCCTTCGCCGCTGAGTAGTTCGCTCGCCCGACATCGCCGACAGCGGCGGTGCTGGAGAGGTTGATGATCCTGCCCCACTTCGCTGCTCGCATCTCGCCTTCGACAGCCCGGCACATCAAGAACGATCCCCGCAAATTGACCGCAAGCACTTGGTCCCAATCGGCGGCGGCCATCTTGCCCAGCAGTGCATCACGGAGCACGCCGGCATTGTTGACCAACACATTGACGGCACCCAGCTCATCCCTGATCGTGGCGATCGCGGCTGCCACCGCATCTTCGTCGGCCACGTCGGCACCGACCGCAACTGCTCTTCGACCGCGCGCCTCGACCGCGCGGACCGTGTCGAGGCAGGCGGTCGCATCGAGATCGAGTACGGCGACATCAAATCCGTCGGTCGCAAGCCTGATCGCAATCTCGGACCCGATGCCCTGCGCGGCGCCGGTGACGACCGCAATGCCGTGTGCTGTGTTCACGCAATCCCCAGTTCTTCAGATGCCCGCTCGGCGAGCAGGAATTTTCGCGGTCGACCGCTCGGCGTCAACGGCACGTGATCTGCATTCAAGGTTCGGACATATTTGGGCACCTTGAAGCGAGCGAGTCGTTCGGCGCAATGGGCAATCAGCGCGTCGTGATCGACTGCGACACCGTCCGCTGGAACCACCCACGCAAATCCGGCCTCGCCCATCCGCTCGTCGAGCACCGGCACGACATGGGCTTGGGCAACTGCGGGGTGGGTGGTCAGTACCGCTTCGACTTCGGCAGGCATCACTTGCTCGCCGCCGCACCGGTAGCACTCCTTACGACGGCCGGCCAAGGTGATGTAGTCGTCGTCATCGAGCGTGCCCAGATCGCCGGTACGAAGCCACCCGTCGTCGTCGAATGCCAGATCATTTTCCTCCGGCTTGTTGTAATAGCCCGCCGTGACGCCGATGCCGCGAACCATCAACTCACCGATCTCGCCGCGCGGCAACTCGAGGCCCGTGGCCGGATCGACCACGCGATATACGCAGAGCCGACCCCCGTTGGCTGGGTCGCCGGCCACCCCGACATCACGCAATCGGCCGTTCTTGGTCCGCCAGGTTTCGATCGTGTCGTCCATCCGCGTGACCGTGGTCGAAGCAGTCGTCTCGCTCATGCCGTACCCCGTGGTGACCTCTACCGGGCCGAACACCTCCAGGATGTCTTCCCAGATGCCGCTCGGAGACACCCCGCCCGACGACATGATCGAGGCCAACGCGCTCAGGGGCCATGCGTTGGCGTCGCGCGAACGGGCCGCTGTAATGACGGCCTGGGTCATGATCGGGACCAGCAACAGGTCGGTCGCTTGATGCGCGACGACGCTGTCCAGCGTCGCGACCGGATCGAAATGCAACTGCGGGATGATCGCACCGCCGACGAACAGCACCGCGAGTAAGCCTTCGACGTAGCCGAACACGTGGTACATCGGCAGCGAGAAGGAGATTCGGCGGCCGTCTTCAAAGGCTCGACCGTACGCGCTGCCGTAGGCGGTGCGCATGAACATGTCGTGCGTGAGCACGACGCCCTTGGGCGTGCCCGTGGTGCCCGATGTGTAGAGAATATCGAGGGGTGAGTCGGGGCCGAATCCGTCCACCGGGTGCCAGCCATCCGATGACGACGCCAGGTCCGCGAGAGTCGCGGCCCCCGACCGGCCCGAGCCCTCGGCTTGCACGACCCAGATATTGCGAAGCTTCGGCAACCGAGCGCCGCCCGTGTGTTCCCAGCCGGGAATCAACTCGTCGAGCGAGTTGAGGTGGTCGACTCCCCGAAAGCTGTCCATCGTGATGAGGGCGACTGCGTCAGATTGCTCGAGCACGTATCCGAGTTCATCGCGCCGATTCAGGAAATTGATGGGCACGGCCACCGCTCCAGCCCGGGCGATTCCGAGCTTGACGGCAACGAACTCGGGTTGGTTTCCCAACACGATGGCCACGTGCTCACCGGGCTGCACACCGGCCGAGACGAGTCCGTGCGCCACGCGCTCAGACCACTCTTGGATGGCTCGATACGTGTATGTGACGTCGTCGGTGATGACAAGCGGTCGATCTGAAAATCTCGCGACTGCGGCATCGAATACTTCCGCCAGCGTGCGCGGTTCCCACGTGGGGAACCGCGCCTCAAGCGCAGCGCGCCGCTCGGAGAACGGCTGCAACGCTGCGGCCCTGATCACGATTCCTTGGAGGCTTGGTAGGCGTCCCAGTACGTCCGATGCGTGTTGAACTCTTTGTCTCTGTCAAGCACCGCTGGCTTAACGCCGCCTTCACGCCAGAGTTCGGTGAACCGATCCATGCCCGGCCCAGCAATCCCCATCGCGTCGAGATCGTTCGCGGCTGCCATGCCGGTGTGCATTCCCTGGGCCTCGAACCAACGGTTGGTGACTTCTTTGTGTGAGTAGATCGCGTCGAGCGGGACATGAGAGACCCGGTTGGCGTATGCCTGTGCAACGGCGTCGACTTCGTCGCGTGGCACCGCTCGGTTGACGAGGCCAAACTCGGCAGCTTCGGCGCCCGTCATGTTGTCGCCGGTGAACAGCCACTCCTTTGTCTTGCGCATGCCGAGATGAACAGGCCACATGCCAAACACGTGGATTTCGCCCATGGCCCGCGCTTCGGGTTGGCCGAGGAGCGCGTCGTCTGCGCAGAACACGATGTCGCACACGCCGATGAGGTCGAGTCCTCCGGCGACGCAATGGCCGTGCACGACCGCAATCGTGGCTTGACGAATTCGGAACAGCCTCATCCACCGCTCACGTGACAGGTGGAATTCACGCCGCGACCAGACCGGCGAGCGACGGTGCGGCCGGGCCTGCACCTCATTGATTGCGCTGTCGGCATCCCACAGGTACGAGAATTCGGTGAGGTCGTATCCGGCACTGAAGTGGTTGCCGTTGGCCTTGATGATCAACACCCGCGTGTCGTCATCGCGATCAAGATCGTCGAGGACGAGGTCCAACTCATCACGGAGTTTGACCGACAGGGCGTTGCTCTTCTCGGGCCGGTTCAGCGTCAGCGTGGCGATCCGATCGGCCTTTTCGTAGATCAGTGTTTCTAGCTCCATGAGCAACCCCGGTTTCGTGTGGTGGAGACGGATGTGTCCCGTCGACAACGTAGACATCATCCATGAATATGTCAACAGTTATGTTGACACGGGTCGTCGATCTTCGTACGATCGGGCATCAGTCACCGTTGAAATCATCGTGAGGCGCCATCCGTGGCACCACCCGGGACATCAGCCGTGGCACCACCCGGGACATCAGCCGTGGCACCACCGTGAATACCAGCCACAAGGAGCATCCGCTTGAGTAACCAGACAAACCACGTCGATGTTGTCGTCGTCGGAGCAGGTTTCGCGGGACTCCGCGCGTTGCACACACTGCGCGGCCAGGGCCATCGCGTCGCAGTACTCGAGGGTGCATCAGGCATCGGGGGCGTGTGGTACGCCAACCGATATCCAGGAGCACGCTGCGACGTGGAAAGCCACGACTATTCGTACTCGTTCTCTCCCGAACTGGAACAAGAATGGCGTTGGAGCGAGCGGTACTGCACCCAGCCGGAGATCCTGCGCTACATCGATCACGTCACGGACCGTTTTGATCTCCGACGCGATATCCACCTCGACACTCGGGTCGTCAGCGCGAGCTTGAATGAGGAGACGTTGGGCTGGACCATCGTCACCGAGGCCGGCGCCACCTGGACTGCGCGCTACCTCATCATGGCGGTGGGGCAGCTGTCCAAGACCAAAGCGCCGATACTCAGCGGCAGCGAAGAGTTCGGCGGCGACATCCATCACACCGCTGAATGGCCCCACGATGGTGTCGACTTCACGGGTAAGCGCGTCGGGATCATCGGCACCGGATCATCGGGAATGCAGGCGATTCCGATCATCGCCCAAGAGGCCGCGTACCTCACAGTCTTCCAACGCACACCCAACTTCAGCGTGCCGGCGTGCAATGCCATCATCACTGACGAAGAAGATGCGGCGGTTAAAGCCGACTACGCCACTCGCCGTGCCCAAGCGCGCAACTCCCCCAGCGGGCTTGGGTTCGTCACCAACAAGCAGTCCGCACTCGAAGTCGATGACGACGAACGCAATGCCGCTTTCGAAGCGGCCTACCATCGCCTGGGATTCGGTTTTGCGTTGGCTTACTACGACATCTTGTTGAATGTGAAGGCCAACGAGACCGCAGCCGAGTTCATCCGCAACAAGATCGCCGCGCTCGTCAACGACCCCGAGACGCTCCAGAAGCTGACCCCGACCGACCATCCGTTTGCGGCGAAGCGGCCATCGGTCGACAGCGGCTATTTCGAGACGTTCAACCGCGACAACGTCGAGCTCGTCGACATCCGTACCGATCCGATCGAGCAACTCGAGCCAACCGGAGTTCAGACTGCGACCAAGCTCCACGAACTCGACGTCCTCATCTACGCAACAGGTTTCGATGCGATGACCGGCTCGCTCTTGAAGCCGACGATCACGGGCCGCAACGGCGTCACGCTGAACAACAAGTGGTCGGCAGGCCCCGTGACGTACCTCGGCATCGGAACCACCGGCTTCCCGAACCTGTTCATCATCGCCGGCCCCGGGAGCCCGTCACTGCTCAGCAACGTTCTGTTGTCGATCGAGCAACACGTCGACTGGATTACTGCGCTCATCGCCCACGGTGACGCCGCCGGCACCACGTCGATCGAGGTGTCACAAACTGCCGAGGACGACTGGGTCGCACACGTCAACGAGCGAGCGCTCGAAACGGTGTATCCCTTGGCGCGCTCGTACTACATGGGCGACGAGGTCGAAGGCAAACCACGGGTGTTCATGCCGTACTCGGGCGGCGTACGCGGGTACCGACGTATTCTCGAAAAGGTGGTGGCCGACGGCTACGACGGCTTCGTGTTCTCCAACCCCTGACCTCGAGCACGACCACGCAATCTCATCAACGCACACAGCACAACAAAAGGATGTCCATGACGAAGCGAACAATTCTGATCACCGGCGCAGGTTCCGGCTTCGGTAAGGGCGCCGCGATCGAGTTGGCGCGACGCGGCCATACCGTTATCGCAGCAACGGAGACCCAGGCCCAGGCTGACGCCCTGGCCGCAGAGCAGCCTGCGCTGGCGACGTTGAAACTTGACGTCACCTCGACCCACGACATCTCCGCGGTGCCGGCACTCGGGGTTGACGTGCTGATCAACAACGCCGGGCTTGGCGTGATGGCCCCGATGGCCACGGTGCCAATGGAACGGGTGCGAGCGGCGTTCGACGTCAATGTGTTCGGAATGGTCGAGATGTCCCAGGCCGTGATCCCAGGAATGCAAGAACGGGGGTGGGGCCGCATCATCAACGTGTCGTCGGTCGCTGGCGTCTTTGCGTCGCCGCTTGGTTCGCCGTACAGCATGACCAAACATGCCGTCGAGGCATTCACTAAGAGCCTGCGCGACGAAATGGCTCCGTATGGGGTTGACGTCACCAAGGTCAACCCGGGCCCCTACAACACGGGCTTCAACGACCGGATGGTTCAGAACATCGACGGGTTCACGGCCGCCGACGATGCATCATCAAAGGCAATCGCCGGCATGCTCGCCGATGCGGTGTTGCCGAACCAGCTCGACCCGATGGACGTCGTCATGGCACTCGCCGATCTCTCCGAAGCCGAAGAGACACCAGTGGAAACCATGTTGCCGCCGTCGGTGCTCGACGATCTTCTCGCCATGCTCGAAAGCTAAAATATGTTTGGAAAAGCCACGTGAGCACTCATCACCACGACGATCACCAGGTCGACCCGCCGCGAGTAGAACAAGTGGCCGACAACGTCTACGCGTACATCCAGCCCGATGGCACGTGGTGGATCAACAACGCCGGGTTCATTGTGGGCAACGAGGGGGTGATCGCCATCGACACCTGCGCCACGGAGAAGCGAACGCGGCGGTTCCTTGAACATGTCGCAGGCATCACCGACCAACCAGTGCGCGTCCTCGTAAACACGCACCATCACGGCGATCACACCCACGGCAACTACCTCACCTACCCTGCGGCAATCGTCGGCCACGACCGCTGCCGTGAAGCAGTCATCGCATCCGGGATCACGAGCTATCCCGGCGTTTTTGGCGATCCGGCACCCGAGTGGGGCGATCTTCAACTCGCCCCGCCGATGCTGACGTTCTCCGACCATATGCATGTGCACACCGGAGATCTGGGCGTCGAACTGCACTACATCGGCACGCCCGCCCACACCGACAACGACGTTGTGGCCTGGCTCCCCGAGCAGCGTGTCATTTTCTCGGGCGACCTCGTCTTCAACGGCGGCACACCGTTCGTGCTGATGGGGTCACTGGAAGGCTCGTTCACTGCCATCGAACGGCTTCGGGCTTTCGGTGCCGACGTCATCGTTCCCGGTCACGGCCCGGTGTGCGACAACTCAGTTCTCGATCGGCTCGTCTCGTACTACGAGTTCGTGCGCGGGGTTGCAGCCGACGCCCACGCATCAGGCGTCAGCCCGCTCGCGGCGGCATTGGATACCGACCTTGGCGAGTTTGCTGGCCTGAGCGACTCGGAGCGAATCGTCGGAAACCTGCACCGAGCGATGTTCGAACTCGGTGGGGCTCAGCCCGGCGCAGCGATGGATCTCGCCGCAGCGATTGGCGACATGATCACCTTCAACGGTGGGCGTCCGCTGCGCTGCCTGGCCTGATCCCGCGGGCCGGTGCCAGCAACATGAACCGAACATCGAGTCCGGTTGATGTCCGAAATGTCAGACCACCGCGGCGGGGTCGATGGTATGCCGCCACGGTCGCCTCGACCGGGCGTTGCACGGTCGATGAACATCGAACTGGCAGTCGAAAGCGCGCCGGATCCCGCACATCATTGTCAGCCTCGACGCGCTACGCACGTAGAAAGGAGACTGGTCGCGTGTGGACATCATGTCCGTGACGATGCGCCATTTCATCGGCACGAACTAGGTTCGACGATGATGTTGCGTCGCCGATCCAGTTCTGAGGTTGCCGTGATGAGCCGGCCCGGCGGCGTCGTGTTGTCCGGCGGGCACCGGGCGGTCGAACGCTTCACGGAACGATTGAAGGACGCGGCGAAGTCACTCGACACAGCAACAGCGACGACGGTCATCTCCGCCGTCAAGGCGGCTCTCGACACCACGAAGCGGCTCAGCGGTGACGGGTCGACGCTCATCGAATTCTCCCCGCGTGCAATGGAGTTGCTGCGCGAGCACGGAGCGATCCCCACGGGGGACGGCTTCTTCCGGAGCATGGTGCACGACGGCTCGAGCTTCGCTGGCAACCTCGACTGGAAGCCAGTGACTGCCGGAGCTGACCTCGTGTCTCTCCAAACAGCTGCGGTCACGTTGGCACTTCAGGCATCGATCAAGAACCTTGCCGATGCCGTCGAGCGAGTCGAGGAAAAGGTCGACGACATTCGCGACCTGATTCGAACCGACCAGGTCGGCCAAGTGCTTGCCCACCACCGAGTACTCGCACCCCTGGCGGGCTCGATCATGGAAGGCGGAGCACTCAGCTCGACCGATTGGGACAGCGTCGATGATCTCCGACCGCTAATCATCTCAACTGTCGAGCGCACGCGTCTGTACATGGCGAAGCGTCTTGGAGCAGCCGAGGTTGGGTGGACGGCACAGAGCCGGTCGAGCCAGACGAGCAAGATGCTCGAGTCGGAGTTCTCGAACACGCTCTCGCTACTTGCAGCTGCTGAGCACAACCTGGCGAGCTGGCACCGTGTGCGGATCGAACGCGTCCGGCAGGTCGAGCCCGAGCATCTCGAGGGCACGGTCGCCGATGTGGAGCGCGAACTCGCCCAGCAACGCGACCTCGACCAAGAGCTCGTCGAGGCGTTGTCCGCCTTCCTTGCAAACGCGGGCACGGCGACCGGGTACGAAGGACTCGAACCCATCGCGCGCCGCCGACTGGTGCGCCGCATCGACACGATCGGTTCGAGTGTCACCGAATTCGCTCGACAACGGTCGCTCGACGATCCTGCTCTCAGTTCCGCTGAGTTCCCGACGCTCGTCGAGTCACTCAGCCAAGTGCGCGACACCACCACGTCAAGTGCGAAGAGCATCGGACGTTGGGCACGAAAGCAGAGTGCACCAATCACCGCGCCCGTCGGTTCGCTTGGACGGCGGGCACTCGGTCGCTCGAATGCCGGCGACGACGTCGATCCGGAGTCGACGCGAGAGCTGCCCGCGGCGGAGGACTGATCCGTTTCCGCGGTGTGTGCGCAGCGCCGCCAACAGTGCAGTCACCTCGCCGGGCTAGAGGATCTTGGGGAGGGTGCGTGGGACCCGCACCAGTGGCACCTGGCGCTGACGTCCACCACGTCGGCGCGTCGACAGTCCACGCGGGACCGGATTCGAGGTGACCGCTGTGTCGCCTCGCGCAACCAAGTACGCGTAGAACCCCGAGATCGACGACAACCGTCGAGCGATCGTGCGCGCCGACAACCCGGACCTTCCATCGGTGATCCGCACCACACTCCGGTCGCCGCGCTGTTCAGCCAGGAAGTCGAACACGTCCGCCGCGACGACCTCGACCGGCGCCTTCTTGACAACTGAGAAGAACGTCTTCAGATCATGGGCAACCGCCCGCAGCGTGTTCGGACGGCACCGCCCCGCCACGAACGCCAAGTACGAATCGGCCAACGGGTCACCAAGCGCGTAACGGGCCTCTCCACTCAAACTCAAAGAACGGATCAGACACGGGAACTGGTTCATCGCACCACGCTCCCAGCAGCCGCCGAACCCCTCGTGGATACCGTCAATATCACACGTGTATTAGGCGTTCTGGGGCAGGGGCGGCATCTGTGAGCTGACACGGGACCTCGCGCGATCGCGACCACCTACCCGATCAGGCCCGAACTCACGCCCAGATCCGAAGCGCGGCATTTCGGCCCGTGCTCGCCTTGCACGAACCATCTAGATTCGCAAAGGCACGACCGAAACTCAGGAGAATGGAGATGGCGAAGGACACCAACAAGCGCTAGCGGAAGGCCTAGGTGCGCAACCGATACCAACAGGAGAAGAGAGAACAGTATCGAGATACCGATGAGACGTCGTGAGAAGCTGACGACAGAACCCATCGGGTGAACACGGAGAAACGAATGAATGGTCCGATCAAGTCGACGTCGAACCGATGATGCTTGTCCAACGCTGCACGCGGTGCGCTCGCAATCATCTGACCGCCCAGGATGCACTCCGTTGTCTGAGGTTAGAGTCACGCTCCAGCGAGTGGAGGCAGTACCGGCCTGTCCCATCCCACTTCGATCCGGACGAGCCCGCCTTCGTCTATTTGATGACGCACCCCTCAAAGAACGCTCTGAAGATTGGCGTCACTCGCGACAAAAGAGACGCCAACACCCATGCGTTGGAACGCGTTCAAGACCACAAGCTGGAGGGCTGGCGCGAGCTACACGAGTGGTATTTCGCGGTGGGCTTCGACGCCCTGGACTGCGAGGAGTTGGTTCTCGATCGATGGAAGAACGTCTACTCCAGTCCATCGGCCGTGGACCGAGCCGAGACCGCAACACCTCGCCATCGATTGAGAGATGTTCCCGCACCGCAGCAGCGCTTTCGACGAAACCGGTTAGATCGGTAAACCAGTCCATGCCGAAATTATCGTTCAGCGTGCCACTGGATGATCTCGGACTGCAGCCACATTTTGCAGCGCCCTCGGCCGAGATCGACGACCGGGCGGGGCATGTCGGCGTAGCGGCGTTGGTAAAGGGAAACCGTGTTGCGTTGAGCGAGACCGAGTAAATCGGCCACGCCCTGAGCGTCAATCAGCTCGTCGGTATCCACCTTGCGACCCACAAAGTCGAGCCTACAACCGTTGACATTTCGACGCGAGCGATGGTAGCCTACGCTTGTAGACAACAGAACTGAAGTGGCCCCGGCGGTGTTGGTAGCACCCCGGGACCTGGCCGGAACCTACGAGGAGGCGCCGACATGAGTGACGATACGCGACCTGACGTCAGGTCGCTCGAAGAAGCGGTCGCACGCGCCGGTGCGGTCCTCGCAGAATCTTGGGCTTCGACGAGCCAGGCATTGCGCGTCAGCCAGATCCTCGACCGGTTCGTAGCGTTTGCTGGTGCGGGATTCGACGTGGAGGACGCCGAGTTCGTAACGGCCGAGATCGCAGCGGCGTTCGTCCGGTCGAATCTCCCGGACGGCAGTGACCCGTCGGTGTCCTTGCTGCATCTGCGACGGTCGGCGTTACGGCTGTTGTTTCGCTCGCTGCGCGAATCGGGGGTGGCGGTTGGGGACCCGACGTTGGATCTCGTGCTGCCGCCCAGGTCACCGCTGATGACGCGCCCGCTGGCTGACGACGAGGTCGTGTTGTGTCGTGGCCATGCGTTGTGGTCGTTGAGCGATCTGCGGCGGGCATCGGCGTGGGCGCTCGCCGAGGCAACGTGTCGATCGGTGGAGGTCGCGCAGATCCGCGTCACAGATCTTGACCTCGACGGTCACCGCGTCTGGATCCACGGAGGTCGGACGACGGCGCCGCGTTCGGGGCATTTGACGGACTGGGGTGTCGGTCAGCTCCGGCGGCGAGTCGAGACGTTGCCCGCCGACCCTGCGACTCGCGTCGTGTACGGGGGTTCTGGTGACGTTGGGACCGGGCAGGTGTCGGCGTCGGTCGCGATTGGTGATGTGTTGACGCGGGCTGGTTTGGCGGGGGAGCGCGATGTGCGGCCGGCGTCGGTAGCGGCGTGGGCCGGTCGAAAGATTCACATGGAGTCGGGCCGTATTGATGAGGTTGCTCGCCGGTTGGGTATGTCGAGCCTGGATCGCACCGCTCGGTTCATCGCGTTCGATTGGCAGGACGCCAGTCGATGAAGGCACGGTCGGCTGGTGTCGCGTCGTTGGAACGGCTGGAGGCGTTGGTCGCTAACCCTGCGTTGTACGAGCTGGCTGGGCTGGTGCCTGGGCAGGATCCGTCGAGTGGTGGGCGTCGCCGGTTGTATCCGGTGTTCATGTGGTTGCTGTACGACGCGTTGCTATCGGTGTACGGCTCGGCCCGCCAAGTGGAAGTCGAGTTGGCTCACCCGCTCGTGTGGCGGCATCTGCAAAGCCTGATCCGGCACCGGTTCCCTCATGTTCAAGCGCTCTGGTTGCCGGAGGCGCCGATGCGCCGCCACCACTACCTGTATGCGCGGACGCGATGGCTGACCGATCCGGGGATCCTTGCTGAGCTGCGTGTGATGCACCGGCGATTGGCGGTCGAGCAGGCGAGAAGTTTGGGGTTGTTGGATCCGGACGGGCCAGGGTCGTGGACCCACCCCCACCTGTCGAGGATGCTCTACGCCGACGGCAAAGTCCTGGCGCCTCTCTTCCGGGCGCAGCCCGGTGATACTCGGCTCAACAAGACGACCGGAGAGCTGCGCCCCTTGCGTGCCGAGCCCGATGCCGGGCTGCATTTCGAGGGGACCGGTGAAACAGCCTGGGGCACCAAGTGGGTCCTGGTCGCGGTGCGTTCGAATGATGTGCATGGCCGGGTGATTGTTGATGTCGACTGGGTGCCGACACCTGGGGGAGAGGCCGCTGCGGCAATGGACTGCTTCAGTGCTCTCGCACCGCACTGCCCCGGCGCGCAGGGCGTGCTGTATGACACGGCTCTTCGTGGTGTGCATCATCAACGTCTGATGCGTGATCACGGGTGGCTGTCGGTCAACAAGGTGACCGCTGCGAAAGCCGGGTCGAAGAAACCGCGGCGGGGGAAGGGGCGTCGGGTGCCGAAGTCGACGTTCGTTGAGCAACGCACCATCACCCTCGACGACGGCACCACGGCCACGATCGATCTGTTCGCGTGTGACGGTGCGATCGGTATTGC